>NZ_JBIARJ010000015.1:0-27682 GCF_042889825.1 Streptomyces sp. NPDC002467 | reverse complement strand
CGGGGGGGGGGGCCACCCCCCCCCGGGGGGGGTGTGGGGGGGGGGGGGGGGGGGGGGGGCCCCGGGGGGGGCGCCCCCCCCCCTGACACCCCCCGGGGCCCCCCCCCCCCCCGGGGGGGGGGGCCCCCCCCGCCGTTTCCGACTAGCTGTGCGCGCGCAGCAGCGACCGCATCGTCCGCATCGCCACCGACAGGTTCGCCAGGTCGAAGTCGTCCGACCCCCGGATCTCGTCCAGGGTCGTCCGCGCACGGCCGATCAGCGCCGCGTTCTTCTCCTCCCACGCCTTGAAGCGCTCCTCGGGAGTCGAGTCCCCTTCGCCCACGGACAGGACGTCCGCGGTCAGGGCCCCGTGCGCCGCGAAGAGGTCCTCGCGGATGGAGGCGCGGGCCATGGACTGCCAGCGGTCGGACCGCGGCAGTTCGATGATCCGGTCCATCAGCTGCGTGATGTCCAGGCGGTCGGCGAGGTCGTAGTACACCTCGGCGACACCCAGCGGGTCCACACCGGTGCGGTCGGCGATCGCGACGATGTCGAGCGTCGGGAAGGCCGAGGAGAACCCGGCGACCTTCGCCGCCAGCTCCTCCGGGACGCCCTCGCCCGTCAGCTCGTCCAGGATCGACTGGTACCACTCCAGGTCGGCGCCGCGCACCAGCTTCGGCAGCTCCGCCCACACCTCGGCGACGCGCGCCGAGAAGAAGTCGATGGTCTCGGTGATCTGGAGCGGCTGCGGCCGGTTGTTGAGCAGCCAGCGCGTACCGCGCTCGACCAGACGGCGCGAGTGCAGCCGCACCCGGGTCTGGACGTCGGCGGCGACCTCGTTGTCGAGCGCCTCCACCGCGTCCCACACCTTGGCCAGGCCGAAGATCTCGCGCGCGGCGAGCTGCGCCCGGACGATCTCCTCCAGGGAGGCCCCGGTCTCCTCGCGCAGGCGGTGCAGGAAGGTCGAACCACCGGTGTTGACGGTGTCGTTGACCAGGAGCGTGGTGATGATCTCGCGGCGCAGCGCGTGCGCGTCGATCTGCTCCGGGAACTTCTTGAGCAGGGCGCCCGGGAAGTACGCGTGGAGCAGGCGGCGCAGGTACGGGTCGTCCGGGAGCTCGGTGTGGATGAGCTCGTCCGCCACCGTGATCTTGGTGTAGGCGAACAGGACGGCCAGCTCCGGCTGGGTCAGGCCCTTGCCGGTGTTGAGCAGCTCGCGGATCTGGCGGTCGGTGGGCAGGAACTCCAGCTCGCGGTTGAGCCGGCCCTCGCTCTCCAGGCGGCGCATGAAGCGCTGCTGGGCGTGGAGCAGGCTCGGGGCCTGGGCGGAGGCGTTGGCGAGCGCCGTGTTCTGCGCGTAGTTGTTGCGCAGGACGAGCGTGCCGACCTCGTCGGTCATCTCGGCGAGCAGCTTGTTGCGCTGCTTGACGGTCATGTCCCCGTCGGCGACGACCGCGTTGAGCAGGATCTTGATGTTCACCTCGTGGTCGGAGGTGTCCACGCCCGCGCTGTTGTCGATGGCGTCGGTGTTGACCTTGCCGCCGTGGTGGGCGAACTCGATGCGGCCGAGCTGGGTCAGGCCCAGGTTGCCGCCCTCGCCGATGACCTTGGCCCGGATCTCGGAGCCGTTGACGCGGATGGCGTCGTTGGCCTTGTCGCCGACGTCCGCGTGCGTCTCGGCCGTGGCCTTGACGTACGTGCCGATGCCGCCGTTCCACAGCAGGTCCACCGGGGACTGCAGGATCGCCTTCATCAGGTCGGCCGGGGTCATCTTGGTGACGCCCGCCTCGATGCCCAGGGCCTCGCGGACCTGCGCGGTGATCGGGACGGCCTTCGCGCTGCGCGGGTGGACGCCGCCGCCCGCGGAGATCAGCGAGGTGTCGTAGTCGGCCCACGAGGAGCGCGGCAGGTCGAACAGGCGGCGGCGCTCGGCGTACGAGGTGGCCGCGTCCGGGTTCGGGTCGATGAAGATGTGCCGGTGGTCGAAGGCGGCCACGAGGCGGATGTGCTCGGAGAGCAGCATGCCGTTGCCGAACACGTCACCGGACATGTCGCCGACGCCGACGACGGTGAAGTCCTCGGTCTGGGTGTCGTGGCCCAGCTCGCGGAAGTGCCGCTTGACGGACTCCCACGCGCCGCGGGCCGTGATGCCCATGCCCTTGTGGTCGTAGCCGGCCGAGCCGCCCGACGCGAAGGCGTCGCCCAGCCAGAAGCCGTAGGACTCGGCGACCCCGTTGGCGATGTCGGAGAAGGTGGCGGTGCCCTTGTCGGCGGCGACGACGAGGTAGGTGTCGTCCTCGTCGTGGCGGACGACGCCCTTCGGCGGCACGACCTCGCCGGCGACCATGTTGTCGGTGATGTCGAGCAGCGCCGAGATGAAGATCTTGTACGAGGCGATGCCCTCGGCGAGCCACGCGTCGCGGTCCACGGACGGGTCCGGGAGGTTCTTCGCGACGAAGCCGCCCTTGGCGCCGACGGGCACGATGACGGTGTTCTTGACCATCTGCGCCTTGACCAGGCCGAGGATCTCCGTACGGAAGTCCTCGCGGCGGTCGGACCAGCGCAGGCCGCCTCGGGCGACCTTGCCGAAGCGCAGGTGGACGCCCTCGACGCGCGGGGAGTACACCCAGATCTCGAAGGCCGGGCGGGGCGCCGGCAGGTCCGGGATGGCCTGCGGGTCGAACTTCATCGACACGTACGAGTGGGGCTCGCCCGCGCCGTTGAGCTGGAAGAAGTTGGTCCGCAGGGTCGCCTTGATCAGCGTCAGGAAGGAGCGCAGGATGCGGTCCTCGTCGAGCGAGGCGACCTGGTCCAGGGCCCCGTCCAGCTCCTCCAGCATGGCGTCGACGAGCTCGCTGCCGGCGGCCTGGCGGCCGGGCGACATCCGCGCCTCGAAGAGGGAGACCAGCAGCCGGGTGGTGTGGACGTTGTTGCGGAGGGTGTCCTCCATGTAGTCCTGGCTGAAGGTGGAGCCGGCCTGGCGCATGTACTTGGCGTACGCGCGCAGGACGACGGCCTGCCGCCAGGTGAGCCCGGCGCCCAGCACGAGGCTGTTGAAGTTGTCGTTCTCCGCGTCGCCGGTCCACACGGCCGCGAAGGCCTCCTGGAACCGCTCGCGGGCGTCGTCGCCGAGGTAGTTGTCCCCGTTGCCGGTGGACAGCGGCATCCGCAGACCGAAGTCGTAGATCCAGGCGCTGACCCGGTCGGAGCGGCGCAGCTCGTACGGGCGCTCGTCGGTGACCTCGACGCCCAGGCGCTGGAGCACGGGCAGGACCGCGGACAGCGAGACCTGCTCACCGGTCCGGTAGATCTTGAAGCGGCGCTCGCCGGGGCCCGCGCCGACCGGCTCGTACAGGGAGAGCGCGAACGGGCGGTCGCTGGCGGAGAGCTTCTCCAGGTGGCACAGGTCGGCCACGGCCGCGCGCGGCGAGTGGTCGGCCTTGTAGCCCTCGGGGAAGGAGGTGCCGTAGCGGCGCAGCAGTTCGGCGGCGCGCTCCTCGCCGAGCTCGGCGACCAGGGCCTCGGAGAAGCCGTCGGCCCAGGAACGGGCGGCGTCGACGAGGCGGGCCTCGATGCGCTCGACGTCGGCCTCGGTCAGGACCGGGAGTTCCTTGCCCTGCGGGACGCGGACGACGAAGTGGATGCGGGAGAGGATCGACTCGGTGTTCCAGGCGGTGAAGTCGACGCTGATGCCGTCGAGGTCCTCCTTGAGGATGTCCATCAGCCGCAGTCGGACGCCGGTGGTGAAGCGGTCGCGCGGCAGGTAGACGAGGGCCGAGTAGTAGCGCCCGTACTCGTCCTGGCGCAGGTACAGCCGCAGCCGGCGGCGCTCCTGCAGGTACAGGACGGAGGTGACGATGGACTGGAGCTGGTCGACCGGGGTCTGGAACAGCTCGTCGCGCGGGTAGGTCTCCAGGATCTGCGTCAGGTCGCGGCCGTCGTGGCTGGACGGCGAGAAGCCGGCCCGCTCCAGGACCTCGGTGACCTTGCGGCGGATGACGGGGACGCGGCGCACGGATTCGGTGTACGCGGCGGAGGAGAACAGGCCGAGGAAGCGGCGCTCGCCGACGACGTTGCCGTTGGCGTCGAACTTCTTCACGCCCACGTAGTCGAGGTACGAGGGGCGGTGCACGGTGGAGCGGCTGTTGGCCTTGGTCAGCACCAGCAGGCGGTGCTCGCGGGCCTTGGCGCGGGCGTCCGCGGGCAGCCGGTTGAAGGACGGCGAGACCGGGTGGCCGTCGTCCTTGCCGCTGTGGTGCGGGTCGGAGCGCAGGATGCCGAGGCCGGTGCCGGGCACGGCGGACAGGGCGTCCCCGTCGACGAGGTTGTACTCGCGGTAGCCGAGGAAGGTGAAGTGGTCGTCGGCGAGCCAGCGCAGCAGCTCGCGGGCCTCTTCGAGCTCGTACTCGCGCAGGTCCGGGGCGGTGGGCTCCTCGGGCAGGCCGTCGGCGATGCGCAGCGCGGCGTCGCGCATCTTCTCCCAGTCCTCGACGGACTCGCGGACGTCGGACAGGACGCGCAGCAGGTCGACGGTGATCTGCTTGAGGTCGGCGCGGTCGGTCTCGCGGTCGATCTCGACGTGGATCCAGGACTCGACGAGGGAGTCGTGGGGGCGCGCGGTGCGGGGGCCGTGCGCGTCGCAGTCGGGGCCGAGGATCTCGATGAGCTTGCCGGTGACGTCACGGCGGACGACGACCTGCGGGTGGATCACGACGTGGATGCCGCGGCCCTGGCGGGACAGCTCGTTGGTGACGGAGTCCACGAGGAAGGGCATGTCGTCGGTGACGACCTCGACGACCGAGTGGCTGGAGGTCCAGCCGTTCTCCTCCACCGTGGGCGTCTGCACGCGTACGTTCGCGGTGCCCTGCGGACGGTTCTCGGCGAGGCGGTAGTGCGAGAGTGCCGCCCCGAACACGTCGACCGGGTCGCGGTCCGAGAGGTCCTCGGGGGCCGTGTGCAGGTAGTAGCGCTGGAGGTAGGAGAGCACCGTGTCCTTGTCTGGACGCTCTCCCTGCTCGGACCCAGTCGGAAGTAGCCCCCCGGCCGGGCTGTTCTCAGCTACCCGGGCCGCCCGTGCGAGCAGCTCGGCCTTTGCTTCGTCCAGCTTGGTCTGCATGTCCTCTGGCTCCTGTCGCGCGCCATTGCGTGACGTAGGTGAAGGAAGGAATGACGGAGTGCCGCCCGGAGGCGGGACGTCCGTCAGTGATCGATATCGACGCTAGGTCGTCGGGGAAGGCTGCCGGGAGGGAATCAGCCATGTTCGGCAGGGAGTCCCGGCAGCGGGAATCAGCGAAGGCCCGGGTACGGTCGTACGCCGGGCGCATGCCGGAGGCTCCAGTGCCGCCGATGACTATCGCGCTGATCACGGGTACAAGGCTATCTCGCCCCACCCCCAGGTCGTCATTCACTGCATCTGTACAAATCTCGGGGTGGAACTTTGACACTCTGGCCAGCGACTGTGCCGGGAGTCCGTGCAGGTGGCCCGCGGCGCACCTGTCCAGACGCTATTCGGCCAGTTCGCGAGCTGTCCGAACAGCCTCTGCCAGGCTGTCCACGACGGGCACACCGGCCGATTCCAGACTGGCGCGACTGTGGGACCCGCCCGTGTACAGCACGGCCCTGGCGCCGACGTGGGCGGCCGCGAGCGCGTCGTCCACGGCGTCTCCGATGAGGACCGTACGGCCGGCGGTCACACCCGTCCCGTCCAGTGCGGCCATGTGGCGTACGAGGTGCCCCGCCTTGGAGGTGTGGGAGGGGCCGATCCGGCCGTCGACGCGCAGGAAGTGCCCGTCGATGCCGTGTTCCCGGACGAGCGGGACGAGCTTCTCGTGGGGCGCGAGGGACAGCAGGGACTGGGTGAGCCCGGCCCGCTGCCACTCCCCGAGCAGCTCGCGGGCGCCCTCGGCGAGCCCGGAGTCCTCGGCGGCGGCCCAGTAGTGGCGGTGGAAGGTGTCGTCCATGACGACCCATTCCTCATCGGTGGGCAGCCGCCCCATGAGCCGCTCGTAGAACTTGGGCACCGGCACGACGTACAGGTCGCGGTACGTCTCCAGCGTGATCGGCGCGAAGCCGAGCTCGGCGAAGGAGGCGTTGGTCGCGGTGATGACGGCGTCGATGTCGTGCAGCAGCGTTCCGTTCCAATCCCACACGATGTGGGCGTTTCGGGCCGTCATCGCAACAGCCCCGGAATCTCCTGCACCCCGAACCACAGCAGCTCGTGGTCCTCGGCCCCGTCCACGGTGAACTGCGCGTCGCCGTCCCCGCCGTCGGCGGCCTCCAGCGCGGCCGCGGCGGCGGCCACGTCCTCCTGGGCGTCGTCGGCGTCCACGTGCACGGCGGCGGCCACGGTCAGCCGCACCGCGGCGGCCAGGCCGACCTGACCGAGGGTGGCCTCGTCGACCCCGGGGGTGGAGGTGACGGCCTTGTCGTCCACGTCGAGCGCGACGACGACGCGCTTGCGCGGAGCGGATTCCTCCCCCGCCAGCATCCGCAGGGAGGCGGCGGCGGCCCGACCGAGGGCGGCGTACTCCAGCTCCTCGATGTCGTCGGACACGTACCACTCGCGCAGCCCGGGCGTGACGGCGTACGCACGCAGCGGGGCGGGCCCCAGCTCACCCGCCTTGTGCGCCTCGGCGAGCCCGGGGAGGGTCAGGGGGACGTACACGCGCATGGCCGGCTGCTTTCGGTAGTCGGAAACGCCCTCAGGATACGACTGTCACCCCGCGTCCGAGTGGGGGACCGCCGCCGTCCCCCTTCGGGGCGTCCGGCCTCCCTTCGCCCCCGTCCACCCCCGTACCCGTCACCGACCGGCCGACGCCTTGCGCGGCACCGCCACGCACTCGGATAGGTGAACCACCCCCGGAGGCCACCCAAACGGTCCGGGCGATTGCGGAACGTGATCGGCACTGTAGAAGATCCCCATCAAGTTACCGCCCGGTACTCGGCCCGGGCCCGGCCTGATGGGGGCAGACCGCCATGGACACCACGCTGCGCACGACGATCGGCGGGGAGGCCGCCCGCCGCCGCCCCGGGGCCCGGAGCCGTACCCGCCCTGCGGGCCGCAGCGACCAGCGCCGCCCCGCGCGCACCGTACGGCTCGGCCCGCACCACTGGTTCGCCGATCGGCTGCTCGCGGTGGTCAGCGGCCGCCGCCCGGTCCACTCGCTCCTCGGCCACACCGTCGGCCCCGCCTACGAGCAGCTGATCACCCTGGCCCCGGCGGACCACCTCCGCGCCCGCCTCAGCCCGGTGATCCGCCAGTGCGGCCGCTTCACCCCGGGGCCGGGCGTCATCGAGGCCTTCGCCCGCATCGCGACGGGCGACCGCGTCACGGCGATGGCGTTCCGCCTCGAACAGGGCCCGGACCTCCGCTGGCGCTGCGCGGCGGTAGAACTCCAGGGCCCGGGCCGCGACGTCCCCTGAGAGCGGGTGCGGCGCCGCCGCTGGAAACGCCCTGCGGGCGCACTTCACGGCCTGCGGCCAGAACGCAGCCCCGCCGGCGTTTGAGGCGCCGCCGGAGGCAGATCCAGCCCGTCCGGCGTTTGAGGACCGGGGGTCCGGGGGCAGCGCCCCCCGGCAGCGGTGCCGCAGCCGAAGGGGGACACGACGCGGCCGGGGGGGGGGCCCCCCCCCCGGGGGGGGGGCCCCCCCCCCCCCCCCCCCCCCCCCCCCCCGGGGGCGGCGGGGGGGGGGGGCCCCCCCCCGCCCGCCCCCGCCCCCCCCCCCCCCCCCCCCCCCGCGGGCCCCGCGCCGCCGGGCGCGGGGGGGCGGGGGGGGGGGGGCCCCCCCCCCCCCCCCCCCCGGCAGCGGTGCCGCAGCCGAAGGGGGACACGACGCGGCCGGGGCCGGACACCACCGATGTGGTGTCCGGCCCCGGCCGACGAACGCGACGACCCCGCAGGGGTCACTTCTTGCGGCGGCGCCCACCAGAGGCCTTGGCCGCCTTCCGCCGCTCCGCCCGCGTCAGCCCGTCACCCGAGCCATCGGAATCGGCGTCGCCGAAGTCGCCCTCGACGACCCCGCCCTCCCCGTCCACCGTCGGCGCGGAGAAGTGCAGCCGGTCCGGCCGCTGCGGAGCGTCCAGCCCCTTCGCCCGGATCTCCGGACGCGCCGCCGGCACCGGCTCCTTCGTCAGCGAAGGCGCCGCGTCCTGCACCGGGACCTCCTCGACCTGCTGCTCGACCTGGACCTCCAGGTTGAACAGGTAGCCGACGGACTCCTCCTTGATGCCCTCCTGCATGGCGTTGAACATGTCGAAGCCCTCGCGCTGGTACTCGACCAGCGGGTCCTTCTGGGCCATCGCCCGCAGGCCGATGCCCTCCTGCAGGTAGTCCATCTCGTACAGGTGCTCACGCCACTTGCGGTCCAGCACCGACAGCACCACGCGCCGCTCCAGCTCACGCATGATGTCGGAGCCGAGCGCCTTCTCGCGCGCCGCGTACTGCTCGTGGATGTCGTCCTTGACGGACTCCGCGATGAACTCGGCGGTGATGCCCGCGCGGTCGCCCGCCGCGTCCTCCAGCTCGTCGATGGTGACCTTCACCGGGTAGAGCTGCTTGAAGGCGCCCCACAGGCGCTCCAGGTCCCACTCCTCGGCGAAGCCCTCGACCGTCTCGGCTGCGATGTACGCGTCGATCGTGTCGTCCATCATGAAGCGGACCTGGTCCTGGAGGTCCTCGCCCTCCAGGACGCGGCGGCGCTCGCGGTAGATGACCTCACGCTGGCTGTTGAGGACCTCGTCGTACTTCAGGACGTTCTTGCGCGTCTCGAAGTTCTGGGTCTCGACCTGCGACTGGGCCGACGCGATCGCGCGCGTCACCATCTTGTTCTCGATCGGCACGTCGTCCGGCACGTTGGCCATGGCCATGACGCGCTCGACCATCTGGGCCTTGAACAGGCGCATCAGGTCGTCGCCCAGCGACAGGTAGAAGCGGGACTCGCCCGGGTCGCCCTGTCGGCCGGAGCGGCCGCGCAGCTGGTTGTCGATACGGCGCGACTCGTGACGCTCGGTGCCCAGCACGTACAGCCCGCCGAGGTCCTTGACGTCCTCGAACTCGGCCTTCACGGCGGCCTCGGCCCGGGTGAGCGCCGCGGGGAGGGCGTGCGCCCACTCCTCGATGTGCTCCTCCGGGTCCAGGCCCTGCTGGCGCAGCTCGGCCTCGGCGAGGTCGTCCGGGTTGCCGCCGAGCTTGATGTCGGTACCGCGGCCGGCCATGTTCGTGGCGACGGTGACGGCGCCGCGGCGGCCGGCCTGGGCGACGATCACGGCCTCGCGCTCGTGCTGCTTGGCGTTGAGGACCTCGTGCGGGATGCCGCGCTTGGACAGCTGCTGGGAGAGGTACTCGGACTTCTCGACCGACGTCGTACCGACGAGGATCGGCTGGCCCTTCTCGTGCTTCTCCGCGATGTCGTCGACGACGGCGGCGAACTTGGCGACCTCGGTGCGGTAGATCAGGTCGGCCTGGTCCACGCGCTGCATCGGCCGGTTCGTCGGGATCGGGACGACGCCGAGCTTGTAGATCTGGTGGAACTCGGCGGCCTCGGTCATGGCCGTACCGGTCATGCCCGACAGCTTCGAGTACAGGCGGAAGAAGTTCTGCAGGGTGATCGTGGCGAGGGTCTGGTTCTCGTCCTTGATGTCCACCCCTTCCTTCGCCTCGATCGCCTGGTGCATGCCCTCGTTGTAGCGGCGACCGGCGAGGATACGGCCGGTGTGCTCGTCGACGATCATGACTTCGCCGTCGATGACGACGTAGTCCTTGTCCTTCTTGAACAGTTCCTTCGCCTTGATGGCGTTGTTCAGGTAGCCGACGAGCGGGGTGTTCACCGACTCGTAGAGGTTCTCGATGCCGAGCCAGTCCTCGACCTTGGCGACACCGGCCTCATGGATGCCGACGGTGCGCTTCTTCTCGTCGACCTCGTAGTCGCCGGTCTCCTCGATGCCCTTGAGCGGCTGACCGGCCTCGCCCTTGGTCAGGCGGGTGACGAGCTTGGCGAAGTCCGCGTACCACTTCGTGGCCTGGTCCGCCGGACCGGAGATGATCAGCGGGGTGCGGGCCTCGTCGACGAGGATCGAGTCGACCTCGTCGACCACGGCGAAGTTGTGGCCGCGCTGGACGAGCTCGTCCTGCGACCAGGCCATGTTGTCGCGCAGGTAGTCGAAGCCGAACTCGTTGTTCGTGCCGTAGGTGATGTCGCAGGCGTACTGCTCGCGGCGCTGCGCCGGCGACATGTTCGCCAGGATGCAGCCGATGGACAGGCCCAGGAACTTGTGGACGCGGCCCATCATCTCGGAGTCGCGCTCGGCCAGGTAGTCGTTCACCGTGATCAGGTGGACGCCCTCGCCGGACAGCGCGTTCAGGTAGGCGGGCAGCGTGCCGACGAGGGTCTTGCCCTCACCGGTCTTCATCTCGGCCACGTAGCCGAGGTGCAGCGCCGCGCCACCCATGATCTGCACGTCGTAGTGACGCTGGCCGAGCACGCGCTTCGCGGCCTCGCGCACCGTCGCGAAGGCCTCGGGCAGCAGGTCGTCCAGGCTCTCGCCGTCCTGGTAACGCTGCTTGTACTCGTCAGTGAGCGCCCGCAACTCGGCGTCGGAGAGGTTGACGAAGTCCTCTTCGATGGAGTTGACCTGGTCCGCGATGCGGTGCAGTTTGCGCAGGATCTTGCCTTCGCCTGCACGCATGAGCTTGTTGAAGACGGACACCGAGGTTTGTCTCCTTGCCGGTCGGGCCTGGGCACTGTACGTACACGGGCACGGCAGGTGGGCCCCACCGTAACGGCCATCGTAAGCGAGGACGTGGTCGCGCCGGGAGGTCCGCCGTAGCCGCGAGGGCGCGGGTGCCCGTATTGAGAACGTACGGGTGACACGGAAGGTGCCGCTTCCCCCGCGAGATTCCCGAAAAGTGTTCGCCCGGCGACACGCGATGGCAGCAGAATCCGCTCATGGAGCCCACGACACTGACCACGGACCGGCTCGACCTGCGGCCGTTCGCCCCCGCCGACGAGGACGAGGTGTACGCGGCCGTCCAGGACCCGGACATCCAGCGCTGGACGATGGTGCCCTCCCCGTACGCGCGCGAGCACGCCCGCGCCTTCGTCGGCGAGCTGGTGCCGAACGGCTGGCGCGACGACTCGGGCTACTCCTTCGCCGTCCGCCTCGGCGAGGGCGGCCCGCTGGTCGCCGCCGTCGGCGTCCACGTCCACGAGGCCTTCGGGGAGAAGTCGTACGAGATCGGCTACTGGGCGACCAAGGAGCACCGCGGCCACGGCTACATGACCGAGGCCGTCACCGGCGTCGCCCGCTGGGCCTTCACCGAGCTGGGCGCCGTACGCCTGGAGTGGCGCGCCGAAGTCGGCAACGCCGGCTCGCGGGCCGTCGCCGAGAAGGCGGGCTTCCGCTTCGAGGGGCTCCTGCGGGCCTCCCTGCACCGCTCCGGCACCGTCCGCGACTCCTGGGTGGGCGCCCTGCTCCCCTCGGACCTCGGCCTGGCCCCCGCACTGCCCTACCTGCCGTCGGCCGCCGGCTAGACCCGGAGGAATCACAGGTCATGGAGCCGATCACGCTGCGCACCGACCGCCTCGTGCTGCGCCCCCACGTCCCCGGGGACGCGGCCGAGGTGCACGCCGCCTGCCAGGACCCCGAGATCCAGCGCTGGATCTCGGTGCCCGTCCCCTACGAGCCCGCGCACGCGCAGACGTACGTGACGCGGAGCGTCCCGACCGGGTGGCGCGAGGACACCGCGTACGACTTCGCCGTCCGGCTCGGGGCGGACGGGCCGCTCGTCGCCACGCTCGCCGTGCACAAGACGGGCGCGTACACCCACGAGATCGGGTACTGGACCGTCGCCGGTCACCGGGGCCGCGGCTACATGACCGAGGCACTGCGGGCCGTCGCCCGCTGGGCGTTCACCGAGGCGGGAGTCGTACGGCTGGTCTGGCGCGCCGGGGTCGGCAACGACGGCTCCCGGGCCGTCGCCGAGCGGGCGGGATTCCTGATCGAGGGCGTCCAGCGCGCCGGCATGGAACACGACGGCGCACTGCTGGACTGCTGGGCCGGCGCGCTGCTCCCGTCCGACCTCGGCCTGCCCTCCCGGCTCCCGTACGAGCCCGCTGTCAGTGGCGCCGCCTAGGCTTCGGCGCATGACCAGCCTGCCGCCGCCGACCCTGTCCCTCTCCGCCGACGAGGCCCGCCGGATCGCGCTGCGCGCGCAGGGCTTCCTCGGGGCGCCCGACCGCCGCGGCGGGGTCCGCGGCGTCCTGCGCCACCTGGGCGCCGTGCAGCTCGACACCATCTCCGTCCTGGCCCGCTCGCACGAGTTGATCCCGTACGCGCGCCTGGGCGCCGTCGGCCGGGACACGGTCGAGAAGGCGTACTGGTCGGACAGCCACGCCTTCGAATACTGGTCGCACGCGGCCTGCATCCTGCCCATCGAGGAATGGCCGCATTTCGCCTTCCGACGCCGTGCCCGCCGGGCCCGCGGCCACCGCTGGCACGTCCTCCAGGACAAGGAACGCTCGACGAAGGCGGTCCTGGACCGTCTGAAGGCCGACGGCCCGCTGACCTCCACGGAGCTCGGCGGCGCCAAGAACGGCGGCGAGTGGTTCGAATGGTCCGAGACCAAGATCGCGGTGGAGTGGCTGCTCGACACCGGCGAGGTGGTGTGCAGCGAGCGCCGGGGGTGGAAGCGGGTGTACGACCTGCCCGAGCGCGCCGTCCCCGACGCCCTGCTCCACGACGACCTCGACGACCGCGAGTGCCTGCGCCGCCTCGTCGCGCTGGCCGGGCAGTCCCTCGGCGTCGGCACCCGCGCCGACATCGCGGACTACCACCGACTGAAGGGCGAGGAGTTCGACTCGGTGGTCGCGGATTCCGGGCTGGTCCCCGTCGAGGTGGAGGGCTGGGGGAAGCCGGCCTGGGCCGACCCGGCCGCGCTGACCACCGTCCCCCGGGGCCGCCACCGCACCACGCTGCTCTCGCCGTTCGACTCCCTGGTGTGGGACCGGCCGCGCACGGAACGGATCTTCGGCTTCACCCACCGCCTGGAGGCGTACGTCCCCAAGCCCAAGCGGATACACGGGTACTTCGCGATGCCGCTGCTGGCGGGCGGCCTGCTCCAGGGCCGTGTCGACCCGGCCCGCGAAGGCCGCACCCTGGTGGCCCGGCAGCTCTCCCTGACCACGCCCAAGGCGGCCCCCGCCATGGCGCAGGCCCTGCGGGAGGCCGCGGAGTGGGTGGGCTGCGACACGGTCCGCGTGGAGCGCGCCGCCACCCCCGGGGAGGCGGCGGCCGTCTCGGCGGAACTGGCCGCGCTCCGGTAGGTCAGCGGATTTCGAGGATCTTCTCCCGCATCGCGTAGACCACGGCCTCCATCCTGGAGTGCAGCTGCAGCTTCTCCAGGATGTTGCGGACGTGGTTCTTCACGGTGTTCTCGGAGATGAACAACTCCTTGGCGATGTCCCGGTTGTTCATGCCGGTGGCGACCAGCTTCAGGACCTCCAGCTCCCGGTCCGTCAGCCTCGGCGCCGGCACCAGCCGGCGCTCGTCGGTCCGCTGGATCATCGACTTGAACTCGGTGAGCAGCTTCGACGCCATCGACGGGCTGATCTGCGACTGCCCGTCCGCGACCGCGCGGATCGCCGTCGCCACCTCGTCCGTCGAGATCTCCTTCAGGAGGTACCCGGTCGCGCCCGCCTTGATCGCGTCGTAGAGGTCGGCCTCCTCGTCGCTGATCGTCAGCATGATGATCTTCGCGGAGGGTGCCACCTCCTTGATCGAGGTGCACGCCTCGATCCCGCCGCGCCTGGGCATCCGCACGTCCATCAGCACGATGTCCGGCAGCAGATCGGCCGCCTTGTCCACGGCCTCCGCGCCGTCCCCGGCCTCGCCGACGACCTGGATGTCCTCCTCATGCGCGAGGACGATCTCCAGCCCCCGCCGGAACAGTGCGTGGTCGTCGACCACGAGCACCCGGATGGGTTCCCCGCCCCGCGAACCGGCCGCTTCCCCCGAAGCCGCCCCGTCCGCGTCACGACAGTCCGCGCCGCCGTCACCGCGTACCGGCCCGAAGCTGTCCGCCATCGTTCCTCCCCCTGCATGTGCCCAACCGCCGGACCAACCGGACGAACACCGCCATCGGTTGACTGACCGCCATGATTCCATGCCGGCACCACGACACGGGGGCGTACGACGGCCAGGCATGGCGCATACCCGTCGCACAGGTGCCCCTGCGGACGCGTGAGCGAACCGCAGGGGCAACGAATGGTCGGTGTCAGCCGCCGAGCGCGCCGCCGGCGCCGCCTCGCGGTTCCTCCGAGCTGGAGGCTCCGTCGGGGTTCACGTGGATGACGCCGTAGTCGTAGGCATGACGGCGGTAGACGACGCTGGGCAGCTTGGTCTCGGCGTCGACGAACAGATAAAAGTCGTGGCCGACCAGTTCCATCTCGTAAAGGGCCTGGTCGAGCGACATGGGTGCGGCCGAGTGGGTCTTCTCGCGGACGATGAGGGGGCCTTCGCCCTGCACCTCGATGGATCCGATCCGGGTGATCGGCACCCCGTCCGTCTTCTCCTCGCCGACCGGCTGGCCACTGCCGTTGAGTGTTGCGGCACCCGGTACGACGTCGGCGACCTCCGCCGCCGAGAGACGTCCGTTGCCGCGGCGCGTGTAGCGCTTGTCGTGCTGCTTGCGCAGCCGGGCCTCCAGCTTGTCCTGAGCCAGGTCCAGCGCCGCGTACGGGTCGGTGGCCGCAGCCTCGGCACGGATCACCGGGCCCCGCGTGCGGAGGGTGATCTCCACGCGGTCGGAACGGTCGGCCTGACGCGGGTTGTGCTCCTTGGACACCTCGACGTCCACGCTGATCACCTTGCCGTCGTACTTGGTGATCCGCTCAGGATTCAGCTTCTCGGCCACGTGCTTGCGGAACCGCTCGGGCACTTCGGTCTTACGGCCCTTGACGACGATGTCCACGCAGAACTCCGTTCCCGGATAGCTCCGCCTCATGGGGCGAAGCGTCTCCCTTTCGCACCAGGCTCCGGTGAAGGCCGGAGCCACGGACTTGGCGACTTCCACCTCCTCCTCCCCCATCGGCAAGATCTACACCCCACCGACTTCGGAGTCGAGAGACCGCGATGCGTGGGCCCAAGGCTCGCCAGTCCTTACAACCGAACATATCCCTCTATGACGGTTGTCGGCACCCGCTACCGGGACGTTTGTCCGATCCCGTCACTGATCTCTCTTACTACCTGCAACGATGGGCCTTCCCCAGCAGTTCCAAATGTATTCACGAGACTTTTGGTCTCTTCGAGTAGCCGGAGGTCGCGGCGACCACGGCGGCCCTCGGAACACCTCCCGTCACCCCCGGCCCCGCCGCGCGCAGGGCCCTGGCCGCCTCCGCCAGAGTGGCCCCGGTCGTGACGAGGTCGTCGACCAGTACGACGGCCGCGCCCGCCACCGCCCGCACCCCGTCCCGGCGCACCTCCAGCGCCCCCGCGAGGTTCTCCCGGCGCTGCCCGGCCCCCAGCCCCGCCTGGTCAGCCACCGCCCGCCTCAGCCGCAGTACGGGAGCCACGCGCGCGGGCACACCGGCCCGCCGCAGGCGCCCCGCCGCGGCCAGCGCGATCCTGCGCGCCGGATCCTGCCCGCGCGCCCGAACCCGCCGCCGTGCCGAGGGGACGGGCACCAGGACCAGCTCCCCCTCCCCGGAAGCCTCGCCGGACCCCGCCCAGGACCCCGCCCCGGGCCCTGCTCCGCCCGCCAGGACCGCTGCCGCCAGGGCGCGGCCCAGCGCCCCGGCCAGCGGCAGCGCCCCGCGCTCCTTGTGCGCCAGCAGCACCGCCCGTACGGGACCCTCGTAGACGGCGGCCGCGTGCACCACCGGCAGCCCCTCGGGCGCCGGCGAGGGCCGTACGAGCCCCGCCCCGGCCCCGCTCAGCGCCTCCCGGCAGCGGGCGCACAGCAGCACCCTGGCGGCGCCGCAGCCCGCGCAGTCGTCCGGCAGGACCAGCCCGGCCAGCTCCTGCCACCACCCCCGCATGGCTCCACCCTGCCGGACCCCGCCCGCGCCCGCCACCCCTGTGGACGACCACGAAAAAGGCAGGTCGGACGCGGTCCGGAGCTCGATCAGCCCGGGTACACCGGAGCCTGGCCGCCGGCCGCCACCGTGCGCCACTGCGCCCCCGGCGGCAGCCACACGATGCCGTCACTGGAGTAGCCCACCACCGGCTTCGGCTTCGCCTCCTCCTCCGAGACGGCCACCGCGACCGACTCCAGCCCGGTGGCCCCGGGCAGGCTCGCCGCGACCATCGAACCGTCGGCCAGCATGTAGCGGGCCTGCACGACCCCGCGGCTCTCCCGGCCCACGACCAGCAGCCGGCCGCGCGGCGCCCAGCTCATCGCCGTCACGTCCGCCATCTGCGGGGCCGCCGGGCGCAGCTCGCGCACCGACACCGACTCCGCGTTCGTCTTCGCGTCGGGCCGCTCGATCCGCCCCACCCACAGCGTCCTGCGGGCGTTCTCCTCCAGGAGCAACGCGATCCGCACCCCGTCGGCGGAAGCCTTCAGCGCGGTGATCTTCCGGTCACCGAGCCCCGCGACCTGTACCTTCTCCGGGGTCCCGACCCCGCCCGGCACCCGCCACAGCCCGAGGTGCTGCGGATCCCGGTCCGCGACCCACAGATCGCCCGCCGCGTCCCAGCTGGGCGCGGTCAGGGTGTCCGACGCCTTGGCCCCCTTGCTGGTGACCACCGGCACCTGCGGCATGGGACCGACCCCGGACATCTGCACCACGTACAGGCCGTGCCCGTCCGCCGAGACCACGGCCGCGCGCCTCTCGTCGTACGTCACCGCGGCCGAGCTCACCGTGAAGGGGGCGGGGGTGCTCAGCGGCCCCGGCACCGGCTCGGCCTTCGGCTGCTGGTCCTCGCTCGCGACGTCGAGCTTCATGCGGACCAGCCGCTTCTCGCTGTCGACGAAGTACTGGTACTCGGGGGCCCTGGGCCGCCCGGCGATCGTGGCCGCCGTCGAGTCGTTCACCGAGCACAGCGAGGACTTGCCGTCGGAGCGCAGCAGTTCGACCTGTTCGAGCCGAGAGCCCGTCAGGTCCTTGACTGAGTACAGGAGTTGGGTGGCCATCTTCTTGCACTGCGGCTGCGTGACGTTCTCCGCCTTCTCGTTGAGCGGCACGCGCAGCGTGTTCTGGCCGTCGTACGAAAGGGACTTGGTGCCCTCGCGCAGTTCCGTGCCCGTCGGGAAGCTGGACTGGACGACCGGACCGAGCCAGTTGGAGGGCCCGGAGAGCAGAGACTGCACGGTCTGCGTGGTCGGGTCCATGCGCGAGTCCGGGTCGGCGCGCTGGCGCACGTAGACGGGGTCGGCGACGAGCGCGCTGCCCGCGAAATAGTACTTGTTGACGGGCATGTAGATGCGCTGGAAGTCGGACTCGCTGAGCACGAGGCTCTGGGGCGGGTTCACGATCCGCCACTGCTTGTTCTCCTGGACGAGCTGGAGGACCCACTCGTACTTCGGGCCGCCGGTCTCCGGCTGGTAGGCGCTGCGCTCGTCGACGGTCGCGAGCTTCTCGCCGGTCACCTTCCAGCGGGGCCCGTCGGGGTCCTTGTCACCGGTGACGAGCGAGCGGCCGAGACCGGACTTGAGCACGGTGACGGTGGAGCCCGGCTTCCAGCTCTTCGCGGCGTCCTCGGTGAGGTACTTGCGGGCCGTCTCCAGCTGCGGGTCGTCGCTGGTCATGGCCTCCAGGAAGCCCTTGACGATCTCGTCCGCGCCGGCCTTGTCCGCGGGCGGCACGCCGAACACCCGCACCTGCGAGTCGACCCCCTGCGAGCCCTGCACGGAGCGGATCTCCCCGTGGGTGGGCATCGAGGCGCAGCCGGCCAGCAGCAGGGCGGCCCCACCGAGGGCGCATGCCCGTACGATGCGCGCGCTCGTGGGCTCAGCGTCCATCGGGTCCGTCCTCCATCTCCACCTGCTCGGCAGGGGCGTCTTCGGCGGGCCGGGCCACGACGCGGGCCCCGTTCCCCGGCAGGGCGGTCGGATCGGCCGGTACGGGCATCGCCCCGGCCATCGGCGACCTGGGCGGGATCGCCGACCGGTCGCCGCCCTCGGCGGGCCGTGCGGGCGCCGCGCTGCCGGCCGCCTCGGCGGCGGCCCTGGCCCGGTTGGCCCGGGAGTCCTCGGGCTCCAGCGGGATCGGCGACCCGCGCAGCGGCTCGTCCGCGGTGCGCGGCAGGGTCAGGCGGAACTGCGACCCGCCACCCGGCTCGCCCCACGCCTGGAGCCAGCCGCCGTGCAGCCGGGCGTCCTCGACGGCGATGGACAGGCCGAGGCCGGTACCGCCGGTCGTGCGGGCCCGCGCCGGGTCGGCCCGCCAGAAGCGGTTGAAGACGCGGGTGGCCTCGCCGGGCTTGAGTCCGACGCCGTAGTCCCGTACGGCCACGGCGACGGCCCCGCCCGCGGACGCGAGCCGGACCACCACGTCGCGGCCCTCGCCGTGCTCCACGGCGTTGACGACGAGGTTGCGCAGCACCCGCTCCACGCGCCGGGCGTCGGCCTCGGCGATGACGGGCTGGGTGTCCCCGAGGACCCGGATCCGGGTGCCCTTGTGCTCGGCCAGCGGTTCGGCGCCGTCGATGACGCGGCGCACGACGTCCCGCAGGTCGATGGGCTCGGCCTGGAGGTCGGCGGCGCCGGCGTCGAAGCGGCTGATCTCCAGCAGGTCCGCGAGCAGCGACTCGAAGCGGTCGAGCTGCCCCGCGAGGAGCTCCGCCGAGCGCGCGGTCACGGGGTCGAAGTCGACGCGGGCGTCGTGGATGACGTCGGCGGCCATCCGCACGGTCGTCAGCGGGGTGCGCAGCTCGTGCGAGACGTCCGAGACGAAGCGGCGCTGCATCCGGGAGAGGTCCTCCAGCTGCTGGATCTTGAGCTGGAGGTTCTGGGCCATCTTGTTGAAGGCCTCGCCCAGGCGCGCGATGTCGTCCTCGCCGGTGACCTTCATCCGCTCCTGGAGCTGCCCGGCCGAGAGCCGTTCGGCGATCCCGGCGGCCATCCGCACCGGCGTCACGACCTGCCGCACGACGAGCCAGGCGATACCGCTGAGCAGTACGACGACGAACAGGCCGGCGGTGGCGATCGTGCTCTTGACCAGGGTGAGGGACTCCTCCTCCTGCGTCAGCGGGAAGAGGTAGTACAGGTCGTACGGGTCCCCGTTGATGTCCGTGAGCCGCTTGCCGACGACCAGCGCCGGCTCCGGGGCCTTCTGCCCGGTCCCGCTGGTGTAGCGGATCTGCGAGAAGGTCTTGAAGGTGCCGGTGCCGCGGTTGACGGCCCGCCGCAGGGACAGCGGGACGCTCGCGGTCGGGTCCACGTTGCCGGAGGCCCGGGCGCCCTTGACGCCCTGCGCGTTCGGCAGGGCCTGCTCACCGGTACCCGCGCCGAGCGCGACGACCTCGAAGGCGGTCTGGCCGCCACTGGCGAGCTGCTTGACGAGCGAGTTCATCCAGGTGCTGGCGTCCCGTCCGACCTTGATGTCGGCGTCGGGCCCGTCCACGGTCGCGGGGGCGTTGGCCTTCTCCTGTGCGACCGCGAACCCTCCGGCGGCCTGGCTCTGCGCCGCCTCCTCCTTCGCGTCGAGGAGGCCCTTGTTCACCTGCGCGATGACCACGAAGCCGAGCGCGAGGACCACGGAGAGCGAGATCAGCAGGGTGGCGGCGACCACCCGCAGCTGGATGTTGCGCCGCCACAGCCGGACAGCCGGAAGCAGCGGCCGGCGTACGAGGCGTACGCACAGCCGCAGCAGCGGACCGCCGGGCGCCCCGTCCTGGAGCAGCCTGCCGCCCCGCAGCGCTCCCCACCGGGAACCGCTCCGGGCCTTGCCGGACTGCACGTCAGCTCGGTCCGGCCTTGTAGCCGACACCGCGCACCGTCACGACGATCTCGGGGCGCTCGGGATCCTTCTCGACCTTGGAGCGCAGTCGCTGCACGTGCACGTTGACCAGGCGGGTGTCCGCCGCGTGCCGGTAGCCCCAGACCTGCTCCAGCAGCACCTCGCGGGTGAAGACCTGCCAGGGCTTGCGGGCGAGCGCGACCAGCAGGTCGAACTCGAGCGGGGTCAGGGCGATGGAGGCACCCTCCCGCTTGACCGAGTGCCCGGCCACGTCGATGACCAGGTCACCGATGGCCAGCTGCTCCGGCGCCGGCTCCTCCGACCGGCGCAGGCGGGCCCGGATGCGGGCCACCAGCTCCTTCGGCTTGAACGGCTTGACGATGTAGTCGTCGGCCCCGGACTCCAGGCCCACGACCACGTCCACCGTGTCGCTCTTGGCGGTGAGCATGACGATAGGCACGCCCGACTCCGCCCGGATCAGGCGGCAGACCTCTATGCCGTCCCGACCCGGAAGCATCAGGTCGAGCAGCACCAGGTCCGGCTTCGCCTCCCGGAAGGCAGCGAGTGCCTTGTCACCGTCCGCTACGAACGACGGCTCAAAACCTTCTCCACGCAGCACAATGCCGAGCATCTCGGCCAGCGCGGTGTCGTCGTCGACGACGAGGACGCGTCCCTTCATGGTTGACATCATCCCATTAGCTAATCGTTACCCGGCGGTGAGCTGTCCCACAGCCAAAAGGGCTGGAAATCGCCCCTCGGACCTGCGTGGAGATCAGGTCGACCAGTCTGCCCCGGATCCGGGTGACAATTGAAGGTACGGGCTGCCGGAGATCCGGGGGGACGGCCGGTCCGTTCGTGGACCCCACGTGGCACGATGGCAGCCGACCAGCGCCCCCGCCACAGCAGGTGCACGCGAAGGAGCGACGATGAACGACTCACCGGGCTGGGCCACGCCCGGGTCCTCCCCCTCCGACGGCGAGCGCCCCGGAACCCCGGCCGAGCAGCCTCCGGCGCAGCCGGCCGACGCACCGAAGTGGTCCGCCGAGCAGCCGCCGCCCGGCCAGTGGCAGAGCCCCGCCCCGGGCCAGAACCCGCCGCCGCAGCCCCAGCAGCCCCAGCCGGGCCCGGGCTGGGGCGCGTACGGCGGCCAGTACGGCCATCCGGGCGGCCCCGGCCAGTGGGGCCCGCCCCCCGCCGCCAAGCCCGGAGTGATCCCCCTGCGCCCCCTGAGCGTCGGCGAGATCCTCGACGGCGCGGTCGCCACCATGCGCGCCCACTGGCGCTCGGTCCTGCCGATCACCCTGGTCGTGGCCACCGTGGTCGAGGTCGTCAGCATGCTCATCCAGAAATACGCGCTGGAAGACCTCATGCTCTCCATGGACCGGGGCAACATCACGCCCGAGCAGCTGATCAGCAGCCTCGGCGGCACCTTCTCGGTGACTGCGGCGGCCTGGTTCCTGCAGTTCATCGGGACGATCATCGTCACCGCGATGCTCACGATGATCTTCAGCAAGGCGGTGCTCGGTCAGCACTCCTCGATCTCCGGAGCCTGGCGCGACGCCCGCCCGCAGCTGCTGCGTCTGGCCGGCCTCACCCTGCTGATGGCCGTCGGCGCGATCCTTCTCTTCGCCGTTCTTCTCGTGCCCGCGCTCCTCGCCCGAAGCATCGGCCTGGCCGCCCTGGCAGGGTTCGTCTGCATCGGTCTGTTCATCTGGCTCGGGATCAAGCTGATCCTGGCCTCGCCCGCCCTGATGCTGGAGAGGGGCACCGTCTTCAAATCCTTCGCCCGCTCCTCCAAGCTCGTCAACGGCTCCTGGTGGCGGATCTTCGGCATCACCGCGCTCACCTGGATCATCGTCGCCATCTTCGGGGCGATCATCCTCTTCCCGCTGCAGATGATCGGCTTCTCCGTCTTCGGCGGCGGCCTCGGCTCCATGCAGGACCCCGCCGCCGCGCTCGCCTGGGGACCGCTCATCCTCACCGCCATCGGCACGATCATCGCGCAGGCCGTGGTCATGCCGATCCAGTCCGGCGTCACCGTCCTCCTCTACGTCGACCAGCGCATCCGCCGCGAGGGCCTGGACCTGGAGCTCGCCCGCGCGGCAGGCGTCGAGAACTACGGAGGCTGACCCGCAGATGATGAGTACGGGGGGCCTCATCACCGCCGCGGCCGCGGCCACACCACCGGTCACGACACCGCGCGACCCCGCCCGTGAGGCGGCCGAACGCGAACTGTCCAAGCCGCTCTACCACCAGAACGACCCGAGCCTGCTCGACCGCGCCCTGCGCAAGTTCTTCGACTGGCTCGGCGACCTGTTCGGCTCCGCCTCCGGGGCGTCCCCCGGAGGCGGCTTCGGCCTGTTCGCCATCATCGTCCTGGTCGTCCTGGCCGTCGGAGCCCTGTGGTGGCGCCTGGGCGCCCCCCGCCGCACGGCCACCTCCACCAGCGCCCTCTTCGACGACGGCATACGCAGCGCAGCCGACCACCGCACGGCCGCCGAGGCCCACGCCGCCGCCGGCCGCTGGACCGAAGCCGTACAAGAACGCATGCGCGCCGTCGTCCGCTCCCTGGAGGAACGCACCCTCCTCGACCCCCGCCCGGGCCGCACCGCCGACGAGGCCGCCGCCGAAGCCTCCGTCTCCCTCCCGGACCACACCGCCGAGCTGCGCGCGGCGGCCCGCGTCTTCGACGACGTCACCTACGGCGGCCGCACCGCCGACGCCGACACCTACGCCCGCCTGAGCGCCCTCGACACCACCCTGACCCGTACCAAGCCCCTCCTGACGGGACCCACCGCATGACCCCGCCCAACGAGCCCC
This sequence comes from Streptomyces sp. NPDC002467, assembly GCF_042889825.1. Lineage (NCBI taxonomy): Bacteria > Bacillati > Actinomycetota > Actinomycetes > Kitasatosporales > Streptomycetaceae > Streptomyces > Streptomyces sp. NPDC002467. The sequence continues at coordinate 4,987 of NZ_JBIARJ010000015.1, read as the reverse complement.
CGGCCGAGGTCAACGCAACCCCCGAGGAGACGGGTCCCCACACCCCGCCGAACACCACAACCCCCACTTCCGGCCCTGCCGGGAAGGTCCCGGGGCACCCCCGCACGACGCAGGACGCGACCACCGCTCCCCCATCCGCCCCCTGGCCTGGTCCGACACCCGAGGAGCCCCCCCGGCACACCCCCGGCCCCACCGGATCCGCGCCCAGCGGCCCGCACACCCCCGGCCCCGCCCCAACCCCGCCCACCGGGCCGCAGGCACCCGCCACCACCCCCGCCGCAACCCCGGCCACCGGGCCGCAGGCCCCCGCCGGCACCACGCCGCCCAGCGGGCCGCACACACCCAGCGCGCCGCAGGCACCCGCCACCGCCACCGCCCCCGCCCCAACCCCGCCCACCGGGCCGCAGGCCCCCGCCGGCACCACGCCGCCCAGCGGGCCGCACACACCCAGCGCGCCGCAGGCACCCGCCACCGCCCCCGCCCCAACCCCGCCCACCGGGCCGCAGCCCACCCCGCCGAGCCGGCCGCAGGCCACCCGCCGGGCCCGCCGGATCCGCACCGGCCTCGTCGTCCTCGGCGTGCTCGCCGCAGGCGTCACCGTGCTCGCCGCCCTGAGCTCCGGCACCCGCCACGGCCTCCTCGACCCCCGCTCCGCCGACCCCTACGGCAGCCGCGCCGTCTCCGAGCTGCTCAAGGAGCGCGGCGTCAGCACCCGCGTCGTCACGACCGCCCGCGAGGCCGCCGCCGCGACCGGCCCCCGCACCACCCTCCTGGTCACCGACCCCGACCGGCTCGGCGCCACCCAGCGCCGCAAGATCGCCTGGGCCTCCGACCTTTCCGGCGGCCGCACCATCCTCATAGGACCCACGAGCCACTCCCTCACCGAGCTCGCATACGGCGTCCACACCAAGGGCGACGCCGACCCGAAGACCCTCGCCCCCGACTGCGCCTTCCCCGCCGCCACCACCGCCGGCCGCGCCGGCCTCGGCGACGGCCTGCGCTACACCACCTCCGACGCCCGGGCCATCGCCTGCTACCCCTCCGACGGCCACCCCACCCTCCTCGTCCTCCCCACGGGAACCACCGGCGGAGACACCGTCGTCCTCGGCACCGGCAGCATCCTCCTCAACCAGAACCTCGCCGACGAAGGCAACGCCTCCCTCGCCCTCCAACTCCTCGGCTCCCGCCCGGACCTCGTCTGGTACATGCCGACCCTGGAGGACTCCGACGCCGACAGCCGAGCCGCTGGCGAGCGCCCGGACTTCCTCGACCTCATCCCCGCCGGCTGGTCCTGGGCCCTGCTCCAGCTCTTCGTCGCAGCCGCGCTCGCCGCCCTCTGGCGCGCCCGCCGGCTCGGCCCCCTCGTCACCGAGAAGCTCCCCGTCGTCATCCGCGCCTCCGAGGCCACCGAGGGCCGCGCCCGCCTGTACCGCAAGGCCCGCGCCCGCGACCGCGCCGCCACCGTGCTGCGCGCCGCCGCCCGCGAACGCCTCGCCGCCCTCACCGGCGTCGCGCACACCCAGGCCCACGACCCCGCCGCCCTCGCCCCGGCGGTCTCCGCCCGCCTCACCGGCGGCACGCAGGACGTGACCGGCCTGCTCTTCGGCCCCACACCCTCCGACGACGCGGCACTCGTCGCGCTCGCCGACCACCTCGACGCCCTCGAAAGAGAGGTCCGTACGTCATGACGTACCCGGCCACCGATTCCGCGGCCCCGGCCCCGTCCCCGGCCGCCGACAGCGCCCGCGCTTCCCTCGAAGCGCTCCGCACCGAGATCGGCAAGGCCGTCGTCGGCCAGGACTCGGCCGTGACGGGCCTGGTCGTCGCCCTCCTCTGCCGCGGCCACGTCCTCCTCGAAGGCGTCCCCGGCGTCGCCAAGACCCTCCTCGTGCGGGCCCTCGCCGCCTCCCTCGAACTCGACACCAAGCGCGTCCAGTTCACCCCCGACCTGATGCCGAGCGATGTCACCGGCTCCCTCGTCTACGACGCCCGCACCGCCGAGTTCTCCTTCCAGAACGGCCCGGTCTTCACCAACCTCCTCCTCGCGGACGAGATCAACCGCACGCCCCCCAAGACCCAGTCCTCGCTCCTCGAAGCGATGGAGGAACGCCAGGTCACGGTCGACGGCACCCCGCGTCCCCTTCCCGAGCCCTTCCTCGTCGCCGCCACCATGAACCCGGTCGAGTACGAGGGCACGTACCCCCTCCCGGAAGCCCAGCTGGACCGCTTCCTCCTCAAGCTCACCGTCCCGCTCCCCTCCCGCCAGGACGAGATCGGCGTACTGACCCGGCACGCCGCCGGCTTCAACCCCCGCGACCTGCACGCCGCCGGCGTCCGCCCCGTCGCGGGACCCGCCGAGCTCGAAGCCGCCCGCGAGGCCATCACCCACGTCACCGTCTCCCCGGAGATCGCCGGGTACGTCGTCGACATCTGCCGCGCCACCCGCGAATCGCCGTCCCTCACCCTCGGCGTCTCCCCCCGCGGCGCGACCGCCCTGCTGGCCACCGCCCGCGCCTGGGCCTGGCTCACCGGACGCGACTACGTCACCCCCGACGACGTGAAGGCCCTCGCCCTCCCGACCCTGCGCCACCGCGTCCAGCTGCGCCCGGAAGCCGAGATGGAAGGCGTCACCGCGGACTCGATCATCACCGCGATCCTCACCCACGTCCCCGTTCCGCGCTGATGGCGGCCCTCACCGGACGCGCCGCCCTGCTGGCGGCCCTCGGCAGCATCCCCGTCGGCATCCTCGAACCGAGCTGGACGGGGATGCTCGCGGTCAACGCCCCGCTCGCGCTGGCCTGCGCGGTCGACTACGCCCTCGCGGCGCCCGTCCGCCCGCTCCTCCTCACCCGCTCGGGCGACACCTCGGTCCGCCTGGGCGAGGCGGCGGACGTCCACCTCACCCTCACGAACCCGGGCACCCGCACGCTCCGTGCCCGCATCCGCGACGCCTGGCCCCCCAGCAGCTGGGTCCCCGGCACGGAGGGCCCGGCGTCCCGCCACGCCCTGACCGTCCCGTCGGGGGAACGCCGCAGGCTCACCACCCGCCTGCGACCCACCCGCCGCGGCGACCGCCAGGCCGACCGCGTCACGATCCGCTCGTACGGTCCCCTGGGCCTGCTCGCCCGTCAGGGCTCCCACCGCGTCCCCTGGACCGTCCGCGTCCTGCCGCCCTTCACGAGCCGCAAGCACCTCCCCTCGCGGCTGGCCCGCCTGCGCGAACTCGACGGCCGCACCAGCGTCCTGACGCGCGGTGAGGGCACGGAGTTCGACAGCCTGCGCGACTACGTCCCGGGAGACGACACCCGCTCCATCGACTGGCGCGCCACCGCCCGCCAGAACAAGGTGGCCGTCCGCACCTGGCGCCCCGAACGCGACCGGCACATCCTGATCTGCCTGGACACCGGCCGCACCTCGGCGGGCCGCGTCGGCGACGCCCCCCGCCTCGACTCCGCCATGGACGCGGCCCTGCTCCTCGCCGCCCTGGCCACCCGCGCCGGCGACCGCGTGGACCTCCTGGCCCACGACCGCCGCCCCCGCGCCCAGGTCCAGGGCCGGGCGGCCGCCGACGTCCTCCCGTCCTTCGTCAACGCGATGGCCACCCTCGAACCGGAACTGGTCGAGACGGACTCCCGCACCATGGTCTCCACCATCCTCCGCAGCGCCCCGCGCCGCTCCCTGGTGGTCCTCCTGACGAGCCTGGACGCGGCCCCGGTGGAAGAGGGCCTGCTCCCGCTCCTCCCCCAGCTCACGGCCCGCCACACGGTCCTACTGGCCTCCGTCGCCGACCCCCACGTCGCCGCCATGACCGCCGCCCGCGGTGACGCCGACGCGGTCTACGAGGCCGCCGCCGGCACCCAGTCCCAGTCCCAGCGCCGCCGCACCGCGGACCAGCTCACCCGCCACGGCGTCCACGTGGTCGACGCCACCCCGGACACCCTGGCCCCCGCCCTGTCCGACGCCTACCTGGCCCTGAAGGCCGCGGGCCGCCTCTAGAAGTCGTCCGACTGGCTACTCTGGCAGGGCACCTACCAGGAGGACACATGGCCGACTTCACCCCTGAGCAGATGCGCCGCCTGCACGACTTCGCGGAGCAGCTCGCGGAGCTGGCCGAGCACCACGAGGACCAGTGGAGGGTCCAGACCACCGAGGGCCAGATCTTCCTCACCATGATGAGCCCGACAGCCCCCCACGGGCTCAACGTGGTGCGGTTGCGTCGGCAGATCGAGGCCCAGACCCCAGAGGTCATGGCCCTCAACGACACGAACATGGGCGATCCCGAAACCGGCCTGACCAAGGTCCCCGATCTCATGGTCATCGCCGAGGAGGACACCGACGACACCGCGAAGGTCGTCAACTCCCGCGATGTCCTGCTGGTGGTCGAGGTCGTCTCACGTACGAACTCACTCACCGACATCCGTGACAAGTTGCACGACTACCCGCGGATGGGTGTCCCCCTGTATGTCGTCGTCGACCCCCGCAAGGACAAGAAGACCGTCACGGTGCACAGCGACCCCTCATCAGGACCCGACGGCATCCGCTATCGCAAGGCGGTCCCCTACGCCTTCGGCGACACCGTCACCGCCGGCCGCTGGACCCTCGACACAAGCAGCCTCAAGAGCTACCCCGCCGACTGGTGATCAGCCGCAGGGGCCGACTCGCCCTGAAATCGGCCGTGAACGCAGAAAAGCCCCGCACCAGAAGGTGCGGGGCTTTCCCACAATGATTGTTCGGCGGCGTCCTACTCTCCCACAGGGTCCCCCCTGCAGTACCATCGGCGCTGAAAGGCTTAGCTTCCGGGTTCGGAATGTAACCGGGCGTTTCCCTAACGCTATGACCACCGAAACACTATGAAATTTGAACGCTGGTGTGTAATCACAGCCGTTCGTTATTTCAGAACTAACACAGTGGACGCGAGCAACTGAGGACAAGCCCTCGGCCTATTAGTACCAGTCAGCTTCACCCGTTACCGGGCTTCCACATCTGG
>NZ_JBIARJ010000014.1:161434-248880 GCF_042889825.1 Streptomyces sp. NPDC002467 | reverse complement strand
CGCCGGGTCGATGTCCGCGTGGATCACCTTGGCGAAGGGGGCGAAGCTGTCCAGCTTGCCCGTGACGCGGTCGTCGAAGCGGGTGCCGAGGGCGACCAGCAGGTCCGACTTCTGCAGGGCGGTGACGGCGGTGACCGCACCGTGCATGCCCGGCATGCCGAGGTTCTGCGGGTGGGTGTCCGGGATCGAGCCCAGGGCCATCAGGGTGGTGACGACCGGGAGGCCGGTGAGCTCGGCGAGGACCTTCAGCTCGGCGGTGGCGCCGGCCTTCATCACGCCGCCGCCGACGTAGAGGACCGGGCGCTTCGCGGCGGCGATCATCTTGGCCGCCTCGCGGATCTGCTTGGCGTGCGGCTTGGTGACCGGCCGGTAGCCGGGCAGGTCCTGGCTGGGCGGCCAGGAGAAGGTGGTCTGCGCCTGGAGGGCGTCCTTCGCGATGTCGACCAGGACCGGGCCCGGGCGGCCGGTCGAGGCGATGTGGAACGCCTCCGCGATGGTCTTCGCGATGTCGTCGGCCTTGGTGACCAGGAAGTTGTGCTTGGTGATCGGCATCGTGATGCCGACGATGTCCGCCTCCTGGAAGGCGTCCGTACCGATCGCCTTGGAGGAGACCTGACCCGTGATCGCGACCAGCGGCACGGAGTCCATGTGCGCGTCGGCGATCGGCGTCACCAGGTTCGTCGCACCCGGACCGGAGGTCGCCATGCACACGCCCACCTTGCCGGTGGCCTGCGCGTAACCGGTCGCGGCGTGGCCGGCGCCCTGCTCGTGACGGACCAGGATGTGACGGACCTTCTTGCTGTCCATCATCGGGTCGTACGCCGGGAGGATGCAGCCGCCCGGGATGCCGAACACGGTGTCGCACCCCACCTCTTCGAGAGAGCGGATGAGGGACTGCGCACCCGTGACGTGCTCAACTGCGGCGGACTGCTGTCCTCCGGAACGGGGCCGCGGCTGCGGATGGTGGGCCCCGGTGGCCTGCTCGGTCATCGGCATTCTCTTCTCGAAGCTGAGGGTTTTACGGGATTCGGCTCTGTGCCAGTGCAACAAAAAACCCCTCGTGCCGTTGGGCAAGCGAGGGGAGCGCGTCGGGTGCGTTCAGCGGGGACATGCTGGTCCCGGCTTCAGCCGACGCGCTTTCCAAGTACGAGAATTCGGGTGCGCATGGCACCGACCTTCCCTCCGGCGGGAGGTCGATGTCAAGTAGGTGGGACGGCCGTCTCATTATGTGAGCCTCTGTGAATGACCATGGAGCCCGCGGTGGAACCACCGGTCAGGGCCGGCTGCACCGCTCCGCCCGGTACTGGGAACGTACCTCGCACCAGCGCGCGGCGCAGCCGGTACTCGTCGAGAGGGCCGGAGAAGGCCATTCCCTGGCCGTGCGTGCAGCCCATGGCGCGCAAGGTCATCACCTGCTCGGGCAGGTCCACGCCGTCGGCCACCGACCGCATGCCGAGATCGTTCGCGATCCGCAGGAGGCCCGCGGTGATCTTGTACAGCCGGGAGGATTCGACGACGCCCTCCACCAGGCCCCGGTCCAGCTTGAGCATGTCCACGGGCAGCCGGCGCAGGGCGCTGATGGCCGCGTAGCCGCTTCCGAAGCCGTCCAGGGCGATTCCCACACCGAGCCGGTGCAAGGCCGTCAGGCGGCGCTCCAGGTCATCGAACGGCACCCTGGGGTCGGAGACGGCCAGCTCCAGGACGAGGGCCCCGGAGGGCAGCCCGTGCCTGGTGAGCAGAGCCTCCACGGAGCCCAGCGGCACGGCGCGGTCCAGCAGCCGCTGGGCGGTCATCCGGACGGCCACGGGCACGTCGTGCCCGGCGCGGTGCCGGTCCGCGGCCTCCTCCACGGCCTGCTCCAGCAGCCAGCGCCCCAGCTCGGCGGTGCGCGAGCCGTCCGGACCCGCGGTGGCGCCCGAGGTGCCCTCGCTGTACTCGGCGACCCGGAGGAACTCCGCCGGGGTGAAGAGGATCCCCTGCGCCGAGCGCCAGCGGGCCTGCGCGACCACCGCGGCGATCTCACCGGTGGCCAGCGAGACCACGGGCTGGTGCAGCAGGGCGAACTCCCCCTCGTGGAGCGCGGTCCGCAGCCGCCCCGCCAGCTCGGCCTTGCGTACGACCTCGGCCTGCATCTGGGGGGCGTACAGCTCCACGCGGTCCTTGCCGCCGGCCTTGGCCCGGTACATCGCGAGATCCGCGTTGCGCATCAGGTCCGAAGGGGTGATCCCGGGGTCGGCGAAGGCCACGCCGATGCTCGCGGCGACCCGGACCTCGCTGCCGGCGATCCGGTACGGCTGGGAGAGGGTGGTGCGCAGCCGGTCCGCGATCTCGTGGACCTGGTGCTCGCGGGCGCTGCGGTCGCGGCTCCCCTCCCCGAGGATCAGCGCGGCGAACTCGTCACCGCCGAGGCGGGCGGCCGTGTCCCCGGCGCGCACGGAGTCCTGGAGCCTGCGCGCGGCCTCGACGAGCAGCTCGTCGCCGGCCTGGTGGCCGATGGTGTCGTTGACCGCCTTGAAACCGTCGAGGTCGATGAAGAGCACGGCGCTGCTGTGGTCCCCCGCCCGACGGCCGGTCAACGCCTGGCGTACGCGGCGGGTGAAGAGGGCCCGGTTGGGCAGGTCGGTCAGCGGATCGTGCTCGGCGCTGTGCTGGAGCTGAGCCTGGAGCCGGACGCGCTCGGTGACGTCCCGGCTGTTGAGGATGAGCCCGCCCTGGTGACGGTTGACGGTGGACTCCACGTTGAGCCATTCGCCGGTGCCCGACTTGAAGCGGCATTCGATGCGGGTGGTGGGCTCCTCGGAGGGTGGTGCGGCGAGGAACCGGCGTACCTCGTGGACCACCCGGCCGAGGTCGTGGGGGTGGATCAGCGTGGCGAGCTCGGTGCCGACCAGCTCCTCGGCGTCGCGGCCGTAGACCCCGGCGGCGGCGGGGCTGACGTAGCGCAGGGTGCCGGTGGGCGCGGCGATCATGATGACGTCGCTGGAGCCCTGGACCAGGGAGCGGAAGTGGTTCTCCTTCTGGGCCAGTTCCTGGGTCAGCGCGATGTTGTCGAGCAGCATGATGCCCTGTCGGATGACGAGGGCGAGCACGACCGTGCAGCCGGTGACGACGACCACCTTGTCGACGCTGCGGCTCTCCAGCACGTTGTACAGGATGCCGAGGGTGCAGACGGCGGCGGCGAGGTACGGGGTGAGGGCGGGCAGCGACCGGGCGATCGGGCGGCTGACGGGGCGCGGACCGCGCGGCTCCGGCGGCTCGTGGACGACGCCGATCCGGCGGGCCCCCCAGGGCGCGTAGGCGAGCAGCAGGGAGCCGGCGAACCAGCCGGCGTCGAGGAGCTGACCGGAGCGGTAGGTCTCCTTCAGCAGCGGCGAGGTGAAGATGGCGTCGCAGAGCACCGTCAGGGCGAGCGCCGCGATGGCGGTGTTGATGGCGGAGCGGTTGGTCGCGGAGCGCCGGAAGTGCAGCACGAGCACCATGGAGACGAGCGCGATGTCCAGCAGGGGGTAGGCGAGTTCGAGCGCGGCTCCCGCGACGCTGCCGGCGCTGTGGGAACGGGCCGCCTTCGCGAGGGCCAGGCTCCAGGAGAGGGTGAGCAGCGAGCCGGCGATCAGCCAGGAGTCGAGGGCGAGACAGACCCAGCCCGCCCGGGTGACGGGCCGCTTGGCGAGGACGAGGAGGCCCACGATGGCGGGCGGTGCGAAGCAGAGGAAGAAGAACTGGGCCGGCGACGGGCTCGGCATCTCTTCGTGGATGACGACCTCGTACCAGCCCCAGACCGCGTTGCCGCAGGCCGACATCAGGGACGAGAGAGCAAAGAGCACCCAGGCGAGCCGGTCTCGGTTCGCATGGGTGCGCGCGTACTGGTAGCAGGATCCGGCGGCCACGAAGGCCGCGGCGGCGAGGCCGAAATCGCCCATGGTGTCGGCGAGTTCACTGCCGCCCCAGCCGAGGCCCGCACCCACCGCATAGCCGCACCACACCACGGCCAGGAGCACCTGGACGGCCACCACCCGGCCGCCTCCGCCCCTCGGGACGGGCGGCCGGTTCAAGAGCGCCGCCCCCGGGGCACTCACCGCTCCCCCTCGCCCGCTGGTTCCGGTGCAGCCCAGTCTCGGCCGCGTCGCCTGCGGCGGCTCTGCCGCATCGGATCCTTCGCCCATTGGCCGTGCATCGCCCGTCGCCCCCCAAAGTGTCCGATCACTCCCCAGCGCCAGACGTTCGTGGCGCAGCCCCTTCTTCCGGACGATACACCACTTTCGTCACTCAGCGACATAGGTTCTCTACTCTCCGTCACCAATACGGGAGTTGTGGTGCCTCCCGCGCCTGTGCGGCGGCGCGTCGCCGGCACCCGGAGTCACTCGGTGATCAGCACCGTGTGCTCCACGGGCTCCCCGGCGGCGAAGCGGCCCAGCTGGCGCGCCAGCAGGCGCTTGGCCCGGGGTTCGAACGCGGAGCTGCTGCCACCGACATGAGGGGTAATCAGGACATTCGGAGCATGCCAGAGCGGGTGGCCGGCCGGCAGCGGTTCCGGGTCGGTGACGTCGAGCGCGGCGCGCAGTCGGCCCGACTCGACCTCGCCCAGCAGGGCCTTCGTGTCGACGACCGGTCCGCGCGAGACGTTGACCAGCAGGGCGCCGTCCTTCATGCGGCTCAGGAACTCCGCGCCGACCAGGCCCCGGGTGGCGTCGGTCAGCGGCGTCACGAGGATCACCACGTCCGCGCCGGGCAGGAGTTCGGGCAGGTCGGCGATCGCGTGGACGGGGCCGCGCGCCGTGGTCCGCGCGGAGCGGGCGACGCGGGTGACCGGCCCGCATTCGAAGGGCACCAGGCGGTCCTCGATGGCCGAGCCGATCGATCCGTAGCCGACGATCAGGACGGACTTGTCCGCGAGGGCGTCGTAGAAGCCGCCGCGCCATTCCTCGCGGTCCTGGCCGCGGACCATGCCGGGGATGCCGCGCAGCGAGGCGAGCGTCAGTGCGAGGGCGAGTTCGGCGGTGCTGGCGGTGTGGACCCCGACGGCGTTGCACAGACGGACACCGGGGCGCAGGTCGCCGAGGCCGCCCAGCACGTGGTCGATGCCCGCGGTCAGGGTCTGTACGACCTCCAGCGCCGGCATGGCCGCGAGCGGGCGCACGGTGACCTCGGCGGACTTCATGTAGGGGGTCACGTAGAACACGCAGTCGGCCGGGTCGGCCGGGAAGGTCTCCTCGCCGTCCCAGAGGCGGTAGCGGAAGGAGGCGGGCAGGCCGGCGATCTCGTCGGCGGGGAAGGGGAGCCAGACGTCCCCGGTCTTTGAGGTCATGATCACGAGGCTATGCCAAGCCATCGCGATCAAGCCGTTAGTTTGTGTGCCGGAGCGGGAGGGGGACCCAGGGGTGGAGCGCAGGTCGATCGGGGCGGGGGCGCTGGCGGTGGGGGCCGTGGGCCTCGGCTGCATGCCGATGAGCTGGGGGTACGCGCCTTCGCGGCGGCGGGGGCAGGAATCGCTGGCCGCCGTGCACACCGCGCTCGACCTGGGGTCGAACCTGCTGGACACCGCCGACGTGTACGGGCCGTTCACCAACGAGCTGCTGCTCGGTCGGGTGCTGCGGGAGCGGCGCGCCGAGGCCTTCGTCTCGGCGAAGGTGGGGCTGCGCGCGGGCGATCAGCACGTGGTGGCCGACGGGCGGCCCGGCTATCTGCGGCGGGCGTGCGACGCCTCGCTGCGGCGGCTGCGGACCGACGTCATCGACCTCTACCAGCTGCACCGGGTGGATCCGGAGGTGCCCGTCGAGGAGACCTGGGGGGCGATGGCGGAGCTGGTGGGAGCGGGGAAGGTGCGGGCGCTGGGGTTCTGCGCACTGGGCGCGGGGGCCGGGCCGGGGGCGGGGCGGCGCGGGGACCGGGCGTACGGGACGACGCTGGCGCACCTGGAGCGGGCGCAGCAGGTGTTCCCCGTGAGCGCGGTGCAGGCGGAGCTGTCGGTGTGGTCGCCGCAGGCGGCGTGGCAGCTCCTGCCGTGGTGTGCCGCGCGCGGGGTGGGGTTCCTGGCGGCGATGCCGCTGGGCAGCGGGTTCCTCACGGGGACGCTGACGCCGGGCGAGGGTTTCGAGTCGCAGGACGTGCGGGCCAGGCACCCCCGGTTCACGGCGCACGCGATGGCGTCGAACCAGGGGCTGGTGGCGGGCCTGCGGCGGGTGGCGCTGCGGCACGGGGCCGCGGTCACGGCGGCGCAGGTGGCGCTGGCGTGGGTGCTGGCGCAGGGGCCTCAGGTGGTGCCGGTGCCGGGGGCGGACCGGGCGCACTGGGCCGAGGAGAACGCCCGGGCGGCGGAGCTCCGGCTCTCGGCGGCGGACCTGGCGGAGATCGCGGCGCTGCCCGCGGCGGTGGGAGCCTGGGACTGACGGCGCTCCGCGGACGGCTCGACAACCACTCGATCGAGTGTACGAAGGGTGGAACCCGGGGTACGGCCGGAGCTGTTGAGACAGGTGTAGGGCACGGATGGCTCACGGGAGGGGAGCAGGGCGATGCGATACGGACCGGGGACGTACGGGGGCGGGGGCAGGGGCGCGCGGCGCCGGAGCGTGGTGGTGGCGGCGGTCGCGGTGGCCGGGTGCGGCGCCCTGCTGGCGGCCGGGTGCTCGCCTCCGGGAGGGGCCGGGGCGGGGCCGAGTGGCTCCCCACCGGGTGCGACGGCCGCGAGCGCGGGATCACCGGGGCCGTCGGGGAGCCCGTCCGGCTCGCCCCCGGTCCCCGGTCCCCCGGCCAAGGGGTCGGTGACGGTGACCGGCGAGATCGCCAAGGGTCTGGAGAGTCCGTGGGGCGTGGCCCCGCTGCCCGGCGGGGATCTGCTGGTGGCCTCGCGGGACAAGGGGACGATCAGCAGGGTCTCGGTGGGCTCGGGCACGATGACGGAGATCGGTGAGGTGCCGGGGGTGGCGCCGGGCGGGGAGGGCGGGCTGCTGGGCCTCGCGCTGTCGCCGTCCTTCGCCTCGGACCGGCTGGTGTACGCGTACTTCACGACCGAGTCCGACAACCGCATCGCCCGGATGCGCTACGACGAGAACAGAGCGCCCGGTCAGCAGCTGGGCGCCCCGGACACGGTGCTCCGGGGCATCCCCAAGGGCTCGATCCACAACGGCGGCCGGATCGCCTTCGGCCCGGACCGGATGCTCTACGCGGGGACGGGTGAGAGCGGTGACGGCGCGCTCGCGCAGGACAAGAAGTCGCTGGGCGGCAAGATCCTGCGGATGACCCCGGACGGGAAGCCGGTGCACGGGAATCCGGAGGCCGATTCGGTCGTCTACTCCTACGGGCACCGCAATGTGCAGGGCCTCGCCTGGGACAAGGACAAGCGGCTGTGGGCCGCCGAGTTCGGGCAGAACACCTGGGACGAGCTGAACCTCATCGAGCCCGGCGCGAACTACGGCTGGCCGGATGCGGAGGGGAAGGCGGGCAGACCGGGCATGCGGGATCCGGTGGCGGTCTGGCGGACCGACGAGGCCTCGCCCAGCGGGATCGCGTGGGCGCAGGGCTCGATATGGATGGCCGCGCTGAAGGGCGAGCGGCTGTGGCGGATCCCTCTGGCCGGAGCGGAACCGGTCGCGGCGCCCGAGGCGTTCCTGGAAGGGAAGTACGGCAGGTTGCGCACGGTGGTGGCGCTCGGTGGAGACAGATTGCTGCTGGTCACGAGCGAGACCGATGGGCGCGGGTCGCCGGAAGCGGGCGACGACAGGATCCTGACACTGACGGTGCAATAGCCGGCCCGGGCCCAGGCCCGGTGCGGTGGGGAAGGCACGGTGGGCACGGTGTTCAACATGATCGAGGAGCTGTTCGGCCCGAGCCGCAGGCATACGGACGAGGAGAAGAAGCGGCTGGAGCTGTCCCGGGTCGACATCAATGACGGCGACCCGGGACGGGGTCCGATAGACCTGGAATCCGGCAAGGTCCTCATACGCCTCGAAGAGGAGCCTCCGTCCGGGAGCTGACCGGCACGGGCGGTGCGAAGAGCCTCAGCCGGTGGGCGAGCGCGGCGGCCTCGCCACGGCCCGCGACGCCCAGCTTGGCCAGGATGTTCGAGACGTGCACGCTCGCCGTCTTCGGCGAGATGAACAGCTCCTCGGCGATCTTGCGGTTGGTGCTGCCAGCCGCCACCAGGCGCAGTACGTCCCGTTCGCGGCTGGTCAGGCCGAGCGCCTCGACCGGGTCGGTCCGCGGTGCGGGGACCGCCGGGCGGGTGTCGGCCGCGGTGAGGGGGAGCCGGGCGCGCTGTGCGAGCAGGGCCAGGTCCTCGCGCAGGCGGCGGGTGCCGAGCCGGTCGGCGGTGGCGTAGGCCTCGCGGAGCAGGGTGGTCACGGGCTCCCGGTCGCCGCCGGCGGCCAGTACGGCCTCGGCGAGCTGGTGGCGGGCGCTCGCCAGCAGGTACGGGCGTTCCAACGGGCGGACGGCCTCCTCGACGGCGGTCCAGTCGGCGACGGTGTCCCGGCCCTCGGCCCGCAGCAGTTCGGCGCGTACGTACTCGGCGTGGGCGCACCACACCGGGGTCGGGGTCGACAGGTGGCGGGCGGCCTCGCGCAGGACGTCGAGGGCGGCTTCCCGGCCGGCTTCGGCCGCGGGGAGTCCGCGGGCGTCGGCCTCCGCGGTGGCGGAGGCGAGCAGCACCGGCCAGCCGTACCGGTGCTGCCCGAGCGGGAATCCGTAGGCGACGGCGGCGGCGGTCTCGGCGCGGAGGTCGGCGATGCGGCCCTCCCCCGCGGCGATGCCGACGGCGAGGTGGTAGAGCGGTATCCGGTGCTGGGGCTGGATGTCGTGGGTGCCGAAGTGGGTGTGGGCGGCGGCCAGCTGCTGGGCCGCTTCCGTCAGCTCGCCCCGTCCCAGCGCCAGATAGGCGAGCAGTGCGGCGGCCATGCCGCGGGGGCCCGCGCTCTGACCGACGAGGAGGGCGCGCTGGGCGGCCTCGGCGGCCTCGTCCCACCGACCGAGGCTGTACAGGCTCTCCGCCATGTTGCCGCGGATCCAGGCCTCGGTGTCCAGCAGCCGGGACTTCCTGACCAGCTCCGCCCCCTGTAGGGCCAGTTCCACGGATTCGCCGGACCGGCCCAGTCCTTCCAACTGAGAGGTGAGGTTGATATGTGCACGTCCCGCGAGCACGACGAGACCGAGTTCCGTGGCCCGTTCGCTGACCGCGCGGAGCTCGGCCAGGCCCCGTTCCCGGGTGCCGGAGTCGGTGAGCAGACTGCCGACCGTGATCCGCGCGTTGAGTTCGATGTCCTCGGCGCCGACCATCCGCGCGTACTCGACGGCGCGTTCGGCGGCGATGATGTTGCCCGGCCCGGGGTCGTGGAGCATGCCCCAGCCCGCGGCCCGGACGAGGACCTCGGCGTGCACCTGGGACGGGGGCAGCCCCTGCACCAGTTCCTGGGCCTTGGCGATCTCGTCCCAGCCGTCGCCCCGCCCGAGGCTCGCGACCAGCCGGGAGCGCTCGGTCCAGAACCAGGCGGCCCGCAGCGGGTCGTGACCGTCCTCCAGCATGCGCGCGGCCGTCTTGCAGAACTTCAGGGCCCGTTCCCGTTCCCCGCCGTAGCGGGCCGCCACGGTCGCCTCGGCGAGCAGGTCCAGGCGCTGGAGCGGGGTGTCCGGGTCGCAGCCGCACGGCGGGTACACGTCGGTGTAGTCCGCCGGGCGCAGCGCATCGCGGATCTGCTCGGGGACGCTGTCCCACAGGTCCATCGCGCGCTCCAGCAGGCGCAGCTGCTCGGAGTAGGCGTGCCGGCGGCGGGCGGCCACGGAGGCGGCCAGTACGGCCGGCAGCGCCTGGGAGGGGTCGTTGGCGTGGTACCAGTAGCTGGCCAGCCGGATGACCCGTTCCTCGGCGCGGATGAGCGAGTCGTCGGCCTCCATGGCCTCGGCATAGCGGCGGTTGACGCGGGCGCGTTCGCCGGGCAGCAGGTCGTCGCTGACGGCTTCCCGGACCAGCGAGTGGCGGAAGCGGTAGCCGTCGCCGTCGGGGGTGGCGAGCAGGATGTTGGCTCCGACGGCGGCCCGCAGTGCGTCGATCAGCGCGTCCTCGCCCAGCCCTGCGACGGCGCGCAGGAGCGGGTACTCGACGGTGGATCCGCCCTCGGCGACGATGCGGACCACACGCTGGGCCTCGTCGGGCAGGACCTCGACGCGGACGAGGAGCAGGTCGCGCAGGGATTCGGTGAGCCCGGCGCGGCATCCGCTCTCGTGGGAGGCGACGAGTTCCTCGACGAAGAAGGCGTTGCCGTCGGACCGTTCGAAGACGGAGTCGACGAAGTCCTCGTCGGGCTGCGAGGCGAGGATGCCCGCGAGCTGGCGGCGTACCTCCGCGCGGTTGAAGCGGGGCAGCTCGATGCGGTGGACGGTGCGGAGCCGGTCCAGTTCGGCGAGGAGCGGGCGCAGCGGGTGACGGCGGTGGACGTCGTCCGCACGGTAGGTGGCGACCACGACGAGCCGGCCACCGGCGAGGGTGCGGAAGAGGTAGGAGAGCAGGTGCCGGGTGGAGGTGTCCGCCCAGTGCAGGTCTTCGAGGACGAGGACGACGGTGCGGTCGGCGGCGAGCCGCTCCAGCATCCGTGCCGTCAGCTCGAAGAGCCGGGCGGTGCTCTCCTCGTCGTGCGGGCCGCGCGGGGTGTCGCCGAGTTCGGGGAGGATCCGGGCGAGTTCGTCCTCCTGGCCGGCGGCCGCGGCGGCCAGCTCCCCGGGAAGCGCCCGGTGCAGGCTGCGCAGGGCCGTCGAAAACGGGGCGAAGGGAAGTCCCTCCGCCCCGATCTCCACACAGCCTCCGACGGCGACGACGGCGCCGCGGCGGGCGGCCTCGCAGAGGAACTCCTCCGTGAGGCGGGTCTTGCCGACCCCCGCCTCTCCCCCGATGAGCATCGCCTGCGGCTCCTGGCCGGCGGCGCGCGTCAATGCGTCGGTGAGTACGGCCAGTTCGTCGGCGCGGCCGACGAACACCGGGCTGACAGATCTGGTCTCCACGTCGCCGAGCATCGCACATCCGTGCTGCTCGGCGGCACTCGATATCGGTGCGCTCCTCATCACGCGTCAGTCCACCGGTGTCGCGACGCGGTTCACGCGGCGCGGGTGAAGCGGCTCCGGTGTGCGCTCACCGCCCCTTCGGTTTCCCGGCTTCGAGAGGAGGCGCGCCGCGCCTTCTCGGCCTCCCGGATCAGACGGTACTCGTCGGCCTGGCGGATGAGTTCGGCGCTGCGGGCGGCGGCGATCTCGTACTCGAACATCTCGTACTCCCTGGTTGCGTTTCCCGGTCACCTCGTTCGGTGTGATCCAAGCTTCGCGTCCCAGGGGGTACCGGCACATCGGTCGCATGCCGCATCCGGGAGGGGCGGGGGGCCTTAGTCCCGGGCCCGAGGCCCCTCGGTCGAGCCGAGGACGCCTAAGGCCGTGCTTAGCCGGCGGCGGGACGGTGCCTAGCCCGCCGCCGGAGCCGGGATGGCGAGGAGGAGGTCGAAGTACATGAGGACGAAGAGCAGGACGCCGATGGCGCCGAGCGCGACGCCGGCCCAGGAGACGGACCGGACCCAGGCGGGGAGGGTGCGCTGGGGGGTGCCGAGGGCCGGCAGGGCCAGCACGAGGATCCCGATGATCAGGGCGAGAGCGGAGAAGATGCCGTTGACCAGGGCGGTGGTGTGCCACGGGTCGACGAACTGGGCGGCGATCTGCGCGTTGACGTCGGCGGCCTGGCTGAGCTTCAGCTGGCTGGTGACGCGGGCGCGTTCGGCGACTATGCCGCCGATCCAGCTTCCGCTGAGGGCCACGGCGCCGAGGCCCGCGGCCACGATCCCGAAGGCCGCGGATCCGACGTGGCCCGACTCCTGCGCCTCGGCCTGTTCGTCGGCGAACTCGTCGTCGGTCAGCTCCTCGTCGGCGAGTTCGACGGCGGCGGGCTCGGCGGTGGGCTCGACGGCGGCGGGCTCGACGGCGGATTCGGCCTTGGTCAGGTCGGCCGGGGTGGTCTCCGCCTCGGGGGCGTCGGGGGTCTTGGTGGTGTCCATGCGGGGCACCGTAGGTGCCTTGTCTGAGAGTTTTCTGAGAATCCGCTGGTCACGGCCGACCCGGGCCCCGCGGTCCGCGGGGCCCGTACGGGCGCGTGCCTCAGGCCGACTGGGCCGCGGGCCACTCGTGCGCGAGGACCGACCAGACCTCGGTGCTCTGGCGGACGCCCCGGTGCAGGTGGTTCTCGCGCATCACGCCCTCGCGGGTCAGGCCGAGGCGCTCGGCGACGGCGATGCTCTTCTTGTTCCCGGTGGCGACGTGCCACTCCACCCGGTGCATGCCGCGCCCGTTGAAGGCCCAGTCGATGAGCACCCGGCAGGCGGCGGTGACCAGTCCGCGGCCGGCCGCGGAGGGCTCCAGCCAGCAGCCCACCTCGCAGTTGCCGGAGGCGGCGTCGAAGGCCGGGTAGAGCACCCCGCCGACGAGGGTGTCGTCGACCCAGATGCCGAAGAACCGGGTGCCGTCGTTCGCCGCCTTCTCGGCGTTCGAACGGAGCAGCTCGCGCGCCGAGTCCAGGTCGGTGGCCCGGTCGGGGAAGCCCACGTACTGGCCGATGAATGCGCGGCCGCGGTCGATGTGGGCGAGGAATTCCTCGGCGTGCCACACCTCGAGGGGCTTCAGCTGGGCGTCGTCGGCCAGGTCTATCGCGAACATGAATCGAGTCCTTACGGCTGGTCAGCTGGACACGGGTACGGAGTCAGCCGGCTCCGCGCTGTCTTCGCTCGGCCGCTGTGCGGGAAGTTTCCCACGCTGGTGGTGTTCCGGGGGTTCGATGCTGATCCTGGGCAGCCGCCGGTCGAGCCAGGCGGGCAGCCACCAGTTCGCGCCGCCGAGCATGTGCATCAGGGCCGGGACGAGGAGGGTGCGCAGCACGAAGGCGTCGAGGGCGACGGCCGCGGCGAGCGCGATGCCGAACATGGCGATGATGCGGTCGCCGCTGAGCACGAACGCCAGGAAGACGGAGATCATGATGACGGCCGCCGAGTTGATGACCCGGCTGGTCTCGGCGAGGCCGACGCGGACGGCCCGCTTGTTGTCGCCGGTCTCCAGCCACTCCTCGTACATCCGGCTGACGAGGAAGACCTGGTAGTCCATCGACAGTCCGAACAGGACGGACACCATGATCACGGGCAGGAAGGGTTCGATGGGGCCCGCGCTGCCCAGCCCCAGCAGCTCGCTGCCCCAGCCCCACTGGAAGACGGCGACCACGACTCCGAAGGAGGAGGCGACGGCGGCGATGTTCATGGCCGCCGCCTTGAGCGGGATCCCGATGGAGCGGAAGGCCAGCAGCAGGAGGACGCAGCCGAGGGCGACGACCACCGTGACGAAGAGCGGCAGCTTGCCGACGATGACCTCGGCGAAGTCGTCGTAGCCGGCGGTCACGCCGCCGACGTGGGCCTCCATGGAGCTGCCGCGCTCCGCGCGCGGGACGACGTCCTCGCGGAGCCGGTCGACGAGCTCGCTCGTGGCCCGGGACTGGGGGGCGGAGTCCGGGACGACGGTGATGACGGCGGTGTCGCCGCTGCGGTTGAAAACGGCGGGGCCGGTGGAGGCGACGCCCTTCGTCTTGCCGAGGGCCTCCGCCAGATGCTCCACGGCGAGCCGGTCGCCGGCCCCGTCGAGACGGGCGACGACGGCGAGCGGGCCGTTGCTGCCGGCGCCGAAACCGTCCGCCAGCAGGTCGTAGGCCTGCCGGGTGGTGGAGGTCGCCGGGTTGTTGCCCTGGTCGGACGTGCCGAGGTGCAGCGAGAGCGTGGGCAGGGCCAGTACGACCATCACGGCGGTGGCGACGATGCCGAGCAGCTTCGGGTGGCGCTCCACGAAGGCGGACCAGCGGACGGCGAAGCCCGTGGTCTGTTCGGGCAGCGGGCCCTCGACGGCGAGCCTGCGGCGTTCGCGGCGCGACAGGGCGCGCGTGCCGATCCAGGAGAGGAGGGCGGGCAGCAGGGTGACCGAGGCCGCGACGGTCAGGACGACCGTCACGGAGGCGGCTATCGCGACGCCGTTCAGGAAGTTCAGCCGCAGGACCAGCATGCCGAGCAGCGCGATGCAGACGGTGGCTCCGGCGAAGACGACGGCCCGGCCGGTGGTGGCGACGGCGTTCTCGGCGGCCTCCTCGACCGGGACTCCCCGGGCCAGTGCCTTGCGGTGCCTGGTGACGATGAAGAGGGCGTAGTCGATGCCGACGCCGAGGCCGATGAGCGTACCGAGCATCGGGGCGAAGTCCGCGACGGTCATCGCGTGCCCGAGGAGGGTGATCCCGAAGTAGGCGGTGCCCACGCTGACGAGGGCGGTGGCGATGGGCAGCAGGCTCGCGGCGAGCGAGCCGAAGGCGAGGAAGAGGACCAGGGCCGCGACGACCACGCCGATGACCTCGGCGAGGTGGGTGGCGGGGGCCTCGGTCAGGCCGATGGCACGGCCGCCGAGTTCGACCTGGAGGCCGTCGGCCTCGGTGGTCGGGTTCTTCGCCGCGTCGACCACGGCCTTGGCCTGGGCCTTGGGTACGGAGTCGGCCTGCCGGTCGAAGGTCACCACGGCGTAGGCGGTGCGCCCGTCGGGGCTGATCTGCGCGGCGCTCTCGGGGCCGGGGCCGTACGGGCCGATCACCGACCCGACGCCGGGAAGGCCCGCGATGGTTTCGAGTGCGCGGGTCATGCGCCGCTCGATGTCCGGGGTGCGGGCGTTCTGACGGTCCGGGGCCCGCCACACGATGGTGTCGGTGTCGCCGCCCTGGCCGTGGAAGCCCTCGCGCAGGAGGGCGTGCGCCTTGCCGGACTCGGTGCCGGGGACCTCGTAGTCGTTGGAGAACGCCGAGCCCGCGGTCCCGGCGGCCACCGCGGTCGCACCGAGGGCGAGCAGCCAGATCAGGACGGCGAGGAGACGGTGGCGGACGCACCACCGTGCTATTGCTGCCAACGGACGTGCTCCCTGGTGGTTCGGATCTTTACCGGGGGACGGCCCGTCGCAAAGAACGCTGGAACTCGTGAAGGCCCGGCTGCGCTTTCGGAGGGTCGCCCCGGGGCGCGCCGAGATGGTCTACAGGGTCACGATCTCAGCGTTTCGTGATCGTTGGCCCGTTTCGTGTGCATCGTCACAAGGCCGCCGAGTCGCCCGGTCCACCGTCGGGTTCGTCCACCCGGTAGCCGGGGATCGAGGGCCAGCGGACGGTGAGGACCACGGCGTCCTCCTCCGCGTACCAGGAGTGGTCGACGCCGCGGCCCCACAGCACGTAGTCCCCCTGCTCGGCGAGGACGACGGTCCGGCCGGGGAACTCCAGCCGGAACCGCCCGCTGATCAGGACCAGCAGTGCGGTCCGCTTCTCCGCGGTCGCCCACCGTTCCCTCGCCTCGCCCTTCGGGTGGACACCCCACTTGATCTCCACGTCCTCGCTGTGACGGGGATCGCCGGGGTCCTTGAAGTGGCCGAGGAGCCAGCCCCGGTCGACGGCCGCGTCGGGGCCGGCCTTGCCGGTGTGGATGGTGGAGTCGTGGTTCACGGGCCGAGGCTAATGCAGTTGTGCGGCCCGGTCCGACACTGATGATCTGGGGCGATGACCATGGATCACGAAGAACTGGCGAAGGTGCGGGCCCGCTTCGACGCGGAGATGCGCGAGGGTGCGCAGCCCGATGCGGCCGAGGCGCGCGTGGAGCGGGTGGGACCGGTGGTGCGGCAGGTCATCCCGGGGCTGGGTTGGAGCGGTGTGCTCTGGTCCGATCTCGACGAGGAGACCGCGGACGCCGCGATCGCGGCGCAGGTGGCGTTCGCCGCGGAGTGCGGAGCGTCGGAGTTCGAGTGGAAGCTGTACGACTACGACCGGCCGGTAGACCTCGGGGACCGGTTGCGGGCGGCCGGGTTCGTGCCGGAGCCGGCCGAGACGCTGATGATCGGACGGGTGGCGGATCTCGCGCGGCTGCCGTTGGATCCGCCGGACGGGATCACCCTTCGGGTGGTGACGGACGAGGCGGGGGTGGACCTGATGATGGAGGTCCACGCGCGGGCCTTCGGGACGGAGCGGCCACTGATCCGGCAGCAGATGCTGGGCCTGCTGCGGGACGAGCCGGAGAGCATCGCGGCGGTGCTGGCGATGGCGGGCGACACCCCGGTGAGCGCGGCCCGGATGGAGATGCGGCCGGGCACGTCGTTCGCGGGCCTGTGGGGCGGTGGCACGGTACCCGAGTGGCGGGGGCGGGGCATCTACCGGCTGCTGGTGGCACACCGCGCGCGCATCGCGGCGGAGCTGGGCATCCCGTACCTCCAGGTGGACGCCTCGGACGACAGCCGCCCGATCCTGGAACGGCTGGGCTTCTCCCGCTTGGGCGTAACCGTGCCGTATCTCCTCACGGGGCGCGCCTGACCATCCGTCCGCGGCGCCGCCGGGGCTCTGCGCCTGGCTGCGGCGCCGCTGCCGGGGCTCCGCCCCTGCGGGCACTTTCAGCCCGTCCGGCGTTCGAGGACCTGGTCCGGGCAGAGCCCGGGGAACGGTGGAAGGGCGGGTAGGCGGACGGCTCCGCGCAGCGGCACCCCGGCAAGGGGCGGGCCGCAGGGTGGGCCGCAGGGTGGGCCGTCGGGGTCGGGCGCGCGCCGGGGCACCTCCTCGGGCGTCGAATCCGATGCGGCACCGGCAAGACGAGCGCGTTGCGTTCGACGCCCTGCGGGGGCGCCCCACCGCACACCCGACCGCGACGGCACGGGGGTTCCGTGGAGAGGCGGGGGTCGGCAGGATCGGCGCATGGAACGAATCACCCCACCCCTGGCCGCCGGCGAGCGCGAGACGCTGCGGACCTACCTCGACTACCACCGGGCCACCCTCGCCTGGAAGTGCGAAGGCCTCACCGACGAAGAGCTGCGGCGCGCCTCGATGCCGCCGTCCACCCTCTCCCTGCTGGGCCTCGTCCGGCACATGGCCGAGGTCGAGCGGCACTGGTTCCGGCGGGTGCTCGGCGGTGAGGAGCTGCCGCACCTGTGGTCGGACAGCCACGACTTCCAGGCCGCCTACGACGCCTCCGGCTCGACCCGCGCCGAGGCCTTCGCCGCCTGGGAGGCCGAGGTGGCCCACGCCCGCCGCATCGAGGCCGAGGCCGAGTCCCTCGACGTGACGGCGTACGTACCGAGTTGGAAGGAGGAGGCCTCGCTCCGGCTGCTCATGCTGCACCTGATCCACGAGTACGCCCGTCACAACGGCCACGCCGACTTCCTCCGGGAGGCGATCGACGGAGTCACCGGCGCGTAACCCCTATAGTTAGGCCAGCCTAACCTAATTCGCGATTGGCCTTGGGGGAGAGTGTGAGCAGCGACAGCGGTGCGTACGAGGTCTTTCGTGACCCCTGGGGCATCCCCCACCTCCGCGCGGCCGATCACCTCGGGCTCGCCTACGCCCAGGGCCGCGCCACCGTCTTCGACCGGGCCTGGCAGCTGGAGGTCGAGCGCCGGCGGGCGCAGGGCTCCAGTGCCGCCTTCCTCGGCGCCGAATCCGTCGCCTGGGACCGCTTCGCCCGCCAGTGCCGTCTCGCCGACACCGCCCGGCGCTGTTACGAGGCGCTGGACGCCGAGACCGCCGCCTGGGTCCGCGCCTACGTGGACGGGATCAACGACGGCCTCGCCGGCGGCGCGGCCCGCGACGAGCGCTTCGCCCGTACCGGTCTGACCCCGGCCCCTTGGGAGCCCTGGGTTCCACTGGGCATCTGGATCGCCACGCACATCCTGTTCGCCGGCTTCGCCACCAAGCTGTGGCGCGAGCGCGCCGCCCGTGCCCTCGGCGACGAAGCGGCCACCCTGTTCGCCACCGACGGCCCCGGCACCGCCGGCAGCAACGGCTGGCTGGTGCCGGGCGACCGGACCGTCACCGGTTCGGCGATCATCGCGGGCGACCCGCACCGGTTCATCGAGGATCCGGGCGTCTATCAGCAGATACGTCTCTCCTGCCCGGAGTACGACGTCCTCGGCCTCGCCGTCCCCGGCGTCCCGGGCCTCGCCCACTTCGGGCACGCCGGCACCGTCGCCTGGGCCATCACCAACGCGATGGCCGACTACCAGGACCTGTACGTAGAGGAACTGCGCGGCCGGGGCTCCGCCGTGGAAGCGCTGGGCCCGGACGGCGAGTGGGAGCGGGTGCGCCGCCACACGGAGACCGTCCACGTGGCCGGCGGCGACGACGTCGAGGTGGAGGTCCTGGAGACGGCCCGGGGCCCGGTGATCGTCCGAGGGCAGGCGTCCGACGATCAGACGCTCTCGCTGCGCTACCCGCCCCGCGTCCGCGAGGACCTCGGCTTCGCCGCACTCCCCGCGCTGCTGCGGGCGCGCACCGTCGGCGACGTCGACCGCGCCCTCGACGGCTGGGCCGAGCCCGTCAACGTCGTCCACGCCGCCGACTCGGAGGGCGGCCTGCTGCACCGGGTCGCCGGCGCCGTGCCGGAGCGCGACCCCGCGAACCGGCTGCGGCCCGTCCCCGCCAAGGACGCGCGGCACGCCTGGCGGGGCTGGGCCGAGACCCCCGACGAGCCCGTTCAGGGCTTCGCCGTGATGGCGAACGCGCGCGGGATCGCCTCCCCGCTCGGCGTGGAGTTCGCTCCCCCGCACCGCGCCAACCGCATCCGCGAGCTGCTCAGCGGCCAGACCCAGTGGGCCCCGAAGGCGATGGCCGACGTACACCGGGACACGTACCTGGGCTCGGCGGCGCCGCTGCTCGACCTTCTGCCCGGCTTCGCGGACCTGACCCCGGCCGCGCGCGAACTGCGTACCAGACTGCTGGCATGGGACCGGCACATGGACGCCGACAGCGCCGACGCCACCCTGTTCGCGGCCTTCCGGACCGCGACCGTCCGCCGTCTCGCCGCCGATCCCGTCTTCGCCGAGCTGTGGGGGGCGCCCGACGGTCCCGAGGTCTTCCACCCCTGGCTGTATCTGGTCCCCCGGATCGGCTACGCCCTGGAGGGACTGTTGGCCAGTCCGCTGCTGCCCGGACTCGACCGGGCCGCGCACGTGCGCGCCGCGCTGGAGGAGACCGCGGCGGCCGGCACACCCGAGACCGCGTGGTCCGAGGTGCACCTGTTGGCCCCCTGGTCGGCGCTGCCCGATCCGCGGGCCGAGTGGCCCGGTCTCGGCGGCGACCACGACTGCGTGAACGCGACCTCCTCGGTCCCCGGCTTCACCGACCTCACCGCCCGCGCCTCTGCGGCCCGTTACGTCTGGGACCTCGCCCGCCGCGAGGACAGCCTCTGGGCGGTCCCGCTGGGCGCGGACGGCGTCAGCGGCTCGCCCCACCACCGCGACCAGCTGCCGCTGTGGGCGCGGTGCGAACTCGTTCCCGTCGTCACCGACTGGGCCCGCCTCACCAAGGAATCGACATGAGCACCGCCTCCACCCGCCGCCCCGTGTACGGCCACCCCGTCGAGGGCTTCGGCACGGTCACCATCACCCCCGTCGACCCGGCCGCCGACTCCGCACTGATCCACGGCTGGGTCACCGAGGACCGGGCCGTCTTCTGGGGCATGCGCGAGGCCAGTCGCGAGCTCGTCCAGGAGATCTACGAGGACGTCGACCGACGTACGACGCACCACGCGTTCCTGGCCCACCGCGACGGGGAACCGGTCGCGCTGTTCCAGACGTACGACTGCGCCGAGGACCGGGTCAGCGAGTGCTACGAGGTGCGGCCCGGTGACGTGGGCGTGCACCTGCTGCTCGGCCCGGCCAAGGGCGCCGCCGAACGCGGTTTCACGGCGGGCCTGATGACGGCCTTCCTCGCGTTCCTGTTCTCGGACCCGGCCTGTCGCCGCGTGGTCGCCGAGCCGGACGCCCGCAACGAGAAGGCCGTCTCCCTGCTGGAGCGGACCGGCTTCGAGCTCGGCCCCGAGATCGAGCTGCCGGAGATCGACCTGCCCGAGGTGTACCTGCCGGCGAAGCGGGCCCGCCTCGCCTTCCTGAACGCACCGGTCTGAGGGCCGGTCGTATCGTCACGTCACCCTAACGGGATGCCGATTTCCATTGACCGTGCAGGTCCGCCCGCTGGAAGCTGATTCCCACTCAAACAATTGGCGCTGGGGGGAAATTGACCAGCCAAAACCTGCACATCGGGCCGGACGCCGCGGCCGATCGGTACCGGTTGCTCCGGTCGATCGGGCGCGGCGGTGAGGCCGTGCTCTATCTCGCCGAGATGGAGCTGGCCGGCGGATCCGAGCCCGTGGTCGTCAAGGTGCTCGATTCCAAGACGACCATCACGCCCGACGTCTTCGACCGGATCAGCCAGAAGTGGAACGAGCAGGCGGAGCTGCTGCGGTTCGTGCACCGACCCGGTGTGGTGGGCGTACGGGAGCACTTCGAGGGCCCGCCGATCCACCGTCCCGGGGAGTCGGAGACGCTGACCGGGCGTGCGCTCGTCCTCGTCATGAACCACGTCGACGGGCTCGACCTGCGGGACTGGCGGGCCGAACGGACCCTCGCGACGCACGCCGAGCGGCGCGAGGTGATGCGCACGCTGGAGCAGCTGGCCGACGTACTGGACTGGCTGCACTCGGGGAAGGCCACCCCGTCCGGGCGGCAGGTCATCCACGGTGACCTCTCCCCCGGCAACGTGATGGTCGACGCCCACGGGCAGGCCACGCTGGTGGACTTCGGCCTCAGCAAGCTGACCGCCGACCACCAGACGGCCGAGGTGTGGTTCACGCCCGGATACGCGGCGCCGGAGGTCTTCGACGGCAAGCGGACCCCGGGCACGGACCGGTACGCCTTCGGGGCCATCGCGTACTTCCTCCTGAGCGGGGAGTCCCCGCCCTCGACCCCGGAGCTGCTGGCGCGGGCCCTCGTGGCGCTGCCGCAGTTCGCGGTGCTGGACGCCGAGCAGCGGGCGCGGATCGCCTCGATCTACGCGGCCGATCCCGGACAGCGGCCGGTGAACCTGGCCGGTTGGATGAAGGACATCCGGCACGCGGTGGTGTCCACGACCACCTCCACCTCGCAGCGGGTCGTGCAGGACGCGCCTCCGGCCCCGGTGGCGCCCCCGGTCCCGGTCCCGGTCACGCCTCCGGCCGCCGTGCCGCCGAGGCCCGCGGCCCCGCCCCCGCAGCAGCCGGCGGCCGGTGCGGCCACCCCGGCGGTCCCGGCCGCGCCCCCGGCCCAGCCGGTGTACGCCCCGCCGCCCACCGAACCGGTCCACCCGACGCCTCCGGTGCAGGCGAGCGTGCCGGAGGGGTACGGTCCCGCGCCCACGGCCGCCGCCTCCCCCTCGGAGCCGCTGCCCACATCGCCCCAGCCCCCGCGCAAGCGGAAGCGGACCGGGCTGGTGATCGGGGCGGTGCTCGCCGTGCTGGTCATCGCGGTGGCCGCGGTGCTCGGCGTACAGCTGCTGAAGGACGAGGAGAAGAACGACCAGGCCCGTGACGGTAAGGCGGGGGCGACCGCGCCCGCCACGACCGGGGCGCCGTCCCCGTCGGGTCCGCCGCCTCCGACGCCCGGCCCCTCGGCGTCCTCCAGCGGCCCCATGGAGCAGCCGTCCGCGAGCGGGTCGAAGCCCCCGGGCGGCGTCGCGCCGGGCGTCAACGCCGCCGATCTGACCGTCATGAGCCCCGTGAACGGGCTGGGTGACTTCGCGGTCGGGGCAGCCAAGATCAACACCAAGCAGTACGGCGCCGCGTTCATCGCCGACCTGGGCTGCAACGGCGACGCGATCGCGGAGTTCGACCTCAACCGCGAGTGGAAGTACCTGGACTTCACGGCGGGGATCGACGACGGCTCCACCCACGAGAAGGGCCGGGTCAGCATCTCGCTCGACGGCCAGCCGGCCGCCTTCTCCGAACTCGTCGAACTCGGCAAGCCGGTCACGAAGCGGGTGGAGGTCAGCGGCGCCCTGCGCCTGCGGCTCAAGGTGGACGCGGGCTGCGACATGGGCAAGGTGGTCATCGCGGGCCCGCAGCTGACCCGCTGACATGCGAACGGCCCCGCACCGGGAATCCGGTGCGGGGCCGTCGTGACGAACGCGGAGACTACTCCGAGACGCCCAGGCGCTCCAGGATGAGCTCCTTGACGCGCGCCGCGTCGGCCTGGCCGCGGGTGGTCTTCATGACCGCGCCGACCAGGGCGCCGACGGCGGCGACCTTGCCGCCGCGGATCTTGTCCGCGATGGCCGCGTTGCCCGCGATGGCCTCGTCCACGGCCGCGCCCAGCGCGCCCTCGTCCGAGACGACCTTCAGGCCGCGCTTGTCGACGACCTCGTCCGGGGTGCCCTCGCCGGCGAGGACGCCCTCGATGACCTGGCGCGCCAGCTTGTCGTTGAGCGAGCCGTCCGCGACGAGGGCCGCGACCCGGGCCACCTGGGCCGGGGTGATCGGCAGCTCGTCGACCGAGACGCCCTGCTCGTTGGCGTTGCGGGCCAGCTCGCCCATCCACCACTTGCGGGCGGCGGCCGAGTCGGCGCCCTCCTCGATGGTGGCGACGATGGAGTCCACCGCGCCCGCGTTGAGGATCGACTGCATGTCGTGCTCGTTCACGCCCCACTCCTCGCGGAGCCGGTTGCGGCGCACGCGCGGCATCTCGGGCAGACCGGCGCGCAGCTCCTCGACCCACTCACGGGCGGGGGCCACGGGCACCAGGTCGGGCTCCGGGAAGTAGCGGTAGTCCTCGGCGTTGTCCTTGATGCGGCCGGCCGTGGTGGAGCCGTCCTCCTCGTGGAAGTGCCGGGTCTCCTGCACGATCGAGCCGCCGGACTGCAGGACGGCCGCGTGGCGCTGGATCTCGAAGCGCGCCGCGCGCTCGACGGAGCGCAGCGAGTTGACGTTCTTCGTCTCCGAGCGGGTGCCGAATTCCTTCGTACCGTTCGGGCGCAGCGACAGGTTCACGTCGCAGCGCATCTGGCCCTTGTCCATACGGGCCTCGGAGACGCCGAGCGCCTTGATGACCTCGCGCAGCTCGGCGACGTACGCCTTGGCGACCTCGGGGGCGCGCTCGCCCGCGCCCTCGATCGGCTTGGTGACGATCTCGATGAGCGGGATGCCGGCGCGATTGTAGTCCAGCAGGGAGTGGGACGCGCCGTGGATACGGCCGGTGGCACCGCCGACGTGCAGCGACTTGCCGGTGTCCTCCTCCATGTGGGCGCGCTCGATCTCCACGCGGAAGATCTCGCCGTCCTCCAGCTGGACGTCCAGGTAGCCGTTGAAGGCGATCGGCTCGTCGTACTGGGAGGTCTGGAAGTTCTTCGGCATGTCCGGATAGAAGTAGTTCTTCCGGGCGAAGCGGCACCACTCGGCGATCTCGCAGTTCAGCGCGAGACCGATCTTGATGGCGGACTCGATGCCGATCGCGTTGACGACCGGGAGCGCGCCGGGCAGGCCCAGGCAGACCGGGCAGGTCTGCGAGTTGGGCTCGGCGCCCAGCTCGGTCGAGCAGCCGCAGAACATCTTGGTCCTGGTGCCGAGCTCGACATGGACCTCCAGGCCCATGACGGGGTCGTACGTCGCGAGCGCCGCGTCGTACGACAGCAGTTCGGTGAAGGTGGTCACGGTGAAACTTTCCCTCTCAGCCCAGCAGGACGTCGTCGTCGCCCAGGCGCTTCAGCTCGCGGTACAGGATCGCGAGGCCGGTGACGATGGCGGCGGCGGACACGACGGCGTCGACCAGCTTCAGCGTGTCGTGCTCGACGCGGGCCTTCTTGACCTGCTTGATCACGCTGATGGCGCCGAAGGCGGTGGTGCCCATCGACAGGTAGGTGCCGGACTTGGACTTCTTGAAGCCCTTGGCCTTGGACAGTGCACTGGAACTCACAGCGACGGAGCCTCCTCGAGCAGCGGGTGGCCCCAGCGCTCGACGAAGGCGGCCTCGACGGCCGCGCCCACCTTGTAGAGGCGGTCGTCCTTCATCGCCGGGGCAATGATCTGCAGTCCGACCGGGAGACCGTCCTCCGGGGCCAGGCCGCAGGGCAGCGACATGGCGGAGTTGCCGGCCAGGTTGGTCGGGATGGTGCACAGGTCCGCGAGGTACATGGCGAGCGGGTCGTCGGAACGCTCGCCGATGGGGAAGGCGGTGGTCGGGGTCGTCGGGGAGACGATCACGTCGACCTGCTCGAAGGACTTCTCGAAGTCCTGCGAGATGAGGGTGCGGACCTTCTGGGCGGAGCCGTAGTACGCGTCGTAGTAGCCGGAGCTGAGCGCGTACGTGCCGAGGATGATGCGGCGCTTGACCTCGTCGCCGAAGCCGGCTTCGCGGGTCAGGGCGGTGACGTCCTCGGCGGACTTGGTGCCGTCGTCGCCGACGCGCAGGCCGTAGCGCATGGCGTCGAAGCGGGCGAGGTTCGAGGAGCACTCGGACGGCGCGATCAGGTAGTACGCGGCCATCGCGAGGTCGAAGGACGGGCAGTCCAGCTCGACGATCTCGGCGCCGAGCTCCTTGAGGAGCTCCACCGACTCGTTGAAGCGCTGCACGACGCCGGCCTGGTAGCCCTCGCCGGCGAACTGCTTGACCACGCCGACGCGCATGCCGGCGACGGAGCCGTTGCGGGCCGCCTCGACGACCGGCGGGACCGGGGCGTCGATGGAGGTCGAGTCCATCGGGTCGTGACCGGCGATGACCTCGTGGAGGAGGGCCGCGTCCAGGACCGTACGGGCGCACGGGCCACCCTGGTCGAGGGAGGACGAGAAGGCCACCATGCCGTAGCGGGAGACGCCGCCGTAGGTGGGCTTGACGCCGACGGTGCCGGTGACGGCGGCGGGCTGGCGGATGGAACCGCCGGTGTCCGTGCCGATGGCGAGCGGCGCCTGGAAGGCGGCCAGCGCGGCCGCGGAGCCGCCGCCGGAGCCGCCGGGGATCCGGGTCAGGTCCCACGGGTTGCCGGTGGGCCCGTAGGCGCTGTTCTCCGTCGACGACCCCATGGCGAACTCGTCCATGTTGGTCTTGCCGAGGATGACGACGTCGGCTTCCTTCAGCTTGCGCGTCAGGGTGGCGTCGTAGGGCGGGATCCAGCCTTCGAGGATCTTCGAGCCGACGGTGGTCGGGACCCCGACGGTGGTGAAGATGTCCTTGAGGGCGAGCGGGACGCCGGCCAGCGGGCCGAGCTTCTCGCCGCGCTCGCGCTTGGCGTCGACGGCCGCGGCCTGGGCGAGGGCGCCTTCGCGGTCGACGTGCAGGAAGGCGTTGACCTTCTCGTCGGTCGCGTCGATGCGGGCCAGGTGGGCCTCGGTGACCTCGACGGCCGTGAGCTCGCCGGAGGCGATCTTCTCGGCGGTCTGGGCTGCCGTGAGCTTGATGATGTGGTCGGTCATGGTTGTTAGTCCTCCCCCAGGATCTGCGGCACCTTGAAACGCTGCTGCTCCTGGGCGGGAGCGCCGGAGAGCGCCTGCTCGGGGGTGAGCGAAGGACGGACCTCGTCCGCGCGCATGACGTTCGTCAGCGGCAGCGGGTGGGAGGTCGGCGGTACGTCTCGGTCGGCGACCTCGGAAACGCGGGCGACCGCGCCGATGATGTCGTCGAGCTGTCCGGCGAAGTGGTCCAGCTCTTCGGCCTTGAGCTCCAGACGTGCCAGCCGAGCGAGGTGGGCGACCTCCTCGCGCGTGATGCCAGGCATGCAGCGATCCTCTGGGGGTTTTGAGTGTGTAGGTTTCGGGCCCAATCCTATGGGGCCCGCCCCCTGACCCGCTAAACGGTTAGCCGTGCCCGGGGCGCGGATGCGGTACGGGGGCCGGGCGAGGGACCGCTGCGCGGGGCCTGCCGGGCTCCGCCCGGACCCGGGCCTCAAACGCCGGCGAGGCTGGAAGTTCCGCCCAGCGGGGCTGTGCGACCGGCCGCACCGGCCAGGCGGCATCAGCCGAAATCCAGCCCCGCCGGCGTTTGAGGCCCGGGGTCCGGGGCAGCGCCCCGGCAGCGGCGCCGCACCCGTGCACCCGACGGGGTCAGACGGCGTCGGCCTCGGCGGCGGCCAGTTCCGCCGTGATGTCGGCCGGGCGGCGCCAGCCGCGTTCGCCGCGGGCCAGGAGCCAGGCCGTGGCCTCCTGAGGCGGCATGGCGGCCGCCACCAGCCAGCCCTGGACCGCGTCGCAGCCCAGGTCCCGCAGGCGCTCCCACGTCTCGTCGTCCTCCACGCCCTCGGCGACGACCAGGAGGCCGAGGGAGTGGGCCAGGTCCACCGTGCAGCGCACGATCTCCGCGTCCTGGGCGTCCACGGCGAGGCGGCCCACGAACGAGCGGTCGATCTTCAGCTCGCTGACCGGCAGCCGCCGCAGGTGGACCAGGGAGGAGTAGCCGGTGCCGAAGTCGTCCAGGGACATCTTCACGCCGTGGCCGGTCAGGCCCGCCATGGTGTCGGCCGCCCGCTGGGGGTCTTCCAGCAGGACGTGTTCCGTTATTTCCAGCTGGAGCCCGCTCGCGGGCACGCCGTGCCGGGCGAGCCGCGCCGCGACCGCGCCGGCGAAGCCGGGGGTGTGGACGTCGCGCGGCGAGACGTTGACGGCGACGGGGACCTTCAGGCCCTGCGCGCGCCACCGGGCGACCTGGGCGAGGGCCGTCTCCAGGACGTACTCCGTCAGGTGCGGCATCAGACCGGAGGTCTCGGCGATGGCGATGAACTCGTCCGGGGGTACCCGGCCGCGTTCCGGGTGGACCCAACGGACCAGGGCTTCGAGCCCCGCCACCTGGCCGTCGAAGCGGACCTTCGGCTGGTAGTGGAGTTCCACTTCGCCGGCGTCCAGGGCCCGGCGCAGGTCTCCGAGGAGGCCGAGGCGGTCGGGCGTGTTGCTGTCCCGCTTGGACTCGTAGACCTCCACGCCGGTGCGGTCGCGCTTGGCCTGGTACATGGCCACGTCCGCGCGCCGCAGCAGCCCCTCCGCGTCGAGCGCGTGGTCGGGGAAGACGGCGAGGCCGGCGCTGGCCTCCAGGACGAGGGTGAGTCCGTCCAGGTCGAGGGGGGAGCTGAGCTCGGCCACCAGGTGGCGGGCGATCCGCTGCGCGCTGGTGGTGGAGTCGGTGGTGGGGAGCAGGACCGCGAACTCGTCGCCGCCGAGCCGGGCCGCCTCGGCGTCCTCGGGCAGGGCCTGGCGCAGCCGTTCGGCGATCTGGAGGAGGAGCCGGTCGCCCGCGAGGTGGCCGAGGGTGTCGTTGACGGCGCGGAAGCGGTCCAGGTCGATCAGCACGAGGGCCGCCCGGGTGCCCGAACGTTCAGCCTCGTCCAGGGCGGTCCAGGCCCGCTCCAGCAGCCACTGCCGGTTCGGCAGCCCGGTCAGCGGGTCCCGCAGCTGTTCCTCGGCGCGCGCCCGGGCGATCCACAGGGTGGAGTCGAGCGCGATCAGCGGTACGGCGAACAGCGGCAGCAGCACCGGCTGGGTGACGGCGACGGCGCAGATCAGCGGCGCGATGCCGAGCAGCGCGACGGCGACCAGGGCCTGGCGGAGCAGGGCGGTGCGGGCGACGGTGGGCAGGCCCCCGCCGCGCGGGGCGAGCGCCGCCCACAGCACGATCCGGGTGACGAGGAGGTAGGCGACGGCGACGAGGATGACCTCGGGGACGGCGTCCAGCCCCCAGCCGGTGGGCTTCCAGGGGGTCTCGACGGACGGCCGCTCGCCGAAGGCGGAGAGTACGAGGGCTCCCGCGCCGATGCCGAGGACGTCGACCGAGCCGTGCAGCAGCCCCTGCCGCCACCGGTGCCGGCGCGCCGCCCCGACCAAGGAGACCACGGCGAGCGAGACGAGTCCGGCCGGGACCCATCCGTAGAGGAGGAGGACTCCGAGGGTGAGGGCGGCGCCCGATCCCGTGCCGCCCCACCAGCGGTCGCGGCCGAGGGCGACGAGGTGGCCGACGATGATGCCGGTGAGCAGGGCCAGGGCCCAACCGACCGAGCCGCCGGGGAACAGGGCCTGACCGCCGGTCAGTGCGGAGACGATGCCCGCGACGAGGAGCACGGCGGAGAGGCCCACGACGAGGAAGGGCAGCACGTTGCCCCGCCCTTGTCCGCCCGCACCCGTGTCGAGCGGTCGGGTCTCCGGTGTCCTGGCACCCAGGACACCGAGCCGGCCCGCCCGCATGGACGGGATGTCCCCGCCGAATTCAGGTGACGGGTCGGCGCTTTCGGTGGGTTTCATGCCCGTCCCTCTCACAGCCGGCGATGCCGATGTCACGCGATGGCCCCGATGTCATGCCATCACGGCCGGAATCGCATCCCGCTGCCGTGCACGACTGGCGCACCCCTCAACAGTAGGACGCGGGAGGCTCCCAGGGGCAGCCGTCGGCAGTGGTTGCCCGAATGCGTCCCAGCCATCCTCATCAGTACGGTATCCGCCGAACGGGTGAGATTGGACCAGGACCCCCTGCTCACCCATCCGATGATCCGACAGGTCACCGCCCTGCGACCAGCCTTGTACCAGCCGTTTACCACCGAGGCTCGCGCCTGGCGTGCGCCCGCCCGTACGGCCGCACGCCATGCATCCGTTCGCCTTCGCTACTCCGTCTTTACTACTCCGCGGCTCCGCCGTCCACCGGGAGGGCGGCTTCGCGTGCCGCGTCCGGGCCCTGTTCCAGGAGTACCGCGAAACCGGCGTCGTCGAGGATGGAGAGCTTCAACTGCACGGCCTTGTCGTACTTGGAGCCGGGGTTGTCCCCGACCACGACGAAGGAGGTCTTCTTCGAGACGGATCCGGTCACCTTCGCGCCGAGGTTCTGCAGGGCCTCTTTGGCGCCGTCCCGGGTGTGGCTCTGCAAAGTGCCGGTGACGACGACGGTCAGCCCCTCCAGCGGGCGGGGACCGGTCTCCTCGGCGGAACCTTCCTCCTCCATCCGGACCCCGGCCTCGCGCCACTTGCGCAGGATCTCCCGGTGCCAGTCGACGGCGAACCACTCCTTGAGGGAGGCCGCGATGATCGCGCCGACCCCGTCGGTGGCGGTGAGTTCCTCCTCGGTGGCCTGCTCGATGCGCTCGATGGACCGGAACTCGCGGGCGAGCGCCTCGGCCGCGACCGGGCCGACGTGACGGATCGACAGGCCGTTGATGAACCGGGCGAGCGGGCGCTCCTTGGCGGCCGCGATGTTCTCCAGCATCGCCAGGGCGTTCTTCTTCGGCTCGCCCTTCTGGTTGGCGAAGACCGTGACGATCTTCTCCTCGCCGGTCTTCGGATCCCGCTTGGGCAGTCCGCTGTCGGGGTCGAGGACGTACGCCTTGATGGGCAGGAGGTCCTCGATCGTGAGGTTGAAGAGGTCACCCTCGTCGAGCAGGGGCGGCCGGGCTGGCTCCAGCGGGCCGGTGAGGGCGGCGGCCGCGACCATGCCGAAGTTCTCGATGTCCAGACTCTGGCGCCCGGCCAGGTAGGCGACCCGTTCGCGCAGCTGCGCGGGGCAGGTCTGCGCGTTGGGGCACCGGACGTCGATGTCCCCTTCCTTCATCGGCCGCAGCTCCGTCCCGCACTCGGGGCAGACGGCCGGCATGACGAACGCGCGCTCGCTG
Organism: Streptomyces sp. NPDC002467; assembly: GCF_042889825.1. Taxonomy (NCBI): domain Bacteria; kingdom Bacillati; phylum Actinomycetota; class Actinomycetes; order Kitasatosporales; family Streptomycetaceae; genus Streptomyces; species Streptomyces sp. NPDC002467. The sequence continues at coordinate 219,458 of NZ_JBIARJ010000014.1, read as the reverse complement.
CCGTCGCGCAGGTCGACGACGGGGCCGAGGATTTCGGGGATGACGTCGCCCGCCTTGCGCAGGACGACGGTGTCCCCGATGAGCACGCCCTTGGCCTTGACGACCTCCTGGTTGTGCAGGGTCGCGAACTCCACCTCGGAGCCGGCCACCGTCACCGGCTCCACCTGCGCGTACGGGGTGACGCGACCGGTGCGGCCGACGCCGACCTTGATGTCGATCAGCTTGGTGTTGACCTCTTCGGGGGCGTACTTCCACGCGATCGCCCAGCGCGGGGCGCGCGCGGTGGAGCCGAGCCGGCCCTGGAGGGCGATCTCGTCGAGCTTGACGACGACGCCGTCGATCTCGTGCTCCACCGAGTGCCGGTTCTCGCCGAAGTGGGCGATGAAATGACGGACTTCGGCGAGCGAGGAGACCACCCTGTTGTGCCGGGCGGTGGGCAGGCCCCACTCGTGGAGCAGTTCGTACGCCTGGGACTGGCGCTCGATCTCGAAGCCCTCGCGGGCGCCGATGCCGTGGACGACCATGTGCAGCGGGCGGCTCGCGGTGACCTTGGGGTCCTTCTGCCGCAGCGAACCGGCCGCCGCGTTGCGCGGGTTGGCGAAGGGCTTGCCCTCGGCCTCCACGAGGCGGGCGTTGAGCTCCTCGAACTTCTCCATCGGGAAGTAGACCTCGCCGCGGATCTCGACGAGGGCCGGGATCCGGTCGCCCTTCAGCCGGTCCGGGATGTCGGCGATGGTGCGGACGTTGGGCGTGATGTCCTCGCCGGTGCGGCCGTCGCCGCGGGTGGCGGCCCGGGTGAGACGGCCGTTCTCATAGGTGAGGTTGACGGCGAGGCCGTCCACCTTCAGCTCGCACAGGTAGTGGAAGTCCGGGGTGTTCACGTCCCGGGCCACGCGGTCGGCCCAGGCGGACAGTTCCTCGTCGTCGAAGGCGTTGTCGAGGGAGAGCATCCGCTCCCGGTGCTCGACCGAGGCGAAGTCCGTCTCGTACGCCCCGGCCACCTTCTGGGTCGGCGAGTCGGGGGTGCGCAGCTCGGGGTACTGCTCCTCCAGCGCCTCCAGCGAGCGCAGCAGTTCGTCGAACTCGGCGTCGCTGACGACCGGCTGGTCGTTCACGTAGTACCGGAAGCGGTGCTCCTCGACCTGCTCGGCCAGCAGTTGGTGCTGCTCACGCACCGCCGCCGGTACTGCCGTGCCCTGCTGTTCGGCTGCCATGCCGTGTCCTCCCGTGCCCCGTCTCGACCGTCACTCAGGGTTGTCGGCGAGCGACCTCGCCGCCCTGACGCAATGCGCCTGCACCGCGCGGGCGTAGGCGGGTGAAGCGCCCGCCAGACCGCACGACGGGGTGACCACGACGGACTCCGCCAGAGTCCCCGGGGCCAGTCCCAACCTGCGCCAAAGCTTCCTGACACCCATGACGCTACCGCCCGGGTCCGACAACGGGCCGTCGGTGCCCGGCACCACTCCGGCGAAGAGTTTCACGCCGCTTTCGACGGCCTCCCCGATGGCGTCGTCCTCGCGCTCGGTGAGCAGCGAGAAATCGAACGACACTCCCGTGGCGCCGGCTCGGCGCAGCAGCCCGAAGGGGACTTCGGGCGCGCAGGAGTGCACGACGACCTCGCCGTCGTGCACGGCGAAGAGGTCCCGCAGCGCGCCTTCGACGACCTGCCGGTCGACGGCCCGGTAGGTCCGGTACCCGCTCGCGGACCGCACCCGCCCGAGCAGTACGGCCGTCAGCGAGGGCTCGTCGACCTGGAGCACGACGTCCGCCCCGGGGATCCGCTTGCGCACGTCGGCCAGGTGCTCGCGCAGTCCCTCGGCCAGCGATCCGGCCAGGTCACGGCAGGCGCCGGCGTCCTGGAGCATGGCCTCGCCGCCGTGCAGCTCCAGGGCGGTGGCGAGCGTCCACGGCCCGACCGCCTGGACCTTGAGCTTTCCGGTGTAGCCCTGGGTGAACTCCTCCAGGGCGTCGAGGTCCTCCCCGAGCCAGGACCGGGCCCGCCGGGTGTCGCGTCCGGGGCGGTCGCTGATCCGCCAGCCGCTGGGCTCGACGTGCGCGTACATGTCGACGAGCAGGCCGAGGGAACGGCCGATCATGTCGGCGCCGGGTCCCCGGGCGGGCAGTTCGGGGAGGTACGGGAACTCCTCGAAGGAACCCGTGGCGGTCTTGGCGGCCTCGCGGGCGTCGCCGCCGGGCAGCGAACCGACACCGGTGGCGTTCGCGCTCATCGTCCGGGCCTGACGGTCAGGTCGTTGACCTCGGCGTCGCGGGGCAGGTCGACGGCCATGACGATGGTGGTCGCCACCGATTCGGCGTCGATCCAGCGCTCGGGGTCGTACTCCTTGCCCTCCTGGGAGTGCACCTTGGCCTGCATGGGGCTGGCGGTGCGTCCGGGGTAGACGGAGGTGACGCGGATGCCGTTGGGCTTCTCCTCCGCGCGCAGCGAGTCGGCGAGGGCCTTGAGCCCGTGCTTGGAGGCGGCGTAGGCGCTCCAGTCGGCGTGGGCGGTGAGGCCGGCGCCGGAGTTCACGAAGACGACGGTGGCCTTGGAGGCGCGCAGGGTGGGCAGCAGCAGCCGGGTCACCTCGGCGGGGGCGATCAGGTTGACGTTGAGCTGCTGGTGCCAGGTCTTGGGCCGCAGCTCCCCGACGGGGCCGAGGTCGACGATGCCGGCGATGTGCAGGAGGGAGTCGATGCGCTCCGGGATCGCCTGCTTGGAGAAGGCCCAGGAGAGCCGGTCGGGGTCGGAGAGGTCGCCCACGAGCGCCCGCGCGCCGGGGAAGCGCTCGACGAGCTGCTTGCCCCGGGCGGCGTCGCGGGCGAGCAGGACGAGGTCGTCGCCGCGGGCGTGCAGCCGGGCGGCGACGGCGGCGCCGATGCCGGAGCCGGCACCGGTGATCAGGTGAGTAGCCATACCGCCATGCTCGCACCCCGCCGGTGCGCGTCAGCCCACGACGGCCTTTCGGTACGCGGCCTCGATCGCGGCGCGGGCGGTGGCGGCCCGTTCGGCCGCGACGGCGGGGGCGAAGGCGCTGCCGAGCGTGATGTGCGGGTGGGCGGCCGCGAGCCGGGCCCGTGCGTCGCCGCGCGGCCCGGCCCACCGCTCCAGCGCCTCGTCCCGTACGGCGGCCAGCGCGGCGGCGCGGTCCGGTGCGGGCGGGTCGAAGCGGCCGCCGGAGGCCCGCCGGTGCTCTTCCCAGCGGTCCTCCCAGAACTCCACGGTCCAGCCGGGCCAGGGCGAGGCGGCCGGACGGGACCGGGCCGTGTTCAGCCACCAGCCGACCCGGCGCCGCTGCGCGTCGACGTGGATCCCCGCCTCCGCCCCCAGCCGGTGGCTCCCGTGGTCCGGGGCGTCGCGGAGCCGGTCCAGGAGCGCCGGGCCCTCCTCGACGGGGTGGTCCTCGATGTCGGCCAGTACGTGGCAGCGCCCGTCCCCGGTGGTCACCACGGCCACCATCGGGTCGGGGTCGAGGATCTCCTCGTGGCCCGGCTCCAGCGCCGGGCCCGGGTACACGCCGGCGGGTTCCTCCTCCGGGTCGAGGCCGAGGTGGGCGCGCAGGCCGCGCTGGCCGTCGTAGAGCCAGCGCACCTCCCACCCGGGCCAGGCGCCCCGCAGCAGCTCCAGGGTGGCGGCCCGGGTGCGCGGGGAGGCGGTCGGCCCCTCCCAGGCGAAGAGCAGCAGGAGCCCGCGGGCCGGGTCGGCGAGGACGCCCGCCTCGACCATGTCGTCGGGGTACCAGCCCTCCTCCCGGACGTGCTCGCGCATGAAGGGCAGCGCCGCCTCCGGTCCGCCGAGGAGGTCGAGTGCCAGGTCCACCGCCCCGAAGGAGGAGCGGTGGCGGGTGTGGCCGTCGGGCCCGGCGATGACGAAGACGGCGCGGTTGCCCACCGTCAGAGACCCGCGGCTTCGCGCATCGCGGCGGCGGACTTCGCGGCGTCGTAGTCGGCCGGGACGCCCTCGACGAGGATGACCTCGCCCGGGATGTGGCGGGTGCGCTGCGGGAGGATCTCCTGGTAGGCGTCGGAGGCGTACCAGGCGCGGGCGCGTTCGATGTCCGGGAAGCCGATCATGACGATCGTGCCGGGGAAGGGGCCCTCCATGACCTCGACCTCCTTGCCGTGGACGAGGAAGCGGCCCTCGAAGGGGTCCATGGTGGACTGGACCCGCTCGATGTAGTCGAGGATCTCCTCGTTCATCGTCTCGGGGCGTATGTGGGCGATGGCGTACGCGGTCATGGCAGTGCCTCCACAAGTTCCTCGGCTGATCGGCTCGTTGATCCGATCTTGTCAAGGAAGGGCCGCGGTGGCGATGACCTCCGAGGTCATGTCCCTGGCCCGGAAGGTACGCCGGTAGCCGATCGGGGAAACGCCGAAGGCGGTACGCATGTGCTGGCGCAGGGAGTTGCCGGAGCCGAAGCCCGAACGGTGCGCGACCAGGTCGACGGAGAGGTCCGTGGTCTCCAGCAAGTGGCGGGCGGCTTCGAGGCGTTGACCGGTGAGCCACTGGACCGGGGTCATGCCGACCTCGTCGCGGAAGCGCCGGGTGAAGGTGCGCAGGCTCATCCGGGCGTGGGCGGCGAGCTCGCCGAGGGTCAGTGGTTCGTCGAGGTGGTCCAGGGCCCAGGCGCGGGTGGCGGTCGTGGTGGCGACGGTGGGCTCCGGGACGGGCCGGTCGATGTACTGGGCCTGGCCGCCGTCCCGCCAGGGCGGTACGACGCACATGCGGGCGGCGCGGTTGGTCACGGCGACGCCGTGGTCGCGGCGGATCAGGTGCAGGCACAGGTCGACGCCGGCGGAGACCCCGGCGGAGGTCAGGACGTCGCCGTCGTCGACGAAGAGGACGTCCTCGTCGATGCGGACCCGGGGGTAGGCCCGACGGAACTCGCCGGCGAGGTTCCAGTGCGTCGTCGCGGGGCGGCCGTCGAGGAGTCCGGCGGCGGCGAGCACGTAGGAACCGGAGCAGATCGAGACCAGGCGGGTGCCGGGGCGGATGCCCGCGATGGCCTCGGCCACCTCGGGCGGCAGCGGGCCCCCGTCGGCCAGCTCGGGCATGGCGTGGGTGGGCGGGACGATCACGGTGTCGGCGGTGGCGAGGGCCTCGGGCCCGGCGGCGGGCTGGAGGGTGAACCCGGAGTCGCTGGGCACGGGCCGCCCGTCGGCGGTGCAGACGACGACCTCGTACAGGGCCTCGCCGGCCTCGTCGACGGCGCTGCCGAAGACGCGGGAGGGGATGCCCAGCTCGAACGGGGGGAAGCCGGGCAGGGCGAGCACCGCGATCCGGTGCCGGTCCTGTCCGCCGGTCGTGGCCGCCGTACGCATCTCGCCCATTTCACCGATTTCACCCATGGCCAGATCCTGTCACATAGTGGCCATTCGGCCAACACCGCCGGGTGCCGCGCTGCCCCAATCTGGGACGTGTCGCCGGGGAAGGCTCCGGTGCCGACACAGCCGAACGGAACGAGGAGAACAGACATGCGCGCGATCGTCGTGAGCGAGTGGGGCGGCCCCGAGACCCTGGTCGAGCGGGAGATCGAGCGGCCCGAGCCGGGCCTGAACGAGATCCTGGTGCGCGTCCACGCGGCCGGCGTGAACCCGGTCGACTGGAAGACGCGGGGCAGCGGGGGCCTGATCACCTGGGGCGAGGTCCCGATCGTCGGCTGGGACGTCTCGGGCACGGTGGAGGCGGTCGGCCCCGGCGTGACCCTCTACGCCCCGGGCGACGAGGTGTACGGGATGCCGAGCTTCCCCCGCCAGGCCGGCGGCTACGCCGAGTACGTGGTGGGCCCGGCCCGGCACTTCGCCCGCAAGCCCGCCTCGCTGGACCACGTACGGGCGGCCGCGCTGCCGCTGGCGGCGCTGACCGCATGGCAGGCCCTGGTGGACACGGCCGGGGTCTCGGCCGGGCAGCGGGTCCTGGTCCACGCGGCGGCGGGCGGCGTCGGCCACCTGGCCGTGCAGATCGCCAAGGCCCGGGGCGCGTACGTGATCGGCACCGCGAGCGCGGGCAAGCACGACGTGCTCCGGGACCTCGGCGCCGACGAGGTGATCGACTACCGCACCACCGACTTCGAGGACGCCGTCACGGACGTGGACGTCGTGATCGACGCCCTCGGCGGGGACCACGGGCAGCGCTCGCTGAAGGTCCTGAAGCCGGGCGGACACCTGATCACCCTGCCCGGTCCGGACGGCCTGCCGGCCGACCCGCAGGGCGTCAAGGCCTCCTGGGTGCTGGTGGAGCCCGACCTCAAGGGGCTGGAGGAGATCGCGGCGCTGGCCGACAAGGGCCTGCTCCGCCCGCTCGTCGAGACGGTGCTGCCGCTGGAGGAGGCGGCCAAGGCCCACGAGATCGGCGAGCTCGGCCGCACCACCGGCAAGATCGTCCTCACGGTGGTCTGACGGCCCCGGGCTCGGGCGAGGTCACATGGGCCTCCCGAACATCTGCACGGCCCGGTCGCCGGAGACTCCGACGCCCGTCTCGGTGAAGTTGCAGTTCAGCATGGCGGCCTTGTGGGGTGCGCTGGCCAGCCAGCCGTCGACGTGCGCCTTGGAGTTCGGGAAGCCCGAGGAGACGTTCTCACCCCAGGCGCTCCACTGGTAGCCGACCTTGGCGAGCCGGGCCTCCTCGTTGGAGCCGTCGGACCCGGTGTGCCCGTTGAGGTTGTTCTTGGCCATGTCCTCGGCGTGGCCCTGCGCGGCCTGGGTGAGCTGCGCGTTCACGGTCAGCGGCTGACAGCCGGCCTTGGCCCGCTCCGCGTTGACCAGCGAAACGATCTCGTCGGCGTTCGAGTCCCGTACGGTGGCGGGCGCGGCCGCGACGGCCACGCCCGCCGCGGCCCCGCTGAACAGCAGCGACGCCGCGCAGGCGGCCATGGTCAGACGGCGGACGCGGCTGGTTGAGGTGCTCATGTGGTGTCCCCTCGGCGGTACGGCCCGGAGGTGCCTGCCCCCTCCCGCCCCCGGATTCCCCACTTCCGAGTCTGGCCGCGCGGCCCGCAACCCGCACCAGGGCCAGGTCAGAGCGCGGCGGTCGCCGCCCGCCGCGTCGTGGCGATGGTGGCGGAGCCGACCACGCGGGTGCCGTCGTACAGCACGATCGCCTGGCCGGGGGCCACGCCGCGGACGGGCTCGGTGAAGGAGACCCGCAGTTCGCCGTCGACGAGCTCGGCGAAGACCTCGGTCTCGCCGCCGTGGGCGCGCAGCTGGGCGGTGTACGTGCCCGGGGCGGCGGCCGTGGAACCGCACCAGCGGGGGCGGATCGCGGTCAGGGCGGTGACGTCGAGGGCCTCGGCGGGGCCGACGGTGACGGTGTTGTTCACCGGGGAGATGTCGAGGACGTAGCGCGGCTTGCCGTCGGGGGCGGGGTGGCCGATGCGCAGGCCCTTGCGCTGGCCGATGGTGAACCCGAAGGCGCCGTCGTGGGTGCCGACCTTCTCGCCGGTCGCCTCGTCGACGATGTCGCCCTCGGCCTTGCCGAGGCGCTTCGCGAGGAAGCCCTGGGTGTCGCCGTCGGCGATGAAGCAGATGTCGTGGCTGTCGGGCTTCTTCGCCACGGCGAGGCCGCGGCGCTCGGCCTCGGCGCGGATCTCGTCCTTGGTGGTGACCGTGTCGCCGAGCGGGAAGAGGGCGTGGGCCAGCTGCTTCTCGTCGAGGACGCCGAGGACGTACGACTGGTCCTTGGCGATGTCGGAGGCGCGGTGCATCTCGCGCGTGCCGTCCTCGTTCTCCACGATCGTCGCGTAGTGGCCGGTGCAGACGGCGTCGAAGCCGAGGGCGAGGGCCTTGTCGAGCAGCGCCGCGAACTTGATCTTCTCGTTGCAGCGCAGGCAGGGGTTGGGAGTGCGCCCGGCCTCGTACTCGGAGATGAAGTCCTCCACCACGTCCTCGCGGAAGCGGTCGGCGAGGTCCCAGCAGTAGAAGGGGATGCCGATGACGTCGGCCGCGCGACGGGCGTCGCGGGAGTCCTCGATGGTGCAGCAGCCGCGGGCACCGGTCCGGAAGGACTGTGGGTTCGCGGAGAGCGCCAGGTGGACGCCGGTCACGTCGTGCCCGGCTTCGACCGCGCGGGCGGCGGCGACGGCGGAGTCCACTCCGCCGGACATGGCGGCCAGGACGCGGAGGGGGCGGGCGGTGCGCGGCAGGTTCTCAGTCATAGCACCGTCCAGGGTACGGGGAACCGCAAGGGGTCACGGCGCGTTATCGGCAGTGGGGGGTGGATCACATGGTCGAGCAGGCGGACAAGGGGAAGAAGGGGCCGGGCCGGACCCGCAGGGCGGTGCTGTTCGGGGGGCTCGGGGTCTTCGCGGTGGCGGCGATCGCCGGGCGGGACGAGATCCGCCGGAGCTGGTGGCTGGTGCCGGGAGTGGCCAAGCCGCGCAAGGAGGGCGAGCTCGACCACGCGGGCGCGAGTTGGACGGCGGCCTCGCCCGCGAACTGGCGGCTGGCGGACCGGCCGGACGACTACCGGGTGGACAGGATCGTCGTGCACGTCACGCAGGGCGGCTTCGAGTCCTCCGTGGACGCCTTCAAGAACCCGTGGCACAAGGCGTCGGCGCACTACATCGTGCGCGGGGACGGCCATGTGGAGCAGATGGTGCGCGAGCTCGACGTGGCCTTCCACGCGGGCAACCGCTCGATGAACGAGCGCAGCGTCGGCATCGAGCACGTCGGCTTCGTGGACCGGCCGAAGGACTTCACGGACGCGATGTACGAGGCGTCCGCCGTGCTGGCGGCCGACATCTGCCGCCGCTACGGCATACCCGCGGACCGCAAGCACGTCCTTGGCCACTCCGAGGTCCCGGGCGCCGACCACACGGACCCCGGCCCGAACTGGGACTGGGACAGGTACATGGCGCTCGTGCGGTCACACATACCGTCGTAGGTCCCCGGGGCTCAGCTGAGGCCCGCCGTGCGGGCGCGTTCCACGGCCGGGCCGATGGCGGCGGCCAGGGCCGCCACGTCCTCCTTGGTGGAGGTGTGGCCCAGGGAGAAGCGCAGGGTGCCGCGGGCGAGTCTCGGGTCGGTGCCGGTGGCCAGCAGGACGTGGCTGGGCTGGGCCACGCCGGCGGTGCAGGCCGAACCGGTGGAGCACTCGATGCCCTGGGCGTCGAGCAGCAGCAGCAGGGAGTCGCCCTCGCAGCCGGGGAAGCTGAAGTGGGCGTTGGCGGGGAGCCGGCCCTCGGGATCGCCCCCGAGGACGGCGTCCGGTACGGCCGCGAGGACGGCGGAGACGAGTTCGTCGCGCAGGGCGCCGATCTCGGCGGCGAAGCGCTCGCGCCGTTCGGCGGCGAGTACGGCCGCCACCGCGAAGGAGGCGATGGCGGGCACGTCGAGGGTCCCGGAACGCACGTGCCGCTCCTGGCCGCCGCCGTGCAGGACGGGCACCGGGGTCTGGTCGCGGCCGAGGAGCAGGGCGCCGATGCCGTAGGGGCCGCCGATCTTGTGGCCGCTGACGGCCATCGCCGCGAGACCGCTGTCGCCGAACCGGACGTCGAGCTGCCCGAAGGCCTGGACGGCGTCGGAGTGCAGGGGGATCCCGTACTCGCCCGCGACGTCGGCCAGTTCGCGGACCGGCATGACGGTGCCGATCTCGTTGTTGGCCCACATGACGGTGGCCAGGGCCACGTCCTCGGGGTTGCGCTCGACGGCTTCGCGGAGGGCCTCGGGGTGCACGCGGCCGTAGCGGTCCACGGGCAGGTACTCGACCTGCGCGCCCTCGTGCTCGGCGAGCCAGTGGACGGCGTCGAGCACGGCGTGGTGCTCGACGGGGCTGGCGAGGACCCGGGTGCGGGCGGGGTCGGCGTCGCGCCGGGCCCAGTAGAGGCCCTTGACGGCGAGGTTGTCGGCCTCGGTGCCGCCGGCGGTGAAGACCACCTCGCTCGGGCGTGCGCCGATCGCCTCGGCGAAGGCCTCGCGGGCCTCCTCGACGGTACGGCGGGCCCGGCGGCCGGCGGCGTGGAGGGAGGACGCGTTCCCCGTCGCGGAGAACTGCGCGGTCATCGCCGCGGCGGCCTCCGGCAGCATCGGGGTGGTTGCGGCGTGGTCGAGGTAGGCCATGATCCCCCGATTCTACGAGTCCCCCGGGGAGGCTCCGGCCGGGCGGTCCCGCCTGAGGGGCGGGTGCGGGTGGCTGCGCTACCTGACGGGGCGCCGCTGCGCGGAGCCGGTCCCCGCCCCGCCCTTTCGCCGTTTCCCGGGGGCTCCGCCCCGGACCCCGCGCCTCAAACGCCGGCGAGGCCGGATTTTCACCGTCGCGGCTCGGAGCCCGGCCCCGCGAGGCCGGAAGCGCCAGGCCGGGCCGGAGGCGTCGGGGCCGGGCCCGCTACGCCTGGCGCGGGGCTCGGGCCAGTTGGCGGGACTGGGCCACCAGGTGGTTCTCGGAGTCCCAGATCTCGGCGTCCTCCTCCAGGAAGCCGCCGGCCAGGTTCCGGGTGGTGATCGAGACCCGGAGCGGGCCGGGAGCGGGGCGGCGCCGGATGTGGGTGGTGAGTTCCACCGTCGGGGCCCAGCCGATCAGGCCCAGGTCGAAGACGGTCGGCGGCAGCGCGTCCACCGCGAGGAGCATGGACAGCGGATCGGCGTCGCGACCGTCGGCCAGCTCGAACCAGGCCCGCATCTCCCCCTTGCCCGAGGGCGCGCCGACGGCCCAGCCCGCCGTCGCCGGGTCCAGGCGCAGCCGGAGCCGGTCGACGATCGCCGAGCTGCCGGGGATCGGGGCCGAGCCGGCCTCGGCGCCGAGGCAGTCCTCGTACGCCGGCATCACGGGCGCGGTGGCGGTGGTGCGGACGTCCTCGGGGAGCGAGGCGAGGTCGCCGTAGGAGGCGAGGACGCGGATGCGCTCGACCTCGGCGCCGTTCTCGTCGTACTGGAACAGCGAGGCCTGGCCGGTGGAGAGGGTGCGGCCGACGCGGACGACCTGCGTGCGGATCACGGCGGGGCCGGGCACCGAGGAGGTCAGGTAGTGCGCGGAGACGGTGAACGGGTCCGGGTGCGGGAGGGCCGCCGACAGGGCCCGGCCCACCAGGGCCAGCAGGTAGCCGCCGTTGACGGCGGTGATGATCGTCCAGCCGGCGGAGAGCTCCGCGTCGTACACACCGGGCTCGTCCGCGCGGGCGGTGACGGTGGTGTCGCGGTCGAACTCGCTGTCGCCGATGGTTGCCTTGGCAGCTGCATGTGACATGTAAACGACGGTACACCGGCTTGCTACTAAGCGGTAGCTTTGCTGGGCGCCCGGTTTGGCTACGGCTCTTCGGCCACGGAAGAGCGGCGGTTCCAGGCCAGCGGGGCCCGCCAGTGATAGCGCATCGCGAGGAGCCGCAGGACGAACGTGGTGACGATCGCCAGGCCGGTGGTGACGCCGTTGAGGGCCTCGAAGCGGATGCAGAGGGCGACCATCGAGGCGCCGACGAGGGCGGGGACGGCGTACATCTCGCGGTCGCGCAGCAGCGAGGGCACCTCGTTGACGAGCACGTCGCGCAGGACGCCGCCGCCGACGGCGGTCGCCACGCCGAGCGCGGCGGACGCGGTGAGGCCGAGGCCGAAGCCGTACGCCTTGGTCGTGCCCGTCACGCAGAACAGGCCGAGGCCGGCCGCGTCGAAGACGTTGATGGCCCGGTTGATCCGCTGGACCTCGGGGTGCAGGAAGTAGACGATGCCGGCGGCGACGAGCGGGGTGATGAAGAAGCTGAGCTCGCCGAAGGCCGCCGGGGGGACGGCACCGATGACGATGTCGCGGAAGAGGCCACCGCCGAGCGCGGTGACGAGGGCGAGGACCGCGATGCCGAAGACGTCGAAGTTCTTGCGAACTGCGAGCAGGGCGCCGGCGGTGGCGAAGACGAAGATGCCGGCGAGGTCCAGGGCATGCTGGATCCCCGCCGGGAAGAGATCGTGGGGCACCGGGCCATTGTCGCCCGACGGGGGGCGCGGCCCGTTGCCCGGGCCGTGGGTGGCGGGCCGCGTCGGCGGCGGCTCCGCCGGAGAACCGGGCTGCACCCGGCCCTGGGGCTCCGCCCCAGACCCCGCGCCTCAATCGCCGGCGGGGCTGGATTGCCCGCAGGGCAATTTCAGCCCCGCCGGCGATTGAGGCGCCGCCGGAGGCAGCCGAAACCCACAGGCAGAGGGGAGTGGCGGCGAGAGCCGAAACGCACCGCGCAGCGGAACCCGCGACGGAGTCCGGGGGCGGCAGGGCGGAGGGGCACCGCGCAGCGGGCCCGGCGGGGTCGGGGGTTACCCGGCCCCGCCAGGGTTCGGCCGCTACTCCGAGACCGTGTCCACCGCGTCGGCCGCTCCCGGCAGGGGCTTGTCGCCCGGGGCCTGGTCGGGGGCGTTCTCCGGGTGGTGGCAGGCCACCTGGTGGCCCGTCTTCAGGGCCACCAGCGGCGGCTCCTGCGTCGTGCAGATCTGCGTCGCCTTCCAGCACCGCGTGTGGAAGCGGCAGCCGCTCGGCGGCGAGATCGGCGACGGCACGTCGCCCTTGAGCAGGATGCGGCCGCTCTTCGCACCGCGCCGGCGCGGGTCCGGGACCGGCACCGCCGACATCAGGGCCGTCGTGTACGGGTGCATCGGCGCGTCGTACAGCGACTTGTTGTCGGCCAGCTCGACGATCTTGCCGAGGTACATCACCGCGATGCGGTCCGACACGTGCCGGATGACCGACAGGTCGTGCGCGATGATCACGTACGTGAGGCCGAGCTCCTCCTGGAGGTCGTCCAGCAGGTTGACCACCTGGGCCTGGATGGAGACGTCCAGGGCCGAGACGGGCTCGTCGGCCACGACCAGCTTCGGCTTCAGGGCCAGCGCGCGGGCGATGCCGATGCGCTGGCGCTGGCCGCCGGAGAACTCGTGCGGGTAGCGGTTGTAGTGCTCGGGGTTGAGGCCCACCAGGGAGAGGAGGCGCTGGACCTCCGCCTTGAGGCCGCCCTCCGGGGTGACCCCCTGGAGCTTGAACGGCGCGCTGACGATGGTGCCCACCGTGTGGCGCGGGTTCAGCGAGCCGTACGGGTCCTGGAAGATCATCTGCACGTCGCGGCGCATCGGGCGCATGCCCGCCACGCCCAGGTGCGTGATGTCCTTGCCCTCGAACTCGACCGTGCCGCCGGTCGGTTCGAGCAGTCGCGTGATCAGCCGACCCATGGTGGACTTGCCGCAACCGGACTCGCCCACGACACCGAGGGTCTCGCCGCGCCGGACGTCGAAGTCGATGCCGTCGACGGCCTTGACCGCGCCGGCCTGCCTGCGCAGCAGTCCCTTGGTGATCGGGAAGTGCTTCGTGAGCCCGGTGACCTTGAGCAGCACCTCGGGGGTGGCGACGGCGTCGGGAGAGTCGGTGGCCTGCGCCGGGATGGACGCGGTGGCCGTCTTCTTCTTGTCAGGCGTGTCGGTCACAGCTTCGGCGCAATCTCTTCGGTCCAGATCCGGGTCCGCTCCTCCGCCGACATGTGGCAGGCGGACCAGTGGCGGCTGCCGTCCTCCTCGACCAGCTCCGGCCGGACCGTGCGGGTCACGTTGCCCTTGGGTACGTCGGCGTACGGGCAGCGGGGGTTGAACGCGCAGCCGCTCGGGATGTTGATCAGGCTGGGCGGCGAGCCCTTGACCGGGATGAGGCGCTCGGTCTGCTCGCGGTCGATGCGCGGCATCGAGCCCAGCAGGCCCCAGGTGTACGGGTGACGGGGCTCGTAGAAGACCTTCTCGGCGGTGCCCCGCTCGACGCAGCGGCCGCCGTACATCACGAGGAGTTCGTCGGCCATCTCCGCGACCACGCCCAGGTCGTGCGTGATCATGATGACCGCGGAGCCGAACTCCTTCTGCAGGTCCCGGATGAGGTCGAGGATCTGGGCCTGGACGGTGACGTCCAGGGCGGTCGTCGGCTCGTCCGCGATGAGCAGTTCGGGGTTGTTGACCAGCGCCATCGCGATCATCGCGCGCTGGCGCATGCCGCCGGAGAACTCGTGCGGGTAGCTGTCGACCCGTTTGTGCGGCTCGGGGATGCCCACGCGGTCGAGCAGCTCGACCGCACGCGTGCGGGCGACCTTCTTGTCGACCTTGTTGTGGACCCGGTAGGCCTCGGCGATCTGCTTGCCGATGGTGAAGTACGGGTGCATCGCGGACAGCGGGTCCTGGAAGATCATCGCGATCTCCCGGCCGCGCAGCCTGCGCACCTCGTCCTCACCGGCGGAGAGCAGCTCCTTGCCGTTGAGCCAGATCTCGCCGGAGATCTGCGCCCGCTGGCGGCCGTACTGGCCCACGCGGTGCAGGCCCATGATGCCCAGCGAGGTGACGGACTTGCCGGAGCCGGACTCGCCCACGATGCCGAGGGTCTTGCCCTTCTCCAACGAGAAGGAGAGTCCGTCGACCGACTTGACCAGGCCGTCCTCGGTCGGGAAGTGCACCTTGAGGTCGCGGACCTCGAGGAAGGAGGTGGAGGGCTCCCCCGGGCCGCCGACGGGCTCGTTGAGAGCTCCGGTCTTGGTCAGTTCGGTCATGACAGCCTCACTCGGGGGTCGATCACCGCGTACATGAGGTCAACGATGAGGTTCGCCGCGACGACGAAGAAGGCGGAGATCAGGGTGATGCCGAGGATGACCGGCAGGTCGTGGTCGCTGATGGCGCGAACGGCGCTGTAGCCGAGGCCGTGCAGCGAGAACGTGGACTCGGTGAGCACCGCGCCGCCCATCAGGGCGCCGAGGTCCAGGCCGAGGACGGTCAGGATCGGGGTCATCGTCGAACGCATGGCGTGCTTGCCGATGACGACCGGTTCCGTCAGGCCCTTGGCGCGGGCGGTGCGGATGTAGTCCTCGTTGAGGACTTCGAGCATGGTCGCGCGGGTGAGCCGCGCGTACATCGCCGCGTAGAGGAAGGCGAGCGAGACCCACGGCAGGATCATGCCGTTGAACCACTTGCCCGGATCCTCGGCGAAGGTCGCCTCCGGCCTGCCGAACCAGCCGAGCTGGTCGGAGAAGAAGGCGATGAAGAGCATGCCCGTGAAGTAGATGGGGAGGGAGACGCCCGCGAGGGCGACGCCCATCGCCGAACGGTCCAGGACCGTACCGCGCTTGAGCGCGGAGACGACACCGGTGGCGACACCGCCGATGACCCAGATGACGACGGCGCCGGCGGCGAGGGAGAGGGTGACCGGCAGCCAGTCCAGCAGCAGCGGCCAGACCTCCTGCTCGGTCTTGAAGGAGTAGCCGAAGCAGGGCGCGGCGCATTGCGTGACGTCGGAGCCGTTGGCGTACGTACGACCCGCCACCAGCCCGACGACGAACTTGCCGAACTGGACGAGGATCGGGTCGTTGAGACCCATCTTCTGCCGGATGCCCTCGATCGCGGCGGGGTCGGACTGCTTACCGACGAAGTACAGAGCCGGATCGGTCCCGATCAGCTTCGGGAAGAGGAAGAAGATTCCGAAGGTCACCAGCGTGATGACCAACAGCATGACGATGACGGCGAAGATCCGTCGGGTGAGATATGCAAGCACTGCGCTCGGCCTGGCTGCGGCCCGGGGGCGCCCCCTTCTGGAGAGCGCCCCCAAGCCGAAACCGCGGCCATCACCTGCCCTTCGTGCCTAGCGGGTGTGGCACTGGAACACTGGAAACTGGAACTGAGCCTGGTCTGACGGGTGTTACTTGGTGACGCCGAGGGACGCGTAGTCGTAGCGACCGTTGTAGGCGTCCGAGGTGTAGGCGTTCGTCAGACGGGTGGAGCGCCAGGTGATCGTCTTGTCGTAGACGAAGGGAAGGTAGACCGCGGCCTCGGAGACCTTCTGGTTCATCTGCTTGTAGATGTCGCCGGCCTTGGCCGGGTCCGTCTCCGCGATGGCGTCGTCGAACAGCTTGTTGATCGCCGGGTCGTTCAGCTCGGAGAAGTTGTTGTTACCGCTCTGCAGGATGAAGCGGCCGTCGACCAGCGGCTGCGAGAAGCCCTGACCGGTCGGGAAGTCGGCGCCCCAGCCCATGATGATGATGCCGTAGTTCTTCTCCTTGACGACCTTCGGCGAACCGATGATGCCGGAGGTCTGGGCACCGTCGAACTGGTCGACGTCGGCCTCGATGCCGACCTGCTTCAGGGCGTTCTGCAGCGAGACGGCGGTGGCGACCTCGACCGGCTTGTTGTTGCGGACCGCGATCGTGGTCTTGAAGCCCGACTCCTTGCCACAGGCCTTCAGCGCGGCCTTGGCCTTCTCCGCGTCCGGCTTGCCGTCGTTCTTCAGGACACCGTACGGGTCGTACGACGGGTCGGAGCCCTTGATGCCGGCGGGGAGCATGTTCGGGGCGATGTCGCCACCGGCCTGCGGGCCGCCGCGGGCGGTCTGCAGGGACTTGTGGTCAGCCGCGTAGATGACGGCCTTGCGGCACTCGACGTTGTCGAACGGCGCGACGGTCGTCGGCATGACGGCGTACCGGATGAAGCCGGTCTGGCCGTTGTCCAGGTTGTCCTTGTGGTCCTTCAGCGCGGTGGCGCGGGCCGCCTGGCCGATGCCGGTCGCGTTGATGTCCAGGTCGAACTCGCCGTTCATCAGGCGCTTGTCCATGTCGTCCGCGTTCGCCATGAACGTGACCGAGATGGAGTCCGGGAGCGCCTTGCGGATGGTGTCCGACTCGGGCTTCCACTTGTCGTTGCGCGAGAGCTTCATGCTCTTGTTGGGCTCGTACGAGTCGATCTTGTACGGGCCATTGGAGAAGGGCTTCAGGCCGTACTTGGCCGCCGTGTCCTTCTCCTGCTTGACCGGGCTCGCCGCCGGCATGGCCAGCATCTGCTCGAAGTCACCGTTGGGCGCCGGGAGCTTGAAGATGATGGTCTTCGCGTCCGGGGTCTCGATGGCCTTGAGGCCGAGCTTGTCCGGGGCGGTGTCCTTGTACGGGCCCTGGTACTCGGTCTTCGGGTCGAGGACCTGCATCAGGTAGACCGGGCCGCCGGAGATGACGTCCTGGGCCCAGGTGCGCTCGATGCCGTACTTGACGTCCTGGGCGGTGACGGGCGAGCCGTCCTCCCAGGTCACGTTGTCCTTCAGGGTGTACTTGTAGGTCTTGCCGCCGTCGCTGATCTCGGCCTTGGCGGTGGCCAGGTCGGGCACGAGCTCGGTGCTCTGCTCACCCGGGGCCGCCTTGTAGCTGACCAGCTGACGCGCGTAGTAGCGGGAGAAGTCCCACATGAAGCCGTAGTAACCGCGCTGCGGGTCCCACGAGTCGGCTTCCTGGGTGCCGACGAACTTGAGCTCGCCACCCTTCTTGTCCGACGCGTTGGCGATCTTGCCTATGCCCGAGTTGAATCCTGCGGCGCCGGCGGGCTTGTCGTCCTTCTTGTCGCTGCCGCCACAGGCGGTGGCGGTGAGCATGGCCGCGAGCACGACGGCCGTGCCAGCGGCAAGCCTGCGCTTCGACGTGCGATGGGTAGTCACGATGCTCGCAACCCTCCGTTGTAGTTCCGGTGTACTGGTTACTTACGGCTCGAAACTCGAAGCCGGGATCTGGTGTGCGCCCTGCGGCTGCTAGCGGGAACCCTTCGGGTCGAGGGCGTCACGGACGCCGTCGCCGAAGAGGTTGAAGGCCAGCACGGTGATGAAGATCGCTACGCCGGGGAAGATCATGAAGAGCGGATCGTCCTCGTAGGTCCGCACTGCCGTGGAGAGGGTCTCTCCCCAGGACGGCGTGGGCGGCTTGACGCCGACTCCGAGGAAGCTCAGGGCGGCCTCGGTCAGCACGTTGGTGGGGATCATCAGCGTCGAGTAGACGGTGATGGGCGCCACCAGGTTCGGAAGCAGTTCGCGGAAGAGGATGTACCCGCGGCCGGCGCCGAGGCTCCTGGCCGCTTCGACGTACTCGCGTTCGCGCAGCGACAGGGTCTGCCCGCGGACGATGCGGCCGATGTACGGCCACCCGAAGAAGCCGATGACGAGCACCAGCACCGCGATGCGCAGACCCGATCCCTCGAAGCCCCACAGCTTGCTGGGGACCACCGAGATCAGCGCGATGATGAAGAGCAGCTGCGGGAAGGCCAGCAGCAGGTCCATGACGCGGCTGATGGCCGCGTCGACCCAACCGCCGAAGTATCCGGCGATGACGCCGAAGACGGTGCCCAGCGAGACCGCCACGAAGGCGGACAGGAAGGCCACCAGCAGCGAGATCCGGGCGCCGTAGACGATCCGGCTGAAGACGTCGCGGCCGTTGACCGGCTCGATGCCCAGCAGGAAGTCGCCGTTCATGCCGCCCCAGTCCCCGGCCGGCAGGCCGAGCAGCGGGTCCAGCAGGTCCTCGTGCAGCTCCTCCGGCGGGTGGCCGAAGGCCTTGACGATCAGCGGCGCGAAGATCGCGACGAGGATCAGCAGGAGCACGACGACACCGCCGGCCAGGGCGACCTTGTCGCGCTTGAGGCGCAGCCAGGCGATCCGCCACGGCGAGCGCCCCTCGATCGCCTTCTGCGGAACTTCCGGGGCGGCCACGGCTGCGGGCTCGGCCGCGCTGGTGTCGTGCAGTGGTGCCGTCATCGTGGTGGGGACCCCTCTCGGCCGACTGTGGCCGGCCCATGCCCGCCGCTGTGGCGGCTTGGTTCTATCGGCGTCGCTGATGGTGCGATTGGCGCGAAATGCGCCTGAAGTGCACGTGAAGAGCTGGTGGTTGCGGGACTGACCTGCCTTCGGTGGGGGGAGTCTTCAACGGTGTCTCGATCGGCCGCCAGACCCGTCGGGGATGTGATGCGCAACCGTGATCTGCGGCTACACCTTCCGTTATCCGAACGGCAAGGTCTGTTGAGCGGTGAAACTCCGCCCGTTCGGCGCGGAACGGACATCCCGCCCAACTGCCATTTCGGGCAGGGATCTTGGGCCGATTCGGCCCATATGACGAAGGCCGCACCGATGGGATCGGTGCGGCCTTCGAGACGGATGTCTCAATATGCGGATGTTCGGAAGTGTGGGGTGTCCACCCGTCAGTAAGCGGGTGCCTGGCCCTCGCGGTCGTAGAACGGGCGGGTCTGCGCGCGCAGCCACATCGCGACGGGGTCGTGTTCGTCCGCGAGCGCCACCGTGCACACGGGTACGCCCTCGGGCACGACGCCGACGGACTGGCGCATCATCTCCCGCACGGACTCCAGCGCGGGCGCGGAGGCGTCGTACAGGTCGAGCCCGACCGCGAGGTACGGGGAACCGAGCGCGGGCTGGACCCAGGCGCGGCGCAGCGAGCGGACGGTGGGCGTCCGGTGGGCGTGCTGGGTCAGCAGCCCGTAGAACTGCGGCAGCTCGATCGCGGGCTCGGACAGCCGCAGCGGGCCGGCCGGCATCCGGTCCAGCCCGGTGGCGATGCGGCGCAGGTCCGCCCACGGGATGCCGACGCCGCCGCCCTGGGCGTGCGGGTTGAGCCACAGTCCCCAGCGGTCGGGATAGAGCGCGCGGGCGATGTCCCGGCCCGTGACGATCTCGTAGCCCCGGCCCCAGCCGCTGGCGGCCAGTTCCTGCGGGGAGGTCACGCAGGGCGCGTAGCCCAGCCCCTCGACCTCCATGCCGCCGTACTGGGCGTCCGGTGAACCCGGCTGCCCCTGCCACAGCAGCATCCACAGCCGGCCCTCGGCGAGGGCGTGCAGGAGCGACTCGTAGCTTTCGTAGCGCCCGGGAGTCACCTGGCGCAGCATGTGCTCGACCTGCCCGGCCGCGGCCGTGCCTGACGCACTCACCCGGTACCCCTCTTCGTCTCTTCTTCCGCCCGACGTCAACCCGAGAACAGCTTAAGCCGCCCTACGGGAGGTAGAAGGGGCGTACGCGCTCACGAATCCAGTCCGTGACCGGGTCCTCGGCGGCGTCCAGCAGGATCAACTGCACGGGCCAGGGCGGCGGTACGCGGGTCAGGGCCCGGCCGAGGGCGTCCATCGGGACGTTCCGGGTCTCGGGCTCCCATCCCACCAGTCGGACACCGATGAACAGTTGCGGCTCGCCCCCCTCGATGCTCGCGAGGCAGCGGTAGGCGGCGGAGACCACGCCGGCCGCCCGGAACTCCTCCGCGGCGGCGGTCAGGAAGTCCACCGGGTCCTCCTGCCAGTCGGGCTCGTAGAGCCGGACGCGGCCGCCGCCGGCGGGGCCGTCGAGGGGGGTCCGGCCACTGCGGCAGAGCTCCGCGACGGCGGGCGGGGGGAGGGGGACGCCGACGGCGCCCTCGGGGTTGAGCGCGATGCCGAGCTGCGGGGGCAGGCCGCGGGCGAACTCGACGGCGGGGGCCACGGTGAAGTCCATGCCGGGGCCGACGCAGGCGAGGAACTGGGCCTCCGAGCTGTACACGGGGACGTACGCGGCGCCGCCGATGTCCATGGTGGGCAGGGTCAGCCCCTCGGCGCCGCCCTGCTCGGTCCCGGCGCCGGCGGGCAGCGGCACCCACACCTGGCTCCGCCCGAGCACCTCCAGGATCCGCCCGCCGGCGTCCGGCTGCCCGAGCGCCGCCCCGAGCACCTGCTCCAGCTCATTCCCCGGCCAGCCGCCGCCGCTGTGCATGTACGTGCCTCCGTGATCCCGCGAGTTGTCGCCCCGCAGGGTACCGGCCCCCACCGACACGCCTCCGCCGGGGTTCGGTTGTACGCAACGTGCCGCACCGCTCCCGGGGCTCCGCCCCAGCCCCCGCGCCTCAAACGCCGGCGGGGCTGTTTTGCCTCCGGCGGCGCCCCAAACGCCGGCGGGGCTGAAATTGCCCTGCTGCGGGCAATCCAGCTGCGCCTGGCGGACCCGCATCAGCCACATCCAGCCTCGCCGGCGTTTGAGGCGCGGGGTCTGGG
Organism: Streptomyces sp. NPDC002467; assembly: GCF_042889825.1. Taxonomy (NCBI): domain Bacteria; kingdom Bacillati; phylum Actinomycetota; class Actinomycetes; order Kitasatosporales; family Streptomycetaceae; genus Streptomyces; species Streptomyces sp. NPDC002467. The sequence continues at coordinate 198,713 of NZ_JBIARJ010000014.1, read as the reverse complement.
GCGGAGCCCCAGCGGCGGCGCCGCACACGGGCGGGGGACCGGTCGCCGGCAGCGGGAGCGCACCCGGTGGCTACGGGTGGAAGGCGATCCGGGTGACCGCGGACGCGGACCGGCGGTCCAGGAGGGTGGCCGAGGCGCACCCCGCCGGCGGCCGCCCGGCCTCCGCTTCGCGCAGTAGCCGCCCCACCGCACCCCGGTGGCGGGCGAAGGCGTACGCCGACACCCCCCGCCCCCGCGCGGCCTGGCCCGACAGCGCCTCCTCGGGGCTGGTGTCCAGCAGGAGCAGGTGCAGCGCGCGCCCCCGCCGCCGCGCCGCCGCCGCGAGCAGCCCCCGCACCCAGCTCTGCGTCCCGCAGTCGTGCACCACGACGGAGCGCCCGGAGCGCAGCTGCCGCCACAGCCCCCAGTAGTGCGCGACCCGCACCAGCGGCCGGTACACCGCGTACGGCAGCGCCCCCGGCATCCGGCGCTCCCAGCGCTCGCGGGTGTCCTGGGAGTCGACGGCGCCGCCCTCCGCACCGCCCTCGGCCGCCGCCCGCTTGATCAGCGTGCTCTTGCCGCCCCCCGGCAGGCCGGACACGACCACGATGTCGCCCTCGGCGAAGCGCAGCCGCCGCGGGCCCCGCACGCCCGGACCGCGCAGGTCCCGTACCGGACCGGCCTCGTGCCCGCGCGCCCGGGCCGACGCACCGGCCCGCTGCGCCGGCACCGCGCCCGCGGTCCCCGCGGCCGCCGCCGCACCCACGAATCTCCGCACAGTGCTCGCCTCCCCCGAATCGGGTCACCAGGACCCTTCCCCACTGAGTGTAAAGAGACGGTAATCCGGTGGCTTCGGTTCCGGTCGGGGTTCCCGTCCTCGACCCCGTCCACCCCCTGGACAGCCGCACGATCTTTCGGGCCCACCCACCCGATCACCACCATGCCGTGCAATGATGTGCGCCATCTGGACCAACCGCATCACCCCCGCATCACCAACTGCATACCGGCCGCTTGAATCCGCGCGGGAGAGTCCCGGCACGCCGCAAGGCGGTGCGTGGGCGCCGAAGGAGCAAGAACCTCCCTTGAATCTCTCAGGCCCCGTACCGCGTGGATGAGGCAGATCTGAAAAGCGAGCTGCTCGGCAGCTCCACCCAAGGTGCAAGCCGGAGATCCCTGACGCGTCAGGAACTCTCGGCGAACCTCTCAGGTTCCGATGACAGATGGGGAGGACCCCTCCTCGTCATGTCATGCCCTGGGACCCGGGAGCCACACCCATGAGCACTGCCCCCCGCCTGACCGCCCTCGATGCGCTGCACCGTTCCCTCGGTGCGACCATGACCGACTTCGCGGGCTGGGACATGCCCCTGCGGTACGCCAGCGAGCGCGACGAGCACAACGCCGTCCGCACCAAGGCCGGTCTCTTCGACCTCTCCCACATGGGCGAGATCACGCTGACCGGGCCGGAGGCCGTCAAGGCCCTGGACTACGCGCTGGTCGGCAACATCTCCACCGTCGGCGTCGGCCGCGCCCGCTACACGCACATCTGCCGGGAAGACGGCGGCATCGTCGACGACCTGATCGTCTACCGCCTCGGCGAGACCGAGTACATGGTCGTCGCGAACGCCTCCAACGCCCAGGTGGTGCTGGACGCGCTCACCGAGCGCGCCGCCGGCTTCGACACCGAGGTCCGCGACGACCGCGACGCGTACGCGCTGATCGCGGTGCAGGGCCCCGAGTCCCCCGGCATCCTCGCCTCCCTCACCGACGCCGACCTGGACGGGCTGAAGTACTACGCCGGCCTGCCGGGCACCGTGGCCGGCGTGCCCGCGCTGATCGCGCGTACGGGCTACACCGGCGAGGACGGCTTCGAGCTGTTCGTCTCCCCCGAGCACGCCGTGGAGCTGTGGCAGGCGCTGACCAAGGCCGGCGAGGGCGTCGGCCTGGTCCCGGCCGGCCTGTCCTGCCGCGACACCCTGCGCCTGGAGGCGGGCATGCCGCTGTACGGGCACGAGCTGACCACCTCGCTGACCCCGTTCGACGCGGGTCTGGGCCGGGTCGTGAAGTTCGAGAAGGAGGGCGACTTCGTCGGCCGCGCCGCCCTGGAGGCCGCCGCCGAGCGCGCCGCCACGAACCCGCCGCGCAAGCTGGTCGGCCTGGTCGCCGAGGGCCGCCGCGTCCCGCGCGCCGGCTTCCCCGTGGTCGCCGACGGCCAGGTGATCGGCGAGGTCACCTCGGGCGCCCCGTCCCCGACCCTGGGCAAGCCGATCGCGATGGCGTACGTCGACGCGGCGCACGCCGCGCCCGGCACCTCCGGCGTCGGCGTCGACATTCGCGGTACGCATGAGCCGTACGAGGTCGTCGCTCTGCCGTTCTACAAGCGGCAGAAGTAGTCCTTGTAGTCAGGCCTGCCGCCGGGTGCCCCGTGCGGCGATGTCGCAGTACCCAAGACCACCGTTCGTTTCCACCCCCGCGCATCCAGGAGAATCAGGCCATGAGCACCCCCCAGCAGCTGCGTTACACCAAGGAGCACGAGTGGCTGTCGGACGTCGTTGACGGCGTCGCGACGGTCGGCATCACCGAGTTCGCGGCCAACGCGCTCGGTGACGTCGTCTACGCCCAGCTCCCCGAGGTCGGCGACACCGTCACCGAGGGCGAGACCTGTGGCGAGCTGGAGTCGACGAAGTCGGTCAGCGACCTCTACTCCCCCGTCTCCGGTGAGGTCGTCGAGGCCAACCAGGACGTCGTCGACGACCCGTCCCTGGTGAACTCCGCCCCCTTCGAGGGCGGCTGGCTGTTCAAGGTGCGCATCTCGGAGGAGCCCAAGGACGTGCTCTCCGCCGACGAGTACACCGCACTCACCGCCGGTAACTGACCCCAGGGGATCCTGATGTCCGTACTGAACACCCCTCTCCACGAACTCGACCCCGACGTCGCCGCAGCCGTCGACGCCGAGCTCGTGCGCCAGCAGTCGACCCTCGAAATGATCGCGTCGGAGAACTTCGCTCCGGTCGCCGTCATGGAGGCCCAGGGCTCCGTCCTGACCAACAAGTACGCCGAGGGCTACCCCGGCCGCCGTTACTACGGTGGCTGCGAGCACGTCGACGTCGTCGAGCAGATCGCCATCGACCGGATCAAGGCGCTGTTCGGCGCCGAGGCCGCGAACGTGCAGCCGCACTCCGGTGCGCAGGCGAACGCGGCCGCGATGTTCGCGCTGCTGAAGCCGGGCGACACGATCATGGGCCTGAACCTGGCCCACGGCGGTCACCTGACCCACGGCATGAAGATCAACTTCTCCGGCAAGCTCTACAACGTGGTCCCGTACCACGTCGGTGAGGACGGCCAGGTCGACATGGCCGAGGTCGAGCGCCTCGCCAAGGAGTCCAAGCCGCAGCTGATCGTCGCGGGCTGGTCCGCGTACCCGCGTCAGCTGGACTTCGCCGCCTTCCGCCGCATCGCGGACGAGGTCGGCGCGTACCTGATGGTCGACATGGCGCACTTCGCCGGCCTGGTCGCCGCGGGTCTGCACCCGAACCCGGTGCCGCACGCCCACGTCGTCACCACCACCACGCACAAGACCCTCGGCGGTCCGCGCGGCGGTGTCATCCTGTCGACGCAGGAGCTGGCCAAGAAGATCAACTCCGCGGTCTTCCCGGGTCAGCAGGGCGGTCCGCTGGAGCACGTGATCGCGGCCAAGGCCGTCTCCTTCAAGGTCGCGGCCTCGCCCGAGTTCAAGGAGCGCCAGGAGCGCACCCTGGAGGGCGCGAAGATCCTCGCCGCCCGTCTGGTCCAGGACGACGTCAAGGCCGTGGGCGTGGACGTCCTCACCGGCGGCACCGACGTGCACCTGGTCCTGGTCGACCTGCGCGACTCCGAGCTGGACGGCCAGCAGGCCGAGGACCGCCTCCACGAGGTCGGCATCACGGTCAACCGCAACGCCATCCCGAACGACCCGCGGCCGCCGATGGTCACCTCGGGTCTGCGGATCGGTACGCCGGCCCTGGCCACCCGCGGTTTCGACGCCGAGGCGTTCACCGAGGTCGCCGAGATCATCGCGCAGGCCCTGAAGCCGGAGTACGACGCGGCGGACCTGAAGGCGCGCGTCTCCGCGCTCGCCGCTAAGTTCCCGCTGTACCCGTCGCTCTAGGCAACGGCCTGAAGGGGCCCGGCCTTGGTTTCCACAGGGTCGGGCCCTTCTCATGACCAAAGCCCCAGGCGGATGCGGCCCACCTGGGCTTCTCCGTCCTGCTCCTGGTCACCGTCGGCCGCAGCTGGAAGACCCTGGCGCCGATCATCTCGGCCGCCATGGTGATCTCGTACCTGATCGGCCCCGTCGCGGTGGGCGTCTTCCGCCGCACGAAGCCCGGTCTGCCCCGCCCGTTCCGCCTCCCGGCGGCGAGGATCCTGTCTCCGCTGACCTTCGTCTTCGCGGCGTGCGCGCTGTACCGGTCGAAGTGGCCGAACACCGGCATCGTCACCGCCCTGACCCTGCCGGCCGCCCCGATCGCCGCGCTGGTGCTCTCCCGCAAGGGCGAGCACGACCTGGCCCGCCAGTTCGCCCCGCCTGGTGGATCGTCTTCTTCCTCGGCACCCTGTCCCTGCGGGACATCGCCCTGGTGGCGGCCATGGCCCTCGGTACGTACCACTGGGCCGTGGGCGCGGGCGTGAAGGCCCACCACGCGGGCCTGCCCGACCCCGACCCGATCCTCGACCGCGCCGTCGACCCGGCCCTCGACCCGACGCTCGAAGCCGACCCGTCCGCACGCGGCGACGTACCGGCTCCGGAGCGTGAACCGGCACCCGCCCGACCCGTCCGCGTAACGCACACCACCTCGTCCGGCAGACGAGCCGTTCACCTCACCGCGATAAGCTCGCCTGCCGGACAAAATCCGCAATACACCTCTCCTGCCCCCTCCCACCCCACGAGCAGACAAGGGAGTCCGCCAGTGGCCATCTCCGTCTTCGACCTCTTCTCCATCGGCATCGGCCCCTCCTCCTCCCACACGGTCGGTCCGATGCGCGCCGCGCGCATGTTCGTGACGCGGCTGAAGAAGGACGGCGTACTCGCCCAGACGGCGTCCGTGCGGGCCGAGCTCTTCGGCTCCCTCGGTGCGACCGGCCACGGCCACGGCACCCCCAAGGCGGTGCTGCTGGGCCTGGAGGGCCACTCCCCGCGCACGGTGAACGTGGAGACGGCGGACGACGAGGTCGAGCGCATCCGCAAGACCGGCCGCCTGCGCCTCCTCGGCACGGAGATAGGCGAGGTCCACGAGATCGACTTCGACGAGCCGAACCAGCTGATCCTGCACCGCCGGCGCTCGCTGCCCTACCACGCGAACGGCATGACCCTCTTCGCGTACGACGCGGCCGGCACCCCGCTGCTGGAGAAGACCTACTACTCGGTCGGCGGCGGCTTCGTCGTGGACGAGGACGCGGTCGGCGAGGACCGCATCAAGCTCGACGACACCGTGCTGAAGTACCCCTTCCGCTCCGGCGACGAGATGCTGCGCCTCGCGAACGAGACCGGCCTGTCGATCTCCTCCCTCATGCTGGAGAACGAGAAGGCCTGGCGCACGGAGGAGGAGATCCGCGAGGGCCTCCTGGAGATCTGGCGCGTCATGCAGTCCTGCGTCGCGCGCGGCATGTCCCGCGAGGGCATCCTGCCGGGCGGCCTGCGGGTCAAGCGCCGGGCCGCCTCCACGGCGCGCCAGCTGCGCACCGAGGGCGACCCGATGATGCACCGCAGCGAGTGGACCACGATCTACGCGATGGCGGTCAACGAGGAGAACGCGGCGGGCGGCCGGGTCGTCACCGCGCCCACCAACGGTGCGGCGGGCGTCCTCCCGGCCGTCCTGCACTACTACATGAACTTCGTCCCCGGCGCGGACGAGGACGGCGTGGTCCGCTTCCTCCTCGCGGCCGGTGCGATCGGCATGCTGTTCAAGGAGAACGCCTCCATCTCCGGCGCCGAGGTCGGCTGCCAGGGCGAGGTGGGCTCGGCCTGCTCGATGGCGGCGGGCGCCCTCGCCGAGGTGCTGGGCGGCACCCCGGAGCAGGTGGAGAACGCGGCCGAGATCGGCATGGAGCACAACCTGGGCCTGACCTGCGACCCGGTCGGCGGCCTGGTGCAGATCCCGTGCATCGAGCGCAACGGCATGGCGGCGGTCAAGGCGGTCACCGCGGCGAAGATGGCGATGCGCGGCGACGGCAGCCACAAGGTCTCCCTCGACAAGGTCATCAAGACCATGAAGGAGACCGGCGCGGACATGAAGATCAAGTACAAGGAAACGGCCCGCGGCGGCCTCGCGGTCAACGTCATCGAGTGCTGATCCCCCCGGCCCCGGCCGGCGTCGCGTCCTGCGGCGCCGGCCGGGGCCTTCCCCTTCGCATCCCCGTTCCCTCGGTCACTCCCCCCGCAGAGTGATCCCGTACATGGTGCGCAGTCGGCCGATCTCCCACCACGCCACCGCCGACACCGATGCCGGACCGCAGATCAGGGCGCAGATCTGAATGACCGGCGGGCCCGGCGGCATTCCGGTCATGGCCAGGTTGACGACCGCGAGCTCCCACACCAGCACACCCGTCAGCAGGGCCGGAAGCGCGGCGTGCACCGCGGCGGTACCGAACGCGGAGCGGACCAGCGTGGCGGACGCGAAGCAGACGAAGAACAGCATCCACACCGGCGGCGCGAGCGCGGGAATCGCGAGGAACGGGCCGTACAGGGAGGACTGCAAGGTCTCGACGACGAGTTTCGTGCCCATGAAGAGCAACGGCACGGCCGTGAACGCGCCGAAGTAGATGAGGGCCGAGCGCACGGCGGGCCGGAGTCTGGCGCGCATCCCCGGCCTCGCGGCCTCGGGTGCGAGCCGCAGGAGGACCATGATCACCAAGGGTGCGGTGAGCAGCAACAGCCACGGCGTGATGGTGAGCCTGAGCAGGTACTGCCCCTGCATCTCGGCAAGGTCCGACTCGGTGCCGTAGAGGACGAGGATCAGGAACGACGCGACCAGCGCGACCACGGCCCTGATCTTCTGTACGCGCACCACCTCCGGATCCGACAGGCTGTGGTGGACGTGCGGAGGGAACGTCGCCCGCGCCTGCCGGCGGGCCGAGCGGGCCAGCGGATAGGCCAGGGCGGGGATGAGCAGGGGCCACAGGCAGAACGCGACCGCGACCCACGCGCAGCCGTTCATGCGTACCCGCTTCAGCAGTTCCAGGAACGGGGGCCAGTCGCCATCGCGAAACTGCTGCCACAGCGGACGGTGCGCCACGTGTGGAGGGTACGGCGGCATGTACGGGTACGGATTCGAGGTGGGGTAAGGAGGGGAGCCGGGCTGCGGCGGCACGCCCGGCCATGGCGGTGCCTGACCTCCGTTCGGCTGCCCTGTCGGGCCGTACGGGTTCTGTCCCCCGAATGTCACGCCGGTTTCCTTCCTTGTGATGCAGTATGGGTGCGGCGCGGAAGGTACCAGCGGACGTCCGCCGCCACCAAAACAGTCAACTGCCAACGCGGCCTGCGGACATGGGGTTGCGAGCACCTGCCCGGCAATCGCCCCGGAAACGCCCTGACCTGGCCCGGCCCTTCCTGGCAGGATCGCCCCATGCGGGGTGTCCGCCGGGTCGGCCGCCGGTCGCCGCCCGGTCGGCCTCGGGTCGGGGCCGTCGATGGCGCCCCTCTTCCGGTCGTGTCGACCGGTCCGGCCGCTGGTGCAACCGATGCCGCACGTCCGATGTCTTCACATTTGACACGTTTGTCCCCAGTCTCTCGAGAATCGAGGGGACGTCATGATCCACCGACAGTTCCGCCGGATCGCGGCCCTGGCCTCCGGTGTCCTGCTCACCGCGGGGCTCTCGCTCGCCGCACCGGCCGCCACCGCCACCACCACCGCCGCCCGGGCGCAGTCCGGCAGCCCGCTCGTGGTCGATGCCCGTTGGGCCGGGCACCCCACCTATGACCGGATCGTCATCGACATCCGGGGGTACGTCCCCACCGCGACCGTCACCCCCGTCCCGCACCTGGTCCAAGACGGGTCCGGCAAGCCCGTGCCGCTGCCCGGGAGGTACTTCCTGGAGATCCGCCTCCATCCCGCCGCCGCCCACGACGACGCGGGCGGGAACGTCTACCTCGGACCCAGGCTGCAGAGGATCGCCCTGCCCAAGCTCAAGGGCATCGCGCTCACCGGGGACTTCGAGGGGTACGTGACCTTCGGCGCCGCCTTCGACACGCTGCCCTACTACCGCGCCTTCCCCCTGCACTCCCCCGAACGGTTCGTCGTGGACATCGCCCGCTGAACCTAGCGGTGCTCGGGGTTCGGGAAGTCGAAGCGGCAGCCGGCGTCCCACAGGGAGCGCTGGTTGCCGTGCGCCGGGATGCCGCCCGCGCCCTTGAGGAGGGCGGCCAGGTGCATCAGGTTCCAGGACATGAAGGTGGTGTTGCGGTTGGTGAAGTCGTTCTCGGGGCCGCCCGAGCCCGGGTCGAGGTAGGACGGCCCGGGTCCGGCCTCGCCGATCCAGCCCGCGTCGGCCTGCGGCGGGATCGCGTAGCCGAGGTGCTGGAGGCTGTACAGGACGTTCATGGCGCAGTGTTTGACGCCGTCCTCGTTGCCGGTGATCAGCGCGCCGCCGACCCGGCCGTAATAGGCGTACTGCCCCTGGTCGTTCAGGATCGAGGAGCAGGCGTAGAGCCGTTCGATGACCTGCTTCATCACGGAGCTGTTGTCGCCGAGCCAGATCGGGCCGCAGAGGACGAGGATGTCGGCGTCCATCACCTGGCTGTAGAGCACCGGCCACTGGTCGGTCTCCCAGCCGTGTTCGGTCATGTCCGGCCAGACTCCGGTCGCGATGTCGTGGTCGACGGCGCGGATGAGCGACGTACGGGCTCCGGCCGATTCCATGACGGCACGGCTCTTGTCGATCAGACCCTCGGTGTTGCTGACCTCGGGCGATCGCTTGAGCGTGCAGTTCACGAAGAGGGCGGAGAGGTTCGAGTAGTCGGGTTCGGCAGTCACTCCCCCAGCCTGGCCGGGGTCGGGAGGTGGCGCCATCGGGGCGCGGCCGGACGGGATAGGGTCAGTGGGCCTTGGTGTTCGGGAAACCGGTGGGAAACCGGTGCGGCCCTCGCCACTGTGATCGGGAAGTCCGGCTCCACTCCTACGGGAAGCCACTGGGCCCGCGCGGGAGACCGCACGGCCCCGGGAAGGCGGGGCCCGGGCATCAGAACCCGTGAGCCAGGAGACCGGCCGGGGCGCGCTGTCCATCCACGAGGTGCTGGAGAGGTCTTCCCTACTCATGCATATAGCCGAGGGGTTCCTACCCCCATGGCACGCGGCCGCCTGGGGCGTCGCGTCCGCCCCCTTCGTCGTACACGGTGTCCGCGCCCTCACCCGTGAGGTGAAGGCCAATCCGGAGAGCACCCTGCTGCTCGGGGCGTCCGGAGCGTTCACCTTCGTCCTGTCCGCGCTGAAGATCCCCTCGGTGACGGGCAGTTGCTCGCACCCGACGGGCACGGGGCTCGGAGCGATCCTGTTCCGGCCGCCGGTCATGGCGGTGCTGGGCACGATCACCCTGCTCTTCCAGGCGCTGCTGCTGGCGCACGGCGGGCTGACCACCCTCGGCGCCAACGTCTTCTCGATGGCCATCGCCGGGCCGTGGGCGGGCTACGGGATCTACCGGCTGCTGCGGGGCCTCGACGTGCCGCTGATGGTGACCGTGTTCTTCGGTGCCTTCGTCGCCGACCTGGTCACCTACTGCGTGACCTCGGTGCAGCTGGCGCTGGCCTTCCCGGACCCGGGTACGGGCTTCCTCGGCGCGCTCGGGAAGTTCGGCGGGATCTTCGCGGTGACGCAGATACCGCTCGCGGTGAGCGAGGGGCTGCTGACCGTGCTGGTGATGCGGCTGCTGATGCGGTCGAGCCGTTCGGACCTGATCCGCCTCGGCGTCGCGAAGGCGAAGGAGGCCGTGGCCCGGTGAGCAGGAACGCGAAGATCAACGCCCTGCTGCTGTTCCTGGTGGCGGCGCTCGCCGTGCTCCCGCTCGCGCTGGGGCTCGGCGAGGGCAAGGAGGAGCCGTTCACCGGCGCCGACGCGCAGGCCGAGGCCGCCATCACCGAGCTGAAGCCGGACTACGAGCCCTGGTTCTCACCGCTGTACGAGCCCCCGTCGGCGGAGATCGAATCGGCCCTGTTCGCCCTCCAGGCGGCCCTGGGCGCGGGCGTACTGGCGTACTACTTCGGCCTCCGCAAGGGCCGCCGACAGGGCGCGGCCGCCGCTGCCGCCGCGGACCCGGCGGCGGAGGGCGTGGCAGCCGGACAGGGCCCGGAGACGGGGTCCGGGGCCGGCGGCGGGGGGAGCTGACGGTGTTGCCCATCGATGTCGCCGCGCACGGCAGTCGGTGGCGGTGGCGGCATCCTCTGGAGAAGGCGTTGCTCGGCATCGGGCTCACGGTGACCGCCGTGTGCCTGCCGGCCTGGCCCGGGGGGCCGATCGTCGGGGCCGCCACGCTGGCGGTCCTGCTCGGGCCCGCCGGAGTGGCCCGGCGGCAGCTGTGGCGGGCCTTCCGGATCCCGCTCGGCTTCTGCTTCACCGGGGCGCTGCCGCTGCTGGTCTCGGTCGGCGGGCCCGGGGGCTGGGTCGCGCCGGCCCCCGGCGGGCTCCAGCACGCCGTCGAGCTGCTGCTGCGCACCTCGGCGGCCTCGCTCGGCGTGCTGCTCTTCGCCTTCACCACCCCGGTGTCGGACGTGCTGCCCCGGCTGGTCCGGGCGGGCGTGCCGGCCCCGGTGGTGGACGTGGCCCTGGTCATGTACCGGATCACGTTCCTGCTGCTCGACTCGCTGGCCCGCATCCGCCAGGCCCAGGCGGCCCGCCTCGGGAACACCGGGCGGGCGGCGGCCTGGCGTTCGGTGGCCGGCCTGGCCGCGACCTCGTTCGTACGGGCCTTCGACCGCGCCGCGCGGCTCCAGTCGGGCCTGGCGGGGCGCGGCTACGACGGCTCGCTGCGGGTGCTCGTGCCCGAGGCGGCCCTGTCGTGGCGGTTCCTCGCCGCGTCCGCCGCACTGCTGTCGGCCCTGGTGGCCGTGACCCTCGTACTGAAGGAGCTGTACCTGTGAGGCCGTTGGTGGAGCTGGTGGGCGCGGGCTACGCCTACGAGGACGGGCCCGCCGTGCTGTCCGGCGTGGACTTCGGGATCGCCGGGGGCCGGGCGCTGGTGCTGCTGGGCCGCAACGGCTCGGGCAAGACCACGCTGATGCGGCTGCTGAGCGGGGGCCTGCGGCCCGGCTCGGGCTCGCTGCACCTCGACGGCGCGGAGGTGACGTACGACCGCAAGGGCCTGACCCGGCTGCGGACGGCGGTCCAGCTGGTGGTCCAGGACCCGGACGACCAGCTGTTCGCCGCCTCCGTGGAGCAGGACGTCTCCTTCGGCCCGATGAACCTGGGCCTGCCCGCGCCGGAGGTCCGCGAGCGCGTCGACTCGGCCCTGGCGGCCCTGGACATCACGGCGCTTCGCGACCGCCCGACCCACCTCCTCTCCTACGGCCAGCGCAAGCGCGCGGCGATCGCGGGCGCGGTGGCGATGGCTCCGCGCGTGCTGATCCTGGACGAGCCGACGGCCGGGCTCGACCCGGACGGGCAGGAGCGGCTCCTGGACGTCCTGGCGGGCCTGCGGGCGTCCGGGACCACGGTGGTGATGGCCACGCACGACGTGGACCTGGCGGTCCGCTGGGCCGACGACGCGGCGGTGCTGACCCCGTCGGGCATCCGCACGGGCCCGGCCGGGACCCTCCTCTCGGACCCGTCCCTGCTGGCCGAGGCGGGCCTGCGCCAGGCCTGGTCCCCGGCGGTGACTGCCGTCCTCCGCGCCCACGGCCTCCTGGACCCGCACGCCCCCGGCCCCCGAATCCCGGAGGCGCTGACCCCCTGGCAGTAGGTAGGTTCGCCGCTCATGAGGATCTTCAAGGCTTCGGGCACTCCCGGGTCCCTCCGCTGGGACGGCGACGAACTGGTCGACGCGGCGGGCGCGTTCCGCCGCTGGACCCCGGACGGGGCCGAGCACGCGAGCGGGTTCCGGTACGGGTACGAGTTCGACCGGGCCGCGCACTCGCCCTCCGGCCGCTGGACGGTGGTCTACGAGGAGCGCGGCACGAAGGCGCTCCTCCTCGACGGGCAGAGGATCGCGCGGGAGCTGGACCGGAGCCACTACTCCGCCCGGGACTACGACTACCCCGTCGCCCTCGGCACCCTGCCGGACGGGCGCGAGGTGCTGGTCCACTGCCCGGAGGAGTACAACGTCCTGGAGGTCGAGGACGCCGCGAGCGGGGAGCGGCTCACCTCCGGGCCGCGCGAGCCCCGCGACTTCTTCCACTCCCGGCTCGCCGTGAGCCCGGACGGCAGGCGGCTGCTGTCCGCCGGCTGGGTGTGGAGCCCGTTCGGCCTGGTGAGCGCCTACGACCTGGAGGCGGCTGCGGCGAACCCCTCGCTGCTCGACGGGCAGGGGGCCCCGGGGAACGCGGCGCTGGACGCCGAAGTGAGCTCCGCATGCTGGCTCGACTCGGACCGGCTGGCGGTGGCCGCGAACGACTGGGACCTGGGTGCCGGGGAAGCGGATGGCGAGGACCAGCGGGCCCTGGGCGTGCGGGAGCTGGCCGTCTGGTCCTGCTCCGCCGCGCGGTGGCTCCACCGGAGCGCGGGCGCCGCCGACTGGGGCACGCTCGTCCCCTGCGGCGGGAACCGCGTCCTGTCCCTGTACGGGCATCCGCGCCTGGTGGACGCCACGGACGGCACCGTGCTCGCCGAGTGGCCCGACGTGGCGGTGCCCCGACGGGACGGGGCGTACGGGGTCACGCACTTCCCCAGCCCCGTGACGGCCCTGCACGGCGACGGCACCCGCGTGGCGGTGGCCGTGGAGAACGGGATCGCCGTCCTGGAGCTGCCGCGGGATCGGCAGGACCGGCGTATCTAGGATGGCGGCATGTCGCTCCCGCACGCCATTCTCACCGCCCTGCTCGAAAAGCCCTCGTCTGGGCTGGAGCTGACGCGGCGGTTCGACAAGTCGATCGGGTACTTCTGGTCGGCGACCCACCAGCAGATCTACCGGGAGCTGGGGCGGCTGGAGGAGTCGGGGCTGATCCGGGAGTTGCCCGGCGAGGTGCCGTTGCGGGGGCAGAAGAAGGAGTACGAGGTGCTGCCGGCGGGCGGCGCCGAGCTCGCGCGTTGGGTCGGCGAGAGCCAGGACCCCAAGCCGATGCGGGACCCGCTGTTGCTGCGGATCCGCGCGGCGGGGGTCGTGGGGCCGCAGGGGCTCGGGCCGGAGCTGCGGCGTCATCTGGAGCTGCACCAGAGGCAGTTGGCGCAGTACGAGGCCATCGAGGAGAAGGACTTCCCGCCCGGGCGCGACGCCGTGGAGGACCGGCTGCGCCGGCTCGTGCTGCACGGCGGGATCGCCCTGGAGACGTTCTGGCTGCACTGGCTGGAGGAGGCGCTGGCCGAGGTCGAGGACATGGCCGCGGGTGGCCGGACCGAGGACGGCGGCACCGGGGACGGCGGGACCGAGGACGGCGGGACCGGGCCGGAGGCATGACCGCGCCCCCGCCCCGGCGGGCGGGGAGGGGGCGTGCGGTGAGGTGTTACTTGTTCAGGGAGGCCCAGAACTCGTCGAAGCTCAGCTTCTTGTCGCCGTTCAGGTCCTTGGAGGCGACCACGGCGTCGGCGACCGCGGCGGTGACGAACGCGTCACCCATCGCCTTCATGGCAGCGCTGTACTCGTCGGCCGTGATGAAGCCGTCGCCGTCGACGTCGAACTTGTCGAACGTCGCCCGTGCGCTCTCGATGTCCGCCACTGGGTCCACCCCTTCTTGGTGCTTGTTGACCGGCCCAGGGTAGCGGCCGCCCGGGCCGGGGGCCGCCGCGGGTCCCGTTCAAGCGGCAGAAAGAAATTCAATTAACTCCCGAGTAGGCGGAATCTATAATTCCACCCAACAATTGCGGCACCCCCTTGTCACGCTCCGGGATCAACGCATAACGTAACGGCATTGCCGCCACACCAGGAGCGCAGGGCTCCCCGGGACTAGTGGCATAAAGGGCGATCAATCAAATGACGATCACGGACGACGCATCATTCGAAGTTCTGCCCTTCACCCGCACCTGCCGGCACATCTGGGAAGACGGCGACCATGTACTCATCGGGGTGAGCCCCGGAAACAGCTACTTCAGCTCCGAGCGCATCGCCGGCCTGGCCCGGTGGGCAGTGACCCGGTTCGCACAGGTCGACTTCGTGTACGCGGACCTCCACGTGGACCGGATGTTCGCCGCCTTCGGCTACACGGGGGAGCACGCGGAGAAGCGCGCCACGAAGGAGATCAAGGCGGTCCGGCGCAGGATCACCAAAGGCGTGTCGGAGCTGTCGGAGTCGTCGGAGTCGACCGCTCCGCAGGCGGAAATCCGAGTGAGGGCGCTTTCCGAGTTCCAGTCGAACCCCGTTTATCAACTGCTGCACCGGCGGGTTCTGCATTTCCTGGAAACCGACGACGAATTCCGCAAGGGCTGCGAGGAGATGGCCCTTCATTTTGTCGGATCGAAGTTGCCGGAAGGTGAATCGATCACCGACGAGCAGTTGCGCGTCTGTTTCGACTACATGGCAGCCGAGCTGCCGTTCTTCGTGGACACCCCGAGCATCCTTGACGTGCCGTCCTCCGTGGCCGCGTACCACGTCCGGATGCCGCTGACGGACGTCCTCTTCGCACGCGGCGGGGGTCTGCGCGCGACCCGTAACCAGGCGTACGCCGTCGTCAGGCCCGAGAACACCACGACCGGAGGGGACCTCGATGAGCGTCGAGCAGCTTGACCCGAACGCCCCGGAAGGGCAGCCGCTCCTCGACTTCCCGCTCTCGCGCCGCGGCGACGTCCTGCCCGAGGAGTGCGCCTGGCTGCGCGAGAAGGCCCCGGTCGCCAGGGTCCGCACCCTCACCGGGGACCCGGCCTGGCTGGTGAGCAGCTACGCACTGGCCCGGCAGGTGCTGGAGGACGAACGCTTCAGCCTGAAGGACACGGCCGACGCCGGGGTACCGCGCCAGTACGCGCTGACGATCCCGCCCGAGGTCGTGAACAACATGGGCAACATCAACGGCGCGGGGCTGCGGAGCGCCGTGATGAAGGCCCTGAACCCGCGCCAGGCGGGGCTCCGGGAGCGGCTGCTCGCCAAGGCCGGCGAGCTGCTCGACCGGATCGTGGACGAGGGGGGCCCGGCCGACCTCCGGGCCGGCTTCGCCGACCCCTTCTCGGCGGCCCTGCACTGCGAGGTGCTCGGGGTGCCGTTCGATGACTGGCGCCGGCTGATGTCGGGGCTGGACGTCGCGTTCATGACCGCGCGCGAACCGTTCGCCGACTCGGCCCTCAACTGGTACAAGGACGTCGGCTACTTCGCCGACCGGCTGAGGGTGCAGCTCTCGCTGGACCCCGAGGAGCGTACGGGGCTCCTCGGGAAGTTCGCCGAGCTGAGGGAGGCGGACCCGGAGTCGGCGCACCTGACCGACGAGATGTTCGCGACGGTCGCCGTCTCGCTCTTCGGGGCGGGCGCGGTGTCCACCTCCGCCTTCCTGACCCTCGCGGTGCTCGCGCTGCTCCAGAGGCCCGAGCTCATCGGGTACCTGCGGGACCACCCGGAGCGCATGGGCCGGGCCGTGGAGGAGCTGCTGCGCTGGAACCTGTCCGTCGGGGACGGCCTGCCGCGCATCGCGCTGGCCGACGTACGGGTCGGTGAGGTGCGGGTCATGAAGGGCGAGCTGGTGCTCGTCCTGCTGGAGGGGGCCAACTTCGACCCGGCGGCCTTCGACGAGCCGGACGTGCTGGACCTGGAGCGCGAGAGTCCGAACGCCAACCTCGCCTTCGGCGCCGGCCGGCACTTCTGCCCGGCCTCCGCGCTGGGCCGGGCGCACGCCGAGATCGCCCTGGAGGTGCTGGTCGAGCGGCTGCCCGGGCTGCGCCTCGCGGTCCCCGCGGAGAACCTGGTCTGGCGTACGGGCTTCATCAAGCGCCTGCCGGAGCGGCTGCCCGTCGCCTGGTAGCACCGGACCGGGGTCCCGGGAGCAGTGCGAGCTCCCGGGGCCCCTCACGCCCGTCGACCACGGGCCGCCGGCTACCGGAAGATGCCGGTGTGGCCGAGGGAGTAGCGGCCGGGCTGCGGGTACACGGCGAGGCCGTGCGGGCCGCTGCCCACCGGGATACGCGCGAGTTCCTTGCCGCTCGTGGTGTCGATGGCGTAGACCTCGGAGTTGTAGCGGCCGGACAGCCACAGCACCTTGCCGTCGGCGGAGACGCCGCCCATGTCGGGGCTGCCGCCCTCGGGCAGCTCCCACTTCTTGGTGAGCTTGTTCTGCGGGAAATTGAAGACCGAGATGCTGCCCTCGCCGCGGTTCGAGACGTACATCTCCTTGGAGTCGCGGCTCACGTACAGGCCGTGGCAGCCCTTGCCCGTGGGCAGCAGCTTGGGCGTCTCGAACTTGTCGCCGCTGAGCACCCACATGCCGTCCGCCATCATGTCGGCGACGTAGAAGGTCTTCCCGTCCGGCGAGACCTTCACGTCCTGCGGCATCGCGCCCTCGAACGGCAGCTTCTGCTGCCCGATGACCTCCATCTTCTCGGTGTCGACCTTGAGGAGTTCGCCGGAGAACTCGCAGCTCACGATGAAGTAGCGGCCGTCGAGCGAGAAGTCCGCGTGGTTGACGCCGTAGCAGCTCACCGGGACCGTCTTGACGCGGTCCATGGTGTGCGGGTCGCGGAAGACGAGCTCCTTGTCCATCGAGGCCATGACGACGGCGTACTTGCCGTTGGGCGTGAAGTAGAGGTTGTACGGGTCGTGCACCTCCACCGGCTTGCCCGCCTCGCCGGTGGCCGGGTTGATCGGGGTGAGCGTGTGGCCCCGGTTGTTGTTGACCCACAGGGTCTTCATGTCCCAGGACGGGACCACGTGCTGGGGCTGGACGCCGACCGGGATGGTGTCGATGACCTGGTAGGTCGTCGGGTCGATGACGGACACCGTGTTGGAGTTGGTGTTCGGCACGTAGACGCGGGACGGGAAGTCCTTGACCACCGGGGAGAGCTTGTTCGGCCGGTCCGCCGCGTAGACGTCATTGGGGTCGAGGACGGGCGGCATGCCGGGCAGTCCGGGCGGGATGGCGGGCACGGCCTTGACGGGCTTGGCCGGGCCCTTGGTGCCCATGGCCTCGGCGGGACCCTTGTCGGATGATCCGCAGCCGGCCAGGGCGGCGAGGACCAGACCGGCGAGCAGCACGGTGGCCTTCCGGGGAAGGCGGATGGTCGTCATGGGGTCAGCAGCTCCGTGGTGGTCACCGCGCGCAGCTTGCGGCGCGCGAGTTCGTCGAGGAGGGGAGGCATCGCGTCGACCGTGTCCGCGTAGCCGAAGTGCAGGCTCACCACCGATCCGCCGTGGATCGTCCCGGTGACGTTGCGGATGACGGCCGCGGCACCGGGTGAGGTGAAGTCGAGGGAGTCCACGTCGTACGAGAGGACGTGCGGGTACCCGGCCCGCTGGGCGAGTGTGCGGACGAGGGGGGTGGCGTACTGGGTCTGCGAGGGCCGGAACCAGGTGCCGATGGAGCCCGTGAGGCGCTTGAGCCGCTGGGCGCAGCCGGTGATCTCGGCGTACGCCTCCGCCTCGGGCATGTCGTTGATCGCGAGGTGGCGCTGGGTGTGGTTGCCGAGCTCGTGGCCGCCGTCGAGGACGCGGCGGGCCATGTCCGGGTGCGCGTCGAGCCAGCTCCCGATCGCGAGTACGGTCACCCGCGCGCCCGCCCGCTCGGCCTCGGTGAGCACCGCGCGGGCGATGGCGGGGTCCCCGTTGCCGTGAAAGGTGAGGGCGACGCGTGGTCGGTCGCGCGGACCGTGGCCGATCTCGACGGGCTGCCCCGCGAACCGGCGCGGGGAGGCCGCGGCGGCCGGCACCTGCCTGGAGGAGGGTCTGGCCGGGCCCGGGGGCGGGGCGGAGGGCGCGTCGGCGGGGCGGCCCGATCCGCAGGCGGCGGTGAGGCCGGCCGTCGCCGCGCCGGCCATCCCGAGAGCGGCCGCGCGCAGGGCCGCTCTGCGGCCTGGATGTGAGAGCACCTGCCCATTTAAGGGGCGGATGGCCCGGATGGTAATGATTGACCCAATTCAGGGCGTTCGCCGGAAGTCCTTCCGGAGGGCTCCTGTTCGCTATCCGGGCATCGATTCACACGTAGCGTTCGATATTTATTCATCGATTGCGAGGCAGGTGTCCCACCTCACCTAGGATTCAACGCGAGAGTCTTCCGATTTGCACACTTATGTCCGAGTAAGGACTTTTGGCGTTTGAGCCCGCGTCTGCCATAGTCGAGACCACGACTTCCCCATTGACCCGAGCGAAGTCGCACTGCCGAGGATCACACACCCCATTCGATCCTCGGCACCCTCATGAGGCCCCCGCACAAGCCCCACCACGGCGACCCGGGGGCTTCAGGCGTTCTGGCGGTCGGCCACGCGCATCTCGAACCAGGTGATCTTGCCGCGCGGCAGCAGGTCGGCGCCCCAGCGGTCGGAGAGCTTGTCCACGAGGAAGAGGCCCCGGCCGGTGATGTCCAACTCGTGGACCGGCATCAGGCAGGGCAGCCCGCGCGAGGGATCCCGCACCTCGACGCGGATCCAGCCGCGCCGGCGCAGCATGCGTAAGCCGAAGGAGCGGGCGCCGGTGTGCCGGACCGCGTTGCCGACGAGTTCCGAGACCAACAGGACGGCGTGCTCGGCGGTCTGCGGCGAGAGGCCCCAGAGGCGGATCACCACGCACTGGGTGAGCCGGCGGGCCGTGCTCGCCGACTCCGGCATGGACGGCAGCGTCACCTCGGCCTCAGCCGGATTCCCGTACGACTCCATCGCCTTGAGGCCCTGTTCGTCCTCAAGAGCCGCCGTGAGCCGCACGACCGGAGCGCCACTGCGCTGCCGCGGCTGTTCCACACCCTCCAGGCCCGCCATGCACCCATCATGGACGGCCGCACCGCCCCTCCGGGCCGTTCCAGAGGAAAACACCCCCCGGGTTCAACGAATCCAAGGGGGTGCCCTGTCATATGCGGGAGGCATGCGGAGGGCCGTAAAACCCACCCTGACCTGCCGTTACGCACCGCACGGGAACGATCACCGTGAGTGGATCACCGATTCCCCTTAAGGCTGCCTTAAGGCCCGGCTAATCCACCCCCAGGGAGGACCTAGACGAACTTCGCCTTGCCCGGGCCCTCTTCGACGAAGCTGCGCATGCCGCGCTCGCGGTCCTCGGTGGCGAACAGGCCCGCGAACCAGTTGCGTTCGATGGTGAGGCCGGTGTCGATGTCGGCCTCCAGGCCCGCGTCCACGCACTCCTTGGCGGCGCGCAGCGCGAGCGCCGGGCCCTGGGCCAGCTTCGCGGCCCAGGCGTGCGCCTGCTCGTACACCTCGGCGGCGGGCACGACCCGGTCGACGAGGCCGAGGGCGAGCGCCTCGTCGGCCTTGACCATCCGCCCGGTGAAGATGAGGTCCTTGGCCTTGGACGGGCCGACCAGCCGGGAGAGCCGCTGGGTGCCGCCCGCGCCCGGGATCAGACCGAGCAGGATCTCGGGCTGGCCGAGCTTGGCGTTGTCGGCGGCGATCCGGTAGTCGGCGCACAGCGCGAGTTCGCAACCGCCGCCCAGCGCGTAGCCGGTGACGGCCGCGACGACGGGCTTGGGGATGCGCGCCACGGCGGTGAAGGCGTCCTGGAGACCGCGGGACCGGGCGACCATCGCCGCGTGGTCCATCAGCTGCATCTCCTTGATGTCCGCGCCCGCCGCGAACACCTTCTCGCCGCCGTAGAGGATGACCGCGCGGACGTCCGCGCGGTCGGTGGCCTCCACCGCGAGCTCGCGCAGCCGGTCCTGGGTGGCGATGTCCAGGGCGTTCATGGGCGGCCGGTCCAGGCGGATGGTGCCGACGCCTTCGGAGACTTCGAGAGAGATGGTCATGCGGGTCAGGTTAGCGCCGGTTAACGCGAAGTGGCCCGGTGCTGTGGGTCACAGCACCGGGCCACCGGACACAGGGTCCGATTCGACTACGTACGGACGGGGCTTACTTGATCCACTCCGCCCAGTCCATGTTCCAGCCGTTGAGGCCGTTGTCGGGCGCGATCTGCTTGTCCTTGGAGTTCTTCACGATGACCACGTCGCCGATCAGGGACTCGTTGAAGAACCAGGCCGCGGGCTGCTTGTCGTCGCCGGCTCCGCGGACGTCCTTCAGGCCGACGCAGCCGTGGCTGACGTTCTCCGAGCCGAAGGTGCCGGAGGAGGCCCAGTAGTTGCCGTGGACGAAGGTGCCGGAGTTCGACAGCCGCATCGCGTGCGGGACGTCGGAGATGTCGTACTCGCCGCCGAAACCGACGGTCGCGCCGTTCATCCGGGTCACCTTGTACTTCTCGCTGATGACCATCTGCCCGTTGTAGGTGGTGGTCGACGGGGCGCCCGCGGTGATCGGAAGGTCCTTGATCACCTGGTTGTCGCGCACGACCTGCATGGTGTGCTCGCCGGCGTCGACGGTGGAGACCTGGGAGCGGCCGATCTTGAAGCTGACCGTGCGGGTCTGCTTGCCGTAGACGCCGGGGCGGCCTTCGACTCCGTCGAGGGCGATCTTCACGGTGACCTTGGTGCCGGCCGCCCAGTACTTCTCGGGACGGAAGTCGAGGCGGTCGTTGCCGAACCAGTGGCCCTCGACCTGCACGGCGGGCTCGGCCGTGACCGTGATGGCCTTCTCCACGGCCTCGGTGTTGGTGATGCCGCGGGTGAAGTTGATCGAGACCGGCATGCCCACGCCGACCTCCGCCCCGTCCTCGGGCGTGTAGTGCCCGACGAAGGTGTTCTGCGGGGTCAGGGTCGTGAAGGTGGTGTCCTTGGCGGACTCCCGGCCGGCTTCGTCCTTGGCGACCGCGTGCACCTTGTACTCGGTGGCCGAGGCGAGGTTGCGGGCGGGCTCCCAGCTCGCGCCGTCGGCGGCCAGCTTGCCCTCGACCGCGTTGCCCTTGGTGTCGGCGACGGTCACCGTGGCGAGCTTGCCGCCGGTGCTGGATATCTTCAGGACGCCGCTGGTGGCGACCTCCTTGGCCCCGTCCTCGGGCTGGACGCTGACCACGGCCTTGGAGGCTTCCGTACCGGCCTTGCCTCCGCCGCCCCCGGCGTTGTCCCCACCCGTGCCCGCGTTGTTGCCCCCGCCGCCGCTGCACGCGGTGGTGAACAGCAGGGCCGCCCCCAGCAGAAGGGCCGGCAGGCCGGTGCGGACGCGACCGCGAATCGGCTGCAGGTTCACTCGTGTTCTCCCCATGTCCCCCGCGCGCGGACAGTCGCGCGCATGTCGACAGGAAATCACACGGGGGGATCACGAAGAGAAACGGTCATGTCACCGTTCCGTCCCAAGAAGCCCTGACCGCGGGCCGGAACCCGCCGGGATCGGGCTCAGCCGTCGGTGCCCGGCTTGGTCCCCCAGACGTAGACGGTGTCGCCCTCGGTGAGCAGGTTCCACAGCTTCACGGCGTCCGGCTCGGCTAGGTTGACGCAGCCGCCGGAGCCTCCGTGGGCGTAGAGGTAGTCGGACCGGGCGTGGATGGCCTGCCCCCCGTCGAAGAACTGTGCGTACGGCATGGGGGCGTTGTTGTAGAGCGTGGACTTGTGGTCCTTGCTGCGCCAGTAGATCTCGTGCCGGCCGCGGCGGGTCTCTTCCGTGTCCCGACCGGTGCGGATGGGCACGACGGGGAAGACGATCCGGTCGTCCTCCTGGACCCAGAGCAGCTGCCGGTCCAGGTCCACGCAGGTCACCCGCTCCTCCTCGACGGGACAGTCGCCGCGGGCGTTGGGGTTCGGGCGGGCCGCCACGACGAGCATCATGCGGTACGTGTCCACGCCCGCGTAGCCGTCGGCCGGGCGGACCCCGTTCTTCCACTGGAAGGAGCGGATGGCGAGGCAGTCCGCCACGGACTCCGTGCCGTCGACGGGGCGGCGCAGATGGGCCTCCAGCTCCCGCTGGTAGGGGCCGGTGTTGGACCAGCAGGCGCTGACCGGCTCGGGGCCGGTGGTCTCGGCCGCCGTCGCCGGGGTCGGTCCCGCCAGGGCGAGTACGGCGGCGAGAGCGGCCGCTCGGGCCGTCAGGGCTGTCGTCCGGGCTGCGGCCATCGGGAGCCTCCTCGGGCCCGCCGGCCGGGCCCCGCTGCCCCCAGCCAACCCGGCCGGGCGGGGTGGGGGCGCCCGGAAGTGGGCCGGAGGGGTGAACGCTGTCACCCCGACGGGTCAGCGGGCCCGCGTGTCGGGGAGCTTGCCGTAGAGGTCGCGCTCGTTCTTGACGGTGACCACGAGCCGGCGGCCCGGAGTCTTCGCGTCCAGGGCCAGCGGGCCGGTCACCGACTGCTCCGGCATCACGTACCCCTCGGGGAGGTCCCGCTCGGTCAGGTAGTACGAGCCGTCCGAGAGGCCGGTGAAGTCGCTGGCGCCGCCCGCGTCGGAGGCCAGACCGAGGCCGCCGGTCGGCTGGTCGGCATCGAGGCCGTGGTCCTGGAGGCCCTTGGTGCCGTTGGTCTCCTTCCAGACCTCGAACACCGTGCCGCGCAGGGGCCGGCCCGTCTTGGCGTCCTTGCTCAGGATCCGGATCGAGCCGCGGTGCACCGCGCCCTTCCTGCGCTGCGGGACGTTGAGGACGATGCCGTCCGGGCGGTCCTCCTCCTCCAGGTCGAAGGGGGTGACCGGGTCGGCGGTCCCCTCGTAGCCCGCGGCGGCGGCGGTCTGGCGCCAGTAGTACGTCTCGCCGACCGGCTGGGTGGTCGTGCAGGTGCCCTTGGCGTCGGTCACGCAGCCGCTGCCGCGCAGCCGGTCGGCGTTCGCGCCGGTGGTCTGGAGCCCGGCCCGGCCGTTGGCCTCCCGCCAGAGCTCGAACCGGGCGCCGCGCAGGGGCGCCCCGGTGTCCACGTCCGTCTGCCGGAGCACCACCTTGGTCGTCTCGGCCGCCGGGGCCGCGGCGATCACCATCACGGCCGCGAGGCCGAGCGCCCCCGCCTTCGCCCTCGCCGCTGTACGTGCTGTCCTGCCTGTCATGGCACTCCGTCCGTGGGCGGGCCTGTCCGCCCTACAGGCTGCGCGGAGCCTCGTACGGGAGTGCGGGAGGACACTCGTCCCGTACGGCATTCCGATCACACGGACCACCCGCACGGCTCACGCGACGGCTCACGCCACGGCTCACGCCACGGCTCACGCGACTGCGGAGCCGGCCACCCAGTCCGCCCAGGACATGTTCCAGCCGCCGAGACCGTTGTCCGGGGCCACCGTCTTGTCCTGGGAGTTCACGACCTCCACCACGTCCCCGACCAGGGTCCGGTCGAAGAACCAGCCCGCCGGGGTGTCCGAGCCGCCGCCCTTGTCGTCGCGCAGGCCCACGCAGCCGTGGCTCATGTTGCTGGAGCCGAAGGTGTCGGGGCTGAGCCAGTAGTTCCCGTGCAGGAAGGTCCCCGAGGAGGTGAGCCGCATGGCGTGGGGGACGTCGGGGATGTCGTACTCGCCGCCGAAGCCGACGGTCTGGCCGTTCATGCGGGTGACGTCGAACATCTCCATCACCACCATCTTCCCGTTGTAGGTGGTGGTCTTGGGGGATCCGGCGCTGATCGGCACGGTCGACAGCAGCTGCCCGTCCCGGCGTACCTCCATCGTGTGCGCGGCGGCGTCCACCAGCGAGGTCTGGGAGCGGCCCACCGTGAAGGAGATCGTCTTGTCCTGGATGCCGTAGGAGCCGGGGGCGCCCTCGACGTCCCGCAGGTTCACCTTGACCGTGACCCGGGTGCCGGGCTTCCAGTACTCCTTGGGGCGGAAGTCGAGCCGTTCCTTGCCGAACCAGTGGCCCACGACCTGCACCGGTGGTTCGGAGGTGACGGTGATGGCCCGTTCCACGTCCACCTTGCGCTCGATGGGGTGGCTGAAGCCGAAGGAGACGATCATGCCGGTGCCCACGGTGGAGCGGTTCTCGGGCTTGAAGTAGCCGATGAACCGCTCCTCGGGGACGAAGGTGGTGAAGGTGGTGTGCCGGGCCTGGCGGCGGTCGTGCCCGTCGAGGGCGACGGCGTCCACGGTGTACTTGGCGGCGAGCGCGAGCCGGGCGGACCCGGGGTCGGGGCTCCAGCTGAGCCCGTCCTCGGCGATGGAGCCGGGGACCCCCTCCTCCTGCGCGTCCTCCACCTTGGTGACCACGACCCGCTCCAGCCGGCCCTCCGGCACCGCGACCACGAGGCGTCCGTCGGCCGGTACGTCCTTGGCCTTGTCCTCGGGGGTGATGCGGATGGCCTCGTCCGGCGATCGGGGTTTGCCCGGGAGCGCGATCTCGACCGGGGAGCGGCCGTCCTCGGTGCATCCCGTCAGGCCGCCGAGCAGGCCCGCCCATGCCGCCACGGCGGCCAAGCCCGCCCCTGCCCGCCTCGTCAGAAGTGTCACGATCCCTCCAACGACCGGGCCCCTCCGGGGGAAACGTGAGCGCGGTCGACGTTCCGGGTACGGCAGTCCGGGCAGAACAGTGTGAAGGACCAGACGGGGGCGGACCGGGCCGGGACGCCCGGGACGCACCCCCGCCGGTACCCAGGAGCCGTGGAGGCGGGCAGTGTCGAGCGCAGCCGAGCAAGAGGCGGTGGAAGCCGTCATGGACGCCGTACCGGCGGTGCGGAGCGGCGCCGCCGCGCCCGCACCGCGGTCCGACGGTGCCGGGATCCAGCCGAACGGCCTGGTCACGGGCCGGGTGCCGAGGGCGTCCGAGCGCCCCGGGCCACCGGTGTGGCCCGGGTCCTCGCATCCCCTGGGGGCCCGGTTCCGGCCGGGCTCGGACGCGGCCGACGGGACGGCGGGCACCAACTTCGCGCTGTGGGCGCAGGGCGCGGAGGCGGTGGAGGTGTGCCTCTTCGACGCCGACGGGACGGAGACCCGGTGCCCGCTCGGGGAGCTCACGCACGAGATCTGGCACGGTTTCCTGCCCGGAGTGCGCCCCGGGCAGCGGTACGGGTTCCGGGTGCACGGCCGATGGGACCCGTGGACGGGCGCCCGGTTCAATCCGGCGAAGCTGCTCCTGGATCCGTACGCGCGGGCCGTGGACGGTGACTTCCGGCTGCCGCCGGAGGTGTACGGGCACGTCCGCGACTGGCCGCAGCAGTACATCGCGGACACCGTGCGCGACGACCGGGACTCGGCGCCGTTCGTCCCCAAGGGGGTCGTGGTCCACGATGACGACGACTGGGCGGACGACGTCCGGCCGAAGACGCCCTGGGCCGATTCGGTGATCTACGAGTTGCACGTGCGCGGCTTCACCATGCGCCATCCGGGTGTTCCCGAGGAACTGCGAGGCACCTACGCGGGGCTCGCCCATCCGGCGGCGGTCGAGCACCTGACGAAGCTCGGCGTGACGGCGGTGGAGCTGCTGCCGGTGCACCAGTTCGCGCACGAGGACCACCTGCTGCGGCGGGGCCTGCGCAACTACTGGGGCTACAACTCGATCGGCTATTTCGCGCCGCACGCGGGCTACTCCGCGAGCGGCACGGCCGGGCAGCAGGTCGGGGAGTTCAAGCGGATGGTGAAGGCCCTGCACGCGGCGGGGATCGAGGTGATCCTCGACGTGGTCTACAACCACACGGCGGAGGCGGGCGAGCTCGGTCCGACGCTGTCGCTGCGCGGGGTCGACAATCGCGGCTACTACCGGCTCCAGTCCGACCAGCGGCGGTACTCCGACTACACGGGCTGCGGGAACACCCTGCACGCGGGCCGGCCGCACGTACTGCGGCTGATCACGGACTCGCTGCGCTACTGGGTCACGGAAATGGGGGTGGACGGCTTCCGCTTCGACCTGGCCGCGGCGCTGGCCCGCTCGATGCACGACGTGGACATGCTGTCGCCGTTCCTCGCGGTGATCGCCCAGGACCCGGTGCTGCGGCGGGTGAAGCTGATCGCCGAGCCGTGGGACGTGGGCTCGGGCGGGTACCAGGTGGGGGCGTTCCCGCCGCTGTGGACGGAGTGGAACGACCGCTACCGGGACGCCGTGCGGGACTTCTGGCGGGGCGCGCTGCCCGACGTACGGGACCTGGGGTACCGGCTTTCGGGGTCGAGCGACCTGTACGCGTGGGGCGGGCGCAGGCCGTACGCCTCGGTCAACTTCGTGACCGCGCACGACGGTTTCACGCTGCGGGACCTGGTGTCGTACGAGCGCAAGCACAACCAGGCCAACGGGGAGGACAACCGGGACGGGACGCACGACAACCGGTCGTGGAACTGCGGGGTGGAGGGGGAGCCCGCAGAGGGCGTCGACCCCCGGATCGGTGCGCTGCGCCGCCGTCAGCTGCGGAACCTCCTGACGACGCTCCTGCTGTCCACGGGGGTGCCGATGCTGGTGGCGGGGGACGAGTTCGGGCGTACGCAGGGCGGCAACAACAACGCGTACTGCCAGGACAACGAGACGGGGTGGGTGGACTGGTCGCTGCTGGAGGATCCGGCCTGGCAGTCGCTGTTCGCGCTGGCGTCGCGGCTGGTCGCGCTGCGGCAGGCGCATCCGGTGCTGCGGCGGCGGGCGTTCTTCTCGGGGCGGCCGCAGGGCGCGGACGGGCTGCGGGACCTGGCCTGGTTCACGCCGGCGGGGGTGGAGATGACCGAGCGGGACTGGTACGCGCCGGCCGCCGCGCTCGGGATGTACCTGTCGGGGCGGGACATCCCGGGCCGTGACGATCGGGGCCGTCAGGTGACGGACGACAGCTTCCTGGTCCTGCTGCACACCGGGGACCGGCCGGTGCCGTGGGTGTTGCCGGGGGCTCCGTGGGCGGACGCGTACGAGGTCGTCCTCGACACCTCCCGGGAGGACCAGGCCGAGCCGCCGGGCACCCGGCACCGGGGCGGGGAGACGGTGACGGTCCCGGCCCGCTCGGTGGTCGTGCTCCGGGTCGGCGGCTTCCGGCCAGGTGGAGCCGCCGGCTGAAAGGGCCCTCGCACGGCCCTGCGATGATGTGTTCGAACGGCATCGTCACCGAGGGGGTCGCCGGATGGGCAGAGTCGGAACCGCGCTGCGGGAGCTGCGCGGGGCGCAGAAGTCGGCGAAGGGGGTGTCGCTCTACTCGCGGTTCGTCAACCGTCCCGTGGGACGGTACCTGGCGGCCGGGTCCTACGCGCTCGGGCTCACCCCGAACCAGGTGACGTTGATCAGCGCCGCCCTCAGTTTCGCCGCCGTGGCCCTGGTCGCCGTGGCCGCGCCGTCGTGGTGGCTGGGGCTCGCCGTGTGGGCGGCCCTCGCCCTCGGGTTCGCCTTCGACTCCGCCGACGGGCAGCTCGCGCGGCTGCGCGGGGGTGGCAGTGCGGCGGGCGAGTGGCTCGACCACGTCGTGGACGCCGCCAAACTCACCGCGCTGCACGCCTGCGTACTGATCGCCTTCTACCGTTTTCCGGACGCGTACGGGACGGGATCCGACGGTTGGTTGCTGGTTCCGCTGGGCTTCCAACTCGCCGCCGTGGTGACCTTCTTCGGCGGTCTGCTGACCGAGAAGCTGAAGCCCGGGCCGGCCCCCGGGAGCCCCGCCGAGGCGCCGTCGACGCTGCGCGCGGTGGCGTTGCTGCCCGTGGACTACGGCGTGTTCTGCCTGGTCTTCCTGCTGCTCGGCGGCGGCGAGCTGTTCGCCCTGGCCTACGCGGCGTTCGGTGCGGTCGCCGCGCTGTTCCTGGTGGCGTTCCTCACGAAGTGGTTCCGGGAGCTCAGCGCAGTTCGGCGGTGAGCTGGCCCGGGGCGCCGGGGGCTTCGGCGAGCGCGTCCAGCGCCCGGCGCAGCTGGGTGCTCGACGTGTGCACCGTGTAGGGGAAGTAGACGACGTCGACGCCGTGGGCGGCGAAGTCCTGTTCCAACTTGTCGCCCTTGGGCGTCCCCCGCCAGTCGTCGCCCTTGAAGATGACGTCGAACCGGACCTGCTTCCAGGTCTCCACCTTGTCCGGGACGGTCTCCACGAAGGCGGCGTCCACGTACTTCACGCTGCGGACGATCTCCAGCCGTTCGACGAGCGGGATCATCGGCCGCCGTCCCTTGGCGAGTTCGGCCATCTCGTCGGACACCACTCCGGCCACCAGGTAGTCGCACTGACTGCGGGCGTGCCGAAGGATGTTGAGGTGCCCTATGTGGAACAGGTCGTAGGCACCTGGTGCGTATCCGACTCGGTAGGGCCTGGCGTGGTCTCGCCGCGCGGGCGCGCCAAAGTCCGACATTTCCCGCTCCGTCATCTCTTACCCCCAGGGCCGCGCCCCCCGGCGCGGCGGATTAGCAGACAATAGCGTGCACGTTCCGTACCACGCGGGTGAACGAATAGGGTGGCCTGCGCATCATCCAGGGGCGGAAGGAACGTTCAGTGTCGAGATCCGGCAACCGGCGCCTGCTGCTGGTTTCCACGAATTACGCTCCCGAGCACGCGGGGATTGGGCCGTACGCCACCCAGATCGCGGAGCACTGGGCGGATCTCGGCCACGAGACCCACGTCCTGGCCGGCATGCCACACTACCCGGCCTGGTCGGTCGAGCCGGAGTACCAGGGGGCGCTCCAGCGCACGGAACGGCGCGCGGGGGTCACTGTGCACCGGCGCGCGCACACGGTGCCGCCACGTCAGACCGCCGTCAGGCGGGCCCTGTTCGAAGGATCGATTCTGCTGCACGGCGCCGTGGCCCCGCCCCGGATGCCGAAGCCGGACGCGGTCCTCGCCCAGATGCCCAGCCTGGCCGGCGGGGTGCTCGCCGCGCGGCTCGCGGCCCGCTGGAAGGTGCCGTACGTCCCGGTCGTCCAGGACCTGATGGGCGCGGCCGCCGCGCAGAGCGGGATCAGCGGCGGCGACAAGGCGGCCGCCATCGCGGGCCGTGCCGAGGCGTACGCCCTCAAGCGGGCCACGCTCGTCGGCGTCATCCACGAGACCTTCGTGGACCGGGTCGTCGGCATGGGCGTGGACCCGGCGAAGATCCGCCTGGTCCCCAACTGGTCGCACGTGGCGCAGCCGTCCAAGCCGCGCGACGAGACCCGCCACCACCTGGGCTGGGCCCCCGGACAGACCGTGGTCCTGCACTCCGGGAACATGGGGCTCAAGCAGGGGCTCGAAGTCCTGGTGGGCGCGGCCCGCCTCGATCCGGGCGTCCGTTTCGTCCTGATGGGCGACGGCAGCCAGCGTTCGGCGCTCGCCGAGCTCGCGGCCGACGTCCCCAATCTCGACATCATCCCCCCTGCCGCCGACGGCGAGTTCCCCGATATCCTCGCGGCGGCGGACGTGCTCGCGGTCACGCAGCACGCCGCCGTACTGGACATGAGCGTGCCGTCGAAACTCACCTCCTACTTCCAGGCCGGACGGCCCGTCGTCGCCTCCGTGGCGGCGGAGGGCGGAACGGCCCAGGAAGTGGAACGCTCGGGCGCGGGGGTGCTCGTACCGCCGGAGGACCCGGAGGCCCTGCTGAAGGCCGTCCGGATCCTCGCGGAGGACCCGGACGGGGCGGACGCGCTGGGGGCGGCCGGACCGCGCCACGTGGCGGCCCACCTGAGCCGTGAAGCGGGCCTGGCCCGGATCGACGCATTGATGGACGAAGCACTTGGGGGTCCCCGGCCGTGATCGAGACGAACCGCCCTGCGGCGGCCCCGGCGGAGGACGAACCCGACCTCCTCCGGGACCAGTTCCGACAGCTCCTGCGCTACCGCCGACTCATCGGGGCGGGCATCGGCATCGGACTGCTGGGCGGTGTCTACCTCGGAGTCTCCACGGCCGACACCTACGTCGCGACCGCCGACGTGGTGCTGCGCGCGCCCACCGACGACCCGTTCAACCCGAGCCTCGCCCCCGACAAGGCGATCAACATCGGCTCGGAGCGCCAGGTCGCGCTCAGCTCCTCCATAGCCAACGAGGCGGCGAAGAAGCTCGGCGTCGGCCCCTCCGGCTTCGCGGCCCTGCGCGGCGGCCTGCAGGTGACCAACCCGCCGCAGACGATGGTGCTCCGCTTCACCTACACCGCATCCTCCCCCCAGGAGGCCGCCAAGCGGGCCAACGTGATGACGGAGGCGTACCTGACCAAGCGGCAGGAAGCCCTCGACGTCACCCGCGACAAGATGGTCAAGAGCTACCAGGAGCAGCGCGACCCGGTCGCCAAGCAGCTCGACGAACTCGTCAAGCAGGTCAACACGATGCCGGCGGGCGCCGCGCGCGACGCCGCGTACGCGTCCAAGACCGACCTCCAGGGCAAGGTCAACACCCTCAACAGCAACATCACCAAGCTCCAGGCCCTCGACATGACCCCGGGCCGCGTCACGAGCGCGGCGACCGCGCCCCCCGGCTCCGACGGCCCCGGCATCGTGATGTCGCTCGCGCTCGGCGCGGCCGTGGGCCTGGCGCTCGGTCTGCTGGCCGCCTGGGTCCGGCTCGTCTTCGACCCGGCGCCGCGCTCCGAGGGCGACGTGGCCCGCTCCCTGCGGGCCCCCGTGCTCGGCTACCTGCCCCGGGACCGGACAGGTGGCGGGCCGCTGCTCGCCGCGGGCGAGGCCGATCCCAAGCTCGCCGAGGAGTACCGCTCGGTCGCCTTCCGGCTGGCCTACGACGCCCGCTTCGCCGACCGGCGCCGGCTGCTCGTCGTCGCCCCGCGCGGCAGCAGCGAGACGGCCGCCGCGGTGGCCGTGAACCTCGCCGCGTCCTTCGCGGAGACCGGCAAGGACGTCCTGCTCATCGAGGCCGACCTGCGCACCCCCCTGCTGGCCAGCCAGCTGCCCACCGACGCGGGCGGCCGGCCGCGCTGGAGCCAGGGCTCGGGCGGCCCGGGCGCCGGGAAGTCCCCCGCGCAGCACGGGGACACGGAGTGGCCCGACGGGCGCCAGCTGGTCGTGGACGCCGGTGAGTCCGGCGCCTTCGACCTGATCCCGGGTCGTCCGGTGCGCAACGTCGCGCGCTCGCTGACCTCGTCGCGCGCCACCCGGCTGATCTCCGAGGCCGACTCCCCCAACGCCACCGTCGTCGTGCTCGCCCCTCCGGTGCTCTCCTACGCCGACGCGCTCGCCCTCGTGGACCGCGTCGACGGCGTCCTCGTCGTCTGCGACCCGCGCGCCGTCCACCGCTCCGACCTGTCCCGGATCCGCGAACTCATCAGCGGCGCCGGCGGCACCGTCCTCGGCGCGGTGCTGCACGCGCCGCTGCCCGGCGAGAAGCGCGGCCGCGGCAAGGACCGCGGCCGGTCCGCCGCGGCCGAACCGGCCGCGCCCGCCGCGCCGCAGCCCCAGGCTCTGCGCTACGAGGTCGACGAGCCCGAGCAGCACATCCCGGGCGACGGTACGGACACGGTCGCCCTGCGTACGGTCCGCCCGGGCCGGCGGTGAGCCGGCGCGGCCTCGCGGCGATCGCGTCGGTCCTGGACCAGGCGGCCTCCAGCGCCACGAACATCCTGGTGCTGGTGCTGGCCGCCAGGCTGTCCTCGGCCTCCGGTTTCGCCGACTTCTCGATGGTCTACGTCACCTTCAGCGTGCTCCTCGGGCTGAACATGGCCTACGTCGGCCAGAGCCTGGTCCTGGAGAAGGGCGACCGGGTCGGCGGACTCGCCCGGTCGGCCGCCGGCTTCACCGGGGCCGCGTCGGCCGCCGTGGGCGCCGTGCTCGCGCTCGTGGGCCTCGTACTGCCGGGGGCCACCGGGCGGGCCTTCCTCGCGCTGGGCCTCGTACTGCCGCTGGTGCTGCTCCAGGACGGGCTGCGGTACTGCTTCTCCGCGCTGCGCACGCCCGAGCGGGCGCTGGCCGCCGACGCGCTGCGGCTGGTGTGCGTGGTCGCGGCGCTGGCCGTCCAGCCCGAAGGGGCCTCCGCGAGCCGGCTGGTGCTGGTGTGGGGCGTATCCGCGCTGCCCGCGCTGGCGCTCGGACTGTTCCTGCTGCGGCCCTTCGTACGCGGGCGGCGCGCGGACCTGCGGCCCTACCTGCGGCGCGGTCACCTCGGGCAGCGGTTCGTGGTCGAGTTCGCGGTGGGCAACGGCTCCAGCCAGCTGGCCGTCCTGGGCCTCGGCGTCTTCGCGACCCCCCTCGCCGTCGGCGCGCTGCGGGGCGCCACCACCCTCTTCGGGCCGCTCAACGTCCTGTTCAACTCCGCGAACGCCTTCGCGCCCCCGTTCCTGGGGCGGCTGCGCGGCAAGCGGGCCACCGTCCGGGCCACGGCCCTGCTCGGCCTGGCGCTGGCCGCGGTCGGCGCGGGCTGGGGGGCCGTGCTGTACGCGCTGCCCGATCGGGTGGGCTCCTCGCTGCTCGGCGACACCTGGGCGGCGGCGTCCGCACTGCTCCCGGCGACCGGGGCGCAGTACGCGGTGATGGGCCTCGGCACCTGTGCGCTGCTCACCCTGCGCGTGCTCGCCCCGAAGGCCACGCTGTCGCTCCAGGTGGTCTACTCCCTGCTGGCGGTGGCCCTGCTGCTGGGCGGCTACGCGCTGTGGGGCGTCGCGGGCGCGGCGTGGGGGCTGGCGGCCGGCTCGGCGGCGAAGGCGACCGCCGGCTGGCTGCGGGTCGGGCGTCTGCGGCCGGAGCCCGCCCCCGCTCTCGCCGCCTAGACGGTTTCCACGGTGCCCGCCAGCCGGGCTCGTTCGGCGGCCAGGACCGTCAGGTGGCTGGTCAGGGATTCCCGGGGGCCGGACTTGACCAGGGTCGGGTCTCCGCAGGCGACGGCGGAGACGAAGGCGTCCATCAGTCCGCAGTCGCCGCCCCCGTGGCCGCCCTCGGCGTCCGCCGCCCCTTGGGCGGCGAGGTCGATCGACTCCTCCGCGCGCGTGAGGAAGTCGTAGAGGGTCAGGCTCCGCCCGTCGCCGCGCAGTTCGCCCCGGGTGCCGAAGACACGGGTGTGGCGGTCCGCCGATTCGGTGAAGGCCGTCATCGTGAAGGTGGCCGTGGCTCCGGAGGCGAACTCCATGGCCACCACCTGGTGGTCCACCACGTCGTTGTCGCAGGCGTACACGCACCGCCCGTACGGGCCCTCGCGCAGGGCCGTCTCCAGGGCCCGCGGGGTGAACTCGTCGACCACCACGCGCAGCGGCCAGCCGCGCTCGCCGCGGGCGAGCCGGTCTCCGTACTCGCGCTTGGCGGAGTACGCGCACGTCGTCTCCACCGCGCAGTCCAGACAGCGGTCCGCGGCGCCCGCCGGCTTGTTCTCGGGCCGGAAGTGCGAGAGGCGGCCGAAGCCGGCGACGCGGACCGGCGGCTGCCCGAGCACGTACTGGAGCCAGTCCAGGTCGTGGCAGGACTTGGCCATCAGCATGCTCGTGGCCTCGTCCTCGCGCCGCCAGTTGCCCCGTACGAACGAATGGGCCTGGTGCCAGAAACCGACCGGCTCCAGGTGCTGGACGCTGACGACCTCCCCGATCCGGCCGGAGTCGACGACGGCCTTCAGCGCCCGCGTGTAGGGCGTGTAGCGCAGGACGTGGCCGACCGCGAGGGTCACCCCGGCCCGCTCGACCGCCGCCACGATCCGCCGGCACTCCTCCTCGGTGGGCGCCATCGGCTTCTCCAGCAGGATGTGGCAGCCGAGTCCGGCGAAGGCCAGGGCCGGTTCGAGGTGGTCCCGGTCCAGGGTGCAGATCAGGACCGCGTCCGCGATCCGGCCGCGGGCGGCCAGCTCCCGCCAGTCGTCCACGACCGCGCCGGCGTCCAGGCCGTGGTCGGCGGCGAGGCGGTCCCGCCGGATCGCGCGCGGCTCGGCCACCGCGACGACCCGTGCCCGGTCCGGGTGGGCCAGGGCCCAGCGCGCGTAACCGGTGCCCCGGTCTCCGGCGCCGACGACCGCGAGGGTGACCGGTGAGGACATGCGATCCGCCTTCCGTCGATTGCGCGCGACCGCGCGTGCGGTCGGTCAGCGCAGTGTCGTGGCCCTGTCCTGCCGGTACGTGGCCACCAGGGCGAGGCACATCGCCGCGATGGCGACCCGGCCCGACGCCTGGAGCAGCGGCCCGCGCAGCAGGATGAAGGAATACCCCGCCACGAGCGGAACCACCACCGAGATCAGGCTGCCCGGCGGGGACCTTCGGGTGGCGCGCTTGGCGTACCGGCGGTCCACACGGGCGGAGGCGTACCCGATGCCGAGCAGTCCCGCCCCCATGCCCAGCGGGCCGAAGTCGAGCCAGAGTTCCGCCCAGATCGGGGAGGAGAGGTTCGTGTTGACCGTGCCCATCCACTGGCCGACCATCACGCCGGTGTCGCGCGGCTTGCCCGGCCACACCGCGCGCGGCACCGCGAAGAACACCGATCCCGCGAGCTGGCGTCCGTAGAAGTGGCCGGGGCCGGAGTCGGAGAAGGTGATGGTGTTGGCGAACATGCCGATCTGGTCGTAGTCCTTGAGGGCCATCGGCTCCAGGAAGGACGTGGTCTCGACCGGCTTGTAGTTCTTCTCGTCGTAGCGGAAGCGGTCCGCGAAGGGGAAGACGAGCAGGGCGACGACCACCGCCATCGACAGCGCCACCCGGTACATCGCGGCGCTCACCGGGAAGACGGTGAACAGCAGCGCGAACATGACCGTCAGGAACCAGTAGCGCGGGTTCGAGATCGGGTTGTTGACCACCAGGTTGAGGACGGCGAGCGCCCCCCAGGTGACGATGACCGACACCTTGCGGCGGGCGAACTTCGAGGTGATCAGCCAGCGCGTGTAGAGGAGCAGCGCGAGCAGCGCCGGTACGGTGCCGAAGCCGCGCAGCAGCGCCTGTCCGGCCTGGCCGTCGCCGTCGGAGATGCCCGCCTCCTCGATGCCCGCGATGATCTCCTGGCGGCTGGAGAAGAAGACGGCCGGGCCGCCGAGCTTCACGATGAAGGCGGCGCTGCACAAGAAGGAGATGACGGTGAGCAGTTGGAGGCGCCGCCGGTGCGCCATGACCGGTCGCGACTCCTTCTGGGAGCCGCCCGCGCGGCCGGCCGGTCGGTGCCGGGCCAGCAGGGCGCCCACGTCGAAGGCGAGGCAGCCGAGCAGCACCAGCCCGATGGCGACGGCCAGGTCGGAGCGGGGGCCGACGACGGGGGTCGGCACCCTGCCGAGGACGGCCTGCGCGAGCGGCGCCACGCCCATGGCCATGTAGACGAACAGCCAGAAGGAGCCCTGGAGCAGCTTGCGGCGGCTGGTCAGCACCATCGCGGAGAGCCGGGCTCCCGCGTACATGGTGAGCAGGAGTTGGAGCCAGAAGGCCGCGTCGCGCCGGCCGTCGCCGTCCTGCACGGCGACGAAGAGCGGCAGGAAGACGGTGAACCCGAGGGCGAGGGGCACCGAGAGGGCGCGGGAGAGCAGGGTGCGCGGGGTGGTGACCCTGCCCCACTGCGACTCGTCCTCGAACGCGCTCGGCGGTCGGGGCGCGATCGGGGGCTTGCGTATGTCCGTTGCCACTGCCGCCCCCACCCCATGTGCCTGGTCCGCGCGCAGTCTAGTCTGAGCGCGCGGCGTCAGGGGAGGCGCCGGCGGGGTCCCCCCGGACGGAGTTCGGGGGCGGACACGATCGGGGCTTCAGTTGCGTGACCTTCCTTCCTTCACGCTGGCCGGATACGACAAGGGGC
Organism: Streptomyces sp. NPDC002467; assembly: GCF_042889825.1. Classification (NCBI taxonomy): domain Bacteria; kingdom Bacillati; phylum Actinomycetota; class Actinomycetes; order Kitasatosporales; family Streptomycetaceae; genus Streptomyces; species Streptomyces sp. NPDC002467. The sequence continues at coordinate 163,179 of NZ_JBIARJ010000014.1, read as the reverse complement.
GCGGGCTGCTGACGCAGGCGCTCTGGTTCGCGGTGATGAACACGCTGTTCATGAGCTGGTTCTGCCCGGCGCGGCTGCGGGTCTCGCTGCTGCGGGCCTTCGGGGCGACGATCGGCGAGGGCGTGTTGATCCGGCACCGGGTGCGGGTGCTGTGGCCGTGGAAGCTCACCGTCGGGGACCACACCTGGATCGGCGAGGGCGCCTGGCTGCTGAACCTGGAGCCGGTGACGATCGGCGCGAACGTGTGCCTCTCGCAGGAGGCGATGCTGTGCACCGGCTCGCACGACCACCGGGCCGCCGACTTCCGCTACCGCAACGCGCCCATCGCCGTCGAGGACGGCGCCTGGGTCGCGGTACGGGCGACCGTGCTGGCCGGGGTGACCGTGGGCCGCTGCGCGGTCGCGGGCGCGGGCTCGGTCGTGCACCGGGACCTGCCGGAGCTGACCCTGCAGACCCAGGACGGGCGGCGCCGCCCGGTGGAGGAGCCGAAGTGAGCACCCGTGGTCTGCGAGTCCTGCACGCCGTCACCCTGCACTCACCGTCGCACGCCTTCGGCGGGCCGGTCCGGGTCGCGCTGAACCTGGCCAAGGGGCTGCGGGCCCGCGGCCACGAGGCGCGGTTGCTGGCGCTCGGCGAGGGCTTCGGCGAGCCGTGGCCCGATTCCGTGGAGGGGGTGCCCGCGAGGCTGTTCCCGGCCCGCAGGTTCCTGCCCCTCGGCTTCAGCGGGATGACCTCGCCCGCGCTGCTGGCCTCGGCCGGGCGTCTGGTGCGGGAGGCCGACGTGGTCCACGTACACCTCGCGCGGGACCTGGTGACCCTGCCGGTGGCGCTGGCGGCGCTGCGGGCGGGCAGGCCCCTGGTGCTGCAGACCCACGGGATGGTCGACCCGAGCGAGAAGCTGCTGGCGAAGGTGCTGGACGCGGTCGCGGTACGCCGGGTGCTGCGCGGCGCGGACTCCGTGCTGTACCTGACCCCGCACGAACGGGAGGGCCTGGACGCGGTCGTCGGCGCGCCGCCGCTGGGACGGGCCGTACGGCTGGTGAACGGGACCCCGGCGCAGGAGGAGCGGCCGGCACCGGGCGGTCCGCCGCGGATCCTGTACTCGGCGCGGTTGCAGGCCCGCAAGCGGCCGGTGGACTTCGTGGACGCGGCGCCGGCGGTGCTGGCCGTGCGTCCGGACGCGCATTTCGTGGTGGCGGGTCCGGACGAGGGCGAGTTGGCGGCCGTCCGCGCGCGGATCACCGCGCTCGGCCTGTCCGATCGGTTCACGGTGCCGGGGGCGCTCTCCGCCGAGGGGGTGCAGGAGGAACTGCGGCGGGCGCACGTCTACGTGCTGCCGTCGGTGGACGAGCCGTTCCCGATGTCGGTGCTGGAGGCGCTTGCGGTGGGCGTGCCGGTGGTCGTGACGCGGTCGAACGGGCTGGCGCGGGATGTGGGGGCGGCGGGGGCGGGGCGGGTCGTGGACCCGGGGGCGGCGGGGGTCTCCGCGGCGGTCCTGTCGCTGCTGGACCCGGCGGTCAACTCGGCTGCGTCGGGCGCTGCGCGCAAGTTGGCGTCGGAGTCCTTCTCGATGGACGCCGTCCTGGACACGCTGCTGCCGGTGTACGAGGCGGCCGTCCGCCGCTAGGCCCCCCGCTGCGCGGAGCCGCTCCCCCGCGGCCCAAAAACCGCCCGCCCGCGACGGGGAACGCCGCACCCGTCAGCACCACCCCCCACCCCGAGAGGCTGCCGGGCGGGACCACCCG
>NZ_JBIARJ010000014.1:0-161424 GCF_042889825.1 Streptomyces sp. NPDC002467 | reverse complement strand
GTTTGGGCTTGGGTGATATCCCGGCGGGGGTTTCCGCTGGGTGGGGGGGGGCGCAGTGGCGGCGCGCCCGGGCCCCCCCCCCCCCCGGGGGGGTTTTGGGGCGCGGGGTCCGGGGCGGAGCCCCGGGTCCTTTCGCCGCGTTACGCCGGGATCCAGGCGTAGCAGCCCGTGGAGTTGAACTCCGTCGTGCCGGCGGGGATGTTGGCCGTGATCTTGTCGCCCGGCTTCGGGGCGGTCTCGGGGCCCGCGGCCAGCGTCGTGCCGTCCTTGCCCTTCGCCTCCCACTTGCAGGTGGCGGCCTGGGTCAGCGCGCGGTAGTTGCCCGCCGCGGGCGACTGGCGGGTGCCGTCCGGGAAGCCCTTCTCGGCCGCCGCCAGGATCGGCTTCTGCTCCGGGCACAGCAGCGGGATCGCGTCCTTCGCACCCGGGATCTCCCCGGCGATGATCGACCCGGTCGCCGCGTCCTTGTCGTGCTTCGCCGTGCGCTCGACCCGCTGGCAGGCCTCGTGGCCCCCCTGGAGGACGGCCGCCGGGTCCATCTTGTCCGGGACGCGTCCGCTCAGGTACTGCTTCTCCTGCGCGGTGAAGGTGCCCGTCTTCGGGGTGAGCTTCGCGTCGGGCACGACCGGGCCCGTCGGCTTCGCGTTGGGGTCGTTCGACGGGGCGGGGGTGTCCGCCGGGTCGGGGACCGCCGAGGAGGCCGGGGGCTTCGCCTTGGCGTCCGCGCCGGAGTCGGCCTTGCCGCCGTCCGAGCTGCAGGCGGTCAGCGTCAGGGCCGCGGCCAGCAGGACAGCGACCGCTGCGGGGCGTCGGTACATCGGATGGCTCCCGTACGTGCGTGCTTGCGTGCTTGCGTGCTTGCGTGCTTGCTGAAGGGGGCTGCGGGGCCCGGCCGCACCGGCCGGGCCCCGCTGCCACGGCTACTTCGCGCCGAAGGTGAGCACCAGCTGCGGGGCGCCCTCCGCCGCGGTGGACTCCGAGGACCAGAGCCACAGCGGGTCGGTGCCCGTGCTGGTCAGGCCCATGCTGTAGCTGCCGCCCAGCGCGGCCGAGAGCGCGGCGGTGTCGAGCGGGACGTTCTGGACGGCCGAGCCGTCCGGCACGCTCGCGATGCTGCCGAGCGGGGTGGTGCCCAGCGTCGGCTTGGTGTTGAAGGTGGTGCCCCCGCCGCTCCAGGTACCGGTGACCGGGACCACGGACACCTTGTCGGCGGTGCCGGCGCCCGTCTGCGTCGTGGTCTTGAACTGGAGGGACGCCGACTTCAGGACCTGACCGGCCGGGGCGGCCGGCAGGGTGAAGCGCAGGTACGTCTCGTACGCCGAGGTGCCGCGCACCGCGAGCGAGGTGGACGTGCCGTAGGCGGTGCTCGGGGCGCCCTGGTTGATGTAGGTGTCCTCGGACGCCTTCACCGTGGAGACGGTGTCGGTCGGGGCGCCGGCCAGGTCGAAGTGGTTCTTGACCTGGGCCTGGGTGAGCGCCGACGGGTACACGGCCGTCTCGTCGAGCTGCCCGGCGAAGAAGTTGCTCGTCGGGCGGTTCGGCCAGTTGGCGAGGTTGTCGCCGCCCACGTGCCAGTAGCCCGCGTAGGACGTCGAGGTGGTGACGTTGAGCGTGCCCTTGTTCTGACCGTCGACGTACAGGGCCATGCCGGCCGGGCCCTGGGTGGCGACCACGTGGTGCCACTTGTTGTCGTTGTACGTCTCGAACAGACCGGTGGTGATCGTCTTGGTGCTGCCGCTGTACACGCCGAAGACCAGACGACCCGTGTTGGTCATGTAGATGTGCTTGTCGTACGTGTCGCTGTTGCGGCTCTGGTTGCTGCCGAAGCCGACCAGCTTGCCGCCGCGGGTGGTGTTCGTCTTGAACCAGGTCTCGATGGTGTAGGCGTTGCCGAGCGTCTGGCGGCGGTCGCCGTACACCTGCTGGCTGGTGCCGTTGAAGGCCATCGCGGTACTGGCCCCCGAGACGGCGCCGGGCGACTGGCGCAGGGTCGGCGCGTTGAGCTGGAGACCGCTCATGTTGCCGCCGACGGAGGAGTCGGCGACGTACGGGCTGACCGAGTCGTCGTAGCGCCAGTACAGCTGGGCGCCGTCCGCGCGGACCTGGTTCGGGTAACCCTGGACCCCGGTCGGGACGGTCACCGAGGTGGTGGCCGACAGGGCGCTGGTGTTGCCCGCGCCGTCGGTGGCGGTCACGCGGTAGGTGTACGTCTGGCCACCCTTGACCGTGGTGTCGTTCCAGGAGGCCTGGGGACGCTCCCACTCCAGGGAGTCCGCGGCGACGGTGGCGATCGGCGTGGTCGAACCGTTGCGGTAGATGCGGTACGTCAGCTTGCTGTCGTCCGAGTCGTAGCTGGTGCGCCAGCGGACCTGGGCCTCGCCGGGCTTGACGCTGCCGGCACTGGCCACCGGGGTGGTCGGCGCGCCGCGGTCGCCGGTGGAGGCGAAGCGGGTCAGACCCCACTGGGTCTTGCCGTTGATGAGGGTGAACTCACCGCCGACCCACATGTACTTCACGTCGTTCTTCTCGGCCACGGCCATGACGCGCGGGCCGATGCCCTCGGTGCCGTCCATGCCGTCGTTGGCCGTGGGGTGCCAGCCGAGCTTGCCGGGGCTGCGCACGAAGCCGTCGACGGGCGCGGGGGCGGCGCCTTCCCAGTTGGTCTTCTGGGCCAGGAGGAAGTTGCGCTTGCCGTCGGGGAACTCCTGCTCGGTGGTGCAGTTGTGCGCGTGCGAGGAGCTGTACAGGACGCCCTCGTACGGCAGCACGAACTGGGTCGCGCCGAGGCAGCGGTCGCGCCACTTCTCGTTGAAGTCGCTGAGGTTCAGGGCGATGCGGCCGTCGAAGACGCCGCCGCCGGAACCCTCGTTGCCCGTGTAGAAGCCGCCGTTGTCGTCGGTGGCGATGTCCTTGACGACGGAGTTCGACGGGATGTTGGTGTAGGTCTTCTTGACCGCGCCCGTGCCGGAGTCGACCACGGCCAGGGCGTGGCTGGTCTTCCCGTTGACGGTGAAGAAGTCGCCGCCGAGCAGCACGCTCTTGCCGTCGGGGGTGACCTCGACGGCGCGGCCCGGCTCGTCGACGTTGGCGACGAACGGCTTGAGCGCTCCGGTGCCGGCGTCGACCGCGGCGAACCGCTCGCGGGTCTGGCCCTCGACGGTGTTGAAGTCGCCACCCGTGTACAGGGTGTCGTCGGTCACGGCGAGCGCGCGCACGGTGGCGGGGAAGCTCGGGTGGAACGAGGCCTTGGGGGTGCAGCTCGCGATGTCGATCGCGGCGAGGCTGGACACCGGGGTGCCGTTGACCGCGCCGAAGGAACCGCCCGCGTAGAGGGTCTTCTTGTCCTTCGACACGACCAGCGTGCGCACCGTGGCGGTGCCCTCGCCGATGGTGAAGGCCAGCTTGCAGGAGGTGGGGTTGCCCGTCGCGGCGTCGAGCGCGACGAAGTTCACGGCCTCCTGCTCGGCGCCGGCGGTGCCCTCGGGCGGGCGCACGGCGGAGAAGGTGCCACCGGCGAAGACGGTGCCGTTCGCCTGGGCCATCGCCCAGACCACGCCGTTCGTCTGCCAGGTGGGCAGTTCGTCGGCGGTGAACGCGACCGGAGGCGTGATGGCGGACGCCTCGGGCATCAGCACCAGGCCTATGCCCGTGCCGGCGCCGGCCAGTGACAGGACGAGGGCAGCAGTCAGCCCTCTGGATCTACGCATGAGCCCCCCAGGGCGAGTTGCCCGGTTTGATGGCTGGAACTATCCGAACAGCCATATGTATCTGCGCAGACTAGGGCTCACGAAGGGCCCGGTCACCTCGCTCGACCCATTGCTACCAACTTGGAATCAACAGGTTCCACTTGGACGGTGCGCACGACGGACATACGGCAGGTTTGACCCGGTCGTACCTGGCGGACTGACCGGGACACGGCAAATCGTAGGCGAAATATACAAGTCCTCAGCGGTCGATGCGGACCGTCGCACCCGCCAGTTGGTCCTCGACCTGGCGGATGTCGGCGTCGACCATGATCCGGGCCAGTTCGGCGACGAGCACCGTCGGCTTCCAGCCGAGCAGCGACTCGGCCTTGGAGGCGTCGCCGATGAGCGCGTCGACCTCGCTGGGGCGCTCGTACTTGGGGTCGTAGCGCACGTGCTCGTTCCAGTCGAGGCCGGCGTGACCGAAGGACGCCTCGACGAACTCGCGGACGGTGGCGGCCACTCCGGTGGCGACCACGTAGTCGGTCGGCTCGTCCTGCTGGAGCATCCGCCACATGGCGTCCACGTACTCGGGGGCGTAGCCCCAGTCGCGGACGGCGTCGAGGTTGCCGAGGTAGAGCTTCTCCTGGAGACCGGCCTTGATCCGGGCGACCGCGCGGGTGATCTTGCGCGTCACGAAGGTCTCGCCGCGGCGCGGGGACTCGTGGTTGAAGAGGATCCCGTTGACGGCGAACATGTCGTACGCCTCGCGGTAGTTGACGGTGGTCCAGTACGCGAACACCTTCGCGGCACCGTAGGGGCTGCGAGGGTGGAACGGGGTCCCCTCGTTCTGCGGGGGCGGGGTCGCGCCGAACATCTCGGAGGAAGAGGCCTGGTAGATGCGGGTGTCGACACCGCTGGCCCGGATGGCCTCCAGCAGGCGCAGGGCTCCGAGGCCGGTCACGTCGCCCGTGTAGAGCGGGGCGTCGAAGGAGACGCGGACGTGCGACTGCGCGCCGAGGTTGTAGACCTCGTCGGGGCGTATCTCGCGGAGCAGGTTCACCAGGGCCACGCCGTCGGAGAGGTCCGCGTGGTGCAGGACGAAGGAGCGGTTCGCCGTCTGCGGGTCCTGGTAGATGTGGTCGATGCGCTCCGTGTTGAAGCTGGAGGACCGCCGCACGAGCCCGTGCACCGTGTAGCCCTTGGAGAGCAACAGCTCGGAGAGGTACGAGCCGTCCTGCCCGGTGACTCCGGTGATCAGTGCGGTCTTGCCCATGCGGTCCCCCTGGGGTGCGTTGCCGTACGTTGCGGTCGGTCGTGTCCCACGGCTCCCGTGGCCCGGCGCTCGCGCCCCCGCGCGACGCCCCCCGGACCGGCGCTGTCCGGAACCTGGACTGGATGCGTACCGTACACGCCGCCGCCGGTTCCGGCGGGGCCGGGTGTGCGGCGGGGTGCCCCGGCCCGCACCCGGCTCCGGCGGAACCGGCCTTGGCGGCTTCGCCGCGTGGGGCTCCGCCCCACACCCGGCGCCTCGAACTCCGGCGAGGCCGCATCCGTCCCCACCCGTCCCGCCACCCCCGCGGGAGCGGGCCGGCATCATCGGCCGTATGACAAGTACGCCTCTTCTGCCCCCGAACGCCCGTGTCTTCGTCGCGGGGCACCGCGGTCTCGTGGGGTCCGCGGTCGCCCGCCGGCTGACCGCCGACGGTCACGAGGTACTCACCCGCGGCCGCGCCGAACTCGACCTGCGCGATGCCGCCTCGACCGGGGCGTACCTGAACGACGTCCGCCCGGACGCCGTCGTGCTGGCCGCCGCCAAGGTCGGCGGGATCATGGCCAACAGCACCTATCCGGTGCAGTTCCTGGAGGAGAACCTCCGGATCCAGCTCAGCGTCATCGCCGGCGCGCACGCCGCCGGCGTCGGGCGGCTGCTGTTCCTCGGATCGTCCTGCATCTACCCCAAGCTGGCCCCGCAGCCCATCCACGAGGACGCGCTGCTGACCGGCCCCCTGGAGCCGACCAACGAGGCATACGCCCTCGCGAAGATCGCCGGCATCGTCCAGGTCCAGTCGTACCGCAAGCAGTACGGCGCCTCGTACATCTCGGCCATGCCCACGAACCTCTACGGCCCGGGTGACAACTTCGACCTCAAGTCCTCGCACGTCCTGCCGGCGCTGATCCGCCGGTTCCACGAGGCCGCGGCCGAGGGCCGCGAGGAGGTCACGCTGTGGGGATCCGGCACCCCGCGCCGGGAGTTCCTCCACGTGGACGACCTCGCCGCGGCCTGCGCCGTGCTGTTGGAGTCGTACGACGGCGACGAGCCCGTCAACATCGGCTGCGGCGAGGACCTGACCATCCGTGAACTCGCCGAGACCGTGGCCGAGGTGACCGGCTTCCGGGGCCGCCTCGCCTGGGACACGTCCAAGCCGGACGGAACCCCCCGCAAGCTGCTGGACGTCGGCCGCCTGACCTCGCTCGGCTGGAAGCCCGGCATCCCGCTGCGCGACGGCATCGCGGCCACCTACCGGTGGTGGCTGCGGGAGCAGGCCGACGGCAGCGGGCGGAACGGCTGATCCCTCCCGGGTGCCCTCAGTACGCTCCGCGGCCGTCCACGACGGCGCGGAGCGTACGACCCATCACGTCGACGTCGCTGGTGAAGGACCAGTTGTCGACGTACTGCAGGTCGAGCTGGATCGTCTCGTCCCACGACAGGTCCGACCGCCCGCTGATCTGCCACAGCCCCGTCATCCCGGGCCGCACGGTGAGCCGGCGCAGCTCGACCTCGTCGTACTGCTCCACCTCCTCCGGCAGCGGCGGGCGCGGGCCGACCAGCGACATGTGGCCCGTCAACACGTTGATCAGCTGCGGCAGTTCGTCCATCGAGGTACGGCGCAGCAGCCGACCCACACGGGTCACCCGGGGGTCGCGGCGCATCTTGAACATCAGGCCGTCGTTCTCGTTGGATCCGGACAGCTCGGCCTTGCGCGCCTCGGCGTCCACGACCATCGTGCGGAACTTCCACATGGTGAACGGCGCCCCGTCGCGGCCGATGCGCTCCTGGCGGTAGAAGGCCGGGCCGGGCGAGCCGAAGCGGATGGCGAGGACGATCGCGAGGAAGACCGGGGCGAGCAGCAGCAGCCCGCCGGCGGCGCCCGCCCGGTCCAGGGCGGACTTGAGCAGGGTCTGCACGCCCCGGCTGACCGGCGGCGCGACCCGCAGCACGGCGAGTCCGCCCGCGGACAGGGTCTCCAGCCGCTTGACGGAGACCTCCACGAGCCCCGGGAAGACGGCGAGTTCGAGTCCGGCGTCGTGCAGGGCCCAGGCGACGCGGCGCAGCCGCTCCCCCGCGATCCGCGCGCCCGGCGCCACCAGTACCAGGTCGACGCCCAGGCTGCGGACGGCCCCGAGGACGGCGGCGGAGTCGCCGCCCTGTGCCTTGGGCATCACGGCGGCGAGTCGGGCGGCCTCGGGTACGCCGCTGCCGAGCGGGCCGTCGCCGACCGCCACCACGCCGACGACCACGTACGGGTGGTCGGTGCGCGAGGCGAGGTGGGCGATGACGTCCTCGGCGGCGTCGGGCTCGCCCACGACCAGGACCCGGCTGACGGCCTGGGCCTCGCGGCGGGCGGCCGAAAGGTGCCGGTAGGTCAACTTGTGGTGGGCGACGGTGATGAGGAGGGCGGGCACGAGGGCGGCCAGTGCGGACAGCCTGGGCGTGTCCTCCTCGGTGACCACACGGGCCACGGCCAGGACCCCGATCAGAATCAGCCAGTCGTGCAGGACGGGCAGCACTCCGCGGGATTCTCCGAGCGCGCGGGCCGTGTAGCGCCGGCGCACCGCCTGTACGCCGGTCCACGCGAGCGCGGCGGCGAGGGCGCAGTAGAGGGGTCGTACCTGCTGGGCCGCGTGGAAGACGAGGCCCACGGGCACGGCGGCCCCGAGGAAGTCGGCGACGAGGGCGGCGGGCAGGTACCAACGGGCCTTGTCACCGAGGCTCCTTGCGGGCACCAGGGTGTCCCGGGCAGCCCTGGCCAACCTTTGCGCAGGAATATGGACATGCCTCATGGGCCCCCCTGGCACGTGGTCAATGACGGCGGCGACTGTCCACCACTTCCCCAGGCAGCGGACGTCCGTCGCACCGAGAAACAGTACGACAAACGCCAGTAAGGCAAATGCCGTTTCGGGCAACGCGGTCTCCCGTTGCCCAAGTGTTAGCAAGCGGTACCGGGCGCTCCGAATACCGGACCCCGCGCCATGCACGCAAAAGTGAACAGTCCGGATACCGGATATGTCTCTTCGAACAACGAACCGTTTTTGGCCAATCATTTGACGCGGTCCTGACATTATGTGCTGCGGGTGGCACTCTTCGACCGTTCATCGCACCAGCCCTGATCTGCCCGGAGGCCCACCCAGCCGTCCGGAACCCCCCTTGCAGAAGGAGTCTGCGTTGAGGTCCACCCCCCAGAGGCGTGCCACTGCGGCCGGCGCGCTCGTTGCCGCAGCGGCCATGCTCGCCGTCGGCATCCAGGCCGGTACCGCATCCGCCGACGCCACCGCGTCGCAGGCCCGCACGGCCGCCAAGCCCAACCCGGGCGCGGCCCCCGCCAAACTCAGCGCTTCGGAGCGTGCGACGCTCCTGGCCGACGCCAACTCGACCACGGTGCAGGCCGCGAAGGCCCTCGGCCTGGGCAGTGGCGAGAAGCTCGTCGTCCGTGACGTGGTCAAGGACGCGGACGGCACCACGCACACGACCTACGAGCGCACCTACGACGGCCTCCCGGTGCTCGGCGGTGACCTCACGGTCCACGCCAAGGGCGGCGTGACCAAGTCGGTCACCAAGGCGACCAACCACGAGATCAAGGTGGACACCTCCGCCACGGTCGCCGCTGCCGCCGCCGAGGGCCAGGCGATATCCGCCGCCAACGCCTCCGGCGCCAAGGAGGCCAAGGCCTCCAAGAGCGCCCGCAAGGTGGTCTGGGCCGCCGACGGCGCCCCCGTCCTCGCGTTCGAGACCGTCGTCGGCGGCCTCCAGCACGACGGCACCCCGAGCCAGCTCCACGTGATCACCGACGCCAAGACCGGCGCCAAGATCACCGAGTGGCAGGCCATCGAGACCGGCACCGGCAACACGATGTACAGCGGCCAGGTGAACCTCGGCTCCACGCAGTCGGGCAGCACCTACAACCTGACCGACGCCGGGCGCGGCGGCCACAAGACGTACAACCTGAACCACGGAACCTCGGGCACCGGCACCCTGTTCTCCGGTCCGGACGACATCTGGGGCAACAACCTCGCGTCCAACCTGGAGACGGCCGCCGCCGACGCCCACTACGGCGCCGCGGTCACGTGGGACTACTACAAGAACGTCCACGGCCGCAACGGCCTGCGCAACGACGGCGTCGCCCCGTACAGCCGCGTCCACTACGGCAACAACTACGTGAACGCCTTCTGGGACGACTCCTGCTTCTGCATGACCTACGGCGACGGTGACGGCAACGCCAAGCCGCTCACCTCCACCGACGTGGCCGCGCACGAGATGACCCACGGTCTGACCTCGGTCACCGGCAACATGACCTACAGCGGTGAGCCCGGCGGTCTGAACGAGGCCACGTCCGACATCATGGCGGCCGCGGTCGAGTTCTACGCCAACAACCCGACCGACGTCGGCGACTACCTCGTCGGCGAGAAGATCGACATCAACGGTGACGGCACCCCGCTGCGCTACATGGACAAGCCGAGCAAGGACGGCGCGTCCAAGGACTCGTGGTACTCGGGCATCGGCTCCATCGACGTCCACTACTCCTCGGGCCCGGCCAACCACTGGTACTACCTGGCCTCCGAGGGCTCCGGCGCCAAGGTCATCAACGGCGTGAGCTACGACTCGCCGACCGCCGACGGCCAGCCGGTCACCGGCATCGGCCGTGACGCCGCCTCGAAGATCTGGTTCCGCGCGCTGACCACCGGTCTGTTCAAGTCGAACACCAACTACGCGGCGGCCCGTACGGCCACCCTGCAGGCGGCGGCCGACCTGTACGGCGCCGGTTCGGCGACCTACAACAACGCGGCCAACGCGTGGGCGGGCATCGGCGTCGGCGCGCGCGTCGTGAACGGCGTCTCGGTCACCAACCCCGGTAACCAGAACACCGTCACGGGCAGCGCCGTGAGCCTCCAGATCCAGGCCACCAGCACCAACGCCGGCGCGCTGACCTACTCGGCGACCGGTCTCCCGGCCGGGCTGTCGATCAACGCCTCGACCGGCCTGATCTCCGGTACGGCCTCCACCGCGGGCACGTCCAACGTGAACGTGACGGTGAAGGACTCCGCGAACCAGACCGGTACGGCGGCGTTCACCTGGACGGTCGGCACCCAGCAGCAGACCGTGTTCGAGAACACCACGGACTACGCGATCAACGACAACTCCACCGTCGAGTCGCCGATCACCGTGAACCGCACCGGCAACGCGTCGAGCACGCTGAAGGTGGACGTCAACATCCTCCACACCTGGATCGGTGACCTGAAGGTCGACCTGGTCGCCCCCGACGGCAGCGTGTACAACCTGCACAACCGCACCGGCAGCAGCGCGGACAACATCATCAAGTCCTACACGGTCAACGCCTCCTCCGAGGTGGCCCAGGGCGTGTGGAAGCTGCGTGTCAACGACAACGCGTCGGCCGACACCGGCAAGATCGACAGCTGGAAGCTCACCTTCTGACCCCCACCGGGGCCGGATGAGCACCTGCTGAACCGATAGACACGGGGCCGCCCGGGAGGAAGACCTCCCCGGGCGGCCCTGTCCCATTGGGCCGTGGCCGCACGTGACCACGGCCCCTGACGCCGGGGACCTTCGCCGCGGGCCCGCGCACCGCCGCACGGGGAGACCGGGAACGAGCGAACCTACGCAACCGTGGGTTCGGGTGACCCACCGAGTGACGGACGTGCCCCATGCCGCAGATCCCCCCGAACGCCCCCGCGGCGCAGCGTCCCTGACTGGTCCAGGGCGGCATGGGCGTCGGGGCGTGGTGCGCTGGATGGCGGCCGGGAGTGCGACGACCTCGGCTAGCGGCGCGGGTTCAGGAGTCCGCTGAAGCGGCGGAGGAGTTCCTCGCCGCCGCCGTTCCAGTCGCCCCGACCTTCACCGCCGCCACCACCGTTCCAGTCCCAGCGGCCGCCACCGTCACCGCCGCCGCCGTTCCAGTCGCCGCGGTCGTCGCCGTCGCCGCCGCCGTTCCAGTGGTGGCCGTCGCCACCCTCCCGGGTCGGCTTGAAGAAGACGGAGACGGCGTCCACGTTGTGGGCCCGCTCGCCGGGGTCCAGCACCCGCTCCGCGTGGCCGTTGCAGCCGCGGTTGTCGAAGAGCACGGCCAGCGACTCCGTGTCGTTCCAGATCTCGATGGCGGGCTCGTCCCGGGAGGTGTGCGTCAGCACGTAGCAGGTGTCGTTCTCCGCGGGCCGGATCTGTCCGGTGCGCTCCTGACCGGCCTCGTCGAGGAACCGGTAGTGCAGCAGGCCCAGGTTCCGCCCGTCGTGGCCGTCGTGGCCGTCGGCCAGCGAGGGGCCGGCGGTGGGCAGCACGAGCGCGACGGCGCCGGCGAGCACGGCGGCGGTGGTGCGAAGACGCATGGGGGAAGTCCGTTCCTCGGGTCCGCGGACACCGGTTCCGCCCGGCATCTGCGGGCAGCGTAGGAGCGCGGACCCCCGCAGGAACGATTCATCGGCCCGGGGGCGTGCGTGGTTCACCCAAGAGGCCGGGCCGTCCCCGGCCCGGTCCGGGTACGGGTTCAGGGGCGGGTGACCGGGGCGGCGGCCGGGGCCGCAGGGGTGGGGATCGCCGGGGCGGGGACGACCGGGGCCGCCGCGCGCGGCGAAGGCCGCAGCAGGAGGAACACCGCCAGGGCTCCGGCGAGACCCATCAGCGCCGAGGTGAGGAAGGTGCCCCGCAGCGCGCTCGCGAACGCCGCGTCCACCAGGGCCGCCAGCGCATCGCGGGCCTGCCCCTCGGGCGCGGCCGCGAGCAACTGCCCCGCCCCGCCGGAGGCGAGCGGCTCCGCCAGCCCCCGGCCGCCCTCGCCGAGCCCCGACCGCAGCCCCGCGTGGAAGACCGCGCCGAGCACCGCGATCCCGAGGGCGGTGCCGAGCTGCCGCGCCGTGTTCAGGGCGCCGCCGGCCATCCCCGCCCGCGCCGGGGCCACGGCCCCCATGGCGGTGGCGGCCAGCGCCGGGGTCGCCGCGCCCACGCCGACCCCGGTGACGAGCAGCCCCGGAACGAGCGCCGCCCAGCCGTCTCCGGCGTCCAGCATCCAGGCCTGGAGCAGCGCGCCCACCCCGACCAGCAGCAGCCCGCCGCCGATGGTCAGCCTCGGCGAGACCCCGTGCAACAGCCGCCCGGCCCCCGCGGCCACGACGAAGCCGGCCGCGCTCATCGGCAGCAGCGCCAGCCCCGCACCGACCGGGCTCATCCCCCCGGCGGACTGGAGCCACACGGAGACGTACATCAGGTACGAGAACGCGGCGCCGGTCAGCAGCAGTCCGGCGGCCATGACCGCGACGAAGGTGGGGCTGCGGAAGAGCGAGAGGTCCAGCATCGGGTGGGAGCCGCGCAGTTCGACGAGGACGAAGCCGGCGAAGGCGGCCGCGCCGAGCCCGAGCAGCCCGAGGGTGGTGGCGGAGGTCCAGCCGTTCTCGCCGCCCCGGATCACGGCGTACGTGACGGCCGCCGCGCCCGCGGTGAAGCCGGCCATCCCGGGCAGGTCCAGGCGCCGGGCGAGCGGGTCACGGGACTCGGCGACCGCGCGGAGGGTGACGTACAGGGCGAGTGCGCAGACGGGCAGGTTGATGAAGAAGATCCAGCGCCAGCCGAAGTGCTCGGTGAGCAGCCCGCCGATGATCGGACCGGACGCGGCGGCGGCGCCGTTGGCCGCGCCCCACACCCCGAAGGCCACTCCGCGGTCGCGGCCCTGGTAGGCGCCGCTGAGCAGGGCCATGGTGGTGGCGAACATGGCGGCTCCGCCGATGCCCTGGACGGCGCGGAAGGCGATCAGCTGGGTCGGGCCGGTGGCCAGCCCGCAGGCGAGCGAGGCGGCGGCGAAGAGGGCGATCCCGGCGAGGTAGACCCGGCGGCGGCCGATCCGGTCGGCGAGCGAGCCGGCGCCGAGCAGCAGGGCGGCCAGCGCGAGGGCGTAGACGTCCATGACCCACTGGAGTCCGGCGAAGCCTGTGTGCATGTCGGCGGCCATGTCCGGCAGGGCCACGGTCACGATCGTGACGTCGACCAGGAGCATGAAGGCCCCGAGGCAGACGGCCGTCAACGGCAGCCATTTGCGCATGGGAGTTCTCCTCGGGTGGGGAGGGGCGGAGGGTTTCCGGGGCGGTTCCCCGGTGACGCCAGGCTGCCGGTGCCCCGCCCGCATCCCCCACCCGGGAACCCCGATCCGCCGGATTTCCGTCATCACTTCCTCGGGGATGATGGAAACCGTGAACATCACGGAGAAGCAGTCGGCGGAGCCGGCGGAGCTGGACGCCCTCGACCGGTCCCTGGTCCAGGCCCTCTCGATCGACGGCCGGGCCCCCTTCAGCCGCCTCGCCGAGGTGCTGGAGGTGTCCGACCAGACCGTCGTGCGGCGCTACCGGCGGCTGCGGACCTCCGGCCTGCTCCGGGTGGTCGGACTGCCGGCGGGCAGCCGCGTCGGGCTGTTCGAGTCCTGGCTGCGGGTGCAGTGCGCCCCGGACGCGGCGCTCCCGGTGGCCGAGGCGCTCGCCCGGCGCCCGGACATCGCCTGGGTGACCCTGAATTCGGGCGGCACCGAGGTCCACTGCATGACCCGGTCGCGTACCCGCAGGGACCGGGACGCCCTGCTGCTGGACAAGCTGCCGCGCACCCGCCGGGTGACGGGCATCAGCGCCCACACCATCCTGCGGAAGTTCTTCGGCGGCGACGACGCCTGGGTGGGGCTGGACGCGCTGAGCCCCGACCGGATCGCGGCCCTGCGGCGGCCGCCGGCCGGACCGGCCCCCACCGAGCGGTACGTCATGGACGAGACCGAGCTCGCGCTGCTCGCCGTGCTGAGGCGGGACGGCCGCGCCGGGTACGCGGAACTGGCGCGGGCCACCGGTCTGTCGGAGTCCACGGCCCGGCGCAGGATGGACCGGCTGCGGGACCTCGAAGCGATCTTCTTCGACGTGGAGTTCGTCCCCGCGCTCTTCGGCTACGAGGCGGAGGCGACCTTGGTCCTGACGGTCCCGCCGGCACGGCTGGCGGAGGTGGGGGCCGCGCTGGCGGGTCACCGCGAGGTGGCCTTCGCGGCGGCCGTGACCGGGGCGGCCTCCCTGATGGCGGTGGTGGTGTGCCGGGACACGGACGCCCTGTACACGTACCTGACCGAGCGGATCGGCGCCGTGGACGGCGTGGGTCAGGTGGAGGTGATCCCGACCCTGCGCAGCGTCAAACGGGCCGGGATGCTGGTGGAGGACGGGCGGCTGGTGGACCCGCCGCCCGCCCCCTGAGCCGTCTCCCGGACCGCGTGCCGGGCTCAGCGCAGCAGTACGCCGCCTCCCGTGTCCGTGTCCACCGGGGCGGCGACCAGGCCCAGTTCGGCCGGGGTCGCCAGCAGCGGGTGCGAGGGCACGATCCGTACCGTGTAGCCGAAGGGACCCGTGCGGTCGAGGGCGAGCGGGCCCTCGTACACCCAGCGGCCCTCCATGTCGGGCCCGGCGACCGGCTTGAGCGGGAAGCTCCGCCCGTCCCGGATCACGTCCTGCGGGTCCACCCGGCCCGCGAAGGCCTGCACCTCCACGTCCTCGGGGTTCAGCGCGTCCAGCGACACCTGTACGCGCAGGGTGAGGGTGGCACCGAGCTCGGCGGTGCCGTTCACCGGAGCCGCGGCCAGCGCCTCCACGTGCTCGACGGCCACCCGCGGCCAGGCCGCCCGGACCCGCCCCTTCCACCAGGCCAGGTCACGCGCCGCCTCGGGGGTCAGGGCCCGGTGGGCGAGTGCGGCCGGCGCGTAGAGCCGTTCCACGTACTCGCGCACCATCCGCCCCGCGAGCACCTTCGGCCCCAGTGAGACGAGGGTGCGCCGGACCATCTCGATCCACCGCACGGGGAGCCCGGTGCGGCCGACCCGGTCGTAGAAGCGGGGTGCGACCCGGCCCTCGATCAGCTCGTAGAGGGCGTTCGCCTCCAGGTGGTCGCGCCGGTCCTCGTCCGCGCCGAGCCCGTCGGCGGTCGGGATGGCCCAGCCGAAGTCCGGCTCGAACCATTCGTCCCACCAGCCGTCCAGCACGGACAGGTTGAGGCAGCCGTTCAGCGCGGCCTTCATCCCGCTCGTGCCGCAGGCCTCCAGGGGCCGCAGGGGGTTGTTCAGCCAGACGTCGCAGCCCGGGTAGAGCTTCTGCGCCATCGCCATGCCGTAGTCCGGCAGGAAGACGATGCGGTGGCGCACCCGCGGGTCGTCCGCGAACCGCACCAGCTCCTGCACGAGCCGCTTCCCGCCGTCGTCCGCCGGGTGCGCCTTGCCCGCGACGACGATCTGCACCGGCCGGTCCGGGTCCAGCAGCAGCCTGCGCAGCCGATCGGGATCGCGCAGCATCAGCGTCAGGCGCTTGTACGAGGGCACGCGCCGGGCGAAGCCGATGGTGAGCACGTCCGGGTCGAGTACGGAGTCCACCCAGCCCAGTTCGGCATCGGCGGCGCCGCGCTGGCGCCAGGAGGCGCGCAGCCGGTCCCGTACCTCCTGCACGAGCTGTTCGCGCAGTACCCGTCGCAGGTCCCACACGTCCTGGTCGGGGATCTCGGCGACGGCGTCCCAGCGCCGGGAGCCGCCCACCGACAGGGCGTCCTCGGTGCGGCCCGCGCCGATCTGGCGGGCGCCGAGCCGGACCACCTCCGCGGCCACCCAGGTCGGGGCGTGCACCCCGTTGGTCACGGAGGTGATGGGCACGTCGGCCGGGTCGAAGCCGGGCCACAGCCCGGCGAACATCTCGCGGCTGACCGCGCCGTGCAGGGTGGACACCCCGTTGGCCCGCTGGGCCAGGCGCAGTCCCATCACCGCCATGTTGAACACCCCGGGATCGCCTCCGGGATAGCTCTCGGCCCCGAGTTCCAGGATGCGGTCGACCGGTACGCCCGCCAGTTCCCCACCCTCCCCGAAGTGCCGGGCGACCAGGGACCGCTCGAAGCGGTCGATCCCGGCCGGGACGGGGGTGTGCGTGGTGAACACGGTCCCGGCGCGCACCGCCTCCACGGCGGCGTCGAAGCCGAGCCCCTGCTCCCTCTCCAGTTCCCTTATGCGCTCCAGCCCCAGGAACCCCGCGTGCCCCTCGTTGGTGTGGAACACCTCGGGGTCGGGATGCCCGGTGATCGCGCAGTACGCACGGACCGCGCGCACCCCGCCGATGCCGAGCAGCATCTCCTGGAGGAGCCGGTGGTCGCTGCCGCCGCCGTAGAGACGGTCGGTCACCTCGCGGGCCGCGGCGTCGTTGTCC
Source organism: Streptomyces sp. NPDC002467 (assembly GCF_042889825.1). Classification (NCBI taxonomy): domain Bacteria; kingdom Bacillati; phylum Actinomycetota; class Actinomycetes; order Kitasatosporales; family Streptomycetaceae; genus Streptomyces; species Streptomyces sp. NPDC002467. The sequence continues at coordinate 145,261 of NZ_JBIARJ010000014.1, read as the reverse complement.
TCGACGTCGGAGTCCAGGAGCAGCAGCGGCACGCGGCCCACGCGGGCCTGCCAGACGTGCGCGTGCAGGGCACGGCCGCCGGGCAGGGTCAGGGACACCCGGGCGGGTGCCCCGTCCTCCTCCCGCAGCAGGGAGAGCGGCAGTTCGTTCGGGTCGAGCACGGGATAGTGCTCCAGCTGCCAGCCGTCGCGGGAGAGCGACTGGCGGAAGTACCCGTGGCGGTAGAGGAGTCCCACCCCGATGAGCGGGACGCCGAGGTCGCTGGCGGCCTTCAGGTGGTCCCCGGCCAGGATGCCGAGGCCGCCGGAGTACTGGGGCAGGGCGGCGGTGATCCCGAACTCGGGCGAGAAATAGGCGATGGCCGCGGGCAGACCGGCCTCGGACTCCTGCCCCTGGTACCACCTCCCGCCGCCCACGTAGTCATCGAGATCGGCGGCGACGACGGCGAGCCGCCGCAGGAACCGCCGGTCGGCGGCCAGTTCGGCGAGGCGGGCGGCGGAGACGGCCCCGAGCAGCCGGACGGGATCACCGCCGGCGGCCTGCCAGCCCTCGGGGTCGACGGATTGGAAGAGTTCGCGGGTCTCGGCATGCCACGACCAGCGCAGATTGCGCGCGAGGTCGGTGAGCGGCAGCAAGGTCTCCGGGAGGACGGGGCGCACGGTGAATCGACGGATAGCCTTCACGTGTTCCACCTTCGCAGGGGATTGCGGATCGGAGCGGCCGCACCACGCTGTGCACCCGCGCATCACCGTTCCTAATCAGTGAATATTAGTTGCACTGGCACGCCCCGAACGGTTTTGGGCGTACTCGGTCCCCGCGTTCCCTTCCCGTTCGGCGACACGTCTCCGGGGGCGTGGTCCGTTGCGGGCGGGCGGTTTCCGTCGTGCCCTCGGACACCACGATCGGCCTGGACGGTCCGATGCCCTGCACCATCACTCCGGTGATGCAGGGGCGGTGCCGTCCGTCGCCGGATCGGGTACCCGAGGGCGCGGATCCCGGGGTCGGGGTCCAGCGTGTCCCCGTGAACCAGGTCCCGTGCACCGCTGCCCGACAGTGTCAGCCGGGCCGTCCAGCAGGGTGCGAGCACGTCCCAGTCCTTCAAGCCGAGGTCGATGCGCTCGATCCGCACCCACGTCTCACCGGGCGTGCGCAAGGCCGTCCCGAGGCGCGGGTCCCCGCGCAGACAGCGCACGACGACCTTCGTCACGTCGCCGTCGGGCTCCGGCGGGCCGTGGACCTGCACGCGCGCCGCGCGCTCGAGCAGCCGCGACAGCACCGGCGAGTCGGTGCGCAGGGAGGCGAGCCGGTCCAGTTCGCGGTCGTCCAGCGCCGGTTCGACGCACGGCAGGGCGTCGAACAGCGCGGCGAGGGCCTCGTGGTCGTCCTCCCGTACGGCGGCCGCCACCAGCGCCGAGGCCAGTTCCCGCTCCGCCTCCGGCTCCCACACCACCGCCGTCACCGCCCGCGCGGCCGTCTCCCGTACCCGGGGATCGGGTGACGCGAGCCGGGCGGGTATCACTCCGGCCTGCCGGCGGGGGCCGCCGTGTGCGCGCGTCGTTCGCTCGGGCTCATGCCGTACGCCTCGCGGAAGGCGCGGCTGAAGACGGCCGGGTTGCCGAAGCCCCAGCGGGTGGCGATGGCGCCGATGGGGCGGGTGAGGAGTTCGGGGCGGGAGAGGTCAGCGTGGCAGCGTTCCAGGCGGCGGCGCCGGATGGTGGCGGCGACGCCGTCCTCCTGGTCCCGGAACATCTGGTGCAGTCGGCGCACCGAGATGTGGTGGCGGTCGGCGACGAGCTGCGGGGTCAGGCCGGGGTCGCCGAGGTTGTGGTCGATGAAGGAGTCGATCCGCTCCATCAGGATCCGGGTTCGGGACTCGGAGGGGAGGTCCTCGTAGGTGTCGCAGCGCTCGGCGAGGACCGCGCTGATCAGGTCGACGGCGACCCGGCCGAGCCGGGTCCGCTCGACGGGCCCGCATTCGGACGCGTGCGTTTCCAGCGTCCTCATGAATCCGGCCAGGATCGCGCCCATGCCCGTCTCGCCGGAGATCCGCTGGGCGACCAGCCGGTCCGTCTTGTCGGACGGGAGGGGCAGCTCGCTCCTGGGCACCTGGATGACGATGTTCCGGATGGCGCGGTCCTCGCCCAGGGCCCCGGCCGCGTTGGGGTGCGCGGTGTTCAGGAGCACCATGTCACCGGGGTTCACCTCGGTTCCGTTGCGGTTCTGCTCCAGCCACATGGGGGATCCCGTGAGGAGCGAGAACTGGTACCGCTCCGGGTCGTTCTGCCTGACCTGTGCGGGGGTACGTCGCGACTGGCACGGGGTGCACTCGAAAGTGGACAGTTGCAGGACGTCCAGAGCGAGCACCCCCGCCTCCGCCCGGAAGCCGCCGGAGGCCGGGGGATCGCGGAGCTCGGTCGGTACCAGTTCGTTGGCGATGACGTCGGCGAACCATTCGAACCTGTCCGCCGCGGGCACCGCGGCCGAGGACATTTTCGACCACATCTTCCAGGCCCCCCGCCCGTCACATCGATCACTCCCGCCCCTCGGGGTGACAGGCGATTCTCTCCCGCGCGCCGCCCACGGACAGTGCGGCGACACCGACTTGACTGAGCCTCGGCGGATGTCGACCCGGCTCTTGGTATCGACCGTGCCAGTACGTACGAGTAGTTAACCAAGCACCCGGATTGGGCGGGGCGAGAGTGGGAAGGGCTCCCCGGGTACGCGCGACGCACAACACGGTGCACGCGCCGTACACGCACGGCGCACCCGCCCACAACCTCTCCCCGCCACCCGAGTGAACGCGGACAGGAGCGGCCATGCCCGCAGCCCAGCCGTCCCTTGAGCGGCTAGAAACAGAGCGAACAGAGCGTGCACTACCAGCCGCGATACCGGCTGGCCTGTTGTCACCGAGCCCTGCGAACTGCCCCCAGGTGATCCCATCATGATCGGTCGCATTCCCGTGCTGGACGTCCGCCCTGCCGTCGACTGCGGCGCCAGACCCGCCAAGGCGGTCGTGGACGAGTCCTTCGAGATTTCCGCCACCGTGTTCCGCGAGGGCCACGACGCCCTCGCCGCGCACGTCGTGCTCCGCGATCCGAGCGGACGGCTGCGGCCGCCCGTTCCGCTGCACGAGCTCGCCCCCGGCACCGACCGGTGGGGGGCCAGGGTCCGCGCCGAGGTCGAGGGGAGGTGGACGTACACCGTCGAGGCGTGGAGCGACCCGTTGGCCACCTGGCGGGCGCACGCCGCGATCAAGATCCCCGCCGGGATCGACACCGGGCTGACCCTCCTGGAGGGGGCGGAGCTCTACACCCGGGCCGCCGCCAAGATCCCCAAGCGCGACGGACGCGACGTGGTGCTGGCCGCCGCCGAGCTGATGCGCGACGACGAGGGCGAGGTGTCCGCGCGCTACGCGGCCGCCCTCGACCCGGACGTGGCCGCCGCCCTCGCGAAGAAGCCGCTGCGCGAGCTGGTCACCGCCTCCAAGCCGCTGCCGCTGCTGATCGAGCGCAAGCGGGCCCTCTTCGGCTCCTGGTACGAGATGTTCCCCCGGTCGGAGGGGGCGGTGCTCGAACCCGGCGAGGCGCCGGTCGGCGGCACCTTCCGGACGGCGGCCGAGCGGCTGCCCGCGATCGCCGCGATGGGCTTCGACGTGCTCTACCTGCCGCCGATCCACCCCATCGGGTCCACCTACCGCAAGGGTCCGAACAACACGCTCTCGGCGGGGTGTTGGGACCCGGGCGTGCCCTGGGCGATCGGTTCCACGGAGGGCGGGCACGATGCCGTCCACCCGGACCTGGGCACCATCGAGGACTTCGACGCCTTCGTCGCGCGCGCCCGCGAGCTGGGCCTGGAGATCGCCCTGGACTTCGCGCTCCAGTGCTCCCCCGACCACCCGTGGGTGGAGAAGCACCCGGAGTGGTTCCGCCACCGCGCCGACGGGACGATCGCGTACGCGGAGAACCCGCCGAAGAAGTACCAGGACATCTACCCGATCCACTTCGACACCGACATGGCCGGGATCGTCGAGGAGACCGTGCGGATCCTGCGGTACTGGATGGAACACGGCGTCCGGATCTTCCGCGTCGACAATCCGCACACCAAGCCGGTGGTCTTCTGGCAGAGGGTGATCGCGGACATCAACAAGTCCGACCCGGACGTCATCTTCCTCGCGGAGGCCTTCACCCGGCCCGCGATGATGCGGGCGCTCGCCTCCATCGGCTTCCAGCAGTCGTACACGTACTTCACCTGGCGCAACACCAAGTCCGAGCTCACCGAGTACCTGACGGAACTCGCCGACACCCCCTCGGCCTCGGTCATGCGGCCGAACTTCTTCGTCAACACCCCGGACATCCTCCACGAGTACCTCCAGAAGGGCGGCCGCCCCGCCTTCGAGGTGCGCGCGGTGCTCGCCGCCACGCTCTCCCCCAGCTGGGGGGTCTACGCGGGCTACGAGCTCTGCGAGAACGAGCCGGTGCGGGAGGGCAGCGAGGAGTACCTGAACTCCGAGAAGTACGAGCTGCGACCTCGCGACTGGGCCGCCGCCGACAGCGAGGGCCGCACCATCGCCCCGCTGATCACCTCCCTGAACCGGATGCGCCGCCGGAACCCGGCCCTCCAGCAACTGCGCGACATCCACTTCCATTCGACCGACAACGAACAGGTGATCGCCTATTCGAAGCACGCGGGCGCCAATTCCGTACTGGTGGTCGTCAACCTCGATCCGCACCACACCCAGGAGGCGACGGTCTCGTTGGACATGCCGGTACTCGGCCTCGACTGGCACGGGTCCCTCGCGGTGCGCGACGAGCTCACCGGCGAGACCTATCACTGGGGCAGGGCGAACTACGTACGCCTGGAACCGGGCCGCACGCCCGCGCACGTACTGGCCGCCCTGCGACCGTCCCCGCCCACCGGAGGGTCACCCACCACATGATGATCAACGATCCCGTCCCCGACACCTTCGAGGACACCCCCGCCAAGGACCGCGACCCCGACTGGTTCAAGCGGGCCGTCTTCTACGAGGTCCTCGTCCGCTCCTTCCACGACAGCAACGGCGACGGCGTGGGCGACCTCAAGGGGCTCACCGCCAAGCTGGACTACCTCCAGTGGCTCGGTGTCGACTGCCTGTGGCTGCCGCCGTTCTTCGCCTCGCCCCTGCGCGACGGGGGCTATGACGTCGCCGACTACACCTCCGTACTGCCCGAGTTCGGCGATCTCGCCGACTTCGTGGAGTTCGTGGACGCCGCCCACCAACGCGGCATGCGGGTGATCATCGACTTCGTCATGAACCACACGAGCGACCAGCACGAGTGGTTCCAGCAGTCCCGCAAGGACCCGGACGGCCCCTACGGCGACTACTACATGTGGGCCGACAACGACAAGCAGTACCAGGACGCCCGCATCATCTTCGTCGACACCGAGACGTCGAACTGGACGTACGACCCGGTGCGCAAGCAGTACTACTGGCACCGCTTCTTCTCCCACCAGCCGGACCTCAACTACGAGAACCCGGCCGTGGTGGAGGAGATCGTCTCGGCGCTCCGCTTCTGGCTGGACCTCGGCATCGACGGCTTCCGCCTCGACGCCGTGCCCTACCTGTACGCGGAGGAGGGAACCAACTGCGAGAACCTCCCGCGCACCCACCAGCTCCTCAAGCGGGTCCGCGCCGAGATCGACGCGCACTACCCGGACACGGTGCTGCTCGCCGAGGCCAACCAGTGGCCCGAGGACGTCGTCGACTACTTCGGCGACTTCGCGAAGGGCGGGGACGAATGCCACATGGCCTTCCACTTCCCCGTCATGCCGCGCATCTTCATGGCGGTGCGCAGGGAGTCGCGCTACCCCGTCTCCGAGATCCTGGCCAAGACCCCGGAGATCCCGGACCGCTGCCAGTGGGGCATCTTCCTGCGCAACCACGACGAGCTCACCCTCGAAATGGTCACGGACGAAGAGCGCGACTACATGTACGCCGAGTACGCCAAGGACCCGCGCATGCGGGCCAACATCGGCATCCGGCGCAGGCTCGCCCCGCTCCTGGACAACGACCGCAAGCAGATGGAGCTGTTCACGGCCCTGCTGCTGTCGCTGCCCGGCTCGCCCGTCCTCTACTACGGCGACGAGATCGGCATGGGCGACAACATCTGGCTGGGCGACCGCGACGGCGTCCGCACGCCGATGCAGTGGACCCCGGACCGCAACGCCGGTTTCTCCTCGTGCGATCCGGGCAGGCTGAACCTGCCGGTCATCATGGACCCCGTCTACGGCTACCGGGTCACCAACGTCGAGGCCGCGATGTCCTCGCCCTCGTCGCTGCTGCACTGGACCCGCCGGCTGATCGAGGTCCGCAAGGCGAACCCCGCCTTCGGTCTCGGCTCGTACACCGAACTGCCCTCGTCCAACCCGGCCGTCCTCGCGTTCCTGCGCGAGTTCGGGGACGACCTGGTGCTGTGCGTGCACAACTTCTCGCGCTTCGCGCAGCCCACCGAGCTGGATCTGCGGTCGTTCAACGGGCGGGTTCCGGTGGAGCTCACCGGTGACGTGCGCTTCCCACCGATCGGCGAGTGGCCGTACCTGCTGACGCTGGCGGGACACGGCTTCTACTGGTTCCGGCTACGCAAGGAACAGCGCGGCGAGCAGCGCGCCGAGTAGGGCCCGGTACGGGGCGGGCGACTCGGATGGGTCAATCGCCCGCCCCTGTACGGATCATCCTGATCCGACACCCCCACATACCGGAGAAGCAACTGCCGCACATCCGGGACACTCTGCGCATTCTGTGACGGCCCGGGGAAAGGACGCGACGCCATGTCGGAGGCTGCATCCGCCCGGAACCGGCTGACTGCCGACCGGGCCGGCGGGATCGGCCCGCTGGAACCGATGCTGCGGGCCTGGCTGCCCGCGCAACGCTGGTTCGCGGGCAAGGGCCGCACCATCACCAGGCTGAGGGCCGTCTCGGCGGCCGAACTGCTGCCGCCGGGATCCACCCCCGGACTGCTGCACCTGCTCCTCGACGTCGACGGGGACTGCTACCAGCTCCTCCTGGGCATCCGCCCGTCGCCGCTCCCGCCCGCCCTCGCGCCCGCCCTGATCGGGCACGCCGAGGACGGCCCGTACCGGGGCCGGGCGGTGTACGAGGCGCTGGGCGACCCCCGGCTCGCGGCGATGCTGCTGGAACGCTTGCGCTCCCCCGGCACGCTCGGGCCGCTCGGCTTCGACCGGGACCCGGACGCGCCGATCCCCGCGGGGCTCGTGCCCCGGCCGTTGTCCGGCGAGCAGACCAACACCAGCCTGATCTACGGGGATTCGTACATCCTGAAGGTGTTCCGCCGGGTCGGCCCCGGGGTCAACCCCGACCTGGAACTGCCCCGGGCGCTGGCCGCCGCCGGCTGCGCCCGCGTCCCGGCGCCCGTCGCCTGGTACGAGGCAGAGCTGCCCGGCGGCGAGCCGCTGACCCTGGGCGTGCTCCAGCCGTACCTGCGCGGTTCCGACGACGGCTGGCAGCTCGCGCTGCGCCGGCTCGGCGCGGGGGCCGACTTCACCTCCGAGGCGTACGCGCTCGGCCGGGCCACCGCCGAGGTGCACAGCGCGCTCGCCTCGGCCCTGCCCACCCTCGCCCTGGGCCCGGAGCAGACGGCCCGGCTGGCCGCCGGGATGACGGCGCGGCTGGCGGCCACCGCCCGGGAGGTCCCGGCGCTGCGGCCCTACGAGGCGGGGCTGCGCGGCGCCTTCGACGCGCTGGCCGCGTCCCGCGGCACCGGGGTGTCCGCCCAGCGCATCCACGGGGACCTGCACCTGGGCCAGACCCTGCGCACCGCCGACGGGAGCTGGGCGCTGATCGACTTCGAGGGCGAGCCGGCCCGGCCGCTCGCGGACCGCCGCCGCCCCGAACCGGCCGTCCGCGACATCGCGGGGATACTGCGTTCCTTCGACTACGCGGCCCGCTCGCACCGGCCCTTCGCGCCGGCCTGGGCCGACGACTGCCGGGGCGCCTTCTGCGAGGGCTACGCCCGCACCACCGGCCGCGACCCGCGAGAGGACCCCGTACTGCTGCGCGCGTACGAGACCGACAAGGCGGTGTACGAGGCCCGCTACGAGTCCCGGCACCGCCCCGACTGGCTGCACGTCCCGATGGCCGCGATCCGCCGGCTGTCCGAGCCGCAACGCCCCGCCCACCGCATGCCCCCGCCCACCCCGGGCACCACCCCCCACCCGAAGCCCCCGAGGAGGCCGCTCGCGTGAGCGCCGCACGACAGCCGTCACCGACCGTCCGCGACGAAGCCGCAGCACCCGCACCGGCGGCGGCGCCGGCGAAGAAGGCCCGCGCCCCGCGGGCCCGCCGCGCCGCCCCGCCCCACGGGATCCGGCGGGCGCCCGCGCTCGGCGGGGAGGAACGGGCCCGGCTCCTGGAGGGCCGCCACCACGATCCGCACTCCGTGCTCGGCGCCCGTACCCAGCGGGGCGGGGTGGCCTTCCGCGTGCTGCGCCCGTACGCCAAGACGGTGACCATCGTCGCCAAGGGGCTGCGCGCCGAACTCCTCGACGAGGGCGACGGGCTGTTCTCCGGGCTGCTGCCGCTCACCGGGGTGCCGGACTACCGGCTGCTGGTCGGCTACGACAGCGACGAGATCGAGGTGCACGACCCCTACCGGTTCCTGCCCGCCCTCGGCGAGCTGGACCTGCACCTGATCGGCGAGGGGCGGCACGAGGAGCTGTGGAAGGCGCTCGGCTCCGAGCCGATGGAGCACCAGGGCGTCGCCGGGACCCGGTTCACGGTGTGGGCGCCGAACGCCCAGGGCGTCAGGGTCACCGGGGACTTCTCGTACTGGGACTCCGTCGCCTACCCGATGCGCTCGCTGGGCTCCTCGGGCGTGTGGGAGCTGTTCCTGCCGGGCGTTGGCGCCGGAGCGCTGTACAAGTACGACATCACGCGCCCCGACGGGAGCCACACCCTGCGGGCCGACCCGATGGCCCGGTCGGCGGAGGTGCCGCCGGCGAACGCCTCGGTGGTGACCTCCTCCGGGTACGTGTGGCAGGACGCGGAGTGGATGGCGACGCGCGGCGACCGGCCGCCGCACCAGGCGCCGTTCTCCGTCTACGAGCTGCACCTGCCGTCCTGGCGGCCGGGGCTCAGCTACCGGCAGTTGGCGGAGCAACTGCCCGTGTACGTGAAGGAGCTGGGCTTCACGCACGTGGAGTTCATGCCGGTCGCCGAGCACCCCTTCGGCGGTTCGTGGGGCTACCAGGTCACCGGCTTCTACGCGCCGACCTCGCGTATGGGCACGCCGGACGACTTCCGCCTCCTGGTGGACGCGCTGCACCGGGCGGGGATCGGGGTGATCGTCGACTGGGTGCCGGCGCACTTCCCGCGCGACGAGTGGGCGCTCGCGGAGTTCGACGGGCGGCCGCTGTACGAGCACCAGGACCCGCGCCGGGCCGCGCACCCGGACTGGGGGACCCTGGAGTTCGACTACGGCCGCAAGGAGGTCCGCAACTTCCTCGTCGCCAACGCCGTGTATTGGTGCGAGGAGTTCCACGTCGACGGGCTGCGCGTGGACGCGGTGGCCTCGATGCTCTACCTCGACTACTCGCGCGGCGAGGGCGAGTGGTCGCCGAACGAGCACGGCGGGCGGGAGAACCTGGACGCGGTGGCGCTGCTCCAGGAGATGAACGCGACCGTGTACCGGCGCTGCCCGGGCGTGGTGACGATCGCGGAGGAGTCCACGGCGTGGGACGGGGTCACCCGGCCGACCGACTCGGGCGGGCTGGGCTTCGGTCTGAAGTGGAACATGGGCTGGATGCACGACACCCTGCGCTACATGTCGAAGGAGTCGGTGCACCGCAAGTACCACCACCACGACATGACCTTCGGGATGATCTACGCCTTCAGCGAGAACTACGTGCTGCCGATCTCGCACGACGAGGTCGTGCACGGCAAGGGCTCGCTGGTGTCGAAGATGCCCGGGGAGGACTGGTGGCAGAAGCGGGCCGCGCACCGGGCGTACCTGGGCTTCATGTGGGCCCACCCGGGCAAGCAGCTGCTCTTCATGGGTCAGGAGTTCGCGCAGGGGTCAGAGTGGTCGGAGGTGTACGGGCCGGACTGGTGGGTGCTGGACGACTCGTACGCGGCGGCCGGTGACCACCGGGGCGTACGGAGCCTGGTGCGCGACCTGAACCGCACGTACACGGCGTCGCCCGCCCTGTGGGAGCGGGACACCGTGCCGGAGGGCTTCGGCTGGGTGGAGGCCGACGCGGCGGAGGACAACGTGTTCGCCTTCCTGCGGTACGCGCAGGACGGCTCGCAGCTCCTGGCGGTGTCGAACTTCTCCCCGGTGGTCCGGCACGGGTACCGGATCGGCGTCCCGGAGGACGTTCCGCTGTGGCGGGAGGTGCTCAACACCGACCACGAGCTGTACGGCGGCAGCGGCGTCCACCACGCGCGGCCGTTGCGGCCCGAGCCGGTGCCGGCGCAGGGTCGTCCGGCGAGCCTGCGCCTGACGCTCCCGCCGCTGGCGACGATCTGGTTCAGGCCGTAAGGGCCTTCGCCATCTCCCCCTCCAGCTCCTGGAGCAGCTTGCGCTTGGCGCGCAGGCCGACCATCTGCTGGACGGGCTCGCCGTCACGGAAGACGAGCAGGGTCGGCATGGACAGCACCCCGTACCGCGCGACGGTCGCGGGGTTGCCGTCCACGTCGAGCTGCACGACCTTGAGCCGGTCGGCCTCCTCGGCGGCGACGGCGGACAGGACGGGCGCGAGCTGGCGGCAGGGCGGGCACCAGTCGGCGGTGAACTCCACCAGGACGGGTCGGCCCCGCTCGGCGAGGACCTCGGTCTCGAAGTCCCCGTCGGTCACCTCGGGCACACCGTGGGCTCGGATCATGTCGTTTCCCCTCTCACGTCGTGGGCTCTTCAGCCCGTCATCTCGCAGCGCGGAACGGCCGCCTCCCCGGCGGCCGCCTCGGCCTCGGCCAGCTGCCGCGCGACCTGCTCCCGTACGTCGGCCAGCTGCCCGATCAGCGCGTCCATCTCGGCGAGCTTGCGCCGGTAGACGGCCAGCGAGGCCGGGCAGGAGTCCCCGGCGGGGTGCCCGGCCCGCAGGCAGTCCACGAACGGGCGGGTCTCCTCCAGCTCGAAGCCGAAGTCCTGGAGCATGCGGATCTGGCGCAGCAGGCGCAGGTCGTCCTCGTCGTAGGTGCGGTACCCGTTGCCGCTCCGCCGCGCGGACAGCAGCCCCCGCGACTCGTAGTACCTCAGGGCCCGCGTGCTGGTCCCGGCCCGCTCCGCCAGTTCGCCGATTCGCATGCCCCGACGCTATTCCTTGACGCCGACGTCAAGGCAAGAAAGCGCCGCACCGGGGAAGAGGCGGTGGTTGCCGCGTGAAGGGGATGTGATGGCTCTTGCGCCGACGGGCTCGAACTGGAACCGTATGCGGAAGTGGATCTTCAACTGCCCCGATTACCGGACAGTCGCCTCACAGACCGCCAAAAGCCCTTAACACCGTAGGACTTTCCTACGAGTTATGGGCTTGTTTGTTTGGTCCGTAGGCGCCGAACCTTGGCCACTCCTACGGTTGCCGTGTGCAATCCAGCCCACCATTCAATGCCCCCGCCGCGCGCAGACTGCGCGCGGCCCTGGGCATGGCACCCGGCCACGTCGCCTACGGCCTTCACGCCCAGTACGGACTCGTCGTCGCGCCCGAGACGGTGATGGCCTGGGAGCGTGGCGAGATATCGCCCACGTCCGCCGAGCTCACCGCGCTCGCGGGCGTCCTGTGGTGTTCGCCCGGGGAGCTGCTCGCCGAGCCGGTCACCCTGCGGGAACACCGTATCGCCCGGGGGCTGGCCCCCGAGGAGCTGGCCCGGCGGATCGGTGTGGAACCGGGCGCCTACCAGAAGATGGAGGACTCCGGACGCTGGAAGGGCAACGAGCGCCAGTCCGCCGCGCTGGCGACCGTGCTGGGGCTGACACTGGCCCAGTTCCTGACCGCCACCGGCAGGAACGAGGAGCTCGCCGACGCCCTGCGCAGTGCGGTGACCACCCGCTGGCAGGCGTACGTGAAGCCGCTGGGCAAGCTGCTGCCCATCCCCCGGGGCCACCTGGAGCGGGTGCTGGAGCAGCTGCACGCCGAGTACCAGTCGCGGATGGTGGCGACCCTCAGCTGGGGCAGCGGGGGCGACGCGGCGAACGGGGACGCGGGTCGGGAGTTCCTCGCCGACATCGTGGACCGCTTCTGGAGCCTCGCCGGCGGTGCGTCCTAGGACACGTCCGGTCCTGTGCGAACGGCCCCGGGCCGTCCTGGAGGGGGACGGAACCGGGGCCGTTCGGCTGCCGAAGTGGGGTCGGAAGTCCCGGCCCCGCGGCGAAGGACCCTGGGGCCGGAGGGCTCAGAAGACCGATTCGGCCTCGTACATGCGGCCCTCGGGGACCGTCTTGAGCTCGGTGACCGCGGAGGCCAGCGGGGCCATCACGATGTCGGTGCCGCGCAGGGCGGTCATGTTGCCGTACTCGCCGCGGTGGACGGCCTCGACGGCGTGCCAGCCGAAGCGGGTCGCGAGCACGCGGTCGTAGGCGGTGGGGGTGCCGCCGCGCTGGACGTGACCGAGGATGACCGGGCGGGCCTCCTTGCCCAGGCGGTGCTCCAGCTCGATGGCGAGGCGGTTGCCGATGCCGGCGAAGCGCTCGTGACCGTACGCGTCGATCTCGCCCTTCTCGTACGGCATGCTGCCCTCGGCGGGGTGCGCGCCCTCGGCCACGCAGACGACCGCGAACTTCTTGCCTCGGGAGAACCGTTCCTCCACCATCTTCACCAGGGCGTCCACCTCGAAGGGGCGCTCCGGCAGACAGATCCCGTGGGCGCCGCCGGCCATGCCGGACTCCAGGGCGATCCATCCCGCGTGGCGGCCCATGACCTCGACGACCATCACGCGCTGGTGCGATTCCGCGGTGGTCTTCAGGCGGTCGATGGCCTCGGTGGCGACCATGACGGCGGTGTCGAACCCGAAGGTGCGGTCGGTGGAGGAGATGTCGTTGTCGATGGTCTTCGGCACGCCGACCACCGGCATCCCGGCGTCCGACAGCATCCGGGCGGCGGTCAGGGTGCCCTCGCCGCCGATCGGGATGAGCGCGTCGATGCCGTACCGCTTCGCCAGCTCCTGCGCGTTCTCGGCGGCTTCGTGCAGCCGTGCGCGCTCCATGCGGGCCGAGCCGAGGATGGTGCCGCCGCGGGCGAGAATGCCGCTGACGGCGTTGATGTCGAGGGGGCGGTAGTGGCCGTCGAGGAGGCCCTTGAAACCGTCCTCGAAGCCGATGACCTCGTCCCCGTGACCGACCAGGGCCCGGTGTACGACCGATCGGATGACAGCGTTGAGGCCCGGGCAGTCGCCGCCTGCGGTGAGAACTCCGATACGCATCGTGCTGTGTCTCCTGCTCCTGGTCGTCCGACCGGGCACGTGCGGGCGACCGGTCGGCCGTAGATATGAAGGGCGTATTGATGAAGCGTGTCCGATTCTTCCACGGGCCCGGGGTGGGGCGCGCTTCCTGCTGCTCCGCCCAGAAGGCCTTTCGACCCCCCTGACAGGCCCGTTTCCCGGCGGGCGTCCTATCCGTCCGCACCGGTATCGTCAAAGGGGCAAGCCCCTACCAATCGGGTCAATCAGGTCCACCATGGAACGGAGATTCACGCGTGACGCGCAGCGTGTACGTGACCGGCATCGAGCGGGGGGACGGCCGTCAGGTCGTCGAACTGGGGATCATGGAGATCCTGACCCGGCAGACGGGACGCGTGGGCGTCTACCGTCCACTGCTCCACGACGGACCCGACCGTCTGTTCGAACTCCTGAAGGCCCGCTACCGGATAGACCAGGACTCGGCGACGGCCTACGGGATGGAGTACCAGGAGGCCTCGACGATCCTGGCGGAGAAGGGCACCGACGAGCTGGTCTCGCAGCTGGTCGACCGCTACCACCGGCTGGCCCGCGACTACGAGGTCATGCTCGTCCTCGGCACGGACTACGCGGAGACCAACCTCCCCGACGAACTCGCCCTCAACGCCCGCCTGGCCAACGAACTGGGCGCGGTGGTCGTGCCCGTGGTGGGCGGCACCAAGCACTCCGCCGACGCCGTGCGCGCCGAGGCCCGCAACGCCTACCGCGCCTACGAGAGCCTGGGCTGCCACGTCGTCGCGATGGTGGTCAACCGGGTGGCCCCCGAGGATCGCGACGTCATAGCCGGGCGTCTTGCCGCCCGGCTCCCCGTGCCCTGCTACGTGCTGCCGGACGACAAGTCGCTGTCCGCCCCGACCGTCGCCCAGATCACCCGAGCGCTCGGCGGCGAGGTGCTGCTCGGCGACGAGGCCGGGCTGGCGCGCGACGCCCTGGACTTCGTCTTCGGCGGCGCCATGCTGCCGAATTTCCTGAACGCGCTGACGCCCGGCTGCCTGGTCGTCACCCCCGGGGACCGTTCGGACCTGGTCGTGGGCGCGCTGGCCGCGCACACCTCGGGCACCCCGCCGATCGCCGGTGTGCTGCTGACGCTGAACGAGCGCCCGACGCAGGAAGTCCTGACGCTGGCCTCGAAGCTCGCGCCGGGCACCCCGGTCGTCTCGGTGGCCGGCAACAGCTTCCCGACCGCCGCCGAACTCTTCTCCCTGCAGAGCCGGTTGAACTCGGCGACCCCGCGCAAGCTGGAGACCGCGCTCGGCCTGTTCGAGCGTCACGTGGACACCCAGGAGCTGCGCGACCTGCTGTCGGTGGCCCGTTCGGAGCGCATCACCCCGATGATGTTCGAGCACGGACTGCTGGAGCGGGCCCGCTCCGAGCGGCGCCGGGTGGTGCTGCCCGAGGGCACCGAGGAACGCGTGCTGCGCGCCGCGGACGTGGTGCTGCGCCGCGGGGTGTGCGACCTGACCCTGCTGGGCGAGGAGCAGGCCATCCTGAAGAAGGCCGCCGACCTCGGCATCGACATCTCGGGCGCGCAGCTGATCGACCCGGCGACCTCCCCGCTGCGGGAACGGTTCTCCGAGTACTACGCCAAGGCCCGAGCCCACAAGGGCATGACGGTCGAGCTGGCCAACGACGTGGTCACCGACGTGAACTACTTCGGCACCCTGATGGTCCAGGAGGGCTTGGCCGACGGCATGGTCTCCGGCTCGGTGCACTCCACCGCGGCGACCATCCGCCCGGCCTTCGAGATCATCAAGACCAAGCCGGAGGCCTCGATCGTCTCCTCCGTCTTCTTCATGTGCCTGGCCGACAAGGTCCTCGTCTACGGCGACTGCGCGGTCAATCCCGACCCGAACGCCGAGCAACTGGCGGACATCGCCGTCCAGTCGGCCGCCACCGCGGCCGCCTTCGGCGTCGAGCCCCGGATCGCGATGCTCTCGTACTCGACGGGCACCTCCGGTTCGGGCGCCGACGTGGACAAGGTCCGCAAGGCCACCGAGATCGTCCGCGAGCAGCGCCCCGACCTGGCGGTCGAGGGTCCGATCCAGTACGACGCGGCCGTGGAACCCTCCGTCGCGGCGACCAAGCTCCCCGAGTCCGAGGTGGCCGGCCGGGCGACGGTGCTGATCTTCCCCGACCTCAACACGGGAAACAACACGTACAAGGCCGTGCAGCGTTCGGCGGGCGCCGTCGCGGTCGGCCCCGTCCTCCAGGGCCTGCGCAAGCCCGTCAACGACCTCTCGCGCGGGGCCCTCGTCCAGGACATCGTCACCACCGTGGCGATCACCGCGATCCAGGCGCAGTCCCAGCCGCTGCCGCAGGACCGGTAGTCCTCCACCGCACCCGAACAGCACCCGACCCGCACTCGCCCGCACCCGAAGGAAAGACCCCTCACCGTGACCGCATCGCGCGTACTCGTCCTCAACTCCGGTTCCTCGTCGGTGAAGTACCAGCTGCTCGACATGGCGGACTCCTCCCGCCTGGCGGCCGGCCTGGTGGAGCGCATCGGGGAGGAGACGTCCCGCCTCGTGCACGAGCCGCTGACCGGCCCCGGCGCGGCGGGCGGCAAGAGGGAGCGGCTCGGCCCGATCTCCGACCACGGGGCGGCGCTGCGGGCCGTCGCGGCCGAACTGGCCGCCGACGGGCTGGGCCTGGACTCCCCCGAACTGGCCGCGGTGGGCCACCGGGTGGTGCACGGCGGGACCCGGTTCACGCAGCCGACCGTGATCGACGACGAGGTGCTGGCGGAGATCCGGAGCCTGATCCCGCTCGCGCCGCTGCACAACCCGGCGAACGTGACGGGCATCGAGGTGGCGCGCTCGCTGCGCGCGGACATCCCGCAGGTGGCCGTCTTCGACACGGCCTTCCACTCGACGATGCCGGAGTACGCGGCCCGGTACGCGATCGACGCCGCGACGGCCGACAAGTACTCCATCCGGCGGTACGGATTCCACGGAACCTCGCACGCCTACGTGTCGCGGGCGACGGCGGCGCTGCTCGGCAAGGCACCCTCGGACGTGAACGTGATCGTGCTGCACCTGGGCAACGGCGCCTCGGCCTCGGCCGTGCGCGGCGGGGTCTGCGTGGAGACCTCCATGGGGATGACCCCGCTGGAGGGCCTGGTCATGGGGACCCGCTCGGGCGACCTCGACCCGGCGGTCGTCTTCCACCTGGCCCGGGTGGGGGGCCTCTCGGTGGATGAGATCGATTCGCTCCTGAACAAGAAGAGCGGTCTGCTGGGCCTGTGCGGCGACAACGACATGCGCGAGGTGCGGCGGAGGGCGGAGGAGGGCGACTCCTCGGCGCAGCTCGCGCTGGCCTCGTACGTGCACCGGCTGAAGAAGTACATCGGTGCCTACTCGGCGGTGCTGGGCCGGGTGGACGCCGTCGTCTTCACGGCCGGGGTCGGGGAGAACGCCTCCTGGATCCGGGAGGCCGCCGTGGAGGGTCTGGCCGAGCTGGGCCTGGCGCTGGACCCGGAGGCCAACGCGGTGCGCTCCCCGGAGCCGCGGCTGGTCTCGGCGGAGTACGCCCGGGTGGCCGTGGCCGTGGTCCCGACCGATGAGGAACTGGAGATCGCCTCCCAGGCGTACGCGCTGGTTACTCGGTAGTCACTTGGAGTTTCCGCCAGACGGAATATTCCGCTACGAAACAAACGGATAGGATCCGCTTCATGCGCCGTTCCAAAATCGTCTGCACGCTGGGCCCCGCCGTCGACTCGTATGAGCAGCTGAAAGCGCTCATCGAGGCAGGTATGAACGTGGCCCGATTCAACTTCAGCCACGGATCCCAGGCAGAACACCAGGAGCGGTACGACCGCGTCCGGAAGGTCTCCGAGGACACCGGGCGCGCCGTCGGCGTCCTCGCCGACCTCCAGGGCCCGAAGATCCGTCTGGAGACCTTCGCCGAGGGTCCCGTCGAGCTGGTGCGCGGTGACGAGTTCACCATCACCACCGAGGACGTCCCGGGTGACAAGTCCATCTGCGGCACCACCTACAAGGGCCTCCCGGGCGACGTCGCCAAGGGTGACCAGGTCCTGATCAACGACGGCAACGTCGAGCTCCGGGTGACCGAGGTCGACGGCCCGCGGGTCAAGACCATCGTCATCGAGGGCGGTGTCATCTCGGACCACAAGGGCATCAACCTGCCGGGTGCCGCGGTCAACGTCCCCGCCCTGTCGGAGAAGGACGTCGACGACCTCCGCTTCGCCCTGCGGATGGGCTGCGACATGGTCGCCCTGTCCTTCGTCCGCGACGCCAACGACGTCAAGGACGTCCACAAGGTCATGGACGAGGAGGGCCGCCGGGTCCCCGTCATCGCCAAGGTGGAGAAGCCCCAGGCCGTCGAGAACATGGAGGCCGTGGTCGCGGCCTTCGACGCGGTCATGGTGGCCCGTGGCGACCTGGCCGTCGAGTACCCGCTCGAGAAGGTCCCGATGGTCCAGAAGCGGCTCATCGAGATGTGCCGCCGCAACGCCAAGCCGGTGATCGTCGCGACCCAGATGATGGAGTCGATGATCACCAACTCGCGGCCGACCCGCGCCGAGGCCTCCGACGTCGCCAACGCGATCCTCGACGGTGCCGACGCGGTCATGCTGTCCGCCGAGTCCTCGGTAGGCGCCTACCCGATCGAGACCGTCAAGACGATGTCGAAGATCGTCGCGGCGGCCGAGGAGGAGCTCCTGTCCAAGGGCCTGCAGCCGCTGGTCCCGGGCAAGAAGCCCCGTACCCAGGGTGGCTCCGTCGCCCGCGCGGCCTGCGAGATCGCGGAGTTCCTCGACGGCAAGGCGCTCATCGCCTTCACGCAGTCCGGTGACACGGCCCGCCGCCTGTCGCGCTACCGCGCCACGCAGCCGATCCTGGCCTTCACCACCGACCCGCACACCCGCAACCAGCTCACGCTGAGCTGGGGCGTCGAGTCGTACATCGTCCCGCACGTGGACACCACCGACGCGATGGTCGACCTGGTCGACGGCGAGCTGCTCAAGCTCGGCCGCAACAACGAGGGCGACACCGTGGTGATCACGGCCGGCTCGCCCCCCGGCGTCCCCGGCACCACCAACATGGTCCGGGTCCACCACCTGGGCGGCGGCGAGCGCGACTGACGTCGCGGCGCTCCTCGCACCGCTGCAACTCTGCCGCACAGAGGCCGAGGGCCGGCACCCGATCGATCGGGTGCCGGCCCTCGGCATGTGCGTACGCGGTGCGGGACCGCTCGGGACTACTCCGGCGGGCCGATGTAGTTCTTCAGTCCGGGCACCGTCAGGGTGCCGCCGAACTGGCCGGCCTGGACGACCTTGACGTTCGTGAAGAACGCGAACGGGACGTTCAGGGGCGGCGGGCTGTTCGGGGTGAACTCGATCGGGATCAGACCGAAGAGGTTGCCCTTGAGGCTCTCCGTGTACATCGTCACCGTGCCGCCGCGGATCTTGGACGTGGAGCCCGGACGCGACTTCAGGTGGGCGACGTTCTTGTCCTTGCCGACCGTCTGGTACAGGTCCTTGATGTCCAGCGAGTCCGCGGTGAACTTCAGGACCTTCTTGGTCTTGCCGCCGGCCGTCTTCACCTCGACGATGCCGTGGTAGTCCAGGCCGTAGAGGGTCAGGAGCGAGCTGTCGAGGTACCAGGGCTCGTCCGGCAGGAGCGGGATGCCCTGCTCCAGCTCGGCGTCGGCCAGGGCCTTCGCGTCGTAGGTCGGACAGGGGAAGGGTTCCTTCCCGTCCGGGTCCTTCGTCGCCGCGTCCTTGGCCTTGTCCTCCTCGGTCTTCTCGCCCGTCTCGTCCTTCGGGTTCGTGACGGTGTCCTTGACGTCGTCGGACAGCTCCTCGACGCCGACGCCCGCCTTCTTCGCGGCGTCGCGGATCGCGTCCGCGGCCGGGTCCGGAGCGGGGGTCTTCGGCGGGGTCGTCTTCGGGGTCGTGGACGGCGTGGGGGTGGGGGTGGCCTTCGGGTCCGCCGGGGGCTTGGTGAGCCCGTCGACGAGGCCCTTGAGGGCGTCCCCGACACCCAGCGGGTCCAGCGGGTTGGTGGTCTTGGTCGGAGTCGGCGTCGCCGAGGGGGCCGGCTGCTTGTCCGCCGTGGACCCGGCGGGCTGGGACTTGTCGGCCGCGGACTTGGTGGCCGTCGGATTCGGGGCCGCCGTCCCGCCCGGCTTCGGCTTCGCCGGCGCGGTCGGTGCGGGGGTCTCCGTGGCCGACGCGCTCGGGGACGGCGACTTCGAAGGCGACGGCGACTTCGACTCCGCGGGTTCGTCGGACCGCGTCACACACGGCCCGGGCGCGAAGGGGATGTCCTTGTCGTCGGCCACGGCCAGCTTCGGCGCCATGCCCATTCCGACGAACACGGCCGTCGGCATCGCCGCCAGCGCCATCGTCTTGCCGACGGGTATCTGGAGCTTGGTCAGCAGCGACTTCCTGGGGGCCGCGTGCCGCGGCCCCTTGATCTCACGGGACTCTGCGCCTGGGGCCACGCCCCGCTGCGTCTCGTCACCCCGCACTGTTCCTCCCGCCATCGGCGTGGGCAGTCATCTCGCTCGGGTGTGCCGTTTCCGTCGCTCGGGGCGCGGGTACGCCCTGGGGGCCCGCCATCGACTCCGCCTTGGCCATGTCGACCGCGGCGGCCGGCGGCTGGTCCGCGGGCTCCTCGTCCGCGGGATGCCCGGGGGCCCACGACAGCGCGAGGGCGCCGCCGATCATCGCGGGGATGAAGCCCAGGCCGAAACCGCCCAGGTTGGACACCGGGATCGAGACCAGGGCCAGCAGGATCGAGGCGACACCGGCGAAGACGCGGATGGCCTGCTGGAACCACAGGGCCAGGCCCAGCGTGATCAGCAGGACGCCGATGATCAGCGCGCCGGCGCCACCCGTGGTGGCCATCGCCAGAGTGATGTTGCCCAGGCGCAGGTCTGCGTACGGGAAGTACGCGATCGGGAAACCGCTGACGAGCGTGAACAGCCCGGCCCAGAACGGACGGCGGCCGGTCCAGGCGTGGACGTAGTAGTACACCACGGTGAGCCAGGCGTCGTCTTCGGCGCGAACGTATACGGGGGCCTTGGGGTTCATGGACAACAGCTCCCTGGAAACGGGTGGTACGGAGAACTCTGTGGAGCCCGGACGGGGCGGACGGCGTCGCATCGCGCCGCCGACCGCCCCTCCGGTCGCTCAACCGGGAACGATTACTTCTCGTCCTGGTAGCACGGCTGGTCGCCGCCGAGCAGACGCAGCTTCAGGTCGGGAAGCTTGAACGTGCCCGCCGTGGTCGCCCACGCCTTCTGGCGCACGTTCGTCAGGACCGCCTTGTCCGCGCGCTGCGAGAACGCGTACGGGCTGGCGACCGTGCCGGCCTGCGGCTTCGTCTTGTGGCTCGGGTCACCGACCGCGACACCGATGTCCAGGTTCTGGAACTCGGCGTCGGTGTCGAGCTCGGCAACATCCAGGTAGATGTTGTCGGCGACGGCCGGCTTGCCCTTGTGGCCGGTGCGCAGCTGCAGCGTGATGTTGCCCAGCGGAGTCGGGGTCACCAGCGACTGGCACATGTTGGTGATCTCGGCGTGGCTGAACCCGGAGATGGTGACCGGGTGGTGCTGCGCGTTGCCCTTGAGGTCGTGACCCTCGGCAATGCCGCCGTACTGGATGAGGTTGTCACCGTCGAGCTTGTCGGCCGAGACCTTGAAGTCCTGGCCGGAGACGCTGAAGGACGCCGCGAGGGCACCCTGCGCCAGACCCACACCGACCGCGGCGGTGGCCGCGATGCTCGGCACCATGACGAGCGCGAAGCGCTTCCATCTGGTCCCGCCACGAACCTGAGAACTCATTTCGTTCCTCCTTCTCGGACGTACATCTCCGGTCCGGGCCCTGCCCGTCCTGGGATGGGAGAAGTGCTACGTCCTCGGGAAGGAGCGCAGGCGGCCCGGCCGCGGCTGTGCCACGTCCGAAACACCGGCGATCACCCCCGAGCGACAACCACTGGGCCACGCGTTCGCGCAACCTGGAGGACAGGCCCCACCGTGTGGCAGGAACCCCCCTGTCCAACGGCCGGTGCCACTGTCACCGGCCGGCTCGGTGGGGACCCTCCACCGCGTTCCGAGTGAGCGGCTCTGCGGGAAGGACCGAGCGTCGCCGATCGTGGTCCATTCCAGGCCGGGGCACAAGGGGGTTCGTTACTGGCGGGTAACGGCAAGATAACCGGGATACGACCCACTGCCGCCGAGTGACGACACAGGGTGTCACCGAGGGCCACGACACATCGGTGGAAGAGTGAACACTCCGGACAGTTCACGGGGTTCGACTTACTGCGAGTAACAGCGACCGCGATTGCCAAGTTTTGGCAAAGTGCGGCCGCTGTTTATCTCCGTGTCAACAAATCGTCGGCTTCTCGAGCCGGTGCCGAGCGGGCGCCGGGACCTGCCGGAGCACGTGGTGGAGCCCGCCACGGAGCCCGTCGTGGGCCGCGCTAGAACAGCACCCGAGCCAGCGCCGTGCGCGCCGCCGTGACCCGCGGGTCGTCGGCGCCGATGACCTCGAACATCTCCAGCAGCCGCAGCCGCACGGAGTCCCGCTCCTCACCGAACGTCACGCGCACGGTGTCCACCAGACGCCCGAAGGCGTCCTCGACGTGACCGCCGACGAGGTCGAGGTCGGCCGCGGCGATCTGGGCCGCCGGGTCGCGCGGGTTCTCGGCGGCCGCGGCGCGCACCGCCTGCGGGTTCATGTGCTGGACCCGGGCGAGGAGTTCGGCCTGCGCCAGGCCCAGCTTGGCCTCGCTGTTGGTCGGGTCGTCGGCGAGTACGTTCTTGTACGCCTGCACGGCACCGCCCAGGTCGCCCGCGTCCAGCGCGACGACGGCCGCCTCCAGCAGCGCGTCGTGCGGACCGGCCGGGACCTCGGCCTCGGCGTCGGCCGCGGCGACGGGCTCCGCGTTCGGATCCACCTCGATGCCGATGATCCCGAAGCGCTCCTCGGCGACCTGGATCAGCTGGGCGAGGGTCTCGCGGATCTGCTGCTCGGGGGCCACGCCCTGGAACAGCGGCAGCACCTGGCCCGCGACGACGGCGAAGACGGCCGGGATGCCCTGGATGCCGAACTGCTGCATCAGCATCTGGTTGGCGTCGACGTCGACCTTGGCCAGCACGAGGCGGCCGTTCGCCTGGACGGTCAGGCGCTCCAGGAGGGGGCTGAGCTGCTTGCACGGCTCGCACCACTCGGCCCAGAAGTCCAGGACGACCGGGACCTCTGCGGAAAGCTGGAGCACATCGCGTTCGAACCCGGCTTCGTCGACGTCGATGACGAGCGCGGACGGCGGCACGGCGCCGGGGGCCGGGCCGCTTCCGCCGCCCTGGCCGGCCTGGCGCGCCGCTTCGGCGCGGGCCTGCTCGGCCTTGGCCTTGGCCTCGCCGGCCGCCTTCACAGCGGCGAGGTCGACGACGCCGCTCATGGACATGTTTCTGGGCTGCATGCGTACATCCTCCCCCGTGTGCGCGTGCCGACGAAAAAGATCGCGTGAATTGGCCATGGTGCCGCCGTGGCGCGATCGTGGTGCCGTCTGCTGTCGGTCGGCGCCGGGTCCCCACCTGGCGCCTGTAGCTCTTCGCGTGGTTGTCGCTCTTACGCTACGAGCCGTAGCGTAACTCCTCCGGAGTCCTCGGCGCCCCGTGATTTGAACCACAGCGATTCGGGATCCGACGGTTCCGCTACTGACGGGTATGGTCTCGGCCATGCGCAACGCCAGCCCCGGCCGCACCGGCCGCCCTCGCAGCGCCGCGGCGGACGCGGCGATCCTCGCCGCGACGCGTGACGCGCTGGTCGATCTGGGCTGGTCGAAGCTGACGATGGGCGACGTCTCGGCTCGGGCCGGCGTCGCCAAGACCACCCTCTACCGCCGCTGGGCGGGCAAGAACGAGCTGGTCGTGGACGCGGTGGCGGAGCTCTTCGACTCCCTCGAACTGCCGGACCGCGGCTCCCTCGAAGCCGACATCGAGGACGTGGTGCTCCAGTTCGCCGGGCTGCTCCGCCGCCCGGAGGCCCGTACGGCCCTGATGGCGGTCGTCGCCGAGTCCACCCGGGACGAGGCCCTGCGTGACCGGATCCGATCGGCGATCGTGGACCGGCAGAAACGTCTCGTCGTACTGGGTCGCGAACGGGCGCAGGCCCGCGGTGAGCTCCCGCGCGAGGAGGACCAGGCCGTCGCGGGCCACACCACGGACCTGATCTTCGACGTGATCGCGGGCACGGTGGTCCACCGCGCCCTGGTCAGCTCGGAACCGGTGGACGAACTGTGGGTCGGCATGTTCACGACCCTCTTGATGCACGGCCTCAGAGGCCCGAACGCCGACGGGGCCGGAGAATCCGACCCCGCCGGCGTGTGAGGCGCGGGGGCTCCGGGGGCGGGGCCCCCGGCAACGGCGCCGCAACCGGTCCGCGGACCCGGCGGAGCCGGACCCGCTAGAAGCCGGGCGGCTCCGTGTACGTGCCCCACTCGTCCCGCAGCACGTTGCAGATCTCGCCCATCGTCGCCTCGGCCCGCACCGCGTCCAGCATCGACGGGATCATGTTCGACCCGTCGCGGGCGGCGGCCAGCATGGCCTCCAGGGCGGCCGTCACCTTGGCGTCGTCGCGGCGCTCCTTGCGCGCACCGAGCGCGCGGACCTGCTCCCACTCCACCTCGTGGCTGACCCGGAGGATCTCCAGGTCGCCGGTGACGGAGCCGTGGTGGACGTTGACGCCGACGACCCGCTTGTCGCCCTTCTCCAGCGAACGCTGGTACTGGAAGGCCGATTCGGCGATCTCCCCGGTGAACCAGCCGTCCTCGATGCCGCGCAGGATGCCCGAGGTGATCGGCCCGATGGGGTGCTGCCCGTCCGGGTGGGCGCGCAGGCCCCGCTCCTTGATCTGGTCGAAGATCTTCTCGGCGTCGGCCTCGATGCGGTCGGTGAGCTGCTCGACGAACCACGAACCGCCCAGCGGGTCGGCCACGTTGGCGACGCCGGTCTCCTCCATCAGCACCTGCTGCGTGCGCAGCGCGATCTCGGCGGCCTGCTCGCTCGGCAGCGCGAGGGTCTCGTCGAGGGCGTTGGTATGCAGGGAGTTGGTGCCGCCGAGCACGGCCGCGAGGGCCTCCACGGCGGTGCGCACGACGTTGTTGTACGGCTGCTGCGCGGTCAGGGAGACACCGGCGGTCTGGGTGTGGAAGCGCAGCCACATCGACTTGTCGCTCTTGGCCCCGTAGACCTCCTTCATCCAGCGCGCCCAGATACGGCGGGCGGCGCGGAACTTGGCGATCTCCTCGAAGAAGTCGAGGTGCGCGTCGAAGAAGAAGGACAGGCCGGGCGCGAAGGCGTCCACGTCCATGCCGCGCGAGAGCCCGAGCTCCACGTAGCCGAAGCCGTCCGCCAGGGTGTACGCGAGCTCCTGCGCGGCCGTGGCCCCGGCCTCGCGGATGTGGTAACCGGAGACGGACAGCGGCTTGTAGGCGGGGATGCCCTTCGTGCAGTACTCCATGAGGTCGCCGATGAGGCGCAGGTGCGGCTCCGGTTCGAAGAGCCACTCCTTCTGGGCGATGTACTCCTTGAAGATGTCGGTCTGGAGCGTGCCGTTGAGCACGGCCGGGTCCACGCCCTGCCGTTCGGCGGCGACCAGGTACATGCAGAAGGCGGGCACGGCCGGGCCCGAGATGGTCATGGAGGTGGTGACGTCGCCGAGCGGGATGTCCTTGAACAGGACCTCCATGTCGGCGGCGGAGTCGATGGCGACCCCGCAGTGCCCGACCTCGCCGAGCGAGCGCGGGTCGTCGGAGTCGCGCCCCATGAGGGTCGGCATGTCGAAGGCCACGGAGAGCCCGCCGCCGCCGGCGGCCAGGATCATCTTGTAGCGCTCATTGGTCTGCTCGGCGTTGCCGAAGCCGGCGAACTGCCGGATCGTCCATGTCCGACCCCGGTAGCCGGTGGCGTGCAGGCCGCGGGTGTAGGGGTACTCCCCCGGCCACCCGATGCGCTCGAACCCCTCGTACGAGTCCCCGGGCCTGGGCCCGTAGACGGGATCGACGTCATCCCCGGAGAGCGTGGTGAAGTCGGCCTCGCGCTTGCGGGCCTTGTCGTAACGGGCCTGCCAGCGGCGGCGGCCCTCCTCGATGGCGTCTGCGTCCATACCCGTGAATTTACTAGGACGTCCTAGTAAATGTCGATGGGAAACCCCGGGGAGTGTCTCCCCGGGGTCGGATGTCGCGGTGCGGCTCTAGCCGGTCACTAGGCGTTGACGGTGGCCGGAGCGCCGAGCACGAGCGGCTCGACCTCGGCGCGGACCTTGCGCTCGACGAAGAACGCGGCCAGCGGGATGGTCCCGGAGGCCAGCACCCACAGCAGCTTGCCGAAGGGCCACTTGGCCTTGGAGCCCAGGTCGAAGGCGAAGACCAGGTAGATCATGAAGAGGACGCCGTGGGCCTGCGAGACCGCGAAGGTCAGGTCGGCCCCGGTGTCGAAGCCGTACTTCGCCACCATGCAGGCACAGAGGATCAGGAGCATGACCGCGGTCACGTAGGCCATGACGCGGTAGCGGGTCAGCACGCTTCGTTTCATGCCGTCGAGCGTACGCGTCCGTTTTGCGCGATCTTGACGCGGGCCGGTTCCCGGCCGGCCTAGTTCTCGTCGAAGTCGGCGGCGGCCACGCGCAGCGGGCGCAGCAGCGCGAAGATCTCCCCGCACTCCTCGGCGTCGTAGACGCCCAGACCGAAGTCGATCTCCATCAGGTCCCGGGTGGCGGCCTCGACGACCTCGCGGCCCTTGTCGGTGATGGAGGCGAGCGTGCCGCGCCCGTCGTTGGGGTTGGGCCGCTTGTCGACCAGCCCGGAGCGCACCAGCCGGTCCACGGTGTTCGTCACCGACGTCGGGTGGACCATGAGCCGCTCCCCGATCTTCGACATCGGCAGCTCGCCCGCCTTGGAGAAGGTGAGCAGTACCAGCGCCTCGTAGCGCGCGAACGTCAGTCCGTACGGCTTGACCACCGCGTCGACCTCGCCGAGCAGGATCTGGTGCGCCCGCATGATCGAGGTGATGGCGGCCATCGAGGGCACCGGCCCCCAGCGTTGCTGCCAGAGTTCGTCGGCGCGGGCGATGGGGTCGAAGGGAAGGCTGAGCGGCTTGGGCACGCACCGACCCTACCGGGCGGTCATTTGGTGACCACCCCCGTCTCATCCCTCGGCCCTCCCCCCGCACCTCCCCGCGACCGGCCGCTCGCCCGGAGCTCGGCCAGCAGCACCAGGACGACCACGGTTCCGACGACCCCGGCCCCGGCGACGACCCCGTGCACGGGCAGGAACTCGGCGGCGAGGCCGGCGAGGGCCATGCCGACGCCCTGGAGGGTCATCAGCCCGGCGCCGAGCAGGGTCATCGCGCGGCCGCGCAGCTCTTCGGGGACGGCGTCGACGTACCACTGGTCGAGCCCGAGGGTGTGCGCGTGGGCGAGGCCGGCGAGGGCCAGGGCGACGAGGACTCCGGGCACGCCCGGCCTGACGACGTAGAGGAGCAGCGCGAGCGGCCCGACGGCGGCGAGCGGGGCCACGATCCGGGAACGCGTTCGGGCGGTGAGCGCGGAGCCGGCCCATAGCTCGCCCGCGATGGTGCCGACCGGCATCGCGCACATCAGCAGCCCGAGGACGGCGGTGCCGGCGCCGATCTCGGCGGCGTAGGGGGCGAGCAGCGCCTCGGGGACGACGAGGAAGAGCGACGGCAGCCAGAAGAGCAGGGTGAGCGCGCGCAGCCGGCGGTCCCCGAGCACGGCTCGGGCTCCGGCGAGCGGAGAGGTACGGGCGCCGGAGCCGCGGGCGGGCCGGAGCAGCGTGCCGAAGCGCAGCAGTAGGGCGGAGGCGAGGAATCCGGCGGCGGTGAGTGCGATGGCTCCGCGCGGCGCGAGGACGGTGAGCAGGAGCCCGCCGAGTCCGAAGCCGATGAGCAGGGCGCTCTGGGCGACCATGCGCAGCAGCGAGCGGCCGAGTACGAAGACCTCGCCGGGGCCGAGGACGTCCGTGAGGGAGGCGTTGCGGGTGCCCTGGAACAGCGGCGCCACGAAGGCCATGGCACAGCGCAGTACGAGGAGCACCGCGACGGGCGCGCCGGGCACGGCCATGGCCGCCGCGCAGGCCGCGCAGACCAGGTCGCACCCGACGAGCACCCGCCGGGCGGGGTACCGGTCGGCGATCCCGGAGAGCAGGGTGCCCCCGAGGGCGTACGGGAGGAAGCCGAGGGCGAAGGTGAGCGCGCTCATCAGGGGCGAGCCGGTGGTGCGGTAGACGAGGACGGTGAGGGCGATCTCGGCGACGACGACGCCGAGCACGGACATCAGGTGCGCGGCGAAGACGGCCCGGAACTCCCGTACCCGGAACACGGAACGGTAGCCACGGGGGGTGGCGGTGGGGGTGACGGTTGCCATGCGGGCAGCCTGGCGGGGCTACCGTGGCCGGCGTAGAGATTCGTCCTGAGCCGAATGTCCTGAGGACCGGCGGGGCACACCGTGGCTCCGCCCCGGACCCCCGGTCCTCAAACGCCGGACGGGCTGGATCTGCCTCCGGCGGGGCTGAATTGCCCTTCGCGCAAGCCGGCAGCAGCCGAATCCAGCCCCTCCGGCGTTTGAGGACCGGGTCCGGGGCGGAGCCCCGGGGAACGGTGGAAGGGCGGGTAGGGGACGGCTCCGCGCAGCGGCTGCCGCCCGGCCGCAGCCGCGGCCACCGCCGGAGCGCGGCGGGCGCAAAGGGAGCGGGAGAGGGAGGGGAACGGGATGGGGTTCCATTACCGGTTCGGGCCCGGGGACCTGTTGCGGTGCCGGTTCGCGGTGTCCCCGAGGTGGGAGACCCAGGAGGCCGTGCGGACCCTGCTGCGACCGCACCGGCAGGCGTACCACCTGCCCTGGCTGCGGCGGGTCCGGACCGCGGCCGAGGGGCTGGACCTGCGGCCGCTCTGGCTGCTCATGCCCCGGACCGGGCACAATCCGGACTTCCTCAGCCCGCCCCCGCTCGGGCCCTCCGTCACGTTCGAGGAGGAGCTGGTCCGGGTGCGGGCCGCCGATCCTGGCGCGGCCCGGGAGGATCTGCGGCGGTCCCTCGTCTGCACCCCGGGGGCCCTGGAGAGCGACATCGGGCAGCGCCTCCTCGCGGATCCCGCCCGCGCGGTGCGCGAGCTGGCCGACCTGATGGAGCGGGCCTGGCAGACGCTGGTCGCCCCGGACTGGCCGCGGCTGCGCGCCCTGCTGGAGGCCGACGTCCTGTTCCACTCCCGTCGGCTGGCGGCCGGCGGGCTCCAGGCGCTGTTCGACGGTCTGCATCCGGACCTGCGGTGGCACGGCGACACCGACACCCTCACCATCGACCGGCCCGGCCGCCACGACCGGGCGCTCGGCGGTCAGGGGCTGCTGTTGATGCCGAGCGCGTTCGGCTGGCCCGAGGTGGTCGGCGGCTACGACCCGCCCTGGCAGCCCACGCTCGTGTACCCCGCGCGGGGCGTCGGCGCGCTGTGGACGGCCACGGCGGGGCCCGCGCCGGACCCCTTGGCCCGGCTGCTCGGGCGGGCCCGGGCCGAGGTGCTCTGCGCGCTGGACGAGCCGGGTTCGACGACCGCTCTGGCCCGCCGGCTCGGCCTGGCCGCGTCCACCGTTTCGGCGCACCTCGGCGTCCTGCACGCGGCCGGTCTGCTCACCTCGGCCCGCCACGGCCATCAGGTCCTGTACGAGCGCACCCCGCTGGCCATCGCCCTGACCTCGGTGTCGCAGACGGGTGATGAATGACCGTCATGTCACGATTGACGACGGTTTGTCCCCGACCCTTCGTCCCGAGGAAGCCGGATGCCCCCCGCCGCTCCACGACGCCGTCTGTCGACCCTCCTCGGCCTGCTCCTGCTCCTCGCGGCCGCCCCGGCCTGTTCCGAGGAGCCCGCGCCGCCCCTCCCCGGGAGCCCGGCGGCCGCGCCACCCGCCGAATCCCCCTTCTGGGTCGACCCGCAGAGCCCGGCCGCCCGGCAGGTCGCCGCCTGGGAGGCGGCGGGCCGCAACGGCGACGCCGAGGTGCTGCGCAGGATCGCGGACCGGCCGACGGCCCTGTGGGCGGCCGGTGACGACCCGGGCCCCGGGATCCGCCGGGCCGCGGCGGGGGCCCGCGCCGCCGGGCGGACGATGGTGCTGACCGCGTACAACATCCCCTACCGCGACTGCGGGCAGCGCCCGGCGGGCGGCGCCAAGGACGCCCGCGCGTACCGCGGCTGGATCGGCGCCGTCGCCGACGGCATCGGCGGGAGCAAGGCCCTCGTCGTCCTGGAGCCGGACGCCGTCGCGCACACCGTCGACGGCTGCACGCCCTCCGGTCGCCACGCCGAGCGCTACCGACTGCTCTCGGAGGCCGTGGCCCGGCTCAAGCGGAACCCGAACACCAAGGTCTACCTCGACGCGGGCGCGCCGGACCGGATCCACGAACCGGCGGACCTCGTCGCACCCCTCCGCGAGGCGGGCCTGGAGCGCGCCGACGGCTTCGCCGTGAACGTCTCCGGCTTCGGGAGCGACGCGGACGCCCGGGCGTACGGCGCCGAGATCTCGAAGGCCGCGAAGAAGGCGCACTTCGTCATCGACACCGGCCGCAACGGCGAAGGCCCGCCGCCCGGCGACGACGTGCGGGCCCGGTGCAATCCCCCGGGCCGCTCCCTCGGACGGCCGCCGACCGACCGCACGGACGACCCGCTCGTCGACGCGTACCTGTGGGTGAAGCGGCCGGGCGACTCCGACGGAACCTGCCGCGGCGGCCCGGCGACCGGCACGTGGTGGCCGGACTACGCCCTGGGCCTGGCCCGCCGCGCCAAGGAGTGAGCCGGGCCGACTAGGTACCGGCGCCGCGCCGCAGGCCGTGCCGTACCGCGCGCCGGCCGAGCGGCCCGAGCTCCTCCAGCACCCGGGCGAGCCCGGCGAGCTGTTCGAGGGCGTCGAGCGCACGGCCGGCGCCCAGCGGGTCCACCCCCTCGTAGAGCTCGATGCCGACGAAGGAGGCGGCCGTGGCGCGCGCCAGCCCCGCCGGATCGGTCAACCCGGCGAGCGGTGTCGCCGCCAGCAGCCGGGTGAGCACCGTCTCCAACTCCTCGATCCACAGTCCGAGCCCGGCGGCGGTGGCGGCCGCGAGGGCGGGCGAACCCTGCCCGGCCGCCAGCATCTGTCCGAGCACGGCGACGTGCCCGCCGGCCCGCTCCTCGGCGTGCATCTCCCGGGCGAACTCCAGCAGCCCGGCGAGACTGTCCAGTTCCGCGAGCCGGTCGCGGTAGCGGGCGACCCGCTGCTCGGCCCCGAACCTGCACGCGGCGCCGAGCAGTTCGTCGACGGAGCCGAAGTGGTAGAAGATCAGCCCCTGCCCCACTCCGGCGGTGGCGGCGATGGTGCGGGCCGAGGTCTTGGCGATGCCCTGCTCGACCAGGGTGCGAAGGGCCCCTTCGAGGAGCTTCTCCTTGGTCGAGGCGCTCACGCGCGGGCCTCCTCGCGCACGGGTCGCAGGTCGCGACGGACGCCGTGGGAGCGGACGTCCACGTACTCGGTCGTGAAGGTCCCCTCGTAGCCGAAGAGCGGGCCGAAGTGCCGGTTGACCACGCGCACCCGGACCCGGAACCGGCCGGTGGCCTCGTCGAAGGACTCGCGCAGCTCGGCGTCGCCGCCGATGAGCCCGGGGACGCGGACGTCCACGGGGCCCTCGCGGAAGCGGTGCTCGCCGGAGCGGATGAGCAGAGAGCCGTCGGACTCGGCACTCATGTGGAGGTCGCTGGCGAGGTGCTGGTGGGTGCCCAGGTAGTCGAGGACGCAGTCCCGTTCGGGGCTGTGCACCATCGTGGCGTCGAAGCGGTGGGGACCGCCGGGCAGTCGAAAGGTCCGTACGAAGGTGACGGTCTCCCGCCCGAAGGAGTCGAGGTACGGCATGTTCTCGATGACGAACGGGACGTCCCTCCCCTCCCGCGGAACCAGGATGTTCCGCGTCCCGCCGATCCGCAGGAACGGCTTCACGAAGCGGCCGCCGTGCCAGATCCGCTCCATGACCCCGCGCCCGACGCACCCCTCCCCGCTCTCCAGCCCGACCGAGAAGCGGCGTTGGATCTCGGGGTGCAGCCGGTCGAAGTCGGCGCCCATGTGGGCACGGAAGATCGAGGTCATGACGCCTCCAGACGGACGTGTTTGAGCGATCGCTCAAAACGGCACCCTAGGCGGAGTTGAGCACTCGCTCAACCACCTTTCCGGACATGCGAAAGCGCCCCCGGCCGCACAGGGCCGGGGGCGCTCGGAAAACACGGCGGCGGGCGGGTCAGCCCTCCGCGAGGTGGCGTTCCACCGTTTCGACCTTCGACGTGATCCCGTCCGTGACACCGGGGCGGATGTCGGCCTTGAGGATGAACGAGACCCGTGGCGCCCGCTCCTCGACCGCCGCGACCGCGCGCCGGACCACGTCCATGACCTGGTCCCACTCGCCTTCCACGGTGGTGAACATCGCGTCGGTGCGGTTCGGCAGACCCGACTCGCGGACCACGCGCACCGCGTCGGCCACGTACTCGCCGACCTCTTCACCGACCCCCAGCGGGGTCACCGAGAACGCGACGATCATGCGCCGGCCACCTCACGCGCACGGGCCGCGACCACGCTGTCGGCCTCGTCGCGCTTGAGGAGCTTGTCGCCGTACAGGCCGCCGAAGGGCAGCAGCGCGAGCACGAAGAACAGGGCGACCTTCTTGAACGGCCACTTCGCCTTGTTCCAGACGTCCAGCAGGAAGATCGCGTAGATCGCGAACAGGATCCCGTGGAGGATGCCCAGAGGCATCATCAGGTAGTCGACGTCCGAGATCCGACTCAGCAGCGAGCCGAAGATCAGCAGGGCCGGGAAGGACAGCGCCTCCGGGACGGAGATGAGGCGCAGCCGGTGCAGGGCGGAGGCGGTCTTGATGTCCACGGGGAACCTTCGGGGTGGCGGTCAGTTCGTCCCAGTGTCTCAGCCGCTTTACGGGATCTTGACCCGGCCCCCGGACCCGGCCCCCGCCGCCCGACGCCGACCCCGGGAACCGGAGGCGACACCGCCGCTCTTGGTTGCGTTGCCCGGGTGTGGCGTATATCGGCCGCCGCGCCCTGTTCGCGTCCGCCCGCTGCCTATAACGTCTCCCCGTGGCTCAGTTCCGACTCCAAGGCAGCAAGGTGCTCGCCGTCGACCTGACCGGGGATGCCGTGAAAGCGAAGAACGGCTCCATGGTCGCGTACGACGGTCAGATGGCCTTCAAGAAGATGACCGGCGGCGGCGAAGGCCTGCGCGGCATGGTGACGCGCCGGCTGACCGGCGAACAGATGACCGTGATGGAGGTACAGGGGCACGGCACCTGCTTCTTCGCGGACCGCGCGAGTGAGATCAATCTCGTCAATCTGCGCGGCGAGAAGCTCTACGTCGAGTCCAGCAACCTGCTGTGCACCGACGCGGGCCTGCGCACCGGCACGACCTTCACCGGCCTGCGCGGCGCGACGACGGGCAACGGCCTCTTCACCACGACCGTCGAGGGTTCGGGGCAGGCGGCCATCATGTCCGACGGCCCCGCGGTGGTGCTCCGCGTGAGCTCCCAGTACCCGCTCTCCGTGGACCCGGGGGCGTACATCGCGCACACCGGCAACCTCTCGCAGTCCTTCCAGTCCGGTGTGAACTTCCGCACTCTGATCGGCGAGGGCTCCGGCGAGTCCTTCCAGATCCGCTTCGAGGGCGAGGGCCTGGTGTACGTGCAGCCGAGCGAGCGCAACACGATCGGCGGCGACCTCTGATGCCGTTCCGCGAGATCAACTCGAAGATGGTCGAGGCCCAGGTGGTCCCGGGCCAGAAGATGTACAGCCAGCGCGGCGCCATGCTCGCGTACCGCGGCGAGGTCTCCTTCACCCCGAGCCTGACGGGCGGTCAGGGCGGGGTGATGGGCATGATCGGGCGCCGCGTGGCGAACGAGCAGACCCCGCTGATGTCGGTCGAGGGCAGCGGCACCGTGATGTTCGGCCACGGCGGCCACCACATCCAGGTGATCAACCTGACCGGCGAGACGCTCTACGTCGAGGCCGACCGGCTGCTGGCCTTCGACGGCACCCTCCAGCAGGGCACGATGTTCATGGGCTCGCAGGGCGGGGTCATGGGCATGGTCCGCGGCCAGGTGACCGGCCAGGGCCTGTTCACCACCACCCTCAAGGGCCACGGCTCGGTGGCCGTGATGGCCCACGGCGGGGTCATCGAGCTCCCGATCCACCCGAACCGCCCGGTGCACGTGGACCCGCAGGCGTACGTCGCCCACCACGGGGACGTCCGCAACAAGCTCTCCACGGCGCTCGGTTGGCGGGACATGGTGGGGCGCGGTTCGGGTGAGGCGTTCCAGCTGGAGCTGTCCGGTCAGGGCGCGGTGTACGTACAGGCCTCGGAGGAAAAGCTGTGAACTACGGACCCGCATCCGGATACGGTTCGGCCCCGGTCCCCGGCCAGGGCGGCTTCGGCCCCCCGCCCACGGTCGTCGGCGGCCTCGGCGGCCCCGGCGGCCCGACGGTCTTCGACCCGTACACGCTCCCCTCCGACGACAACGTGAACGCCTACACCTTCTGCGTGGAGCTCAAGGGGAGCCAGTGGTTCCTGCAGAAGGGCAAGATGATCTCGTACTACGGGAGCATCGAGTTCAACGGCATCGGCAACGGCCGCTTCGACCGCCTGCTGCGCACCAGCTTCCACTCGCCGCTGCACGCCAGTGACTGGGTGGTGGCCGAGGGGCAGGGCAAGATGCTGCTGGCCGACCGCGCCTTCGACGTGAACTCGTACGACCTGGACAAGGGCAACCTGACGATCCGGTCGGGCAACCTGCTCGCCTACCAGCCGTCCCTCGCCCTCAAGCAGTCGATCGTCCCGGGCTTCCTGACGCTGATCGGCACCGGCAAGTTCGTGGCCGCGTCCAACGGGCCGGTGGTGTTCATGGAGCCGCCGCTGCGCGTGGACCCGCAGGCGCTGGTGGGCTGGGCGGACTGCCCGTCCCCGTGCCACCACTACGACCACGGCTACATGTCGGGGGTCATGGGCGGGCTGCGCTCGCTCACCGGCATCGGGGGAACTTCGGGCGAGGAGCACCAGTTCGAGTTCGTGGGGGCGGGCACGGTGCTGCTGCAGTCCTCGGAGATGCTGATGGCGGAGCAGAACGTGGGAGCGGTCGGCGCGGGCGCGGCCACGGGCAACGCGCAGGGCGTTCCGGGGGCCGGCCAGGGACCGCTGGGTCAGCTGGGCGTGCCGCGGATGCCGGGGCAGCTGGGTGATCTGCAGCGCCGCTTCGGACTGTGATCCTCGCGCCCCCCATCCGATTTTTGTACGTAATTCAACTTCTTAGGTAGAGTTCACTCATGGAGACCATGGAGACCGAGACCGCCGCCCTCCCCCAGACTCCGTCCGGGGGGACCCCCTGGCTGACGGACGCCGAGCAGTGCCTCTGGCGCACCCACCTGGACGTCAGCAGGCTGCTGATGCACCAGCTGGAAAAGGATCTCCAGCCCTTCGGCCTCACCAACAACGACTACGAGATCCTCGTGAACCTCTCGGAGTCGGACGACCACCGGATGCGGATGAGCGATCTCGCGACCGCGACCCTGCAGTCCAAGAGCCGGCTGTCCCACCAGATCACGCGCATGGAGGCGGCCGGCCTCGTCGTCCGCGTGAACTGCGAGTCCGACCGCCGGGGCCTGTACGCGGTGCTCACCGACCAGGGCATGGAGACCATGCGCAAGGTCGCCCCGCACCACGTGGCATCGGTCCGCCGGCACTTCATCGACCTGCTGGCCCCGGAGGACCTGGCGGCCATCCGCGCCTCCCTGACCCCGGTGGCGGAGCACCTGCGCGCCAACCGCGGCAAGGCCTGAGGCCCGCCGAGCGCCACCGAGCGCCGCCGCTCGGTCGGCCGGACAATGGGCACTATCCGCCCGCTGCCGGCCGACCGCCGAGCAACCGTAAGCGACATGGCCGGCCTGAGGAGGTCCAAGCCATGAAGCGCAACGTGTACATCTCCGCGGCCGCGTCCGTGGTCCTGATCGTGGGAGGCCCGGTGGCGGCCGCGGCAGCGGCCACCGCCGACACGGCGAGAACCGCCCCCGCGGCGTCGGCCCGGGCCGACGTGGACGCCCAGGGGGCCGCGGAAGCGGCCCTGAAGAAGTACCCCGGCGTCGTCGAGTCGCTCGACAAGGACGGCTCCGTCTGGCACGTGGACGTGATCAGCAAGGACGGGAAGGGCCACGCCGAGCTGGAGGTGGCCTCGAACGGCACGGTCACCCGGATCAGCAAGGACACGAACGACAACCCCGGCGAGTACAAGGCCCTGCTGGCCGCCAAAGTCAACGCCCAGCAGGCGATGAAGGCGGCCACGGCCGCGCACCCGGGCAAGGCCTGGGCGGTCGAATGGGACGACGACGACGGCGCGACCTACTGGCACGTCGAGGTCAAGGACTCCAGCGGCAAGACCTGGAACGCCCACGTGGACCCGACGACGGCCAAGGCCACCGCATCCGGCTCGGACTCCGACTCGGACGACAACGACTGAACCCACCCCCGCTGCCCGGCTCGGCCGCACAATCCAGCCCCGCCGGCGTTTGAGGCGCGGGGGCCGGGGCAGCGCCCCGATCTTTCAGCCCCGCCGGCGTTTGAGGCGCGGGGGCCCGGGGGCAGAGCCCCCGCGACGGCGCCGCACCGCACCCCGCGCCCAAGCGCTCCGCGCCCGAGCGGTCAGCCCTCCGTCAGCGTCGCCAGCAAGGCGTCGGAAGCCGCGTACGGATCCAGCTCGCCCGCGGCGACCCGCGCCGCCAGCGCGTCCAGGTGCGCGTCACCGTGCAGATCGGCCATCCGGGCCCGCAGCGCGGTGACGGCGATGGTCTCCACCTCCCGCGCGGCCCGCGCCGCCCGCCGCTCGGCCAGCACCCCGCGCTCGTCCATCCACGCTCGGTGCTTCTCCAGCGCCTCGACGAGCTCGTCGATGCCCTCGCCCCGCGCCGCGACCGTCTTCACGATCGGCGGCCGCCAGTCCTCGCGGCCGCGCGCCTCCCCCAGGCCCAGCATGTGGTTCAGCTCCCGGGCCGTGGCGTCCGCGCCGTCCCGGTCGGCCTTGTTCACCACGTACACGTCGCCGATCTCCAGGATGCCCGCCTTCGCGGCCTGGATCCCGTCGCCCATCCCGGGGGCCAGCAGCACCACCGAGGTGTCGGCCTGCGAGGCGATCTCCACCTCCGACTGCCCGACCCCGACCGTCTCGACCAGGATCACGTCGCAGCCGGCCGCGTCCAGCACGCGGATCGCCTGCGGCGCGGCCCACGCCAGACCGCCCAGGTGCCCCCGGGTGGCCATGGACCGGATGTACACGCCCGGGTCCGAGGCGTGGTCCGACATCCGCACCCGGTCGCCGAGCAGCGCCCCGCCCGAGAAGGGCGAGGACGGGTCGACGGCGAGGACGCCGACCCGCTTCCCGGCCTTGCGGTACGCCGTCACCAGCGCGGAGGTCGACGTGGACTTGCCGACGCCCGGCGACCCCGTCAGCCCCACCACGTACGCCCCGCCCGTCAGCGGGGCCAGGGCGGCCATCACCTCCCGCAGCTGCGGGGACGCCCCCTCGACCAGCGAGATCAGCCGGGCCACCGCTCTCGGCCTGCCCTCACGGGCCTGGGCCACCAGCTGGGGGACGTCCACCGCCGTCATACGTGCTGCGCTCCTCGGGTGCTTCTGGGGTACGGACCGGATGGGACTGCGGCCGTCAGGCCTGCGGCACGCGCACGATCAGCGCGTCGCCCTGCCCGCCGCCGCCGCACAGCGCGGCCGCGCCGACACCGCCGCCGCGGCGCTTCAGCTCCAGCGCCAGGTGCAGCACCACGCGGGCGCCGGACATGCCGATCGGGTGACCCAGGGCGATGGCGCCGCCGTTGACGTTCACCTTTTCCGGGTCCACGTCGAGGTCCTTCATCGACTGCACGGCGACGGCCGCGAAGGCCTCGTTGATCTCGATGAGGTCCAGGTCGCCGACCTCCAGGCCCTCCTTCTTCAGGGCGTGCAGGATCGCGTTGGACGGCTGCGACTGCAGCGAGTTGTCGGGACCGGCCACGTTGCCGTGGGCGCCGATCTCGGCGATCCACTCCAGGCCCAGCTCCTCCGCCTTGGCCTTGCTCATCACGACGACGGCGGCGGCGCCGTCGCTGATCTGCGAGGACGTGCCGGCGGTGATGGTGCCGTCCTTCGCGAAGGCCGGGCGCAGCTTGCCGAGGGACTCGACGGTGGTCTCGGGGCGGATGCCCTCGTCGTGCGAGAAGACGACCGGGTCGCCCTTGCGCTGCGGGATCTCGACCGGGGTGATCTCGGCCTCGAAGACGCCGTTCTTCTGCGCGGCGGCGGCCCGCTGGTGGGAGGCCGCGGCGAACGCGTCCTGCGGGGCGCGCTCGATGCCGAGGCGGGTGTTGTGCTTCTCGGTGGACTCGCCCATCGCGATGTTCTCGAAGGCGTCGGTGAGGCCGTCGTAGGCCATGGCGTCGAGCATCTCGATGGCGCCGTACTTGAAGCCCTCGCGGGACTTCGGCAGCAGGTGCGGGGCGTTGGTCATGGACTCCTGACCGCCCGCGACCACGATGTCGAACTCGCCCGCGCGGATGAGCTGGTCCGCCAGCGCGATCGCGTCGAGGCCGGAGAGGCACACCTTGTTGATGGTGAGCGCCGGGACGTTCATCGGGATGCCGGCCTTGACGGCGGCCTGGCGGGCCGGGATCTGGCCCGCGCCGGCCTGGAGGACCTGGCCCATGATGACGTACTGGACCTGGTCGCCGGAGATTCCGGCCCGCTCCAGCGCGGACTTGATGGCGAAGCCGCCGAGGTCGGCGCCCGAGAAGGACTTCAGCGAACCGAGCAGCCGCCCCATGGGGGTGCGGGCCCCGGCGACGATCACTGACGTGGTGTTGTTCGTTCCGGACATGAGGCACAGCCCCTTGAAGATGAGGAGTGAACGAGGGTTTACCCGAATGTACTGAGCGGTACCCGCGTCGTCACCGGCCTGTCGGTGTGATCGCTGGCACGTTGCGTGACCACCCCCGCGGGCGGTGCACTGGTCCCATGCTGACAAGAATCGACCACATCGGGATCGCCTGCTTCGACCTGGACAAGACCGTCGAGTTCTACCGTGCCACGTACGGCTTCGAGGTGTTCCACTCCGAGGTCAACGAGGAACAGGGCGTCCGCGAGGCCATGCTCAAGATCAACGAGACCTCGGACGGCGGCGCCTCCTACCTCCAGCTCCTGGAGCCCACCCGCGAGGACTCCGCGGTCGGCAAGTGGCTGGCGAAGAACGGCGAGGGCGTCCACCACATCGCGTTCGGCACCGAGGACGTCCTCGGCGACTCGGAGGCCATCCGCGGCAAGGGCGTCCGCGTCCTGTACGACCAGCCCCGCACCGGTTCCATGGGCTCCTCCATCACCTTCCTGCACCCCAAGGACTGCCACGGCGTCCTGACCGAGCTCGTCACCTCCAACCCCGAGCAGTCGGCCGACCACCACTGACGGACCCGCGCACGGCACACCACCGGCCGTGGTGTGCCGTCCGCCGTACGGACACCGCGCGTTTCCTTGATCACATACCGGGCGGCCCGCCCTTCCGGACCCGAACGCTCCGCATCCACGGTCGAACGCCGCAAATCACCCCTCCGCGGACCCGGCGGGGGAATTGCCGCGAGCCCGCCTCCCGGAGCAGCCGCAAGAGCGCACTGATGTCCCGTATCCCCGGCCGGTAGAGTGGCCATGGCTCGGCCGGGGTTCGGTGCGGAGACGGGGTCGGGGCCTGTGAGCTCTGCCCCGATATCTGACACCATTCCCCCGGGGGCGTCGTTCAGCGGGCGAGCGATGCTCATTGGGAGTGAGCTTGCGACCAGGGGACGGATGGGACCGCGCTGTGCGGGGCTACGAAAGCCAGGAGAGCCATCAGGCCGAGGCCGACCATCTCTCGCGCTTCGAGGCCGAGATGGAGCGGCTGAAGAAGGAGCGCGGGAAGGCCGTCCAGCACGCTGAGGACCTGGGTTACCAGGTCGAGGTGCTGCGCGCCAAGCTCCACGAGGTGCGACGGGCCCTGGCGTCCCGACCCGCCTACGACGGCGCGGACATGGGCTACCAGGCGGAGCAACTGCTCCGCAACGCCCAGATCCAGGCCGACCAGATGCGCTCCGACGCCGAGCGCGAGCTCCGCGACGCCCGGGCCCAGACCCAGCGCATCCTCCAGGAGCACGCCGAGCACCAGGCACGGCTCCAGGCCGAGCTGCACACCGAGGCCGTCAACCGCCGCCAGCGGCTGGACCAGGAGCTCAACGAGCGCCGCCAGACCGTCGAGGCGCACGTCAACGAGAACGTGGCCTGGGCCGAGCAGCTCCGCGCCCGTACGGAGTCCCAGGCGCGCCGGCTCATGGAGGAGTCCCGCGCCGAGGCCGAGCAGTCCCTCAACGCCGCACGCGCCGAGGCCGCCCGCGTTGCCGAGGAGACCCGCCGCCGGATCGCCGCCGACGCGGAAGCCGCGCGCACGGAGACCGAGGCCACGCTGCTGCGCGCCCGCAAGGAGGCCGAGCGGCTGCTGACCGCCGCCTCCACGCAGGCCCAGGAGGCCACCGAGCACGCGGAGCGGCTGCGCTCCACCACCTCCGCCGAGGCCGAGCAGACCCGGCAGCAGACCCTCGACCTCGGCCGGGTGGCCGAGGCGCGGGCCCAAGAGGCCGATGCCGCGCTGCGCGGGGCCCGGGCCGAGGCCGAGAAGCTCCTCGCCGAGGCCAAGGAGAGCGCGGCCCGCCAGCTCTCGTCGGCCGAGTCCGTCAACGAGCAGCGCACCCGTACCGCCAAGGAGCAGGTCGCCCGGCTGGTCGGCGAGGCCACCAAGGAGGCCGAGAGCCTCAAGGCGGAGGCCGAGCACACGCTGGCCGACGCCCGCGGAGAGGCCGAGCGGCTGCGCACCGAGGCCGGGGAGCTCGCCCGTACGGCCGCCGCCGAGGACATGGCGGCGCAGCTGGCGAAGGCGGCCCGTACCGCCGAGGACGTGCTGAACAAGGCCTCGGAGGACGCCCGGGCCACCACCCGCGCCGCGTCCGAGGAGGCCGAGCGGATCCGTCGCGAGGCGGAGGCGGAGGCCGACCGGCTGCGCCTCCAGGCCGCGGCGACCGCCGACGAGCTCAAGGGCGCCGCGAAGGACGACACCGAGGAGTACCGGGCCCGTACGGTCGAGCTCCAGGAGGAGGCCCGCAGGCTGCGCGGCGAGGCCGAGCAGCTGCGCGCGGAGGCCGTCGCCGAGGGCGAGCGGATCCGCGGCGAGGCCCGCCGCGAGGCGGTCCAGCAGATCGAGGAGGCGGCCCGGACCGCCGAGGAGCTGCTCGGCAAGGCCAAGGCGGACGCGGACGAGCTGCGCGGCGGGGCGAGTGCCGAGAGCGAGCGGGTCCGCGCCGAGGCCGTCGAGCGGGCCGGCACCCTGCGCAAGCAGGCCGAGGAGACCCTGGAGCGGACCCGCGCCGAGGCGGAGCGGATGCGCTCCGAGGCCGAGGAGCAGGCGCAGGCCGCGGTGGCCGAGGCCGAGGCGGCGGCCCTCGCACGGCGCGAGGAGACCGAGCAGGCCCTGGCCGCGAAGCGCGCGGAGGCCGACGAGGAGCTCGTACGGCTGCACACGGACGCCGAGGGCCGGCTGGCCACGGCCGAGCAGACGCTGCGCGACGCCCGCGCGGCGGCGGAGAACATCCGCCGGGAGACGGCCGAGGAGTCCGACCGGCTCCGCGCCGAGTCCGCGGAGCGGATCCGCACGCTCCAGACGCAGTCGGAGACCGAGGCCGACCAGCTGCGCACCGACGCCGCGGACGACGCGGGCCGGGTGCGCGCCGAGGCCGAGCAGGTGGCCGTACGGCTGCGCAGCGAGGCCGAGACCGAGGCCGAGCGGGTGCGCACCGAGGCGCAGGAGACCGCGGACCGGCTGCGCGCCGAGGCGAAGGCGGCGGCCGAGCGGGTCGCCGAGGAGGCCGCGGAGGCGCTGGCCGCCGCGCAGGAGGAGGCCGCCCGGCGCCGCCGGGAGTCCGAGGAGACCCTGGCCTCGGCGCGGACCGACGCGGACAGCGAGCGGGCCCAGGCTCGCGAGCAGAGCGAGGAACTGCTGGCGCAGGCGCGCAAGCGCTCCGAGGAGGCGCAGGCCGAGGCGGTCTGGCTGACCGAGGAGGCCGAGCGGCGCGCGTCGGAGGTCGTGTCGGCGGCGGAGGCCACCGCGCAGCAGGTGCGGGACTCCGTGGCCGGTCTGCACGAGCAGGCCGAGGAAGAGGTCAGCGGGCTGCGCAGCGCCGCCGAGCACGCGGCGGAGCGTACGAAGACGGAGGCCGAGGAAGAGGCCGCGCGGGTCCGCGCCGACGCGTACGCGGAGCGGGAGCGGGCCACCGAGGACGCCAACCGGATCCGCGGCGAGGCCCGTACCGAGACGGACGCGGCGAAGGCCCTGGCCGAGCGCACGGTCGGCGACGCGATCGCCGAGGCGGAGCAGCTGCGCAGCGACACGGCGGAGTACGCGCAGCGGGTGCGTACGGAGGCCACGGACGCGCTGGCCGCGTCCGAGCGGGACGCCGCCCGTACCCGGGCGGACGCCCGCGAGGACGCGAACCGGATCCGCGGCGAGGCGGCGGAGTCCCTGGAGGCGGCCCGCGCCGAGGGGGCCCGGATCACCGCCGAGGCCACCGCGGAGGCGGAGCGGCACACCGAGGAGACCCGCGCCGCGAACGCGGAGACCGTCGGCGAGGCGGCGGCGGAGGCCGAGCGGCTCACCCGCGATGCCGCCGAGGCCGCGGACGCGACGCGCACCGAGGCCGCGGGCATCCTGGACGAGGCCCGTGCCGAGGGCAACCGGCTGCGCACCGAGGCCGCCGAGCAGGCGGACCGGCTCATCACCGAGGCCACGGCCGAGGCCGAGCGCCTCACCGAGGAGACCCGCGCCGCCAACGAGGCCACCGTCGGCGAGGCCGAGGCGGCCGCGGACGCGCTGCGCACGAAGGCGGAGCGGCTCACGGCCCAGGCGGCCGAGGCGCTGGTCTCGGCCGAGAGGGACGCGACGCGCGTGCTGGTCGACGCCCGTACCGAGGGCGACCGGCTGGTCGACGAGACCCGCGTGGCCAACGAGGCCACGGTCGCCGAGGCCGCGAAGGTCCTGGAGGACGCGCGGGCGGAGGGCGGCCGGATCATCGGCGAGGCCACCGCGGAGGCGGAGCGCGTCACGGCCGCGGCGAACGAGACCCTGGCGAGCGCCGAGCGGGAGTCCGAGCGGACGCTCGACGAGGCCCGCGCAGAGGGCAACCGGCTGCGCAGCGAGGCCGCCGAGCAGGCGGACCGGCTCATCACGGAAGCCGCGGCGGAGGCCGACAAGCTCACCGCCGAGACCCGCAAGGCGAACGAGCGGACGGTCGGCGAGGCCTCGAACGAGGCGGAACGGCTGCGCGCGGAGGCGTCGGAGTCGCTGTCGTCGGCGCAGGAGCACGCCACCCGTACCCGGTCGGAGGCCGAGCGGGTCAAGGCGGAGGCGGCGACCGAGGCCGAACGCATCCGCGGCGAGGCACGCGACGAATCCGAGCGACTGCTGGACGAGGCGCGCGAGGCCGCCAACAAGCGCCGCAGCGAGGCCGCGGAGCAGGTCGACCGGCTCATCACCGAGGCCGCGGCGGAGGCGGACAAGCTCACCGCCGAGGCGGCGAAGCAGGCCCTGGCCGCCACCACGGGGGCCGAGGAGCAGGCCGACGCGATGGTCGACGCGGCCCGCAAGGAGGCCGCGCGGATCACCTCGGAGGCCACCGTCGAGGGCAACTCCGTGGTGGAGAAGGCCCGTACGGACGCCGACGAGCTGCTGGTCGGCGCGCGCTCGGACGCCGCCGCCATAAGGGAACGGGCGGAAGAGCTGCGCGGCCGCGTCGAGTCGGAGGTCGAGGAGCTGCACGAGCGGGCCCGCCGGGAGTCGGCCGAGCAGATGAAGTCGGCCGGTGAGCGCGTGGACAAGCTGGTGCGCGCGGCGACCGAGCAGAGCGTCGAGGCCGAGGCGAAGGCCAAGGCTCTGGTGTCGGACGCGAGCAGCGAGGCGAGCAAGGTGCGCATCGCGGCCGTGCGCAAGGCCGAGGCCCTGCTCAAGGAAGCCGAGACGAAGAAGGCGGAGTTGGCCCGGGAGGCGGAGAGCGCCCTGGCCGAGGCCAAGGCGGAGGCCGAGCGGCTCGTCGAGGAGGGCCGCCGCGAGTTGGAGGTCCTGGTGCGCAGGCGGCAGGACATTCAGGGCGAGATCTCCCGTGTCCAGGACGTTCTTGAGGCG
Organism: Streptomyces sp. NPDC002467; assembly: GCF_042889825.1. NCBI lineage: Bacteria > Bacillati > Actinomycetota > Actinomycetes > Kitasatosporales > Streptomycetaceae > Streptomyces > Streptomyces sp. NPDC002467. The sequence goes on along the minus strand of NZ_JBIARJ010000014.1, from coordinate 101,491 downwards.
TTGGAATCATTCGAGGCGCCTTCGGGCGGCGCGAAGCCGTCGATCGGCAGCCAGGGCCCGGGGGGAGCGAAGGCCGGCGCGACGGCGGGTTCCACTCGTTCGGGTGGGAAGTCGTCGGAGGGGTAGTCCGTGCGCGACGAGTGTGCTCCTGACGGTGGTTCAGGCGGACGAGTGACAAGCTTTCCGTCGCCTTGCCACTCAAAAGGGGGGTCATTGTCCAGATCAATCGCGGATTGACTCGAAGACACGCCGTCCTGGCGCCTAGGATTCCCCTAACACCTCACGCAGCACCTCATCGGTCTCATTCGACAGGAACCCCATGAGCGACCCTTCCTCCCCCTTCGGCTTCGAGCTCGTGCGGCGCGGTTACGACCGCGGTCAGGTGGACGACCGCATTACCAAGCTGGTCTCCGACCGCGACAGCGCCCTTGGACGTATCAACTCTCTGGAAAAGCGGATCGAGGAACTGCACCTCGAAACGCAGAACGCCCAGGCCCAGGTGAGCGACGCGGAGCCGTCGTACGCCGGCCTCGGCGCCCGGGTCGAGAAGATCCTGCGCCTGGCCGAGGAGGAGGCGAAGGACCTGCGCGAGGAGGCCCGTCGCGCGGCCGAGCAGCACCGTGAGCTCGCCGAGTCGGCCGCGCAGCAGGTGCGCAACGACGCCGAGTCGTTCGCCGCCGACCGCAAGTCGAAGGCGGAGGACGAGGGCGTCCGCATCGTCGAGAAGGCCAAGGGCGACGCCGCCACCCTGCGCGCCGAGGCCCAGAAGGACGCGGCCTCCAAGCGCGAGGAAGCCGACGCCCTGTTCGAGGAGACCCGCGCCAAGGCCGCCCAGGCCGCCGCGGACTTCGAGACCAACCTCGCCAAGCGCCGCGAGCAGTCCGAGCGCGACCTGGCCTCGCGTCAGGCGAAGGCGGAGAAGCGTCTCGCCGAGATCGAGCACCGCGCCGAGCAGCTGCGCCTGGAGGCCGAGAAGCTCCGCACGGACGCCGAGCGTCGGGCCCGTCAGACCGTGGAGACCGCGCAGCGCCAGGCCGAGGACATCGTGGCCGACGCCAACGCCAAGGCCGACCGCATCCGCAGCGAGTCCGAGCGCGAGCTGGCGGCGCTCACCAACCGCCGCGACTCGATCAACGCCCAGCTGACCAACGTCCGCGAGATGCTGGCGACGCTGACCGGTGCGGCCGTCGCGGCGGCCAACCCGATCGTGGACGACGAGCCCGTCACCCGCGGCGTCCCGGCGCAGCAGACCCGCTGACGCCCCGTTCGCGGTTACCGGGCGGTACGGTTCGCCCGCTTCGCGACCAAAGCAGGGCCGTGCGTCACCTTTCGTAGGTGGCGTACGGCCCTTCGTCGTTCTAGCGTGGCCTGCATGATCGAGCTTGAGGGCCTTACCAAACGATTCGGCGCGAAGACCGCCGTGGACAACCTCAGCTTCCAGGTCAGACCGGGGGTGATCACCGGCTTCCTCGGCCCCAACGGGGCGGGCAAGTCCACGACCATGCGCATGATGCTCGACCTCGACAACCCGACCAGCGGTACGGTCCGGATCGACGGGAAGCACTACCGGGACCTGCCGGAGCCGCTGAAGTACATCGGGGCGCTGCTGGACGCGAAAGCCATGAACGGTGCTCGCAGCGCGTACAACAACCTTCTCTGCCTTGCCCAGTCGAACCGGATCCCGGAACGACGGGTCACCGAGGTCCTGGACCTCGTCGGCCTGACGGCCGTGGCGAAGAAGAAGTCCAAAGGATTTTCGCTGGGCATGGGCCAGCGCCTCGGAATCGCCTCCGCGCTGCTGGGCGATCCGGAAATCCTGATGTTCGACGAACCCGTCAACGGTCTGGACCCGGAGGGAATTCTCTGGATCCGCAATCTGATGAAGGGTCTGGCGGCAGAGGGGCGGACGATCTTCGTCTCCTCCCACCTGATGAGCGAAATGGCCCTGACCGCGGACCATTTGATCGTCATCGGACAGGGAAAGCTGTTGGCCGATCTGTCGATGGCCGATTTCATTCAGCAGAACGCACGAAGTTACGTCCGACTGCGCTCTCCTCAGCAGGAACAGCTGAAGGACGTCCTCCACGAGGCGGGGATCGCTTCCATCAGCGTCCCTGCCACCGGCGCGCTGGAGATCGACGGCGTGGAACCGGAGCGGCTCGGCGAACTGGCGGCCCAGCACCGCATCGTGCTGCACGAACTCAGCCCACAGCGGGCTTCACTCGAGGAAGCGTTCATGCGCATGACGGCGGACTCCGTCGAGTACCACGCCCACGCTCCGGGCGGCCCCGGACAGCCCGGTGCCCCTGGAGGCCCCGGCTTCAATCCGGCCAGGCCCGCCGACGTCCCCGCGTGGGGCGCCGGTTTCGAGACGACGCGCAAGGGCGGCGAGTGACCATGTCCTTCTCCGCCGTCCTCCGGTCCGAGTGGACCAAGATCCGCACCGTCGCCTCCACCACCTGGAGCCTGGCCTCCGCCGTGGTGGTCACCGCCGGGATCAGCGCCCTGCTGTGCGTGTTCGTCAACAACAGCTTCGAGGGCATGAAGCCCGAGGAGAAGGCGACCTTCGACCCGACGCTGACCAGCTTCGCCGGCATGAACCTCGGCCAGCTCGCCGTGATCGTCTTCGGGGTCCTGGTCGTCAGCAGCGAGTACAGCTCGGGAATGATCCGCACCTCGCTGGCGGCCGTGCCCAAGCGTGAGAGCTTCCTCGCGGCCAAGCTCCTCGTGGCCACCTCGCTGGCCCTGGTCGCGGGCCTGTTCACCAGCTTCCTGTCCTTCTTCGTCGGCCAGGCCATCCTGGGCGAGCGCGCCATCGGCATCGGAGAGCCGCACGTGCTGCGCGCGGTGATCGGCGCGGGCCTCTACATGGCCGTGCTCGCCCTGTTCTCGATGGGCGTCGCGACCATGCTGCGCAGCTCGGTGATGTCGCTCGGCATCCTGATGCCGTTCTTCTTCCTGGTGTCGAACATCCTGGGCGTCGTCTCCGCGACCCGGAAGGTCGCCCAGTACTTCCCGGACCAGGCCGGCTCCAAGATCATGCAGGTGGTCCCGGGTGCGATGGGCAGCGAAGTCGCGCCCTACGGCCCCTGGGGCGGCTTCGGGATCATGGTCCTGTGGGCGCTGGCCGCGGTACTCGGTGGCTACCTCGTCCTCAAGAAGAGGGACGCGTGAGCCCCGCCTCCGTCTGAAGGACTACGGGTCATCCCCGGGTCGGCCTCAGGGGCGGCTCGGGGATCGGCTCGGGACGGAACCACGGGAAGCTCGTTATCCTCTTAAGCCTTACGCGGGCGAAAGTCGTCCCGGCCTGGTAAGGGGCAGTAAAGATGATCGAGGCAGTCGGCCTGACCAAGCGCTACGGCGCGAAGACCGCCGTCGACCAGCTGTCCTTCCAGGTCAAGCCGGGTCACGTCACCGGATTCCTGGGGCCCAACGGCTCCGGCAAGTCCACCACCATGCGCATGATCCTCGGCCTGGACCGGCCCACGGCCGGCCGGGTCACCATCAACGGCCACCCCTTCCGGGAGCTGCCGAACGCCCAGCGGCACGTCGGGGCCCTGCTCGACGCCAAGGCCGTGCACGGCGGCCGCCGGGCGCGCAAGCACCTGCTGTCGATCGCCCAGCTCTCCGGGATCCCCGAGAGGCGGGTGGACGAGGTGCTGGCGGTGGTCGGCCTCCAGGACGTCTCCCAGGTCCGTACGAAGGGCTTCTCGCTCGGCATGGGCCAGCGGCTCGGCATCGCCACCGCCCTGCTCGGCGACCCCCAGGTACTGCTGTTCGACGAGCCGGTCAACGGCCTCGACCCCGAGGGCATCCTGTGGGTGCGCAACCTCATGAAGCGGCTCGCCGCCGAGGGCCGTACCGTCTTCGTCTCCTCGCACCTGATGAGCGAGATGGCGCTGACCGCCGACCACCTGATCGTCATCGGCCGGGGCCGGCTGCTGGCCGACATGGGCACGCAGGAATTCATCACGCACAACTCGGCCGGATTCGCTCGGGTCCGCGCGGCCGACACCGACCCCGATGGCCGGGACGCACTGGGTGCGGCCCTGCGCGAGGCGGGCGGCCGGGTCCTCCAGGAGGCCGACGGGGCACTGCGCGTGACCGGCCTGGAACTGCCCCGGATCTCCGACCTCGCGCACGGGGCCGGCGTACGGCTGTGGGAGCTGTCACCGCACCGGGCCTCGCTGGAGGAGGCGTACATGCGGATGACCCAGTCCTCCGTGGAGTACACCTCCACCGACGACCCCCGGGCCGAGCTGTGGGAGCCGGAGCCGCTCACCGTCCCGGCGTGGGAGGAGGACGCGGCCGCCCCGGAGGTGCCGCAGGCGGGGTTCTTCGCTCCCCCTCCGCCCGGAGCGGGCGGTCGGCCCTTCCTGATGCCCACCGACCCCGGCGAGCTCGCCGGCGCCGTCAAGAACGACGTCAAGAACGACCCCGAGGACGCACGATGACCGCCCCGGCCACCTACACCTCGCCGCTGCCGACCCCGAGGCCGCACCTGGGGCACGCCCTGGCCTCGGAGTGGACCAAGATGGTCTCGGTCCGCTCCACCCTGTGGACGCTCGGGGCGCTCGTGGCGACCGTCGTCGGCATCGGGCTGCTCTTCGTCGCGCAGACCGTGGACCGGGACTACGCGGACATCTCCTTCACCACGCCGGCCCTCTTCGGCCTGCTGGTGGGGCAGCTCGCGGTGATGGTCCTCGGCGTACTGACGATCACCTCGGAGCACGCCACCGGCCTCGCCCGGACCACCTTCACCGCCGCCCCCGACCGGCACCGCGTGCTCACCGCGAAGTACCTCGTCTTCGGCATCACGGCCTTCCTCACCACGGCGGGCTCCGTCTTCCTGGTCGGCATCGCCGCCGCGTTCGCCCACGACGGTTCGGCCGCCGGACCGCACGCGGCGGCCGAGTGGCTCGGCGCGATCGCGGGCGCCTTCTACGTGACCCTGCTCGGCGTGCTCGCACTGGCCGTCGGCGCACTGCTGCGGCACTCGGCCGGGGCGATCGCCGTGATGCTCGGCCTGGTCACGCTGCCGCCGGTGATAGGCGGGATGCTCAGCAGCTGGGAGGCGCTCCAGCCCGTCGGGACGGCGATCCTGCGGCACAACGCGCCGGTGGCGCTGATGAAGCTGTTCGGGATGCCGGCCGGGAGCGACATGAGCTCGCCGCCCAGCGCCTTCACCCACATGGCGCTGATCGCCGTGGTCACCGGCGCCGCGGTGGCCGCCTCCTACGTGGTGGTAGGCCGCCGGGACGTCTAGCCGGCGTCAGTACCTGGGCGCGTTGCGGGACCGCTGCACCTTCGAGGTGCGGCGGTCCTTCGCGTTCCAGCAGGCCTTGTGCCAGTGGCGCCGGTCGTCCACACCGCCGTACTCCGGCCAGGCCACCAGGTGCGGGGTGCCGGAGGGGATCTCCTGGTCGCAGCCGGGGCAGCGGTAGCGCTTGCCCACCGCACTGGCCCCCGCGACGTGCCGCACCTTCCAGTCCTCGCCCAGGTACTCCTCGGTGCGCTCCAGCCCGTACCGGTCGAAGCCGGTGCCGGTGCGTTCCTCCGGGGTCTCGCCGCCTCGGGGGCGGTTGTGGCGCGGTGACACGTATACCTCACGGATGAGCCGACGGCAGGGACTTTCTTCCAGACTACGCGCAGCGAGCCCGGGTACCCGCAGGGTGGTCGAGGAAGGCGGCAGCGTGACGGGAAATGGCCCGACAATCCCAATAACTTTCCTGTCAGCCCGTGCCTTTGGCACGTGTCAGACGTTGTTGCCATAGGAAGAACCGGTCCACCTGGGGAGGCCGCGTCAGCCGCGAGGAGGCTAAAGGCGATGCGTGTAGGAGCGTTTGTACTGGCAGCCCAGTTCCCGGGCCAGGGACAGGGCGAGGCACTGCACCGGGCGGTGCGGACCGCCGAGGTGGCCGAGGAGGCCGGACTCGACGCGGTCTGGCTCGCCGAGCACCACTTCGTCCCGTACGGGGTGTGTCCCTCGGCGGTGACCCTGGCCGCCCTGCTGCTGGGCCGGACCCGGCGGCTGCGGGTGGGCACGGCGGTGAGCGTACTGCCGAACGCGCACCCGGTGGCCCTCGGCGAGCAGGCCGCTCTGCTGCACCTGACCTCCGGCGGCCGGTTCACGCTCGGCGTCGGCCGCGGCGGGCCGTGGGTGGACCTGGAGGTCTTCGAGGGCGGGCTGGACTCGTACGAGAACGGTTTCCCGGAGGCGCTGGACCTGCTGCGGCGCTGGTTGACCGAGCCCCGCGTGGGAGCGGCCGGCGAGCGGTACGGCTTCCGCGAGGTGGCCGTCGTACCGCGCCCCTCGGAAGCGTTCGACGGGGACGGGACGGGCCCGGAGGTCATCGTGGCCTGTACGTCCCCCGCCTCGGTCAGGCTCGCCGCGGAGCGCGGACTGCCGATGCTGCTCGGCATGCACTGCGGGGACGAGGACAAGGCGGAGATGGTGGCGCTGTGGCGGCGCAGCGCGCTGGCGGCGGGTCACTCCCGGGCCTTCGTGGCCGACGCGGGCCATGTGTCCGCCGGGGTGTGCCAGCTGGCGGACAGCACGGCCGACGCCCGCGAAACGCTGCTGAAATCGATGCCGGGCTGGCTGAAGCAGGGCCTGGACGCGCACGTGACGGTGGACGGCCGGATCCGCTCGATGCGGGATCCCGTCGCGTACACGGAACTCCTGTGCGACCTGCACCCGGTGGGAACCCCGGACCTGGCGGCGGACCGGCTGGCGGCCACGTCCGCCCGGACCGGCATCACGCGCTTCGCCCTCCTGACGGAGGGCTCCGGGGATCTCGCCGCGACGGAGGAGAACGTACGGCGCCTCGGCGCCGAGGTCCTGCCCCGTCTCGGCTGAGATCTGCCGGAAGGCAGTACTGGTGGTGCGGATGGTGCGGACGGGACTGGTTAGCAGTCGCGCAGTTCCGGCGACTGGTTGAGCAGCTGGCCGCGGATCGAAGTGAACTTGGCCAGCCGGTCGTCCACCGAGGGATCAAGCGGGAACACCGCTACCCGGTGACAGTTCTGGAATGCCAGGCGCACTCCGAAGTGGCGCTGCAGGGCACCTCGTATCGCGTCACTCGCGAGGGCGCGCAGCAGCTGCCCACGCGCCTGCTCGTCCGGCGGCGGCGTCTGGTTGTCGGCGAACTCTCCGCCGTCCACTTTCAGCTGGGCCACCAACGAGCTGATCATCTCCCATGCGTAGGGCAGGGAGGTCCGGACGCAGTCGACGAAGGCGGCTTCGTCGACCTCGCCTCGCTCGGCCTGTTCGAGTAGGGCCGGTGAGACGTCGAGCGACATGGGTTCTCCTCTCGCGGCCCCGGCCGATTGGGTTGCCGGAGCCTTACGGGCAGGGAAGGAGATCGCGACGCAGCGTGCACGCTCCGCAACCTCCCGCTCACCACGGTAGGCGCCCCATGGGTGACGCACCAGGAGAATGCGCATACAACGCGCCATCGGCGAAGGGGGCTTTCAGGGGCGAATCGCGTGGAGGCCTTCTCGTCGAGTAGCGTTGCCGACCATGCGTCTCGTCATTGCCCGCTGCTCCGTCGACTACGCGGGCCGGCTCACCGCCCATCTGCCCTCGGCACCCCGTCTGATCCTCGTGAAGGCTGACGGCAGTGTCTCGATCCACGCGGACGACCGGGCGTACAAACCGCTCAACTGGATGTCGCCCCCGTGCACCCTCAAGGAGGGGAGCGGCGACGAGGCCGGTGTCTGGACGGTCGTCAACAAGGCGGGCGAGAAGCTCATCATCACCATGGAGGAAGTCCTCCACGACTCCTCCCACGAACTCGGCGTCGACCCCGGACTGATCAAGGACGGTGTGGAGGCGCACCTCCAGGAACTCCTCGCGGACCGCATCGAAACGCTGGGCGAGGGCTACACGCTGATCCGGCGCGAGTACATGACGGCCATCGGCCCGGTGGACATCCTGTGCCGGGACGCCTCCGGCGCGACCGTGGCCGTGGAGATCAAGCGGCGCGGCGAGATCGACGGCGTCGAGCAGCTGACCCGCTACCTGGAACTGCTGAACCGCGACCCGCACCTGGCCCCGGTCCGGGGCGTGTTCGCGGCGCAGGAGATCAAGCCGCAGGCGAAGGTGCTGGCCACGGACCGCGGCATGGACTGCGTGGTGCTGGACTACGACGCCATGCGCGGCATCGAGGACGACAAGCTCCGCCTTTTCTGAGGCCGTTGCCAGGCCGTTGAGACGGGCCCGTACGCCGGGGCGCCCGGGGCCTGTCGTCAAACTCCCGTCGTCGCCCGCGGGGCAGACGGGAGTCTGACGACACGCCCTGGCTAGGGGGTGCCCGGCTGCGGGCCCGTTTCGCTGGTCGAAGCGGTGGGGTCCACGGTCGGCGACGGGGTCGGGGTCGTCTGCGAGGGCGACGGGGCCGGGGACGTCTCCGGCGACTGCGATGCCGAGGACGTCGGCTGGGACTTCGACGGGGTCGAGGACGGCTTCCGGGACGGGGTCCGGCTCGGGGTGCTCTGGGCCGTGCTCGCCTTCGAAGTCGGGGACTGCGACGTCGCGGGCGCCACCGGCGGCTGCGCGGCGGGGTCGGTGGTGCCGGGCGCCGAGGACGGCGCGACCCGCGTCGGGTTCGCCGACACCGAGGGACCCTGCGCCGGGGGCGCGGTGTCCTCGGAACTCATGGCCAGACTCACCACGGTGCCCAGCGCGACCACCGTCAGCGCGCCGGCGGCGGCCAGCAGCACCTTGCGGCGGCGGCCGGGGCCCCCGTCCCGCCCGGCGGCGGGCTGGGGTTCGGGGGCGACGGCGGGCTTCGGGTCGAGCGGGAACGCGTCCTCGAAGACGGCCGACAGCGTGGTGGGCGTGTCCGTACGCGGCAGCAGCGGCACCACGGGGGTCACCCGGGTCACCGCCTCCGGCGAAACCGGCACGGGCAGCGGCGAAGTCACCGCCCCGGTGTTCCCCGCCCCCTTGGGACCGCCGACACCGCCGACACCGGGGCCACCGACCCCGGGCCCGCGCAGCTGGACCCCGCCGGGCGCACCGGCACCGGGCCGGCCGCCGGCCGCACCACCCTGCCCCGCGGGGGCGGCGGCACCCGCAGACCCGCCCTTGCCCGCCCAGCCCTCCGAGGACGCGGCCGCACCACCGGCACCGGCCGACCCCGCCCCCGACCCGCGCAGCTTGAGCCCGCCCATGGGCCCGGCCGGGGCGGCGGCGCCACCGGCACCATCCGCGCCCGCCGGAACACCGGCGCCCGCCGCGCCGCCGCCGGCGCCGGCCGCAGCGGCGGTACCAGCGGCGTCGGCGGCGTCACCCGGGCCCGCCGGAAGCTCGGCCGCACCACTCGCACCACCCTGCCCGGCGAGGGCACCGGCGCCCGCCCAGCGTGCCGTGCCGCCGGAGCCGGGACGGGCCGCCGTACCACCCGGGGCCGCCGGAGGCTCCAGGCGCAGCGGCGGGGACGAGGTCACCCCCGCCGCTTCGCGGTCCACGACCAGGGCCAGCGCCCGCCGCCCGGCCACCGTGCCCCGCTTGTCGGCCAGCGCGCCGCGCAGTCCGATCGAGGTCTCCAGTTCGGCCCGCGCCCGGTCGAGGCGCCCCTCGCACAGGGCGAGCACGCCGAGTTCGTGGTGGAAGTACGCCTGTTCGGCGACCTCCCCCGCCTTGCGCGCGGCCTCCGCGCCCGCGCGCAGCACCCGCTCCCAGGCCTCCCAGTGCAGCGAGGCCGCGAACGCGGGGGCCGCGGTCCGTGCGAGCAGTACCGCCGCCACCACGTCCGCGCCGCCCAGCGCGGCGAGCACCGCCTCCGCCTCCACGGCGACCCGCTCGGGGGTCACCGAGGCGTGCCCGGTCCACCAGGCGTAGTGCCGGGCGGCCGTGCGGGCCTCCTCGGCGGCGGTGTCCCCGTACCCGGCCTCCTCCAACTGGCGTGCGACGCCCTCGGCGAGCCGGTAGCGGGCGCCGACCGGGGTCAGCAGTCCGCAGGCGAGCAGCTCGGCCACCGCCGAGTCCGCGTGGGTGTCCCCCACCAGCGCCGGCAGGTGCGTGTGGTGCGGCATCTCCCCGCCCAGCGCGCACGCGATCCGCAGGGCCGCGCGCGCCGATTCGCTGACCCGCGAGGCCAGCAGCTCCGCCGGGGCCGCGCCCTCGGCGAGAGTGGGCAGCGGGACGTGCGCGGCGCCGCGCTGGCGTCCCTCGAAGACGCCGGGCTCTTCCTCGTCGTCGTCCTCGTCGCTGCGGTTGAGCTCGTCGCGCTGCCGCAGGAGGGCGGCGGCCTGTACGAAGCGCAGCGGCAGCCCCTCGGAGGCGAACCGCAGGTCGGCCGCCCAGGCGGCCTCCGCATCGGTCAGCGGCCGTCCGACGCCCGCCTCCAGGAGCGCCGTGCATTCGGCCTTGCCGAGGCCGTCGAGGAAGACCTCTTCGAGGTGCGCGTCGTCACCGGGCGCCTTCGTCTCGGGGGTCGAGGCCAGCAGGTAGGCGCACTCGGGGGTGGCGCGCAGCAGCTCGTCGAGGGCGCCCGCGCCCATGTCCAGGTCGTCGAGGAGGACGATGGCGCCGATGTCCCGTACGCGGGCGAGGAGCGCGATCCGGTCGGGCCGCTCGCGGGGGGCCTCGTACACGGCCGCGTACAGCGCCTGGAGGAGCTCGCCGGGCTGCTGGTGCCCGTGGCCGGAGAGCCGTACGACGCCGTCGGGCGCCAGGTTCGCGCAGCGGGCGGCGACCGCGTCGAGCAGTGCGGTGCGGCCGGATCCGGCGGGGCCGGTCAGCCGTACGGAGCGGCCGCGGCCGAGGAGTCGGACGAGGCGCTCGCGTTCCTGCTCGCGCCCGAGGAGGGGCCGGACGGGTATGGGCGGGCCGGGCAGGGCGGGCGGACGCGCGGCGGTGTCCCGGGTAGCGCGGGAGGCCGCGTCGCGCTTGGCGGGGCGGCTCGTGTCGGTGCCGGGGCGCAGTACTTCGATCTCGCTGCCGTCGACGGGGTTGACGGCGAGCGTGAATTCGCCCGCGGTGAGGTTGACCAGTCGCGCGGCGGGCGCGGACGCGGGCGTCCGGGCGGCCGCGCCGGCCGCCGCCCCGGAACGCTTCTCCGGATCGGTCTGCCCCTGCGTAAGGTCCATGCCCCAGTCCCCCGATCGCGCTGCGCGCCGTCGCCGTCTTCCCGCCCGGCCTTCGCACACGCCGCTCTCGCTACTGGTCCGGTTTCCGCCCGAACCCTAGACGGTGGCCGGCGGTGCGGGGAACCGCAGGGGTGCCATCACCACCGGACCGTTACGTTCCCGCAGGAAATGTGCAGGTGGCGGGGCCTGGGCTCGGGGCGGTGGCGGCGGGGTGCGGGGTGTGGGGTGACGGGTCAGACCCGGGGGAGGGACTCGGCTTCCAGGCCGCCCTCGATCGCGAGGATCCGGTGCAGCCGGGTCGCGACGAGCAGCCGCTGCATCTGGGGCGGCACCCCGCGCAGGACGAGACGCCGTCCGGTCCGGCCGGCCCGCCGGTGCGCACCCATGATCACGCCGAGTCCCGTGGCGTCCCACGAGTCGAGTCCGGTCAGGTCGAGCACGAGGTCGCCGTGTCCGTCGTCGAGGGCGGTGTGGAGGGCCGTACGGGCGTCCGCCGCGCTGCGCACGTCGAGGCGGCCCCCGACAGCGAGTTCGGCGTGGTCGCCCCTGATGTGCATGTGTGCTCCCGGCAGTACCGCGTACGTATGGTCCGATTGGTCCGTGGTCGGCAACTCTCACTGCAACTGACTGCCTCACGGGCAGGGAAGTTGCCGACCGTGAGCGAACCGATACCTAATTCACCCCGAAGGGTGAGGGCATTCGAACTGGTGCTCAGTGACCGGGCCGGCTCGGCCGGCCCGGCCCGACGGCTCAGTGCTTGTAGAAGCCCTGTCCGCTCTTGCGGCCGATGTCGCCGGCGTCCACCATCCGGCGCATGAGCTCCGGCGGCGCGAACTTCTCGTCCTGCGACTCGGTGTAGATGTTGCTGGTGGCGTGGAGCAGGATGTCGACGCCGGTGAGGTCGGCGGTGGCCAGCGGGCCCATCGCGTGACCGAAGCCCAGCTTGCAGGCGATGTCGATGTCCTCGGCCGAGGCCACGCCCGATTCGTACAGCTTCGCGGCTTCGACGACGAGGGCGGAGATCAGACGGGTCGTCACGAAGCCGGCGACGTCGCGGTTGACGACGATGCAGGTCTTGCCGACGGACTCGGCGAACGCGCGGGTGGCGGCGAGGGTTTCGTCGCTCGTCTTGTAGCCGCGTACGAGCTCGCAGAGCTGCATCATCGGGACGGGCGAGAAGAAGTGCGCGCCGACGACCCGCTCCGGACGCTCCGTCACGGCCGCGATCTTGGTGATCGGGATGGCGGAGGTGTTGGAGGCGAGGATCGCGTCCTCGCGGACGATCTTGTCGAGGGCACGGAAGATCTCGTGCTTGATCTCGATCTTCTCGAAGGCGGCCTCGACGACGATGTCGACGTCGGCGGCCGCGTCCAGGTCGGTGGTCGTCGTGATGCGGGCGAGCGCGGCCTCGGCGTCCTCGGCGGTCAGCTTGCCCTTGGAGACGAACTTGTCGTACGAGGCCTTGATCCCGTCCGTGCCCCGGGTCAGCGCCGCGTCGGTGACGTCGCGCAGCACGACGTCCCAACCCGCCTGAGCGGAGACCTGAGCGATTCCGGAACCCATCAGCCCGGCACCGATGACGGCGAGCTTCCCAGCCACTGCACACCCCAAGTTCTCGATTGGACCCCGGCCCCGTCAGGGCCCGGTCTCGTAGCCACTCCGGCGGAGACTAGCGCCCGGGCGCCGCGGAGTGACCCTGAAGTAACACGCGTCACGTCTCAAATGACGGACATCACACCGGTCCGGCCCAGCAGCCGTGCGCTGCCTCACAGTTCAGGCGCCGCCCTTGTCGTCGTCGGCGTCCACGAGCCCGCGCCTCAGCTCGCGCAGCCGTTCCAGCTCCGCGCGCGCGGCGGCCAGATGACCGAGTTCGACGGCCATGGACCCGCGCCCGGCGATGTGGTGGGCATCGGCCCTGGCCGTGGCGTCGGCGCCGGGATCCCCCGGGTGGTGCGGATGCCCGGTCCAGGCGTACGCGTGGTCTCGCAGGTCGAGGACGCGGTCCCAGGCCTCGCCCACGCGCCCCTCGGCCGCGAGGGCCCGCCCGCGCTCGGCGCATTCGGCCACTTCGCGCCGGGTGTCGGGGTCGTCCGGGTAACGGGCGGCGAGGAAGCCCGCCAGGAGGTCGATCCGCTGGAGCGCCTCGGCCCGCAGCCGTATCGCGTAGAAGTCGGTCAATCCGCTCCTTCCCTGCATCACCGGCCGACAGTACTGCGGGCGCCCGCCACCGCGCCCGAAATTTCCCCGGCGGCCCCGTCTACCCTGGCCGCATGGTGAACCTCACGCGCATCTACACCCGTACCGGCGACAAGGGCACGACCGCCCTCGGCGACATGAGCCGTACGGCCAAGACCGACCTGCGGATCTCGGCGTACGCCGACGCCAACGAGGCCAACGCGGCCATCGGGACGGCGATCGCGCTCGGCGGGCTGTCCCCCGAGGTCGTGAAGGTCCTGGTCCGCGTGCAGAACGACCTGTTCGACGTCGGCGCCGACCTGTGCACCCCGGTCGTCGAGAACCCCGAGTACCCGCCGCTGCGCGTGGAGCAGTTCTACGTCGACAAGTTGGAGGCGGACTGCGACACCTTCCTGGAGCAGGTGGAGAAGCTGCGCAGCTTCATCCTCCCCGGCGGCACCCCGGGCGCGGCCCTGCTGCACCAGGCCTGCACCGTGGTCCGGCGCGCCGAGCGCTCCACCTGGGCGGCGCTGGAGGTGCACGGCGAGGTGATGAACCCGCTGACCGCGACCTACCTCAACCGCCTGTCCGACCTGCTGTTCATCCTGGCCCGGGTGGCCAACAAGGAGGTCGGCGACGTGCTGTGGGTGCCGGGCGGCGAACGCTAGTGCTCTGGCCGGAAAGGTTTGCCGGCTCGCGGCGTCCGGTGCGGTGCATCGCAAGGCGGAGGGCCACGCCTTGTACTGGACGTACTTGCGTGGCGCGACAACGCGGCGAGGTGCCGTGCCGGGCGTCGTGAGGCGGTGAACCTTTCCGGTCAGAGCACTAGAGACCCTGCGGGGCAGGGGCCTTTTTCGGCCAGATCGTGTACGCGGCGGCGATCAGGGCGTGGATGCCGACCGCCCGCAGGGCGCCGAACTGCCAGGCCCTGAGCGAGCTGACGTCACCCGCGTCGCCCACGTACGCGATCGCGGCCTGGAGCAGGCCGAGGGCCACGGCGGCGGCGACGACCGTGCGCAGCCACAGCTTCCACTCGTGGACGGCCCGGGCCCTGCCGTGACCGGGGCCGGGCGGCTTCGGCCCCCCGGCCAGCCGGTGCGCGGCGTGGCCGTCGAGCCACTTGATCGTGTAGTGGCCGTAGCCGACGGTGTAGCCCAGGTACAGGGCGGCCACGCCGTGCTTCCAGTCCGGCTCCGCGCCGTTGGCGAGGTCGAGCGTGGTGACCACCAGCAGGACCAGCTCCAGCACGGGCTCGCACAGCAGGACCGCCGCCCCCGCCCCGGGCCGCTTCGCGAGGTAGCGCAGGGCCAGGCCGGCGGCCAGCAGTACCCAGAAGCCGACCTCGCAGGCGATGATCAGCGCGACGATCATGGGACTCCCCCGTCCGCTCGGTTCTCCGTTCCCTCCCAGACTCCCGTCCGGCCGGACCCGCCGCGTCGTCTCCATTGACCATCCGGGCCTGCATCGTTCGATGTACCCGCACCTCGGCCTCCGCGCCGAGGCGTGGGGCCCGCGCACCCTGTTGGATGGGACCGTGACCGAGAAGAGCCTGCGCCCCCACCGCGACGACGTCTTCCTCGCGGTGGTCAGCACGGCCGCGGGCCTGCTGTTCTGGTCGCTCGGCGTCTACAGCAGCCCGGGCCGGGACTTCCTGCCGGCCTGGGCGGCCCTGGTCCCGCTCGTGGCCCTCGGCGCGATGGAGCTGCTGCGCCGCACCAAGCCGAACCTGACCCTGGCCGTCGGGACCGTCGGGGTGGTCGCCGACCAGTTCACGGTCGGCAGCCTCGCCACCGTCGTGATCTTCACGGACCTGATGTACGCCGCCGTCGTGTACGGCCCGCCGACCATGGCCCGCCGGCTCCCCGTCACCACCGGCCTGATCACCGTCGTGGTCACCATCGCCTCGGTGGCCTGGCTGCGCACCCCGCAGGCCCTGCTGATCGGCACGATCACCGGCATCGTGAGCTTCGCCCCGGCGCTGACCGGAGCCACCCTGCGCAACCACCGCGAGGCCGCCGAGGCCGCCCGGCTGCGCGCCGAGCAGACCGCCCTGCTGGCCGAGATGGACCGCAGCCAGGCCGTCGCCGCCGAGCGGGCCCGGATGGCGCGGGAACTGCACGACATGGTGGCCAACCACCTCTCCGCCATCGCCATCCACTCCACCGCCGCCCTCTCCATCGACCGACCGGAGACCAGCCGGGACGCGCTCGGGGTGATCCGGGAGAACAGCGTGCAGGGACTGGCCGAAATGCGCCGGTTGATCGGGCTGCTGCGTGACGCGGGGGCGGAGCAGGAAGCGGCCGCCGTGCCCTCTCTGGACGGGTTGGAGGCCCTCCTGGAGCAGGCCCGGACCAACGGGTCGGCGAGCGGGCTGGACTTCGTGCTCGCCGACGAGCGGCCCCCCGGCCGGGCCCTGCCGGCGCCCGTGGAGCTGGCCGCGTACAGGATCGTCCAGGAGTCGCTGACCAACGCCCTCAAGCACGCCTGCCCGGGTACGGTCACGGTCCGCGTGGCGCGCACCGGTGCCGCGCTGACGGTGGCCGTGGACTCCCCGTACGGGGACCGCCCCGGCCCCCGCGCGCCGGGCTCGGGAGCCGGGCTGGTCGGCATGCGGGAGCGGGCGGAACTGCTCGGCGGGGAGTTCGAGGCGGGCCGGAGCGGCGAGTCGTGGCGGGTACGGGCGAGCCTGCCCGCGGAACTGGAGGCGGTGGAGGCATGACCATCCGGGTGGTGGTGGCGGAGGACCAGAGCGCGGTGCGGGCCGGGCTGGTGCTCATCCTGCGCAGCGCGGGCGACATCGAGGTGGTCGGCGAGGCCGCCGACGGGGAGGAGGCGGTGCGCCTGGCCCGGGAGCTGCGGCCGGACCTCGTCCTCATGGACGTGCAGATGCCGAGGCTCGACGGGGTGTCGGCGACCCGCCAGGTGGTCGCGGACGGCTTGGCGGACGTCCTGGTACTGACCACCTTCGACCTCGACGAGTACGTGTTCGGGGCGCTGCGGGCGGGGGCGGCCGGCTTCCTGTTGAAGAACGCCGAGGCGGCGGAGCTGATCGGGGCGGTACGGACCGTGGCGCGCGGGGAGGGCCTGATCTCCCCCGCGGTGACGCGGCGGCTGATCGCGGAGTTCGCGGCTCCGGCGCGCCCCGCGAGACCGGCCGCCCCGCCGGCCCTGGCGACCCTGACCCGACGGGAGCGCGAGGTCCTGTCCTGCCTGGGCGAGGGGCTGTCGAACGCGGAGATCGCCGTACGGCTGGACATGGCGGAGGCTACGGCGAAAACGCACGTGAGCCGCCTCCTGGGCAAGTTGGAGCTCCGCAGCCGCCTTCAAGCGGCCGTACTGGCCCAGGAGTTGGGGCTCCACTGAACCTCCGGCGGCACCGGTCTGGACCTCTTGACGGTTGGTCCAGACCTTTCTACTCTCACCGCAACACTGTGGTGAGCGTGCCATGACAAAGCGTGCTCACGGGCGGCGCAGGTCCCACCCCCATGTCGACGTCGGCCCCACGACGGAGACGGACCTACGGAGGAGCACCCTTGAGCACAGCACCCCCACCCCGCACCGGGCGCACCCGGTTCTTCACCAGAGTCGCGGCCGTCATCGCCGCCCTCGCCGTGCCCGTCACCGGGCTCGTCGCACTCGCCGGCCCGGCCCAGGCCGCCGCTTCCGCGACCGCGACGTACACCAAGGTCTCCGACTGGGGCACCGGCTTCGAGGGCAAGTGGACGGTGAAGAACACCGGCACCACGACCATCTCCTCGTGGACCGTCGAGTGGGACTTCCCCGCCGGCACCGCCGTCACCTCGGCCTGGGACGCGACCGTCACCAGTTCCGGCACCCACTGGACCGGCAAGAACGTCGGCTGGAACGGCACCCTCGCCCCCGGCGCCACCGCCAGCTTCGGCTTCAACGGCACCGGCGGCGGCGCCCCCACCGGCTGCAAGGTCAACGGCGGCTCCTGCGACGGCACCACCCAGCCCGGTGACGCTCCCCCCACCGCACCGGGCACCCCCACCGCGACCGGCGTCACCGAGACCGCACTGACCCTGAGCTGGAGCGCGGCCACCGACGACAAGGGCGTCAAGAACTACGACGTCTACCGCGGCGGCACGAAGATCGCGACGGTCACCGGCACCACGTACGCGGACTCCGGCCTGACCAAGGCGACCACGTACACCTACTCCGTCACCGCCCGCGACACCATCGACCAGACCGGCCCCTCCTCCGGCAGCCTCACGGTCAGCACCACCGGCGGCACCACCGAGCCCCCGCAGCCCGGCGGCCCCGTCAAGCTCGGCTACTTCACCGAGTGGGGCGTCTACGGCCGCAACTACCACGTGAAGAACCTGGTCACCTCCGGCTCCGCCGCGAAGATCACCCACATCAACTACGCCTTCGGCAACGTCCAGAACGGCGCGTGCACCATCGGTGACGCCTACGCCGACTACGACAAGGCCTACACCGCCGACCAGAGCGTCGACGGCGTCGCCGACAACTGGGACCAGCCCCTGCGCGGCAACTTCAACCAGCTGCGCAAGCTGAAGAAGCAGTACCCGAACATCAAGGTCCTGTGGTCCTTCGGCGGCTGGACCTGGTCCGGCGGCTTCGGCCAGGCCGCGGCCAACCCGGCCGCCTTCGCCCAGTCCTGCTACAACCTGGTCGAGGACCCCCGCTGGGCCGACGTCTTCGACGGGATCGACATCGACTGGGAGTACCCGAACGCCTGCGGTCTGTCCTGCGACACCAGCGGCGCGGCCTCGTTCAAGAACCTGATGTCGGCGCTGCGCGCCAAGTTCGGCGGCTCCAACCTGGTCACCGCCGCGATCTCCGCCGACGGCTCCAACGGCGGCAAGCTCGACCTGGCCGACTACGCGGGCGCCGCGCAGTACGCGGACTTCTACAACGTCATGACGTACGACTTCTTCGGCGCCTGGGACGCGAAGGGCCCGACCGCCCCGCACTCCCCGCTCACCTCGTACGCGGGCATCCCGATCGCCGGCTTCAACTCCGAGGCGGCCATCACCAAGCTCAAGGGCAAGGGCATCCCCGGCTCCAAGCTCAACCTCGGCATCGGCTTCTACGGCCGCGGCTGGACCGGCGTCACCCAGGCCACCCCGGGCGGCACCGCCACCGGGCCCGCCCCGGGCACGTACGAGCAGGGCATCGAGGACTACAAGGTGCTCAAGAACAGCTGCCCGGCCACCGGCACCGTCGCCGGCACGGCCTACGCCAAGTGCGGCAGCAACTGGTGGAGCTACGACACCCCCGCCACCATCGCCGGGAAGATGACCTGGGCCAAGCAGCAGGGGCTCAAGGGCGCCTTCTTCTGGGAGTTCAGCGGCGACACCACGAACGGTGAGCTCGCGAACGCGATCCACACCGGTCTCCAGTAGGCCGGTAAGCCGGTAAGAACGAAAGCCGGGAAGACGGGGGTCCGCCCCCTCGTCTTCCCGGCTTTTCGACGCCTGCGATCGATCGGTCAGGCCACGTTCACCCGCTGCCCGGGCGGTGCGGCCTCCAGCCACGCCAGGAACCCGGTCAGCGCGTCCTCGCTCATCGCCAGCTCCAGGCGGGTCCCCTGGTGGAGACAGCCGAGCACGACGGCGTCGGACAGCAGGGCCAGCTCTTCCTCGCCCTCGGGCGCGCGACGCGCGATCACCTCAATGGAGGCCCGCTCCAGTACCCGGCGCGGGCGGTGCGCATAGCTGAAGACGCGGAACCACTCGATGCGGTCACCGCCGTAGCGGGCGACCCCGTACACCCAGCCCTTGCCGGATACGTCGGGTTCCTCGGCCACGCCCCAGCGCAGGCTGCAGTCGAAGGTCCCGCCCGAACGCTGGATGAGCCGGCGGCGCAGCCCGAACACAAACAGCCCGATCACCACCAGGGCTACGACCAGGCCGCTCACAAGCAGAGCGAGGAGCATCTTCACCGACCTCCTCGCTCATCGAATACAGATGAAAAACAGACCTGCATCGCCTCAGCCGCGACCCGCTCCGGAAAATTCCGGAACGGACCGCGGCTGAGGTTTCACACTTTGGTACGGGGCTCAGTGCCCCGCGACGGCGCGCAGCCGGACTTCGGCGCGTCGCTCGGATGCCGCATCGGCGTCCGACTTGGCGCGTTCCAGTGCCCGCTCCGCACGCTGGACGTCAATCTCGTCCGCGAGCTCGGCGATCTCGGCCAGCAGGGACAGCTTGTTGTCCGCGAACGAGATGAATCCGCCGTGCACCGCGGCGACGACGGTGCCGCCCTCGCTGGTGCGGATGGTCACCGGGCCCGATTCCAGCACACCGAGAAGCGGCTGGTGACCGGGCATGACGCCGATGTCGCCGGACGTGGTGCGGGCGACAACAAGGGTGGCCTCGCCGGACCAGACATTGCGGTCCGCCGCGACCAGCTCGACGTGCAGCTCAGCAGCCAAGGTGGCTCCTCGGGTCACCACCCGGCGGGTCAGCCGGGTGTTGGGTCAAATTCTAATGGGCGTGGGGAGAGGGACGGGACACACCCGCCCCTCTCCTTCGAAACCTGCGAACCGGATGCGCTCCTCGCGGAGCGCGCCGGATCAGGAGACGCCCAGCTCCTTGGCGTTGGCCTTCAGGTCCTCGATGCCACCGCACATGAAGAACGCCTGCTCGGGGAAGTGGTCGTAGTCACCGTCGCAGATCGCGTTGAACGCGGTGATCGACTCGTCGAGCGGAACGTCCGAACCGTCCACACCGGTGAACTGCTTCGCCACGTGGGTGTTCTGCGACAGGAAGCGCTCGACACGACGGGCACGGTGGACAACGAGCTTGTCCTCCTCGCCCAGCTCGTCGATACCGAGGATCGCGATGATGTCCTGGAGGTCCTTGTACTTCTGCAGGATCCCCTTGACACGCATGGCGGCCGCGTAGTGGTCCGCCGCGATGTACCGCGGGTCGAGGATGCGGGACGTCGAGTCCAGCGGGTCCACGGCCGGGTAGATGCCCTTCTCGGAGATCGGACGGGAGAGAACCGTCGTCGCGTCGAGGTGGGCGAAGGTGGTCGCCGGCGCCGGGTCGGTCAGGTCGTCCGCGGGGACGTAGATCGCCTGCATCGAGGTGATCGAGTGACCGCGGGTCGAGGTGATGCGCTCCTGGAGGAGACCCATCTCGTCGGCCAGGTTCGGCTGGTAACCCACCGCGGAGGGCATGCGGCCGAGCAGGGTCGACACCTCGGAACCGGCCTGGGTGTACCGGAAGATGTTGTCGATGAAGAACAGCACGTCCTGCTTCTGAACATCGCGGAAGTACTCCGCCATGGTCAGACCGGCGAGCGCGACGCGCAGACGGGTGCCCGGGGGCTCGTCCATCTGGCCGAAGACAAGGGCGGTCTTGTCGATGACGCCCGAGTCGCCCATTTCCTCGATGAGGTCGTTGCCCTCACGGGTACGCTCACCGACGCCCGCGAACACCGACACACCGTCGTGGTTGTTGGCGACGCGGTAGATCATTTCCTGGATCAGAACGGTCTTGCCGACACCGGCACCACCGAACAGACCGATCTTTCCACCCTTGACGTACGGGGTGAGAAGGTCGATGACCTTGACGCCGGTCTCGAACATCTCCGTCTTGGACTCGAGCTCGTCGAAGCTCGGGGCCTTGCGGTGGATGGGCCAGCGCTCGGTGACCTCGGCGTTCGCCTCGGGGTAGTTGAGCACCTCACCCAGGGTGTTGAACACCTTGCCCTTGGTGAAGTCACCGACGGGGACGGTGATGCCCTCGCCCGTGTCGGTCACCGGGGCCTGGCGGACCAGACCGTCGGTGGGCTGCATCGAGATCGTGCGGACCATGCCGTCACCCAGGTGCTGGGCGACCTCAAGGGTCAGCGTCTTGAGCGCGCCGTCCTCGGCCGGGTCGGCGACCTGGACCTTCAGCGCGTTGTAGATGTCGGGCATCGCGTCGACGGGGAACTCCACGTCGACGACCGGGCCGATGACCCGGGCGACGCGGCCCGTGGCGGCGGCCGTCTCAACAGAGGTCGTCATTACTTGTCACTCCCCGCGGTCGCGTCGGCCATGGCGCTGGCGCCACCGACGATCTCGCTGATTTCCTGGGTGATTTCGGCCTGGCGGGCCGCGTTGGCAAGCCGGGAGAGGCTCTTGATGAGGTCTCCGGCGTTGTCGGTCGCCGACTTCATCGCGCGGCGGCGGGCGGCGTGCTCGGAAGCGGCCGACTGCAGCAGTGCGTTGTAGATCCGGCTCTCGACGTAGCGCGGCAGAAGGGCGTCGAGGACGTCCTCCGCCGACGGCTCGAACTCGAACAGCGGAAGGATCTCGCCCTTCGCACCGTCCTCCTCCGCAGCCTTGTCGAGGCTGAGCGGCAGCATCCGGCCGTCCACCGCGTTCTGCGTCATCATCGACACGAATTCCGTGTAGACGATGTGCAGCTCGTCGACGCCGCCTTCGGCCGTGTCCAGCTGGATGGCCTCGATCAGCGGCGCCGCGACGCGCTTGGCGTCCGCGTAGGCCGGGCTGTCGGTGAAGCCGGTCCACGAGTCCGTGACCTTGCGCTCACGGAAACCGTAGTAGGCGACACCCTTGCGGCCGACGATGTAGCTGTCGACCTCCTTGCCCTCAGCGCGCAGCCGCTCGGTGAGCCGGTCCGCCTGCTTGATGGCGTTCGAGGAGTAGCCGCCGGCCAGACCGCGGTCGCTCGTGATGAGCACGATCGCGGCGCGGGTCGGCGCCTCGACCTCGGTGGTCAGGGCGTGCTTGGTGTTCGAACCGGTCGCCACCGCGGTCACCGCACGGGTGAGCTCGGTCGCGTACGGCATCGACGCCGCCACCTTGCGCTGCGCCTTGACGATGCGCGAGGCGGCGATCATCTCCATCGCCTTGGTGATCTTCTTGGTCGCCGTGATGGCACGGATGCGACGCTTGTAGACCCGGAGCTGCGCTCCCATGAGTCAGGTCCCTTCCGTCGTCACTTGGAGACGTTGACGGCCGGAACGTCCTCGCCCAGGAGCTTTCCGTCCGAGGTCTCGAACTGGCGCTTGAAGCCGGCGATCGCGTCGGCGATCGAGCCCAGCGTGTCGTCCGACATCTTGCCGCCGTCGGCGATGGAGGTCAGGAGGTCCTTGCGCTCGCGACGCAGGTGCTCCAGCAGCTCCGACTCGAAGCGGCGGATGTCCTCGACCGGGACGTCGTCCATCTTGCCGGTGGTGCCGGCCCAGACGGAGACGACCTGCTCCTCGACGGGCATCGGCTGGTACTGGCCCTGCTTCAGCAGCTCGACCATGCGCTTGCCGCGCTCCAGCGAGGCCTTCGACGCGGCGTCCAGGTCGGAACCGAAGGCGGCGAACGCCTCCAGCTCGCGGTACTGGGCCAGGTCGACGCGGAGACGACCCGAAACCTGCTTCATGGCCTTGTGCTGGGCGGAGCCACCGACGCGGGAGACCGAGATACCGACGTTCAGCGCCGGGCGCTGGCCCGCGTTGAACAGGTCGGACTCAAGGAAGCACTGGCCGTCGGTGATGGAGATGACGTTGGTCGGGATGAACGCCGACACGTCGTTCGCCTTGGTCTCGACGATCGGCAGACCGGTCATCGAACCGGCACCCATCTCGTCGGACAGCTTCGCGCAGCGCTCCAGCAGACGGGAGTGCAGGTAGAAGACGTCACCCGGGTAGGCCTCACGACCCGGCGGGCGGCGCAGCAGCAGCGACACGGCGCGGTAGGCGTCGGCCTGCTTCGACAGGTCGTCGAAGATGATCAGGACGTGCTTGCCGGCGTACATCCAGTGCTGGCCGATGGCGGAACCGGTGTACGGCGCCAGGTACTTGAAGCCGGCCGGGTCGGACGCCGGGGCGGCGACGATCGTCGTGTACTCGAGCGCGCCGGCCTCTTCCAGGGCGCCGCGAACGGACGCGATGGTCGAGCCCTTCTGGCCGATGGCGACGTAGATGCAGCGGACCTGCTTGTTCACGTCGCCGGAGCGCCAGTTGTCACGCTGGTTGATGATCGTGTCGACGGCCAGAGCGGTCTTACCCGTCTGACGGTCGCCGATGATCAGCTGACGCTGGCCACGGCCGATCGGCACCATCGCGTCGACGGCCTTGTAGCCGGTCTGCATGGGCTCGTGCACCGACTTACGGACCATTACGCCCGGGGCCTGCAGCTCGAGGGCGCGGCGGCCTTCGGTCGCGATCTCGCCGAGGCCGTCGATCGGGTTGCCGAGCGGGTCGACAACGCGGCCGAGGTAGCCCTCGCCGACACCTACGGAGAGAACCTCACCGGTGCGGTGCACCGGCTGGCCCTCCTCGATACCGCTGAACTCGCCGAGGACGATCGCACCGATCTCGCGCTCCTCGAGGTTGAGGGCGAGACCGAGGGTGCCGTCCTCGAACTTCAGCAGCTCGTTCGCCATGGCGGAGGGCAGGCCCTCCACCTTCGCGATGCCGTCGCCGGCAACGCTGACCGTTCCGACCTCCTCGCGCGAGGCCGCGTCCGGCTGGTACGACTGGACAAAGTTCTCCAGTGCGTCCCGGATCTCCTCCGGCCGGATCGTGAGCTCCGCCATCTGGGTTCCCTGCTCTCCTTGTTGGGCCTGAAGCTTCTTAGGGGTCTGGGGGCGACCCCCAGGAATCTTCTGCAAGTTCTGCACGGCCCAACCGGGCCGCTAGGAATGCGTTGTACTAGTTGGTGGCTGGTCAGCCGGCCATGCGACGGGTCGCCTCGGTGAGGCGCTCCGCGATGGTGCCGTCGATGACCTCGTCACCGACCCGCACCTGGATTCCGCCGAGGACCGCGGGGTCCACGTCGAGGTTCAGGTGCATCTGGCGGCCGTACAGCTTCGCCAGCACCGCGCCGAGACGCTGCTTCTGCACGTCGCTGAGCGGAACCGCGGTGGTCACGGTGGCGACCATGCGGTTGCGGCGCTCGGCGGCGAGCGCGGAAAGGGACTCGAGTCCCGCTTCCAGGCTACGTCCACGCGGGTGCGTGACGAGACGCGTGACGAGACGCTCGGTGACGGCGTTCGCCTTGCCGCCGAGCAGGCTGTGCAGCAGCGCGCTCTTGGCGGAGGCGGTGGCCGCCCGGTCGGTCAGCGCGGAGCGCAGCTCGGTGTTCGAGGAGACGATCCGCCCGAAGCGGAACACCTCGTCCTCGACGTCGTCGAGCGCGCCCGACTGCTGGGCCGCCGTGAGGTCGGCGGTGGCCGCCAGCTCCTCCAGCGAGTCCACCAGGTCACGGGACTGCGACCAGCGGGACCGCGCCATGCCGGACACCAGGTCGAGGGTCTCCCCGCCCACCTGGCCGGACAGCAGTCGGCCCACCAGCTCGGCCTTGGCCTCACCGGACTGCGCCGGGTCCGTGATGACCCGACGCAGCGAGACCTCACGGTCGAGCAGCGCGGTGACGGCTGCCAGCTCGCCGGCGAGCTTCGCCGCGTCGACGGACGAGTTGTCCGTCAGCGCGTCGAGACGCTCGCGCGCGGAGGCCAGCGCCTCGCGGCTCGCTCCGTTCATCGGGCCGCCTCGGCCTTCTCCTCAAGCTCGCTGAGGAAGCGGTCGATCGTACGGCTCTGCCGGGCGTGGTCCTCAAGGGACTCGCCGACGAGCTTTCCGGCCAGGTCGGTGGCAAGCTTGCCGACGTCCTGGCGCAGCGCCTGAGCGGCGGCCTTGCGGTCGGCCGCGATCTGGGCGTGGCCGGCAGCGATGATCTCCTCACGCTGCCGCTGGCCCTCTGCGCGCAGTTCTTCCTTGAGCGCAGTGCCCTGCTCCAGCGCTTCCTGGCGCAGGCGCGCGGCCTCGTGCCGGGCTTCGGCGAGCTGGGCCTTGTACTGCTCCAGGACGCTCTGAGCCTCGGTCTGAGCGGCTTCTGCCTTCTCGATACCGCCCTCGATCGCCGCGTGGCGCTCGTCCAGAACCTTGTTGATGTTCGGGAGGAGCTTCTTCGCGAGGAAACCGAAGACGATGACGAAGGCGATCAGACCGATGACGAGCTCGGGGATCGGCGGGACGAGCGGGTTTTCCGTCTCGGCCGCGAGAACCAGGAGGTTCACATCAGTGCCTTTCGTCTAATCGGACTAGTGGTTGCGGTTCGTCTTAGTAGACGAACGGCATGACCAGACCGATGAGGGCGAGCGCCTCACAGAAGGCGAAGCCGAGGATCTGGTTGGCGCGGATCAGACCGGCGGCCTCGGGCTGGCGGGCGAGGGCCTGGGTGCCGTTACCGAAGATGATGCCGACGCCGACGCCGGGACCGATGGCCGCGAGGCCGTAACCAACGGAGCTGAGCGAACCGGTGACGCCTTCGGTGGCGGCGGCGAGGATCTGGGACATGCCAGTTCTTCCTTCTCTTTCACGGATCCGGTGGGGGTTGGCCACCGGACGACAAGGGGGTTTGGGAGTGGGCCGACTCAGTGGTGCTCGGCGAGCGCGCCCTGGATGAAGCTGCAGGCCAGGAGGACGAAGACGTACGCCTGGACAGCCTGGATGAAGAGCTCGAAGGCGGTCATCACGATCACCATCACGAACGAGACACCCGCGTAGGCGATGCCGATGCCGTTCAGCAGGTACCAGCTGGCGATCGTGAAGAGCAGCAGCAGGGTGTGACCGGCGAACATGTTCGCGAAGAGTCGGACCGCGTGGGTGAACGGGCGCACCAGGACGTTCGAGAAGAACTCGATGACCATGACCAGCGGGAGGACCGGGCCGAGCGACTTGTCGTAGCCCGTCAGGTTCTTGAAGCCGCCGACGAAGCCGTGACGCTTGAAGGTCACCGACATCCAGATGAAGTACACGATCGCGGCGAGGATGGCCGGGTACGCGATGATCGCGGTCACCGGGAACTGGGCCACGGGGACGATCGACCAGACGTTCAGGATCCACACGAAGAAGAACAGCGAGACCATGAAGGGGACGTACTTCTCGCCCTCCTTCTTGCCCAGCGTCTCGTAGACGATCCCGCGGCGCACGAAGTCGTAGCCGGCCTCGGCGACCATCTGGAGCTTGCCGGGGACGACCTTCGGCTTGCCGAAGGCGGCCCAGAAGAAGCCCACGATGATCAGCGAGCCCAGCAGGGCCAGCAGCATCGGCTTGTTGAAGTACGTGCTGGTGATGCCGGGTTCGCCCCACAGCGGCTCGAAGAGGAACGAGTGCAGGCCCGGTCCGGGGAAGCCACATCCGTCGAAGATGTGACAGTCGGTCTCGAAGGCGAGGACCTGCGTCGGGTCAGCACTCACCGCGGGCTCCTTCAGCGTGGCGCATAGGTACGGCAACCTCGTTGTGTCGGCGCGGCGCGAAGCCGCGGTTCGGCACTGGACTGGTGTTACGGATGGTGGGGCGGCAGTCAGGCATCGAGCCTCGCGATGGAACAGGCGTCAGCTCAGGTGCCCGCGCCCGCAGTGCCGCATATGGCACCGGACGATAGCAGGATCTCGAACGCGCACTTATCCCGGCCCTACCCTTCACGTCTTCGGCCCCGAATTTCCGGGCTTGTCGCCAGGAGTCGAGTCCGGTTCCACGTAAAGGATCTTGGCCTTCATGTGAGCACGGGTCTGCGCGGCGATCCACACGAGGGTGGTCGCAACGAGCGTGATCGCGAAGGCCTTGGGATTGAACAGAGTGGTGTTCTTGAACGCGGCGAGAAAGACGAAGAGCAGCAGGATCTGGGCCGCGTAGAGCATGAGCCCCATGGCCTGGAAGAGATGCGGAAGCGATTTCGCCGTGCGCTGCAGAACGACGAATCCGATGCCCATGAAGAGAATCACCAACAGCGTCGCGATGACGGCACCGAGCGCACCCTTGCCGCCGACCACGACGGCACTGATCGCGGCGGCAACAGCGCCGGCGATGACCGTGGGTACAGCGGCTTGCAGGAGGAGTCGGACGTCGTTTGACCGCATGGCGGTTTGCTCCGCGTGGTGGTGGGGGCACGGGACTCGTACGGGACGAGCGTAAGCCCGGTCCGAGTGAGGTCCTCGGGCCAATGGACCGTCGCACTACGGTCCTTCGGCTCTGTCGCCGGGTTTAGTGAACGGTATCACAAACTATTTGATGAGAGCTTTACCTGGTGGGTGTGCTGACTGTCACACATGAGAGGGACCCTGCGCGTGTGTGCGCGACAGCCAAGTGTCTTGTGTGCTAAAGGGCGTTCATGTCCGACATGCACCCGCCGTCGTCAGCGCGTCGATTCAGCCTTACGCCGGTCGGGGAAGCGCGAACGGGGGCCCACGGCGGTCGCCCCGTTGACGCCGGACACCCCCGCCGCCACCGGTCGGGTGGCTGCCGGCTCGGCACCCGAGACGTCCTGGAGCGCCGCTTCCGCCGCCGCCTCGGCGGCTCGTGCGGCGTGCCGGTAACGCGGCGGAACAAGACCCTCCGCCCACCGCGGGGCGCGCGGGGTGAAGCGCGGCAGGAGAAGCAGGATCAGGCCGACTGCGCTCAGTGCGGCGATGGCGAGCACGATCCACATCGACGTGGAATGCACCGAATAGGCCACCGCGCCGAAGGCGATGAGTCCCGACCAGAAGTACATGATGAGCACCGCGCGGCTGTGCGAATGCCCGAGTTCCAACAGTCGGTGGTGCAGGTGTCCGCGGTCGGCGGCGAAGGGCGACTGGCCCTTCCAGGTACGCCGGACGATGGCGAGGACCAGGTCCGCCATCGGGATCGCGATGACGGTCAGCGGCAGGATCAGCGGGATGTAGGCGGGGAGCATCGCGTGCGTCGCGTTGCGCTCACCACCCGCGAAGAGGGCGAGGGCGTCCGGGTCGACCTGGCCGGTCAGGGAGATCGCGGAGGCGGCCAGCACCAGGCCGATGAGCATCGAGCCGGAGTCGCCCATGAAGATCCGAGCGGGGTGCATGTTGTGCGGCAGGAAGCCCAGGCACATGCCCATGAGGATGGCGGCGAAGAGGGTCGCGGGGGCGGCCGACTCGATGCCGTAGCCGAACCAGATCCGGTACGCGTAGAGGAACAGCGCGGCGGCCGCGATGCAGACCATGCCGGCGGCGAGGCCGTCGAGGCCGTCGACGAAGTTCACGGCGTTGATGGTGATCACGACGAGCGCGACGGTGAGCAGGTTGCCCTGCCACTGCGTGAGCGGGACGGTGCCGATGCCCGGGACGGGGATCCACAGGATGGTCAGACCCTGCATGACCATCACGCCGGCGGAGATCATCTGCGCGCCGAGCTTGATCAGGGCGTCGAGTTCGAACTTGTCGTCGAGGACGCCGACCAGCCAGATCAGGGCCGCTCCGGAGAGCAGCGCGCGCGGTTCGTTCGACAGCTCGAAGACGCCGTTGAGGTTGCGCAGGTGGTCGGCGACCAGCAGTCCCGCGCACAGTCCGCCGAACATGGCGATGCCGCCCAGTCGCGGCGTGGGCTCGCGGTGCACGTCACGGGCGCGGATCTCCGGCATGGCACCGGCCGCGATCGCGAACTTCCGCACGGGCCCGGTCAGCAGGTAGGTCACCGCGACCGTGACGCAAAGCGTCAGCAGATATTCACGCACTGGCTGCCCCAGATGTATCGCCGGCCATCTCAGCCCCACACATTAGCTGCGATGTCCCCTCCACCGAGGACGCGAGGGGTCCGTATCCCGGTTGCAGTACGCCCCGCTTGCCCTGATTACTCCCCGTAAGGTGGAAATTCCCTCGTGAGATCGCCGACGTCCGTACGGGTCTGCGCGCCTTCGCCGCGCAGTGCGCGGGCGAAGAGTGCCGCGATCTCGGTCATCTGGGCCTCCCCCATCCCCTGGGTGGTGACGGCCGCGGTGCCGAGCCGGATCCCGCGCTGGTCCCCGTACGGGAGGGCGCAGGTGTCGAGCACGATCCCCGCGGCGGCCAGCAGCCCGCGGGCGGTCGGGCCGTCCAGACCCAGCGGGGCCGGGTCGGCGGTGATCAGGTGCGTGTCTGTGCCGCCGGTGGTGATCGCGAACCCGTGCTTCTCCAACGCCTGCGCCA
Source organism: Streptomyces sp. NPDC002467 (assembly GCF_042889825.1). Lineage (NCBI taxonomy): Bacteria > Bacillati > Actinomycetota > Actinomycetes > Kitasatosporales > Streptomycetaceae > Streptomyces > Streptomyces sp. NPDC002467. The sequence continues at coordinate 72,293 of NZ_JBIARJ010000014.1, read as the reverse complement.
GCACCCGGGCGTTGGCGACGACCCGGTGGGCGTAGGTGGTGAAGGCGGGGGTCGCCGCCTCCCCGAACGCGACGGCCTTCGCGGCGATCGTGTGCATCTGGGCGCCGCCCTGCGTGAAGGGGAACACCGCACGGTCCACGCGCTCGGCGAACTCGGAGCCGCACAGGATCATCCCGCCGCGCGGGCCGCGCAGCACCTTGTGCGTGGTCGCACACACGATGTCGGCGTACGGGACGGGGCTGGGCGCGGCCCCGCCGGCCACGAGCCCGATCGGATGGCCCGCGTCGGCGATGAAGTAGGCCCCCACCTCGTCGGCGATCTCCCGGAACACCGAGTACTCCGGGTGCCGGGGATAGGAGATGGATCCGCACACGATCGCCTTGGGCCGGTGCGCGTGGGCCAGCTCCTGCACCTGCCGGTAGTCGATGAGCCCCGTCTCGGCGTCGACCCCGTACCCGACGAAGTCGAACCAGCGGCCGGAGAAGTTGGCGGGTGAGCCGTGGGTGAGGTGCCCCCCGTACGGAAGCCCCATCGCCAGCACGGTGTCCCCGGGCCGCAGCAGCGCCGCGTAGGCGGCCAGCACGGCGGAGGAGCCGGAATGCGGCTGCACGTTGGCGTGCTCGGCCCCGAACAGCGCGGTGGCCCGCTCCATGGCGACCCGCTCGGCCATGTCGGCGTACTCGCACCCGCCGTGGTGCCGGGCGCCGGGATACCCCTCGGCGTACTTGTTGGCGAGCGCCGACCCGAGCGCGGCGAGCACCGAGCCGGAGGTGAAGTTCTCGGCGGCGATCATCTGCAAGGTGGCGCCCTGCCGCTGCCGCTCCCCCGCGAGTACGTCCGCCATCTGCGGATCCTGCTGCCGCAGGAGGTCAGTGGGCTGGGTGATGACGCTCATGGCGCGACTCCAGGGGTACCGGGTACCAGCCACTGTAGGCCGAAGCCGCCCATATCGCCCCGCGGCAGGCCGCACACACACCGGGGCTCCGCCCCGGACCCCGCTCCTCAAACGCCGGAGGGGCTGAAATTGCCCTGCGGGCAATCCAGCGGCACCAAGTCGGCGGCATCAGCCAAAATCCAGCCCGTCCGGCGCTTGAGGACCGGGTTCGGGCGGAGCCCGGGAAACGGAGAAAGGGCGGGGCGGGGAGGGCTCCGCGCAGCGGCCAACCCACGCCCGCGCCCACGCCCCGCACGCTCAGCGAGAGGCCGGCACACCCGTCAACGCGGTGACGACCGGCTCCAGCGCCTGGTTGATCTCGTCGCCGATCGAGCGGAAGAAGGTGATCGGCGCTCCGTACGGGTCGTACACCTCGTCCGCGTCCGGCGAAGGGGCAAGCAGCCACCCCCGCAGCGCGGCCGCGGCCCGGACCAGGGCCCGCGCCCGCTCCGCCATGCCGTCGTCCAGCGGCGGCAGCGTGGCCGGGTCTATGGCTCGTACCAGGCGGGTGAACTCCTTCAGCGTGAAGGTCCGCAGCCCGGCCGAGTGCCCCATCGAGATGACCTGCGCCCGGTGGTCCCGCGTGGCGGTCAGCACCAGGTCGGCCCGGATCACGTGCTCGTCCAGCAGTTCCCGCCCAGTGAAACCGGACGCGTCCGCTCCGAAGTCCGCCAGCACCGCGGCGGCGTTCGCCTCCATCGGGGCACCTTCGTGCCCCCACGTACCGGCGCTCTCCACGATGAGGTCCCCGGTCACGAGCCCGCCCAGCCGGTGCGACAGGGCGTGCCGCGTCAGCCGCTCGGTGATCGGCGAGCGGCACACGTTGCCGGTGCTGACGTGGAGTATGCGGAACGAGTCCTTCGCTATGCCACGCCCCTCAGGGCTCACGGGGCGACCTCGAGGTCGGGTACGACCTCCCGCAGCTGCTCGGCGGTGAGCGCACCGGCCCGCAGCAGCACGGGAACCTTCCCCGTGACGTCGACGATCGACGACGGCTCGATGCCGGGCGTCGGACCGCCGTCCAGGTACACGGACACTGAGTCGCCGAGCATCGTGCGCGCGGCGTCGCAGTCCTCGGGCGCCGGCTGGCCGGAGATGTTCGCCGAGGAGACGGCCATCGGGCCGACCTCGGTCAGCAGCTCGATCGCGACGGGGTGCAGCGGCATGCGCACGGCGACGGTGCCGTGGGTGTCGCCCAGGTCCCACGACAGCGAGGGCTGGTGCTTGGCGACGAGCGTCAGCGCGCCCGGCCAGAAGGCGTCGACGAGTTCCCACGCCTGCTCGGAGAAGTCCGTGACCAGGCCGTGCAGGGTGTTCGGGGAGCCGATGAGCACCGGGGTCGGCATGCCGCGGCCGCGGCCCTTGGCGGCGAGGAGGTCGTGGACGGCCTCCGGGCTGAAGGCGTCCGCGCCGATCCCGTACAGGGTGTCGGTGGGCAGCACGACGAGCTCGCCGCGGCGCACGGCGGACGCGGCTTCGCGCAGGCCCGTCTTGCGGTCCGTCGCGTCGTTGCAGTCGTATCGCCGGGCCATCAGCGGGCCTCCTCAAGCAGCAGGGGGGTGACAGGAAGGATCGCGCCCATCACGGCATGGCCTTGCGGGCGGTCGCGAAGCGCGGACGGTTGTTCAGGTCGGGGTGGTCCGCGGCGTCGGCCCAGCCCTGCTCCTCGGCGAAGATCCAGGGGACCTGGCCGCCCTGGGTGTCCGCGTGCTCGATCACGACGATGCCCCCGGGCCGCAGCAGCCGGTGCGCGGTGCGCTCGATGCCGCGGATGGTGTCGAGGCCGTCCTCGCCGGAGAAGAGGGCCATCTCCGGGTCGTGGTCGCGGGCCTCGGGGGCGACGTACTCCCACTCGGTGAGGGGGATGTACGGCGGGTTGGAGATGACGAGGTCCACCTGCCCGTCCAGCTCGGGCAGCGCGCTGAGCGCGTCGCCCTGGTGGACGGTGACCCGCGAGCCCTCGGCGTTCTTGCGGGTCCACCGCAGGGCGTCCTCGGACAGCTCGACGGCGTGCACGCGCGAGCGGGGCACCTCCTGCGCCATGGCCAGCGCGATCGCGCCGGAGCCCGTGCACAGGTCGACGATCAACGGCTCGACGACGTCCATCGCGCGGACGGCGTGTATGGCCCAGTCCACGACCGACTCGGTCTCGGGCCGGGGCACGAAGACCCCGGGTCCGACCTGGAGCTCCAGGTACCGGAAGAAGGCCCGGCCGGTGATGTGCTGGAGCGGCTCGCGCGCCTCGCGGCGGGCGACGGCCTCCCAGTAGCGGGCGTCGAAGTCCGCGTCCTTGACGTGGTGCAGTTCCCCCCGTTTGACGCCGTGCACGAAGGCCGCGAGCTCCTCCGCGTCGAAACGCGGTGAGGGCACGCCGGCGGCGGCCAGCCGCTGGGTGGCCTGGGCCACCTCGGCAAGCAGCAAGTTCACGCTGGTCCTCCGGGCTGCTGTCGTACGGGGGGTGGTACGGGTGGTTACCGCGGTGCTGCGCGTCTGCTTACTGCGCGGCCGCGAGCTTGGCGGCGGAGTCGGCGTCGACACAGGCCTGGATGACCGAGTCGAGGTCGCCGTCGAGCACCTGGTCCAAGTTGTACGCCTTGAAGCCGGTGCGGTGGTCCGAGATGCGGTTTTCCGGGAAGTTGTACGTACGGATCTTCTCGGAACGGTCCACGGAGCGCACCTGGCTGCGGCGCACGTCGGAGGCCTCCTGCTCGGCGGCCTCCTGCGCGGCGGCCAGCAGGCGCGAACGCAGGATGCGCATGGCCTGCTCCTTGTTCTGGAGCTGGCTCTTCTCGTTCTGGCAGGAGGCGACCACACCGGTCGGGATGTGCGTGATGCGCACGGCCGAGTCGGTGGTGTTGACGGACTGGCCGCCGGGGCCGGAGGAGCGGTACACGTCGATGCGCAGGTCGTTCGCGTTGATCTCGACCTCGACCTCCTCGGCCTCCGGGGTGACGAGCACGCCGGCGGCGGAGGTGTGGATGCGGCCCTGGGACTCGGTGGCCGGAACGCGCTGGACGCGGTGCACGCCGCCCTCGTACTTCAGGCGGGCCCACACGCCCTGGCCGGGCTCGGTGGCGCCGTTGCCGCCCTTGGTGCGGACGGAGACCTGGACGTCCTTGTAGCCGCCGAGCTCGGACTCGGTGGCGTCGATGATCTCGGTCTTCCAGCCCACGCGCTCGGCGTAGCGCAGGTACATGCGCAGCAGGTCGCCGGCGAACAGCGCCGACTCGTCGCCGCCCGCGCCCGCCTTGACCTCGAGGAGCACGTCCTTGTCGTCGCTGGGGTCGCGCGGGACCAGCAGCAGGCGGAGCTTCTCGGTGAGCTCCTCGCGCTGCGCGCTCAGCTCCTTGACCTCGGCGGCGAAGTCCGGGTCGTCGGCCGCGAACTCCTTGGCCGTCTCGATGTCCTCTGCCGACTGCTTCCAGGCCCGGAAGGTCGCGATGATCGGGGTCAGCTCCGCGTAGCGCTTGTTCAGCTTGCGCGCGTTGGCCTGATCCGAGTGCACCGAAGGGTCGGCGAGCTTCTTCTCGAGATCGGCGTGTTCGCCGACCAGTTCCTCGACCGCCTCGAACATCGGGAGACTCCTGGGGTAAAAGTACGAAAGGGCTGCAAGTGGTCAGGGACCGGGACGACGACAAAGGCGCCGGTCCAGCCGCCCCCGGATGGTCAGGGGGCGACCGGAAACCGGCGCCTGGGTCGCGCTACTTCTTGGCCGCACCCTTGCCGAAGCGGGCCTCGAAGCGGGCCACACGGCCACCGGTGTCGAGGATCTTCTGCTTGCCCGTGTAGAACGGGTGGCACTCGGAGCAGACCTCGGCACGGATGGTGCCCTCGGTCAGGGTGCTACGGGTGGTGAACGACGCGCCACAGGTGCAGCTGACCTGGGTCTCGACGTACTCGGGGTGAACATCGCGCTTCAAGGTGTCTCCTAGATTCGGGAGGGCGCCGGGTCGCAGGAGCCGAATTGCGCACTGCGTGAACCGGGGCCGACAGACCAGTCTGCCAGGACCGGGCTGCCTGTCAAAATTCTGAGGACGCCTCCCTCAACGGAGAGGGGTCGGCATCTATTCCGGCAGGCCCGGAAGACGTCCTCACCGGAGGCTCACTGGACGACGGAACCGGCCGTGCCCTTGTCGCCGGTGGAGTTCGCGGTGGCCTCGGCGGGGATCGGCTGGTCGGCCAGGAGGGCGTCCCAGACCAGCTGGGACTCCTTCTTCAGCGGGGCCACGCGGTTGGGGTCGACGGCGTCCGTGGTGACCGGCAGCGTGATCATGTGCATGTTCTGGGCGTCGATGCCCTGGAGGCTCTGGGCGAAGCCCATGAGGGACTTCACGTCGCCGAGCGCCTTGTCGGTGGTGAGCGCCTTGGTGCCGGTGTCGGCGAGGTCGAGCAGCTTCTTCGGGTTGTCGAACAGTCCGACGGTCTTGACCTGCTTGATCAGCGCCTTGATGAAGGCCTGCTGGAGCTGTATTCGGCCGAGGTCGCCGCCGTCCCCGACGGCATGGCGGGTGCGGACCAGGCCGAGCGCCTGCTCGCCGTTCAGCCGGTTGGGGCCGGCCGGGAGGTCCAGGTGGCTGTAGGAGTCCTTCAGGGGCTTGGTGGTGGTCACCTCGACCCCGCCGAGGGTGTCGATGATCTTCTTGAAGCCCGTGAAGTCGACCTCGATGTAGTGGTCCATGCGGATCCCCGACATCTTCTCGACGGTCTTGACCGCGCAGGCGGCCCCGCCGACCGTGTAGGCCTCGTTGAACTGCCGGCGCTGGCCGCCGGGGTCGGTCTTGCCGTTGCCCGTGGGGCACGAGGGGCGGGCGGTCATCGTGTCGCGGGGTATGGAGACGATGCTCGCCTTCTTGTGGCCCTCGTACAGGTGGACGATCATCGCCGTGTCGGCGCGGGCGGAGCCGCCGTCGTCCTGGCCGTACTCGGAGTTCGCACCGCCGCGGGAGTCGGAGCCGAGGACGAGGATGTCCATCGAGCCGTTGTCGATGTTCTGCGGGCGGTCCTTGCCCAGCGCCTGGTCGATGTCGACCGTCTTCAGGTTGCCGTTCAGCTTGAAGTAGAACCAGCCCAGGCCCGCCCCGCCCAGCAGGACCACGCCGGCCGCGCTCCAGGCCACCACGACGAGGGCCCTGCGCTTCTTCGCGGGTTTGCGGCGTCGCCGGCCCGCGGCACGGTGGCCGGCGCCGTTGCTGTCCTGGCTCATGCTCTCCTCAGTCCTGGATACGGTCCCCTGTCCCTTGACACAGACGGACGAACGTCCCCCAGGGTTCCAGGGCCACCAGGCCCTCCGGACCGGGCCGCGAAGGGCGTGTTCCGCGGCAAACACTCTGTAACCCCACCCTCACCTGCGGTTTCCCCCAGGGACACGGCACGGCGGCCCCCGGGGCGGGCGGGGCCGCCGTGTGGCGAAGGTCGCACCGTACGAACACGGCCGCCCCCGTCGCGCGTGCGACGGGGGCGGCCGTGTTCAGGTGGAGAGGACTCAGTCGTCGTTCTTGCCCGACGGGGTCGTCTTCGCGATCTGCATCAGGAACTCGGCGTTCGACTTCGTCTGCTTCATCTTGTCGAGCAGCAGCTCGATCGCCTGCTGCGAGTCGAGCGCGTGCAGCACCCGGCGCAGCTTCCAGACGATGGCGAGCTCCTCCGCGTTGAGGAGGATCTCCTCCTTGCGGGTGCCCGACGGGTCGACGTCGACGGCCGGGAAGATGCGCTTGTCGGCGAGCTTCCGGTCGAGCTTGAGCTCCATGTTGCCGGTGCCCTTGAACTCCTCGAAGATCACCTCGTCCATGCGCGAGCCGGTGTCGACCAGCGCGGTGGCCAGGATGGTCAGCGAGCCGCCGTCCTCGATGTTGCGCGCGGCACCGAAGAAGCGCTTCGGCGGGTACAGCGCGGTCGAGTCGACACCACCGGACAGGATGCGGCCGGAGGCGGGCGCCGCGAGGTTGTACGCGCGGCCCAGGCGGGTGATGGAGTCCAGCAGGACGACCACGTCGTGACCCAGCTCGACGAGACGCTTGGCGCGCTCGATGGCCAGCTCGGCGACGGTGGTGTGGTCCTCGGCCGGGCGGTCGAAGGTCGAGGAGATGACCTCGCCCTTGACCGACCGCTGCATGTCGGTGACCTCTTCCGGACGCTCGTCGACCAGGACGACCATCAGGTGGCACTCGGGGTTGTTCGTGGTGATCGCGTTGGCGATCGCCTGCATGATCATGGTCTTGCCGGTCTTCGGCGGGGCCACGATCAGGCCTCGCTGGCCCTTGCCGATCGGCGACACGAGGTCGATGATGCGGGTCGTCAGCACACCCGGGTCGGTCTCCAGGCGGAGCCGGTCCTGCGGGTAGAGCGGGGTCAGCTTCTGGAACTCCGGCCGGCCGCGCCCGGATTCGGGAGCCATGCCGTTGACGGAGTCCAGGCGCACGAGGGCGTTGAACTTCTCGCGGCGCTCGCCGTCCTTGGGCTGGCGCACCGCACCGGTGGTGTGGTCGCCCTTGCGCAGACCCGCCTTGCGGACCTGGGCGAGGGAGACGTACACGTCGTTCGGGCCGGGCAGGTAACCCGAGGTCCGGATGAACGCGTAGTTGTCGAGGATGTCGAGGATGCCCGCGACGGGGATCAGCACGTCGTCGTCGGCGACCTGCGGCTCGTTCGGCGCGAACTCGTCGCGGCCACGACGGCCACGGCGGTCGCGGTAGCGGCCGCGACGGCCACGACGGCCGCCCTCGTCGTCGAAGTCGTCCTGCGGACCGTTGTCCTGGGGACCCTGACGGTCCTGACGGCCCTGCTGGCCCTGACCCTGGCCACGGCCGCCCTGCTGCTGGCGGTCGCCGCGCTCGGCGCGGTCCTGACGGCCGCCCTGGCCGCCCTGCGCGCCCTGGCCCTGGCCGCCCTGGCCCTGGCCGCCCTGGCCCTGCTCGTCGGTCTTGGCGGCGCGCTCGCGGCGGCTCTGACGGTCACCGCGCTCGGCACGGTCACCGCGGTCACGACGGTCGCGACGGCCACGGCCCTCGCCGTCCTGGCCCTGTGCGGGGGCGGAGACGGCGGTGGCGGCTTCGGCCTTGGCGTCGGCCTGCGGAGCCGCGACGGTCTCGGTCTTCTGCTCGACCTGGACGACGGCGGCGGGTGCCGAGCCCTCCGGGCTGCCCGACGGGGCGGTGGCCCGACGACGGCGACGCTCGCCGGCCGGGGCGTCCTCGGAGGCCGGCTGGCCCGGGATCTCGATCTGCGCCGGAGCGGCGGCGGGCTTCTCGGCGGGCGCCTCCGCGGCGGCCTCGCCCGTGCGGGCCTTGCTGGTGGCGCGGCGCTTCGGCTTGGCCTCGGCGGTGTCGCCGGCGGCGGCGGAAGCCGCGGCCTTGGGGGCGCCGCCACCGGCCTGCGCCTCCTTGATGACCTCGATCAGCTGGCTCTTGCGCATCCGCGCGGTGCCCCTGATACCGAGGCCGGACGCGACCTGCTGGAGCTCTGCGAGGACCATGCCGTCAAGGCCGGTGCCGGTGCGGCGACGCTTGGGCGCGGCGCCCGCGGCGGGAGCACTGGTGTCGACAGAGGTGTCGGCAGCGCCCATCAGATCGGTGGTGTCGCTCACGAAGGGTCCTTCCCTGGAGCGGACGTCGGCCTGTCTGGCTCGGCGACCGGTTGTGCTGTCCGACAGCGGTCTAGGTGTGGACCGTGCCGGGGCGGTGGTCCGCCGGTAGAGATACGGCGGAGAGAAACGTGCGTGGGTGGTACCGGCGAGAAGCCCCCGAGCTGAAAGCGTGGGAAAGTCACGCCGATTCCGGAGCGTGCTCGAAACTGCTGGAAGTGATCAAAGCAGTCGGGGAGGCTCCCGGAAGAAAGGTGGTCCCGGATGGGGACACTGAGCACCGAGCCATGGCGGCTTCCGATGCGCACTTGAGACTAACACTACCGGATCCAACAGATATTCCCCCTCTCGATCACCGGCAATCGCGCTGCTTCCGCGCGGGCGGCCTGCCCTGACCGCCCGCCCCTGGCTGGCTCTGTTCTGCCCTAGCCGCCCTGGGTACCCAGCGGAAGCACGCTCGCACCCGCGGCGTCGAGCGCGAGCCGGTTCGCGGCCCACCCCTCGCCCGCGAGCTGCGCGACCTTGTCGGCCGCGTCGTTGTCGACCAGCGCGAGGACCGTGGGGCCCGCGCCGGAGATGACCGCGGGGATGCCGTCCGCCCGCAGTCGGTTGACGAGTGCCACGCTCTCGGGCATCGCCGGGGACCGGTACTCCTGGTGGAGCCGGTCTTCGGTGGCCGGCAGCAGGAACTCGGGACGCCTGGTCAGGGCCTCCACGAGCAGACCCGCGCGACCCGCGTTGACGGCCGCGTCCACGTGCGGGACGGTGCGCGGCAGCAGGCCGCGCGCGGTCTCCGTCAGGACGGGCTTGGAAGGTACGAAGACCACCGGAACGATGGAATCGGCGGGGTCCATCCGGATCGCCCTGGCGCTCCCCCCGTCCATCCAGGCCAGGGTGAAGCCGCCGAGCAGACAGGCCGCGACGTTGTCGGGGTGGCCCTCGATCTCGGTGGCGAGCTCCAGCAGCGCGGCGTCGTCGAGCTTGGCCTCGCCGCCTATGGTCACGGCGCGGGCGGCGACGATGCCGGCGCAGATGGCGGCGGAGGAGGAGCCGAGGCCGCGGCCGTGCGGGATGCGGTTGGCGCAGACGACCTCGAGACCGCGCGGCTGTCCGCCCAGCAGGTCGAAGGCGGTGCGCATGGAGCGTACGAGCAGGTGGCTCTCGTCCCGCGGGAGGGTGTCGGCACCCTCACCCGCGATGTCGATGTCGAGGCCGGAGTCGGCCACCCGGACGACTACGTCGTCGTAGAGCCCCAGGGCCAGGCCGAGGGCATCGAAGCCCGGGCCGAGATTGGCACTGCTGGCGGGGACGCGCACCCGTACGGCGGCGGCGCGGAACGCTGGACCGGCCATCGTCCGATGACACTCCTTGTGACTGTGCGAGAACTTCGCTCTTCGCTGGCTCGCTGCGAAATGTACTTGAGAACGTACGACACCCGAAGGCCCTCGGGGCAGCACCACGGTCATATGCGCGGTGGCGGATGTAAGTACAGCGTATCGAAGGTAGGTTCCCTCGCGACATAGGGCGCACAGGAGGCGCACGATGCGTGTCGCACCCTCGACTGCCTTCGACGTGCGTTCGGCCGGTTCGGGACCGGCCTGGACGGCCCTTTTGCGGCCGTACGGGGTGAGTTGCCGGGTTCCGGAGGGCCTCCAGGGCCCTCCGGAACCGGCTCCCGTGTCAGATCAGGCCGAGCCTGATCGCGGCGGCCTCGGCGTCAACCGGAACGGTGACCGGCTGCGGAGCGCCGGCGATCGCCCAGTCGGGGTCCTTCAGGCCGTTGCCGGTGACGGTGCACACGATCTTCTGGCCGGGGTCGACCAGGCCCTGCTCGGCGGCCTTGAGCAGACCGGCCACCGAGGCGGCCGAGGCGGGCTCGACGAAGACGCCCTCCTGAGCGGCCAACAGCCGGTAGGCGGCGAGGATCTGGCGGTCCGTCACCTCGTCGATGAAGCCGCCCGACTCGTCGCGCGCGGCCAGCGCGTAGTCCCACGAGGCCGGGTTGCCGATGCGGATCGCGGTGGCGATGGTGTGCGGCTCCTTGACGACCTCACCGCGCACGATGGGCGCGGAACCGGAGGCCTGGAAACCCCACACGCGGGGCGTACGGGAGGCCAGGCCATCGGCCTTGTACTCCTTGAAGCCCTTCCAGTACGCGGTGATGTTGCCGGCGTTGCCGACGGGCAGCACGTGGATGTCGGGCGCGTCACCGAGCGCGTCGACGATCTCGAACGCGGCCGTCTTCTGGCCCTCGATGCGTACCGGGTTGACCGAATTGACCAGCGCCACCGGGTAGTTGTCGGACAGCGAGCGGGCCAGGTCGAGGCAGTCGTCGAAATTGCCGTCCACCTGGAGGATCTTGGCGCCGTGCACGAGGGCCTGGCCCATCTTGCCCAGCGCGATCTTGCCGCGGGGCACGAGCACCGCGGAGACCATCCCGGCGCGCACCGCGTACGCGGCGGCGGAGGCCGAGGTGTTGCCCGTGGAGGCGCAGATGACGGCCTTGGCGCCGTCCTCCTTGGCCTTGGTGATGGCCATGGTCATACCGCGGTCCTTGAAGGACCCGGTCGGGTTCGCGCCCTCGACCTTGAGGTGCACCTCGCAGCCGGTGCGCTCGGAGAGCACCTGAGCGGGAACGAGAGGAGTGCCACCCTCGCGGAGCGTCACCACCGGGGTCGTGTCCGTCACCGGCAGGCGGTCCCGGTACTCCTCGATGATGCCGCGCCACTGGTGGGTGCGATTGCTGCTCATGGGTCCTTACTCCCCTTCAACACGCATGATGCTGGCGACACCGCGGACGGTGTCCAGCTTCCGCAGCGCCTCGACGGTCCCGGAGAGGGCGGCGTCGGGTGCGCGGTGGGTGACGACGACGAGGGAGGCCTCGCCGTCCTTGCCCTGCTGCCGCACGGTGTCGATGGAGACCCCGTGCTCCGCGAAGGTGGTCGCCACCTGGGCGAGCACGCCCGGCTTGTCCGCCACATCGAGGCTGATGTGGTAGCGGGTGACGACGTCCCCCATGGGGCTGACCGGCAGCTGGGTGTAGGCCGACTCGCCGGGCCCCGTTGCCTCGGCGAGCTTGTTGCGGCAGACGGCGACGAGGTCGCCGAGGACCGCGGACGCGGTCGGGGCACCGCCCGCGCCGGGCCCGTAGAACATGAGCCGCCCGGCGGCCTCCGCCTCGACGAAGACCGCGTTGTACGCCTCGCGGACGGAGGCGAGCGGGTGGGTGAGCGGGATCATCGCCGGGTGCACGCGCGCGGTGACGGACTCGCCGTCGGCGGCGCGCTCCAGGATGGCCAGCAGCTTGATCGTGCAGCCCATCCGCTTCGCGGAGGCGAAGTCGGCGGCGCTGACCTCGGTCATGCCCTCGCGGTAGACGTCGTCGAGGCGGACGCGGGTGTGGAAGGCGATGCCGGCCAGGATCGCGGCCTTGGCGGCGGCGTCGTAGCCCTCGACGTCGGCGGTGGGGTCGGCCTCGGCGTACCCGAGGGCCGTGGCCTCGTCGAGCGCCTCCTGGTAGCCGGCGCCGGTCGAGTCCATCTTGTCGAGGATGAAGTTCGTCGTTCCGTTGACGATGCCCATCACACGGTTGATCTTGTCGCCCGCGAGGGACTCGCGCATCGGGCGGACCAGCGGGATCGCGCCGGCGACGGCGGCCTCGTAGTACAGGTCCAGCCCGTGGGTCTCGGCGGCGGCGTGCAGCGCGGCACCGTCCTGCGCGAGCAGCGCCTTGTTGGCGGAGACGACGGAGATGCCGTTCTCGAACGCGGTGGTGATCAGCGTCCGGGCGGGCTCGATGCCACCGATGACCTCGATGGCCACGTCGATGTCGCCGCGTTTGAGCAGAGCGGTCGCATCGGTGGTGACGAGCGCCGGGTCGATGCCCTCGCGCACCTTGGACGGACGACGCACCGCGACGCCGGCGAGCTCGACGGGCGCGCCGATCCTGGCCGTCAGATCGTCGGCGTGCGTCGTCATGATGCGGGCAACTTCCGAGCCGACCACTCCACAGCCCAGCAGCGCCACCTTCAGCGGACGCGTACGCATCATTCGACCTACGCCTTTCGATCTTCCATCAGTACCCCGCGCGCGGCTTGCGCGCGGGGTGGGAACGCGGGATGAGAACAAGTCTCACGCAATGGACAGCAGTTTCCACCCTCGGTCCAATGCGTGAGACACCCCTTGAGACTCCTGAGGCCATTATTTCTGGGTTCGGAGGGCATCCCCCAGAAATAACGGAATCACCCGAGGTCGAGTCGCAGGAGATCTTCCTCCGTCTCGCGCCGGACGATCACCCGGGCCTGACCATCGCGCACGGCGACCACGGGCGGCCGCAGCGCGTGGTTGTAATTGCTGGCCATGGACCTGCAATAGGCGCCGGTGGCGGGCACGGCGAGGAGGTCGCCGGGCGCCAGGTCGGCGGGCAGGAAGGCGTCCTTCACGACGATGTCGCCGCTCTCGCAGTGCTTGCCGACGACGCGGACGAGCATCGGCTCGGCGTCGGAGGTGCGGGACACGAGCGAGATGGAGTACTCGGCGTCGTACAGGGCCGTCCGAATGTTGTCGGACATCCCCCCGTCGACGCTCACGTACGTCCGAAGCCCTTCGAGCGGCTTGATCGTGCCGACCTCGTACAGCGTGAAGGCCGTCGGCCCGACGATGGCCCGCCCCGGCTCGACGGAGATCCTCGGCGCCCGCAGCCCCGCGCCCTCGCACTCCCGGGCGACGATCTCGGTCAGCGCCTTGGCGATCTCGTGGGGCTCGCGAGGGTCGTCGTCGGACGTGTACGCGATGCCGAGCCCGCCGCCGAGGTCGATCTCGGGCAGCTCCACGCCGTGCTCGTCCCGCACGGCCGCCAGCAGCTGCACCACGCGCTTCGCCGACACCTCGAAGCCGGCCATGTCGAAGATCTGCGAGCCGATGTGGGAGTGGACGCCGAGCAGCTGGAGGCTGTCGTGCCCGAGCGCCCGGCGCACGGCCTCGGCGGCGCTGCCGTCGGCGACGGCGATCCCGAACTTCTGATCCTCATGAGCGGTGGCGATGAACTCGTGGGTGTGCGCCTCCACACCCACCGTCACGCGGATCTGCACGGGCTGGCGCACGCCCAGCTCGCGGGCGATGTGGGCGACGCGGGCGATCTCCTGGAAGGAGTCGAGCACGATCCGCCCGACACCGGCCTCGACGGCCCGGCGGATCTCGCCCTCGGACTTGTTGTTCCCGTGAAAAGCGATCTGGGATGCAGGCATCCCGGCGGCCAGCGCGGTCGCCAGCTCCCCACCGGAACACACGTCCACGTTCAGCCCTTCCTCCCGCAGCCACTTCACGACGGCCTTGGAGAGGAACGCCTTCCCGGCGTAGAACACGTCGGCGTCCTTGCCGAACGCGTGCGCCCAGGCCCGGCAGCGGGCCCGGAAGTCCTCTTCGTCGAGGAAATAGGCGGGGGTCCCGAACTCCTCGGCGAGCTTGGTGACTTCGATCCCCCCGACCGTCACGACGCCTTCCGCATTACGGGCGACGGTCCGCGCCCAGACCTTCTCATCCAGCACGTTGAGGTCGGCGGGCGGCGGCGAGTAGTGCCCCTCGGGCAGCACATCGGCGTGACGGGGTCCGGCGGGGTGCGCGGAACGGCTCATCGGTATCTCTCTTCGCGTGTCACAGGCGTTCGGGTGCGTCCATGCCGAGCAGGGCCAGGCCGCCGGCCAGCACCGTCCCGGCGGCTTCGGCAAGAGCCAGCCGGGCACGGTGGGCGGCCGAGGGTTTCTCGTCGCCCTTGGGCAGTACGCAGTGCTGGAAGTCGAGCAGCGCGTCGGCCACCTCGACGAGATGCCTGGCGAGCCGCTCGGGCGCACGGTGGTGCGCGGCGGCTTCGAGTACGAGGGGGTAGTCGGCGAGGGTCTGCACCAGCCCGTGGGCACCGGGCACGTCCCCGGCCTCTGGGTCGAAACCCAGTCCGGCGGCGTTCCTGAGCAGGGCGCGGCTCCGCGCATGGGCGTAGCGCACCCGGAAGAGCTCGCTCGTCTCCCCCTGCACGAGCAGACGATCATCGAAATGGGGCGTCTCACGAGCGGGCACGGTCAGCGCGGCCCAGCGGACGGCATCGGGGCCGTACCGGGCCACCACGTCCCCGTCCCGCTTGGCGACGGGCGCGACGCCCGGCCAAGGCCCGCCGTACCCCTCTCCCTGACTGCGCAGGAGCCGCACGGCAGCCTCGTGGACGGCCCGCTGCCGCAGCCCGGCGGCGCGCTCCCAGCAGAACGGCTCGGTCTCGACGGCCCCGTCGGCGTACCCGTACCGGGTCCCGCGCTCGCGGATGTCCCGTACGAGGCCGACGACGGACCGCGGACCGAGCGTGAAGTTCAGAAAGCCGGCACCGGTGACGTCCGCCCGCTCGATACCGGGAACCTCGCCAAGCAGGCGGGCGAGCACGTCCGCCACACCGCGCGGCGGGCACCCGACACCCTTGGCGACCTGGAAGGCGACGGGCGTGGCGTAGTCCCCCACCCCACCGGGCCGGGTCCGCTCGACGACGACCCGCTCCGGCACGACCGTCTCCGCCGGCAGTTCCCCGTCCTCGACGGCGCGGCGCACGGCACGTACGACGCAACGGGAGAGGTCAGCGGGGGTCACGGGACCAGCCTAGGGGAGACGCCCTCTCATCCCGCGAAGAGTTTCGCCATGTGAACAGAAGCCCACGGCGCAACCCCCGGACCGAGCCGGGCGAACCTCAGCCCCTCCCCCTCCCGGCGGGAGCCCCTTTCCTCCCGTCGCGCCGGTCCTTGCGCTCGATCAACCGCCGCACGACCCGCACCAGCTCGGCGGGCTCGAAGGGCTTCGCGAGAAAGGCGTCCACCCCTGACGCGATCCCGGCCTCGACCTCTTGCTGCGTACAGGCGCTCACGATCGCAACGGGCACGTCCCGCGTCCGCGGATCGGCCCGCAACTGCGCGGCGGTCCCGAACCCGTCCAGCCGGGGCATGACCACATCAAGGGTGATCGCGTCGGGACAGACCCGATGCACCACGTCCAGACACTCGGCACCATCATTCGCGGTCACGACCTCGAAGCCCTCCAGCTCGAGATTGACCTTGATCAGCTGCCGGATGACCTTGTTGTCGTCGACAACAAGAACCCGGCCTGAGACGCCTGGCACAACTCGAGAGTAGGTCGACCGGGCCCCCCGCGTCCGGCTTTTCGCCACTTCCACCCCGTCCGGGGGACCCACCCCCCTACTCCCGCGTAAACGGGTTCCTGATCACCCCACCGAAGCTGGTAGTGTTCAACCCGTCGCAGCAACACCAGCGACAGCGCCCCCGTAGCTCAGGGGATAGAGCAACGGCCTCCGGAGCCGTGTGCGCAGGTTCGAATCCTGCCGGGGGCACTTCGCAGGAAGTGCCCAAAGACCCCGCCATCAGCGGCAACGCTGAAGCCGGGGTCTTCGCGTATGTGCAGCCAACTGCCGCCCTGTGCACCCCTATGTCAGACCCTGTGGACTATTCGTGGACAGGATCTTGACGCATCGCCGCAGGTCAGCCTGAGAAACGCGGAAGGCCCCCGGACAGGTCCAGGGGCCTCGCACCGCATCGCCGACTAGTGGTCACTCGTACTCGCGCAGCAGATCTTCGATCCGACGGTTGGCCACCTCCTGGCGCCCGTCGAGGCACTTCGCGTACCGACTGAGCAGCACCTCCACGCTGTTGCCTGCCCGCTCGGCAACCTCGGTCGGGTCGACGCCGGCGTTGAGCCACGTGGAGAGCGCCGAGTGCCGGAGGTCGTACGGCCGGCTGGCGAGCGGAGTGGCCGCGACGGCCGGCGGCAGGGCCAGGATCCGAGCTTCCTGCCACACCCGGTAGTAGGTGGACGAGGACACCACTCCCCCGCCCTCACTGGCGAACAGTCTGCCGTCCGCGGCCGTGCCAAAGGTGTCCAGGTGCTCGCGGAGGATGGACACGAACTGGGGCGGGATCGGCACCCGGCGGACGTCTTCCGTGGGCCGGTTCTTCAGGCCGCGATCGTCGTGACTCTGCCCGGAGTCGGTCCACTGCTTCCCGACGCTCGGCCTCGTCCGGTGAAGCAACGCGGTGCCCCAGCCGGAGCCCGGGAGCGTCAGGTCCGGCTCGGACAGCCCCACGGCTTCGGCCGGCCGAAAGCCCCCGAAGTACATTCCGGCGAAGAGGCCAACCAGCCGGCGGCCGCGTGCCCGGCGGTAGCCACCGACATACGAGACCGCGTGAAGCAGCGAACGGGCCTGCTCCGGGTTGGCCACGACCCGGGGGTCCACCTCGTTGGAGACTTTGGGCTTCTGCCAGCGGACGGCCGCCAGCGGGCTTTCCCGGAACTCTCCGAGGTCCACGGCGTAAAGCAGGGCATTCACCAGGGTGCGCCGCTTCCGCCGTACGGTCTCGGCAGCTGCCGCGGTCCCGTCCAGCTTGATCTTCAGCGAGTCGAGGACCGCCCGCCCCAAGGCCGGGTCGGAGAGGTCGGACAGCGGCCGGGAAGCCTTGGCGACCCAGTGCAGGATGTTGCCGACGTCCGCCGGCAGGTACCGGTCATCGGGGCCGGGCAGGACGAACGCCCAGTTCCTCAGGGCCTTCCGCAGCTCGGCGTCCGCGGGGCGGCCAGGGAGCTCGCTCAGGAGCGCCATCGTCACCGAGGTCAGCGACTCGTTGATGCCGTCCCGGGTGTTCGGCGCCGCGTGCGGCCACTTCATCGCGAGGTACTTCAACGCGAAGGCGTACCAGGTCAACGTCGTCTTCGGCTCGGCCATCGAGGCGGGGAGCCCGGACGCCGTGTCGAACTCCTCCCCGTCACGGGCAGCCCGCATGAGCTTGGACCGGTAGTTGTCCGCGAGCCCCTTCGTCCGGAAGGACTCGGAGAAGACCTGCCCGGCCACGGACCAGCGAACGTCGTAGGACGGACGCTTGGTGTCTCGCTTCCGGACACTCCAGATCTTGACGTCCAGCGACTTCACGCGGCGGCTCCTTCCCGCGACCGAAGCCAGGCGTGGAAGTCGGAGCGCCAGACCCTCAGCTCACCGTTCGGCAACGTGAAGGCCTTGGGTGCCTTGCCGAGCTCGCGCCACCGGTAGAAGGTCCGCCGCGAGATCCCCTTCAGCTCGGCGAGGATCTCCGCAGTGGTCATCAGCTCGTCCTTCACGTCGCGACTCCTTCCTGGGCGCGCAGTTCTTGCAGGGCTTCACGGGCGGTTTGACGGTTGAGCTGGATGCCGCGGGCGATGGTGGCGGCGAGGACGGACTCCCCCGGGCTGTGTCCGTGGCCGGCGTACTGCCAGGAGGCGAGGACGAGCACGGTGTCCGGCTCGACGTCGCCGAGGCCGCGCTCCTGGCGCTCCTGCTCGGCCCGGTAGTCGGCGCGGGTCTGGCGAAGTGCCCCGAGCGTGGTCGAGTACTGCCGGGACTTGGTGGAGAAGTGGCCGCGGAAGCCGAGCATGTGGGACCAGGCGGCGAGGCGGCGGTCCGGATAGAGCGGGTCGAGGTCGAGGCATGCCTCGATGAGCCGGGCGGCGTGGTCTGGCACGTCCAGGAGTACGAGTGCTTCGCGGTTGCCGATGCGACGGTCGAGGGTGCCGGTGTTCTCTGCGGCTTTGGTCGCGTACTTGGCGACGTACGAGGCGACGGCCTGTTCGGTGATGTCAGAACCGTCCCCGAAGGCCTTGATGGGTCGTACGTCGAGCTGCGTGCCCCAGCGGAAGGTCCGGGCGGGCTGATCGGCGGCGGCCGGGTCCGTGACCGACGTGTACGCATGGGCGACGGCAGCGCGGACGGAGCGGTCGAGTAATCCGGTCGTGGCCCAGGCCGGCGGCGGGGTGTCCGGACCGTCGGGGCCATCGATGCGGATCACGGCATGGAAGTGGACGGCGCCACGCTTCTGGAACTCGGCGACCTTGCCGTAGGAGACCCGGGCGACTTCCTTCAGCTCACGTTGGGTCAACCCCGCACAGGCGGCGATCTCGCGGCGCAGGCGGGTGGTGAAGCGCTGCCAGAGTTGTCCGGCGTGGTTGTTGAAGAGGACGGCGGCCGCGTAGTCGTAGGTGTCCGGGTCGAGGGCGGTACCGAGCTCTGGGGCGTCCTCCTGGTGGTGCTTGCCGCACCGGCACGGGCGGCCGGAGGGGCGGTTGTGGACCGGGCCGAAGGACGGTGCTGTCAGGGTGGCGAAGACGCGGGGGTGCTCGCGGACGGCGGCGGGGATGTTCCGGCGGTCGTCCCCGGCGAGGCCGGCCCGGATCAGGTGGTAGGTGTCCCCGGAGTAGGTCCAGGCGCAGGCGGGGCAGCGGGAGGCGCGGCGGTTACCACAGGCGATGCGGAGGCGGGCGCCGGGTTCGTTCTCGGTGGAGTACCGGTGCAGGACCTCCCCCGAAGCCTTGTCTTTGGCGACGCTCCAGCCGGTGATGTGAATCGGGTCGGAGCAGCCGCCGGTACGGCGAATCTGGTCCTCCCAGCGGGCGTAACCGGGAGCCCCGGCCACCTTCAGCATGTCGCCGAGGAGGCCGGGATCCAGGTCCGCGAGGGTCGCGGAGTCGGTCACGCGGTCACCTGCTGGTGAGCGAGGGCGGGGCGGCGCAGGCCGGTGCCGTGGCAGGCCGGGCAGTGGGCGGTGATGGTGCGCAGGGCGCCGGTGCGGTCCCGGCCGCCGAGGGAGACCCTCACGGCGGGGAAGCCGTCGCAGTTCAGGCAGACCTGCGCCGGGGTGGGGTGGTGCTGGGACATGATGGTGCTTCCTTCCGGATCATCTGGTTCGGGCAGGAGCACGGCGCCGGGACGGCGGAGACTTGGCGGTTGAGGCCGTCCCGGGGCCGGTTAGCGGTGGTGCCGGCCGTTGAGCAGCGAGCGCAGGACGACGGCGCAGACGGCGACCGAGGCGCCGGTCATGGCGACGGCCAGGAGCATCGAGACGAGAACCGCGCCGACGACGAGCACCAAGCCCGCTCCCCCGGCGACGGCGGCGACGAGGCCAGCCGGAGTAAGGCGCACCGCGGGCAGCACGCGGGCGGCCGACTGGCTGGGTGCAGGCGCCTGAGAGCAGCCGCAGACCGCGGCCGTGCCGCGGTGGGGCTCGACAGCTGTGTTCGGCTGGACGAGCGGGGTGACGAGGCCGGTCGGGAGCGGGTTGACCGGGATCTTGGGCCGGATCATGTGGTTCTCCTTCCGGGGCGGGCTACTTGTTGATCGCGGTGTCGATGGCCGGGGCAAGGAAGCTGTCCGCGAGCAGGAAGCCGCCGAGCAGGATCACTGCGACGAGCCAGAGCGGCGGGCGGATGAGCTTGCAGCCGAGAACGCCGACGACGATGAGGGCGAGCCAGAGCGGGACATCCACGAGAGGGCTCCTTCTGGGGTCAGCTGACGCGGCAGCGGTGAGAGCGGGCGGCAAGCTGGGCGGCGGTCGACGAGCTGTAGTCGGAGGACCAGCCGCAGCCGTCGTTGACGCAGACGGCGGCGTCCTTCGTGCGGCCGTGCCGGTCGCGGTACGTGCCGATCTGGACGGGGCCGATCTTCATGAGCGAGCGGAAGTTGATCCGTACGGGCATGGGAACTCCTCAGACGAGCTGAGCCGCGATGGCTTCGGCCATCGGGGACGGGACACCGAGTCGGGCGCGCAGGGTCTCGGTGTCGATGGCCGAGCCGGTGCGGGTTCGGTGGTCGGCGGCGACCTTCTGGGCGTGCGCGACGAGCGCGGGCGGAGCGGTGACCGCAGCGGCAGCCTCCGGGGCCGGCAGAGCGGGGACCGAGGCGACCTGTACGCCGGGTTCTGCCGCCCGCTCGACCGCGGGCGGGATCTCCGGGTCAGGCTCCGGCTCCTGCTCGCTGGGCGGCGTAGGCCGATGGACCAGGAGCGTGCCGCCGAGGAAGGCGAGCGCGGGCCATCCGGCGACGAGGATCCGGAGCCAGTCCGGGACGTCGCCCAGGTCGAGGAGGCCGGCGGTGGCGACATTCGCGCCGAGCGAGGCCGCGAGGGCAACGACGAACCACGACCAGGCTGAGCCCGCGAACTCCCCCGCGTCCCGCAGGCTGCGGAGACGGTGCCAGGCTGCGACGAGGAGCAGGTCAACGCTGACCGGGTAGGCCCAGGCCTTCCAGCCGTGCTGACCGGCGGCCTCGGCGAGGTCGTGCAGGTGGGCGAAGGAGAGTGCTCCAGCGATGACGGCCTGGACGAGGACGGCGTCCGGACGGACCAGGCGGGGCATGGGATTCACCTCCTTTCAGGCATGGGTGGGGTAGGGACTTGGCGCGTGAGGCCGCGCCGACCGGGTGGGACCAAGTGCTTAGAAGGCAGTTGCCGCAGTGGGCTTCGGCTGGACCTTGCCGATGAGGACACGAACCGGGACCGCGGGCCGGAAGGGCTCCAGCTCCGGGATGCTCGGGGTGCGGTACGCGTGGGCGTTGCAGGTGTCCACGGCCTGCCGGAGCGTGGTGTGCGGGGCCCTGATCCGGGACCAGCCGCCGGAGGAGTCGCCGGCCACAGCCGTGCCGGGGCGGTCCTTGTCGATCTGGACGGCGGCGAGGACGGCATCCGGGGAGATGTCCCCGAAGGCCATGTTCGCCGAAGTCTCATCGTTGACGCGGTGTGCGGTACGGCCGGTGAGCTGGGCACGGAGCATGGTGATCCCCTTGCCGAGCTCGGAGCCGCAACGCTGCCCGCAAATCTCCAGGTAGATGCCGGCGGCGCGGCCGAGCTGGGAGAGCCGCACGAGGTGGGTGACGATCTGATCTCGCCGAGCCTCCTCCGCCTTGTTCGCGGCGAGTGCCAGCTCCGCGACCTCATCGACCAGGAGCACGACCGGCACAGGCCGCAGGTGCGCGGGCAGGTCCCAGATGTCCGCGGTGATCTCCGCGTCCGGCAGGCCTACGCTGATCCGCTGCTCGGTACGGATGAGTTCGTAGACGCGCCCCATGTAGGCGACAAGAGCCGCCAACAGGTCAGCTGCGGCGTCCGGGTTGTCCGCCAGGGCAGTGAACCGCGCTGCCAGCGGCGCGAGCTCCACGCCGTTCTTGCAGTCGATCCCGACGAGGGCGACGTTCTGCGGCGCCAGCCCCGCAACAAGAGTCCGCTGATACACGGACTTCCCCGACTGGGTCGCACCGACGTTCAGGGCGTGAGGGACCTGCCGGTAGTCCCGGTAGTGGACTTCCCCGTCCTCCCGCAGCGCTACCGGCACCCGGAGCCCCTCACCGGGAACGACCGCCGGCATGCGCACCCGCCTGAGAACGTCGTAGCCCGTCATCCTCAGTTCGACCACGCCCGAGCGGATCTCTCGCGAGACGACGTTGTGGAGCGAGAAGGAGTGGCGCAGCCGGTCGGACGACGCGGAGAAGTCGAAGGCGTCCTGTCCGGGCCGCAATTTCAGCCTCAGCACCAGGCCGGTCGCTGTGGGACGAAGCCACAGGATGCGGGGCGACCGGGCTTCAGGAACAGGCCGGTTGGCGACCCGGGCGAGGGCCAGCCGCCAGCGGGCGGGCGGGACGGTGAGCCCGCAGGCGTCCATCACCGAGCGGTAGCGGATCAGGACGCGGACCGCCGCGAAGGTGACTCCGAAGGTCAGCCAGTACCAGGTGGGTCGCAGCCAGCGCAGCAAGAGCGCGGCGACCAGGACCACCAGCAGCGTGACCCATAAGGCGTCCATGCTCAGCCCGCCTTGACCAGCGAGGTCACCGCCACGGCGCGGAAGCTGATCCCGTGGCGCTTCTGACCGTTGAACTCGTTCTCCCACGGCCGGGCGACGAGGCCGGTCAGCGCGATCGGGGTACCCATGGCCAGCTCACCGGAGATGCCGGGCTCGGCCACCGTCACGGGGATGACCTCGGCGTTGCCGTTCATCACGAACAGCACGTCCACGGTCATGAGGTTGTCGCCGGTGTCGCCGTCCAGGGCGATCTGGCCGGTCTTCTTGTCCCGCATCTTCAGCTGCGGGGGCTGGGCGACCATCACGGTCGCGCCGGAGGTGTCGACGGGAATCTGACGCACAACAGATCACTCCTCTAAAGGGGTCGAACTCCTTCACTCCTCTATAGGAGTGATATGAAGAAGAGTGCATCACTCCTATACATGAGTCAACCCGCCGCGAGCGGAAACTCGGGGCGGGCTGCGAGGAGTTGAGCGAGCGTCAGTCGCGCGCGGGGATCCTGTACTCGAAGACGAACTGGTCAGCAGCCATGAGGGTGTCGCAGACCTCCACCACGCGCCCCTCCTCGGTGACCGCGTTGCGCAGCAGGTGCACGACCGGGGAACCGGGGCTCAGCGACAGTTCGGTTGCTTCGGCCTTGGCCGCCGGCCGGGCCTGGAGCGTCTCCACGAACTCGGCGAAGACGTGCCCGTGATCCTCCAGCCGGGCATAGATGCCGCCAGGCCCGGGGTTGTCGGCGAACAGCTCAGGGATGTCCTTCGCGACGTCCCACGGCAGGTACGAGGTAGCAGTCTCGACCGGCGTCCCGTCTCGGAAGTACAGCCGCCGCCGTGCGAGCACCTGAGTCCCCACAGTCACCCCGAGCCGCTCAGCGATCTCCTCCGGCGCCTCCATAGGCCCGCGGAAGAGCATGCTCACCGAGGCCTCAGCCCCGGACTGGGCCGACTCGGCAAGGTACGCCGCCTTGCCCTCCTGCCGGTGCGTACGCCGGAAGCGGTCCGAGGATCGATGCCGCACGGGCGGCCGGGCCTTCACGAACGAGCCCTTGCCGTGCCGCGTCTCGACCAGCCCACTCGCGCGGACCTCCAGCATTGCCTTGCGGACAGTCCCGCCAGCGACGCCGTAGCGCTCCACCAACTCGGACTCGCTCGGCACCATGTCGCCTGCCTTCAACGCGCCGGCCCGAATCTGCTGAACGATGTCGTCGGCGATCTGCACGTAGCGCGGCACAGCCCCTCGGCCACCTCCTACTGCGGTTCCCATAGTCCTTCTCTTCCTCCTATGCTCCTGTACATGAGTACGGGTTCCCCGCAGGCCAAGTCAACGCCACTGCACTCCGTGTCCGTAGCCGGGGCAGTGCTCCGCGAGGACGGCCGACTCCTGGCGATCCGCCGAGCGGACAACGGAACTTGGGAGCTCCCCGGCGGAGTCCTCGAACTCACCGAATCCCCAGAGGCCGGCGTCCGCCGCGAGGTCCTGGAGGAAACCGGCATCGAGGTCGAGGTCCAGGAGCTCACCGGGGTCTACAAGAACACCACCCGCGGCATCGTCGCCCTGGTCTTCCGCTGCGAGCCGACAGGCGGCACAGAGCGCACCTCAGCGGAATCGACCGCGGTCGCCTGGCTCACCCCCGAAGAGGTCGCAGCCCAGATGTCCGAGGTCTACGCGATCCGCCTCCTGGACGCCCTCGACGAAGCAGGCCCCCACGTCCGCAGCCACGATGGCCGCCAACTCCTCACCGCGTGACACGCGACGAAGCCGTGAAGCTCGTCCAACGCCTCATGGACGGCAGCATCACCGACGAGCCCGAAGCAGGCGCAGCCCTGGAGTCCCTCAAAGTAGGCCTCGGCTGCCCTCACATCAGCGACTACATCTTCTGGGACTTCGACCCCGACCTGACTGCCGAGAAGGTCGTAGACCGAGCACTCGCATACGAACCTTTCGCGCTCTGAGCCGGGCGCGGTAAGACTTTCGCTACTTCATCAAGGCACCCGCCGCGCACGGCGCGGCGCGTGCGGCCCGTCGCCCGGGCCTGCGCTCCTGTCTCCGCCCCGCTCCAGCCCGCCCGCCGTCCGCACGCCTAGGGCTCGGGTTGATGGGCAGTCCAAGCTGACCTACAGACACGGCAACCGTCACATGGCATGCGTGGCCTGGAGCGCCGCCGACTGCGGCCGAGAGGGGGGCGCCAAAAGACGGCCAGCGGCGAGGGAGGGGTGGCCTCTTACGCAAGGCGGGCCGACTGCCGGGCCTGAATCTGGCCAGGCGCCGTACCCCCGCCGTCACGGATGACGGGCGCGTGAGGCGAACGCACCACCGGGAATTGGCGGGTGGGGAGCAGCTGCTGCCGCGAAGTGGCGCTGGCCGGTGTGGTCGCTCCGCGTCGGTACCGGTCTCACTGTGGCCAACGAGCGTGTCGTTGAGTCTGGGGTTGTTAGTACAGGGACGCACTCCGTGTTGGCGCCCTGGCCCATGCCGGCTTGCACGGTGTGAGTCGAGGGCGGAGGGATGGAAGTTGAGGTGAGTGGTGGGCTGGCGGAGCTCCTGCAAGCCACGAGCACATGCGCTTCAGGACCCCTCCACCCTTGTGGTATCCGTTCCTACCGCTCACCGGAGCATGCGACTTCGGATGGGACAAACCTGCGGTTAACAAGCGCCCCAAGCCCACCCTGAGCTGGGAGTAGGTACATGGAAATAGTTGAGGGCTTCGTCCCGGCCGGAGCGGCTTTCATGGGACAGGTCTGCAACTAGCGCTACTCCTGAGTGGAGTTCGAAGGTGCCATGAGGCCACCATCTAGTCGTGCGGCAGCGAGGCAGTCGCAACCGGCATCGAAACTGAGGAGACCTTCGCCATGAAGCAAACGGGATGTGTCCGTGGGTGTATCGGCCACTTGACCGGATGGGTCACGCGCCCTCACGTCAACATCGTTGTAATTATGATCTTGATAGTTGTGGCCTTGCCGCTCGTTGGCATTCCGCAGGCGGTGGGGATTGGTCTCCTCATCCAAACCGTGGACCTCGCGTTGCGCCTCCGCGAGACTTGCGGCGTGCGTCCGATTGTGATCACCTCCACAGTTAGCTCCTAGGCATGGGGCGCCGCGAAGAGCCCGTCGGCGCCGATGGTGTTGCCCGCACACTCGCTCTTTGGCTTAGACGTCAACGTGAGCGTGCGGGCATCAGCTATCGCGAGCTTGCAATTAGGACCAAGTACAGCGAGGACACTTTACGCCGTGCCGCCTCCGGCAAGGTAGTACCCACACGAGGGGTGGTCCGCATGTTTGCCGACGCCTGCGGAGCAGATCCAAGAGAGGCTGAACGGCTGCGAAGAAATGCTCATGTAGGGAACCGTCGAAGGAAGATAAACGAGCCCCTCGGCCGGCTGCTGAACATCGAATATGTAGACACATTTCATGAACTCCGCAGATGCCTGATCGGCGCTTACGAGCGCGCTGGAAGTCCCAGCTATCGAGAATTGGCGTCCAATCCTGATGCCTACGGCCCTCTATCGCGCAGCACATTGAGTCGATTCTTTTGGAACAAATCCAAGCCGAGTCGAGAGTTCACGCTGGCGTTCGCCCGGGGCTGCGGGCAAGTCGATGTTGAGGCATGGGCTCGGGCATGGGAGCGCTGCGCTGTGGGGGCGCACGATCAACGCGAAATCAGGACTCGACGCGTACGCAAATCCTCTCTAGTGAATACCGCCAGCCAGGATACTCTAATTCGCTGCGAGGGCTGCTATAGGAACGTCGTCATCACTACGGGTTCGCCAGTGAAGGCTGATTCACAGTTCTGGTGCTCCTCCTGCTTCGCCCTAAGGATAAGCAAGTTTAAGACTCGGACCGATGATATCAAGTTGTGGAAAACCGGCGAGCAGTTCTTCTTTGAAATAATGCACCGTTGTGCGGAATCTTGAACTCTCCTCCGGCATCCGGCATCGACTGCAGGCGGGATCCGTCCCTCACTAAAACGCCTGGCCAGATCGCAGTGATGCATGGCATCTCGCCACACGGATGGGGGCCAACGATGCCGACTGCGAGCCTTAACCCGAAGCGGCCCCTCGGACAGTCAGGCCGTGACCACCCGGCAACGTCGCATACAGAGCTGGGGCTGCCCGGCGTACCCAACCTCGAGGGGCTCCGGCAGGCCAGTACAGCGATTCGCCTGCGGTGATCGCCACGAGCTGTCCATAATGATGCCCTTGGCCCCACAGACAGGAGAGAAGCATGGCTTTTGGTGCCGAATCGGTAACCCCGCGCAGCGTCGCCATCGGCAACTTGCTGCAAGAGCACCACCCCTTCTTCGTGCCCCGCTATCAACGATCCTACGCGTGGGAGGATCAAGTCACGGCGTTCACAGACGATGTGAAAGACTTGATGTCTGGAAATCCTCATGTAGCGAGTCATTTTTTCGGTGGCTTGGTATGCATCGAGCACACAGACCACACGCAGCCTCGCCCTCACAAGTACGAGATCGTGGATGGGCAGCAACGCCTGGCGACCATCGTCCTGACTCTCGCACAGATCTATCGCGCCGCACTGTCGGTAAAGAACGACGCGACGGAGCATGGAGACAGTCAAGCAGCAGCCTCCGCGGAAACTCTCGCAACTGACACTCGTGATCGTTTCCTCGAGTGGCGAAACGCGAACGTAAGCGCCGGCGTCACCGAATCGCTTCCTCGATTGGCCCTTTCCCGCGCTGACGATGATTTCTTTCAGTGTTTGATTTCTGGCGAGGAAGTGCAGCCGGATCGTGAGAGTCACGAGCTACTTGCGGCCGCAGAAGCGCAGATCCGCACAGCTCTGATAGACCGCGCCCTGAAGGAAGGCACCCACCAAGAGCAGGTAGCCGCATTGGACAGGATCCGTACGGCTATCGTATCCCAATCGCACGTAATTCAGATTGTTTCAAGCGATCGCGATCGCGCGTATCAGCTATTCAGCGTACTGAATGATCGCGGACGCTCATTGGAGGACGCCGATCTCCTTCGCAGCTACACCCTAGAAACTGTTCACCGGTTCCCGAAGCACCAAGACAAGGTGGCGGAAATCTGGGACAAAATCCTCTCCGCGCCCAGCAAGGACGTTAGTGACTTCTTCCTTGCCTACTATCCCTCCACTACGGGCGGGCGCACTGGGCTGCCGATTTTTAAGGAACTAAAGGAGGAGTACTTCCCAAACTCGGAAGCAAGCGACGAGTCGGAAGCAAGCGCGGTGATCGACAAGGTTAACGAGTTCCGTAATGAAATGGAGCTTTTCCTCAAAATCAGGAAGGGGGATTGGCCATACAAATCTCACGTAACCCCGGGCGCCGCCCCCGCAGTCACGGCGTGGCACAAAGACCGCCTGCGGCGCCTAGTCATCAGCCTTAAGCATGAACTTGCAATGCCACTTCTACTCTCCGCTGCATGCAGCGTCGACGAGAAAAGGTTTGCCGAACTGGTCTACATGCTCGAAATCTTCTCGTTCCGATATAAGAACGTGTGTGGGGGGCACGCCACTGCGCCGGCCAAGCGATACTACGCAGAAGCGAAAAAAGTGAGAGACGCAAAGGCGGAAAGCAAGGCAGTCAATTGGGGTGGGCTGCGATCCGAGCTGAAGGCACTCATCGAAAAATCGGCACCGGATGACCAGTTTAAGTCTGCTCTGGAGTCCCGACTTCGCTACGATTACGGTGGAGCGCAACGTAGTAATATCCGGGAGCTTCTTACTACTCTCGAGGAACATAGCACGTGGCTCAATAAGGGTGGAATTGGCCTGCCTAAACCCGACACGATGATGGTTTTCGATCTAGATCGAGTCACGATCGAACATATTCACCCGCAGAATCCTGGGGCTTTCACATCTAACCCTCAGCTCGACGCCGTCTGTCACCATTTGGGAAACCTTACGTTTTTCGGCCCTGACGAGAACTCGAAGGCCGGAAACAAGGACTTCGCATCGAAGAAGACGACCTATTATGCACCAAGTCGAGTGGGGATGACCAAGAATCTGGCAGCCCACGATCAATGGTCTATTGCCGAGTATGAAAAAAGAAGAGATGATCTTCTCGAGAATGCCTGTAAGGTATTCACGCTTGGGTAGGAACTGGCTGCGAAGCCCATCTTCAATCCCGTAGCCGCCTTCACGGCAGCCGCAGTTTGTGGTGAACATGGGCCGTTTATGGACGGGCGGCAGCTGAAGAACCCTCGCCGTGGCCGCGATCAGGGTTTACGAAGAGGGATAGCGCCTCCGAAGCCGTCACGCAAGGACAGTGAAGCCACCAGAGAGCTACTGGGGGATTCACTGTCCTTGGTGTGGAGCTGCTATTCAGAGGCTGCTGGCTGGCGAGGAGCTGCGATGCGTTCCTCGAGGGTATAGAAGGCTGGTATCGCTAGGCGATGGCCGCGGCTAGTTGCTACGCGGACCACTTCCCCCAAGGCTCCAGCCAGGTCCGTTACCAAGAGGCGGAGTTCACGCAGATCCGCCTTTTCGTCGGCAAGGACTTCAGCGGCGTGGTCGAGTAGTTCGGCCCCCAAGCTGAGCTGCGCAGCCTCGGTCTTGTCGGCGAGGCGGGACAGGTAGCCAGAATTGTCGTCGGCGCTCAGGAAGCAGGGCTTGCCGTCTGGGCCCAACCACGGCAGGAGTCGCAGTTCGTTTGAAGGTGTCACGCTTCCGCCTTCCTGGCTTCGGTCGTGTGGTGGGTGGTGAAGACGGCATCGGCACGATCGCCGGGGAGTGCCAGGAGGGCCGCCTCGACCACGCGGCCGGTGGTATCGGTTGCCACGCGCGTGATGCAGAGGATGGCCAGGGCCGAGCTGATGCGAAGGGTCGTCGCTTCGTCTGGAGTGGGGAGACGGGCGCTGACCGTTTCCTGGACCAAGGCCAGCGGTGGGCGCAGGTCTGGCAGACGTGCAACTAACAACCCTTCCGGGAGGTCGGCCGGCGCCAGGTCGCGGGGCACGTAGATTCGGGCCAGGCTGTGCGGTGTTTTCCCCTGGTGGCTGAGGCAGCGAAATTCCATTAGGGGGCTACGGGGCGAGACGTTCAGGAGGGCGGTCAGATGGCCGTGCGCTCGGAGGTTGCTGGCGTGGACGGTGGTATGGAGGTCCTCTTCGACCAGGGGTGGCGCGCTCGATGTGTATCCGCCGCCGACGTATGTGGTCCTGCGGAGCGGGTGGCGGACGAAGTTGCCGCTGCCGTGGATCTTCTCCACGAGGCCTTCGCCCTGGAGGAGAGCGAGGGCGTTCCGGAGTGTTGGCGTGCTGACCCTGTAATGGGACGCGAGTTGAGTCTCTGAGGGGAGGCGGTCGCCGGCTTTCAGGCGGCCCACCGAGATCTGGTTTCGTAGGTCATCAGCGATGGCGTGCCAGCGGGTGGGCGCAGGCTGGGTCACCAGTGCCTCCGCATCCGCAGCGCGACGAGTCGGGTCCGCGCGTGCATGGTCAGCTGCTCGCCCGATTCGAATCGCAGTCGCTTGGCGTTGGCGGGGAGTTGGATCAGGTCGATGACGCGGCAATGCTGTCCGCCGACCTGGATTACGTCGCCGCGCTGCACGCTTTTCGAGGTGATCTCGACGTTCGTGGCGAGGGCGCCGGCTGGCGTCCATCCCCTCACTGGGTCACCCGCCGCGGCTCGGACGGGTCGCCCGCCGTGTGGCACGTGCAGTCACAGGCTTCGTAGGTTACGGGCACTCCGATGGGGGTCGTGGCAGGGGATGACTGTGCGCACTCACTGTGGGTGCCGATCGCGCACGAGCTCGACCGGTAGGGATCGTCCGCGCCGGGTGGTGGGCCCGGCCTGAGCGGGCGCCCACTGGTGTGGGCGGGGGTGGGGACCATACGGTTCGACACGCTGATCAGCTCCTATCGCTGATGGCCAGGTCCCCGGACATCGCCCGTCACGGGGACCGCTTCGTTTACGGCGGCCCAGAGGGTGCGGCCGGTCAAGCTGCTGGCGAGGAGCCCGAATCGGTCGGCCTCCGCCACGACTTCCAGGACCTCCCGCCACGATTCGGCGGGCAGCGCTTCCGGTACCTCCGCCTCGATCGACGTGTACGTGGTGTGCGGCTCCACGCGCGTGGTCAGCCCGAGAACCGACAACCGGGCGGCGAGGTCCTCTGCCCTTGCTTCCGAAGCGGGCACAGAGGGCCTCCGTCGCCGATTGAACACGTTGAGTGAAGCTAGTTAACTAGATTAGAGCTAGTGGACTAGATTTTCCACATGCCTGAGCAGCCGCCTTATCTCCGCATCGCCGACGTCCTGCGGCAGCGGATCGCGGAGCATGTGTGGACGGCCGGGGATCGGCTACCCTCTCGCAGCCAGATCGCCGAGGAGTGTGGCGTGGGCGAGAACGTGGTTCGCCGGGCCCAGGAGCTACTGATCTCTCAGGGAGTGCTGGAGGGTCGCGCGGGTTCGGGCACGTACGTTGCCGAGCCTCGTCGGCGCGTACGGGTCGTCCGGTCATCGGCCCGCGAGCAGCCCGGCGGTTCTCCGTTCCGGGCGGACATGCAGGCCTTGGGCAAGCAGGGCAACTGGGAGAGCCGGACCGAAGCGAAGGTGCCGGCCCCGGCTGAGGTCGCAGCGCGGCTCGGAATCGCCGCGGGTGATCTGTGCGTACGAACCGTCTACGAGTTCCTCGCCGATGGTCGGCCCGTACAGCTGTCGACGAGTTGGGAGCCGTACAAACTCACCACAGGCACGCTCGTCGTCCTGCCGGAAGGTGGACCGCACGCCGGCGTTGGCGTCGTGAACCGGATGGCCGCGATCGGGATCACGGTCAGCCATGC
Source organism: Streptomyces sp. NPDC002467 (assembly GCF_042889825.1). Classification (NCBI taxonomy): domain Bacteria; kingdom Bacillati; phylum Actinomycetota; class Actinomycetes; order Kitasatosporales; family Streptomycetaceae; genus Streptomyces; species Streptomyces sp. NPDC002467. Next base: position 41,385 of record NZ_JBIARJ010000014.1, on the reverse strand, counting down.
CGTGGAGCAGCCGGAGCCGCGACAGGCGACCGCCGAGGAGGCATCGCTCCTCGGGATCCAGAAGGCTGCTCTGGTCACGCACATCCGGCGGACGTACTACAGCGACCAGGGACAGCCCGTGGAAACCGCGGACATCGTCATCCCCGCGGCGCTGTGCGAGATCGTCTACGAGATCCCCATCAAGCGGTAGCTCGCCTCAGCTCCGCAAGTGCGGCCAGCCATCCCTGTTGGAGAAGGTCTCGAAGCAGTACCGCGTGGTGCGGTCCCACTCCTTGCCAATGGCCAGTTCGTACGCCCGGTCCGGCACGTACAGCAGCCACTCGCCGTCGTACTCCGTGGAGGTGTACGGCACGAACTTGTCGACGTCGAAGAAGACGCCCTCCCACACGGCTTGTCCTGCCGCGACGACCGCGCAACGTGTGTACAGGAACTGGTCGGCCGACTGAGGGAAGGGGCTCCCGTCCTGGTCACTCAGGTTGGCGACAGGAAGGGTGCCAAACCTCTCCTGGTCCAAGCGGTAGAGGGCCTCGGCATGACGTTCGGCGAAGCCGATGATGTCGTGAACGGAGCGACGTCCCAGCTCCTCGGCCAGGCGGCGGCAGCTCGCCTCGGTAGCTTGGCCGTTCAACGTGCCTATCAGCAACCAGAAGTCGGCCCATGTCATTCTCACGGGCGCAGCATGTCAGGGCGGTCTGACATCGACCCGCCGACATCCTGTGATGTGGCAGCCACATGCCGCAACCTCGTATGCCACTCACCGCCTCTATCCCTCCAGAGCCCGACGGGCAGTGTCCTCCACGTGCCCGAGCGAGAAGTCTTCGGTGGGGAGCCTCGGGGAGTCCCGGGGAGGCGGGCGGGAACGTGCAGGTCAGCGGTCGGCTGGTCAGGATGGAGGTGGGTACGTGGTCTTCAGAACTAGTGCTCAGACAGTTGCGACTGGTTCTCGCTCTATCTGCGAGTGGTCGTCGGCCCCACCCTGGGCGTTGGGAAGCATCGCGATCGTAGGGGGCTGGAATGGCCAAGCGACGACGGCCGCAACCTAGGGACAACCAGGGACGCTTCACAACGACCGGCGTCCCACTATGGCTGGGCGTCCTCGTGGTGGTCGTGCTGGTGTACTCGTTCCTCCGCTAGCAACTGTGTTCCGAGGCAGCGCTTGAACGGTCCCCCTGCAAGCTGCGGCCCATTCGTGGACCTACGGGGCTGCGGACGCTGGTCCTAGGCTCCTGAACAGGTGATTTGCGTGAGACGCACGGGGCCTCCGGAGCCGTGTGCGCAGGTTCGAATCCTGCCGGGGGCACTCCAGCAGAGACAGTGCGATCACGCCACTGACCAGCTGAAGTGCCAAGCATGAAGGCCCGAACTCAGTCCCACTGAGTCCGGGCCTTTGTCGTTGTTACGCACTGGTCCCGTGTGAGGATCGTGTGGGCCACACGTCAGTCGGACGCATCCCTGATCACCCGTCGCGCCCGCTCGTAGTACTGCTCCCGAGTCCCGTCGAGGCCACTGACATCAGGGCGCGTCGTGAGATTCGACAGCGCTTCGGCCGTACCCCCCGCCCACTGCCCGTAGGCCTCGATGACGGGCAGGGCGTCGGCATGGTGTCGGCGGACTATGGCGGAGCATTGTTCTTCGTTCCCCCTCACCGAGCCCTGCTGTCAACTGCGGCAGGCCCGGCTCGGTCTGCCTGAAGGCCCCACCGTCAGGTCGGCGGTTTCTTGATGGACGCGTCACTGCCGGCCCAAAGGTAGATGCGGGTGGTGCCGGGCTGGAACTCGTGTGCGTAGATGTCCGTACAGAACTGGACTGCCTGGCCTTCGGGCGTCTTGGCGTCACCACGGCAGAGACCGCCGATGCGCATGCCATCGACAAATGTCTCGGGCTCGGGCAGGCCGAGGTGACTGAACCCGTCACTACGGGTGTACCCCGGCTCCTTGGGGTGGGCGTTGCGGACCAATTGCGTGCCCTCCGGCTGCAGCGGCTTGAGGAATCGGTCCGCCTCCACGGTCGTCACGGTGAACGCGAGCAGTGCGACGTCGTACTGAGCGTTCGTGTGAAGCCCGGCCCGCTGGTCGGTGGCCGTCTCCGGCACTTGGAACCCCATCGTCTTCGCCATCCACTCGGGCGTGACGTTCTGCTCCCAGCAGCACTTCTTCTGCTCGTCGGTGGGGTACCGCAACCCGTACATGACCATCAGGACCGTGCCGAGGACGCCGAGAACGCACAGGCCGGAGAACACCCAGGCACCGACGACGAGCCTTCGCCGCCAGGGCCGCTCTCCAATCCCGACCCCGGCCGGAACCTCAGGGTGGCTCATCGGTCGATATCCCCTCCGCCGTCCCGGGCATGGCGACCGGGATCACTGCGCTCGCCGGCGCGCCCGGGATCGTCCGGGACAGGCACGGCGGCGCCGCTGCCCAGTTCGTAGTGCTTGACCGAACTACTTCCGGCCATGTTGAACTCCTGGGCCAGGCCAATTTTGTGCTGCTGGCCCATTTCGCCGTCGGGTATCTCGAACTTCCCGATGTGCACGCCCTTGCCCTCGTCCCAGTTGTACCTGTCCCAGACGTTGACCTGGTAGTCGAGGCCAACCACCGGTTTGCCGTCCGCCCCCGGCACGACGGTCACCACCCCCGTCACGTTCGACCGGGTGCCACCGACCGCGTAGAACCAGTTCCGGTCCGCCGTCTCGGTGAAGTAGTAGTCCTCGTTGTGGGTCTCGACCGGTATCACGACGGCCCGGCCGCCGTTCCTCTCGTACTCCGCCAGCGCCTGCTCGCGCCATTCCGCCTCGTTGTTGAGGAGGTGGCGCCTGTCCACATGGCTCTGGAATCCGTCGTTGTCGGTGAGCATCTTGTCGACGGGGAGCTCCATGGGAGTGCCGGTGTTGTCCAGATAGTGCTTCATATGACGTGAGGCGTCGTTCAGGTCCCCGCCGTCGGCGAAGACGACGAGCGCCTGCATCTTCGACCTGGTGACCCAGTCATTCCATTCGATTCCCTCCGCCCCGTGCTTGCCGGATCCCCGGTCGGGCGCCACCTGCTTGACCGACGGGCTGAAGAGTCCGGCGGCAAGCAGGTCGCCCCTGTGGGCAGTCCACAGCTGCGCGCGGGCGTCAGAGCTGAGTGACTGCCACAGCCTTCGCAGTTCAGCCTGCTGGTCGGGCTTGGCGGTCTCGCCCAGTGCGGCCAGTTTCATGGCCCGCGGCAGCTGGTCCTGGTCGAGCGAGGTGTACTCGGCGTGCCCGGCGTTGTACGGGTCGGCGCCGTGGGAGGCACGCAGAGCCCGGGTAGCGGCCGCGTCCACCTCGGCCGCGTGGCTGACCAGGCTGGTGAGCGTGTCGGCGTACCAGCGGATCATGTCCTGAGTACGCTGGTTGGGACCCTTCGCATCACAGATGGACGATTCCACCCGCACCTTGCCACCGCCGCCGTCGGACACCAGCAGCCCGGGGTCCGGCTCGGGGTCGTGGGTCGGATCACCCTCCCTCGCCTCGTCGGCCAGGGCCTTCGCCTGCTTCTGGATCCGCGTCAGCTCCTCATGGGCGTCGGCGAGGACTGCCTGGATGCTTTGCGCCTCGCGCCGGAGGTCGTCCACCTCCTTCGCGGCGCTGCGGACGAACTCCCGGGTGACAGCGGCGTTGACCCCCTCCCAGCGGGCGGCCTCCGACTTCTTCACGAGGCCGTCGCGCACGGTGCCGTGCAGCTTCGCGAGTTCCTCCGCGGCCGTCTTCCACTCCGCCACGGACTCGTTCAGCCTGCCGAGGTCGAGCGTGATGAGGTCGGTCCAGGTGAAGGTCACTTCACGTACCCCTGTATCTCGGAGACCGACATGGCGGACCCGTCACGGTGGCGCATGCTGGCGGCGATGACCTCGTCGTTGTTCGCGTGCGCTTTCTTGGAGTAGTCGAGGTGATTGGAGATGTGCGCGTACATCTGCAGGACCGTCTTGACCTGCGAGTCCCACGTGGAGAGGGTCGCCGACAGCTCCGGGCCCATGGCCAGGTTCCGAATGGAGCATTCGGTCGCGGCCCGGCCGGTCGCCCCGGTGCCGGCGATGTCCGATTTCTTGCGCAGTTCACCGTGGACGACGAACGCCTCGTGTCCGACGGCACCCAGGTCGTCCTGGGTGACGACCAGATCGAACGAAGTACCGCCCGGTGTGGCGGCGCCCTGCTTGGCGGCCGCCCATTCCTCGTCGAACGTCATCGAAGCCCCCCTGGCGTACGAATCGGAAGCGATCACCCTAACAACCCCACCGGGAAGGGAAGTTCAGTGGGAGATCCAGCTCGGCCATGGCGGTGGGGGCACCGGGAGGTCGTCGCGGGCCCGGGGTCGGCGCTCACCTCGGGTGTCGGAAACCTCGATGCGGATTTCGCAGTTCAGCGGCCACGAGGAGCCGGAGCCTTGATCGGTCCCGAGGCGGGACATCGGCGTCGAGGTGGCGCGGGGGCCGGGGAGCAGGCGGTTCCGGTGGTCTGTACGAGGTAGGTGGGGTGGGGTCTGTGGGATTGGGGGGTGGGTGGGGGTAGGGCGGCTGCGTAGGTTGGTTGGTGAGGCCACCTTGTGCTGCTGACCAGGCACTTCGTGGCGTGCTCTGACAATGAGGATGGGGCGACGCGGATGCGTGAGCTGGTGGACACGGCGCGGCAGTGGGTGGCTGAGGGGCGGGTGGCGTACCTGGCGCGGCCCGTCACCGAGCAGGGGTTCGGACCGCGGGATCCGGGTGGGGCCGTGCTCGTCGATGCCCGGGGGGAGTGTTTCGGCGGGCTGTACCACGGGGTTTTCGACGCCGAGCTCGTGGCCGAGGCCTCGGCCATGGGGGCCGGGGTGACGGCGCGGGTGTGCGAGGTGTCCGTGCGCCGGGCCGAGGCCGAGGAGGCGAAGCTGACCTGCGGCGGGCAGGCCGAGGTGCTGTTGCAGCCCTTGAGCGCCGTTCCGGGGGAATGGTGGGAGCTGCTCGGGGAGGGGGTCGGGGTCGCTCTGGTGACCCGACTGAACGAGGACGCCGATCAGGCCGTGAGTGAGGTCGTCCGGGCCGATGGGGCGGCGGTCGACGATGCGGCGCGGCGGGCCGGGGAGCTGCTCGCCACTCGGCGGGCCGGGCGGGACGCGTTGTACGGGGAGAACGGGCTGGTGCTGGTCGAGGCGTACCCGTCGGCTCCGTACGTGGTCATCGGGGGCGGGGGTGAGTTGGCCGGGATCATCGAGCGGCAGGCGCTGCTGCTGGGGTGGGAAGCCGTGCTCGTCGAACACGCGGCCGAGGCCAAGAAGGTGATCGCGGCGCGGCGGGACGCGGCGTGCGTGGTCATGCTGAGCCACGACGAGGCGTTCGACGTGCCGACGCTGCGGTTCGCGCTGGCCGAGGGGGTTCCGTACATCGGGGCGCTCGGGTCGCGGCGTACGGCGACGCGGCGGCGGGAGGGCTTGATCGCCGCCGGGGTGACCGAGGCCCAGCTGGGGCTGGTCCACGGGCCGATCGGGCTGGACCTGGGCGCGCGGACGCCGGCCGAGACGGCGCTGGCGATCTGTGCGGAGATCCTCGGGGTGCTCGGGGCCCGGATCGGGGCCGGTGCGCTGCGGGACACCGTGGGGCCCATCAATCCCTGACCCGGAGTGCCTAACGGAGCGCGTACCGAAGTGCGCATGTTGGTGGGATGTGCGGGAAAATGGGTCATATGGACATGATCCTGAGCGTGGACGCGGTTCTCACCCACATCGCGTGGTTCGCGGTCGTCGGCGTGCTCGTCGTCGCCATGCTGCTCGGCGGGTTCAAGCTGGGCCAGCGGGTACGGGCCAAGGAGCCGCCGCCGCCCTCCCCCGAGGAGCAACCCCACCTGCCGAACGGCGGGGCGGTCTACGAGGTCCGCGAGGAGCGGGACCCCGTGGAGATCCCCAACGGTGGGCTGAGGCCCCATGAGATGCAGGGGTACGGGAACTTCGGCTCCACCACCTCCAGCCATCCGGACGAGGTCAGGAAGGAACGGGAGTCCGGGTACGAGCACGTCGAGGGGCCCGGCCCGCACCCGCAGCCGGGGGCTCCGCCGGATGCCGGGCGTGGTGCCCATGCCTGATCGTCGATGATCGCCGGTCATCGCTTCCTCTGACCCGCGCCGTCGGTGCGGGTCAGAGGTCTGTTCGGAGGCGGAGCACCTCCGGGGGCGGGTGGCGGGCGGAGGCGGCCCGGACCTCGGCCGTGAGGGGCGGGTCCAGGGGGCGGTACAGGACCTCGCCCAAGCCGATCGCCGTGACCGTGGGGGGCGGGTCGGCGGATCGGGGGCGGGTGGTCAGTTCCTGCGCCAGGTCGGCTCGGAGCGTCGAGGTCAGGGGGCTGGAGACCAGGGGGGTCCCGTCGCCGACCGGGAGGACGAGTACCAACGCGCGCGGGCTCCGGGCCGTGCCCGTGTAGCCGACCACCGCCGCGTCGTGGACGTCCGTGTGCCGCAGTTTGCGCCAGCCGCGCCGCCCGGCCGGGTAGGGCTGGTCCAGGCGTTTGACGACCAGGCCCTCGATGCCGCTGGCGGGGAGGGTCTCGTACCAGGTGGCGGCCAGTTCCGGGTCCGTGGTCATGGGGACCGGCTGGAGGGGCGGGCCCAGCGGCAGGAGCAGGTCCACGAGGAGTGCACGGCGGCGCTCGTACGGGCTGGGCCGCAGGTCGAGGCCGTCCAGTTCAAGGACGTCTAAGGCGGCGTACGAGGCCGGCAGGCTCTGGGCGAGCACGGCCGCGCGGGCCGCCGTGGCCGCCGCGCGCCGCTGGACCAGGGCGAAGTTCGTACGACCCCCGTGCCAGACCACCACCTCGCCGTCCAGGACCGTCCCGGCGGGCAGTCGGAGGGCGGCCGCGACCAGGTCCGGGAAGGCTGTGGTCACGATGCGGCCCGAGCGGGCCTGGAGCGTGACGTCGTCCTCCGTGCGCACGACGAGGAGGCGGTGGCCGTCGTTCTCCAGACTTCGATGTGTCTCATGAGACGCATCGAAGTTCTCTTTTCGGCACTGCTGAAAGGCGCTGGACGCCGCTACTACGTTTCGTGTCAACGCAGAGTTACACCCGGTGGCTGTATGCGTCCTGTGGCGTGATCGGCCAGTGTGGCGCGAAAGCCGGTGGGCCCGGTGCAGTGGCCATGCCTATGATCACGAGAAGTTTCGGCGGAAGGTGCATCATGGGGGATTTCGACCGGGAATGGGGCCAGTCACGCGCTGACGCGTCGGGTCAGGTCGACATGCGCTTGAACGGTACGGGCGCTCCCGCAGGACCGCTCGCACCTGGGGGATCGGGGACGTTCGGGTCCACACCGGCGGAGAAGAACGCGGCCGCGAACACGATCGAAAATGAGCTTGAGGACAAGACGAAGACGGCCACGGAGCACGCTGACGAGGCGACCAACACCGCGGTCAAGGGCTTCGACGGGTGGGACACCGCAGCGGGCCTGAAGAAGCTCGCGGATACCTGGGACAAGCAGGTAAAGGTCCTGATGGGGCGCCTCGGGGCCGAGAAGATTCAGTTGCGTGGGGCATACGGTCTCATCGTGCGCAATGACATCGGTCTGGGTGACCAGTTCCGGCCGATCGGCCAGTCGAAACTTCACGGGGTGTAGGGGTCGCGGGTGCTGACGTACTACGAAGTGATGACGACGGATCTGGGCCTGCTGACGGCTGCGGCCGACAAGTGGGAATCCATGGCCGGTGAGATCAAGAAGGTCGAAGACCGGTACGGCGACAGCGTCCAGAAGATCACCATGGGCCAGAACTGGACCGGCATCAGCGCCGGCGTCGCCCACACCAACTTCGCAGCCACCCGGTACGAGTACTCCGCGGCACAGATCCAGGCCAAGGCCATAGCCGGGCTGCTGCGAGACGCGCACGGTCAGTTCACCGACCTGAAGAACAGACTTGAGACCGCACGGGACAAGGCGATAGCCGCGGGCATGATCGTCTCCGAACAGGGGAACGTCGCCTTCGACCACGCCAAGCTCACCCCGTCCGAGCGAAGCGCCTACCAGCACGATCCGGACGGCAAGGCCGAGCTACAGAAGGCCGTCACACAGTGGCAGCAGCACCTCGACGACTGCGTGAAGGCCGTCTCGGAAGCCGACCAGGGCGTCAAGATCGCGCTCGACGCGGTGGGTGTCGACAGCAACAAGGACGCCTTCGGCAAGGGCAACGACGAGACGTACAACGGCTTCAACGCCGGCGCGCAGAACGACATCGAGGTCTACGAGGCCCGCAACGCCGAGGACATCGCCACCCGCATCAACAGCGGTGGGAACGTCTCGGCCGCCGACTACGCCGAGCTCGACCGCTCCTTCCGCGACAACGCCGGGAACAGAGCGTTCAGCCAGACCTTCCTCTCGGGCATCGGACCCGGCGGCACCATCACGCTGACGGACAAGCTCAACGACCGGGCACTTCACTCGGACAAGAAGAACAGCGACCGGTACCAGAACCTCCAGAAGGGCCTCGCCAATACGCTGGCGGGTGCCACTGAGGTCCCAGGGAAGGTCTCCGACGCCCCGCCCGGGTCCAAGAACTTCAAGGAGTGGCTGGCCGGCTCCGACGGCAAGTTCTACCGGGAGTTCACCGACGGCCTGGACAAGGCTGGCGTCGCGGCGACCGGGGAGAAGTACAACCCGCTCTACGGCTACCAGTCGTTCGTCAATCTGATGCAGCACGCCGACACCGCGTTCGACGACCAGTTCCTGTATGACCTCGGCGACGACCTCATATCTGCCGAGAAGAACCATCCCGGCATGTTCATCCAGTATGGAGCCGGTCACGACGGCATCGAGACGGATGCCATCGACAGGCTCCTCGGTGTCATGAGCAAGAACCCCGACGCGGCGACGGCATTCTTCGACGCGAAGGGCAACGGCCCGGACGGTGACAAGGTCACCAACGATCATCTGCACTACCTGGCAGGCAGTGGCAACGGAACCCGCGAGTGGCCCCACAATGAGGTACTCGGCTATCAGGTCACAACGCTGGACCATCCGACCAGCCGCGTCGGTCTCGGCTTGGCCTTGGAGGCTGCTGCCACAGGTCACACTCCGCTCGGCCCGAAGCAGGACCCCTGGCCAGAGATGCCGCACACCGACGCCCAGGCACGCGTCATGCACGACGTCATCGGCGAGCTCGGCCCCTCTCAGACGATTCACAAGAACGTGAGCGAACCCTTGGCCCGGGCTCTGAGCTCGTACGCGGCGGATACCCACGAAATCCTGGCCGGCTTGGACTCCCGCTACATCGCCGCGGATGGGACTGGCTACTTCCAGGCCGGCGGTACAACCCACATGTCGGCGTCGCAGAAGGACCTGGTGCAGTTCATGCGCGGCCTCTCGGACGATCCCGAAGCGTACGCCACACTCCACAAGGCGGAGTCGCGGTACATCGATCTGGAAATGGGACGGATTCCGAACGGTGCCCTCGGCCCCGATCAGTCCAACCCCCTGAGCAAGGCTGGAGCGGCGTTGGGGGCGTTCAGCTCCATCCGGGAGGACGTCATCAACGACGGCCGCATGGCCGCGTACAGCGAAGCGGACTGGAAGTCGAAGATCGCCTATCACGTGATCGGCGGCGCTGTGACACCCCTGTACTTCACGACGGCGGGCGGCATGACCCTTGCTCTCGGCGACTCGCAGCAGCGCGGGGTCGACGTCTGGGCATGGGTCATGGGCAACGACATGAAGGCGGAGGCAGACACGAAGGCGAACGGGGAAGTCGCCGATAAGTACCTCAGCGTCAACAAGCAGGTACCGATCATGGTCGGCGAGTGGGCCAAGGACCGACCGGAGCTGAGTGGCAATGCGGTGCAGCAGCTCAGCGACGTCATCCTCCATGGCCACGACCGCGGCGTGAACACAGCCCAGAAGTATCTGACGGACACAACCAACTAGCTGTGCCGGCACGGCATATGAGGAACACCATGCCTGAGACAGTCGTTCGCGGCCGCCCCGCCACCATGGCGTTCGTCGTGCTGGGAGTATGCCTGGCCCTGGTGGGTGGCATCGCCGTATGGCTGCTGATCGGTCGGGACACGGCCGTGCCGTGCAACGGGTTGCTGAAGGACAAGCGAGTCCGGCAATCTCTGGGCAGCGCCCTCACACCGAGCCCGAGCTGCGCAGGGCTGGGCGAGGCCATCCAGAGGGCCACCGTGGGCGAAGTGCCTGGACGGCACTCCTTGGCTCAGGCCCAAACCATGAAGTCCGTCCTGCTCGCGCTGGGATTCCCCGATGGTAAGTCTCTCCGGCTCGACCCGGCGCTGCGCCGGCCGTTGGCGACCGCGCTTGCGGACTACGCGGCGGACACCCACACCATGCTCCACTCGCTCGACGGCGAGTACGCCATGAAGGACGGCACAGAGGCAGCACCCTGGGAATCACCCGACGGCTTCCGCCTGGCGGTGTACCAGTCGACGCTCCAGCACGTTCTGCGCGCCGTGTCCGAGGACCCAGCAGCATACGCAACTCTGCGTATCGCGGAGACCCGGTACGCCGCACAGGAACTCGCTGCTGTGCCGGGCGGCGCCACAGGCGCCAACTTCTCGATGCCCGCAGTCCGCAACTCCAAAGCGCTCGGTACGTTCGACGCGATCGCATCTGCGGTGACTCGCGACATCGGAAAGAACAAGAGCCAGTGGGAGTCTGCGGTCAGCAGCCATCTGGTGGCCACACCCCCCTCCACCGCAGCCAGTCATGATTCAGCGGCCATCACCGCTGAGTGGCTAAACGGTCTGAGGACAGCGCCGGAGCAGGAGCGGATGGCCCGGCTCCGCACCCAGGCAGTGGATATGACCCGCACTTGGGCCCAGGAACGAAACGTCGATGCCGCACCGCTGACGGCCCTGCTCACCCAAGTGGAAGAGCGCGGCGGCAGCGCGTACCGGGACGCTTTGAACGAGCTGACCGGGTCATGACGGGGGGAGACCACCCGCGAGCGACACGGGTGAAGTCGTTCATCGTGCTCGGGCTATGTCTGGCTCTGCTGGGAGGCGTTGGGGCATGGCTGCTGCTCAGCAGGGAAACCGCTGAACCGTGCAATGGCCTGGCCGGGGACGAACGTGTGCAGAAGTCATTGGGCGCGGCAGTCCACCCGGGCATGAACTGCGCAGCTCTTGCCCAGGCCATCGTGAAGGCGTCGGCCGGGGACGCTCCCGGCCGTCACACCCAGGCTCAGGCCCAGGCGCTGAAGGACGTGCTCGTCGCCCTCGGATCCGGAGAACCAGCGGAACTCACCCTGGATCCCGCACTGCGTATCCCCCTTGCCACCGCCCTGGCCGACTACGCACCCGATCTGCACGAGATGCTCGGCGGTATTGGCATCACCGACTTCCTGGCCAAGGCCGCACCCCAGGCCCCGCCGTGGCAGTCCGACGGCACCCACCACCTCACCGTCCTCGCCGACACCCTCAGGAGGGTCGTCCGCGCTGTAACGCAGGATCCCGAGGCCTACGCATTGCTGCGCATGACGGAGACCCGGACCACGGCTCAGAGGCTCGCGGCGGTCCCCGCCGACGCCACGGACCACAGCCTCAGCGTTCCCCCGACGGAGAGCGCGCGAGCACTCGGCATCCTCGACGGCATCGCCGACGCGGTCGCTCACGGCAAGGACAAGGGGCAGGCGCGGGCGTGGCGCACGGCTGTCCTGGACACCCTGTTGGACGGACAGGCCTCCTCGAAGAGTGATCAGGATCCCCAGGCCGCCCATCTCACCGCGGCATGGCTCCAGAACCTGAAGACCGCCTCCGCGGAGGAGCCCTTCGACCTGCTGCGTACGCAAGGTGTCGATATGGCCCGCACGTGGGCCCAGCAGCGCAAGATGGATGAACAGACCCAGCAGGGACTGCTCGCCAATGTCGAACGCAGCGCACTCAGCGCGTACCACGAGATCAAGCCCTGACATGTCGCGCGTCAACCAGGCGGCATGGCGCAGGGCGACGCCGAACGACGCTGTGTGCGTCTTGAGCGGATGATGTTCCCGTGCGGGGCGCTCTTCGGTTGGAGAACGCGCTACCTCATCCCTCGAACCGGACACGCACGAACTTCGCCGTCTCGTGGCGACCGGCCGTCTCCCGTACTTCAACCAGGACAGGCTCGACGACTGGGGTCATGAGGCCGTGGTCGGGATGTTCGGTCCGCTCACCCAGGAGACCACGTACGGATTCGCCGACCTCCCGAGCCTGCATTCCCGTCAGGCGCGGCGATGTCTTCACGGTTCGGCCGTCGGGAAACTCCACGAGGAGAGCGTGCGGTCGCTGTTCCGGGCCGAACACGCCGAGGAGTCTGCCGTCTCGGGTATCGGAGTGCCTGATCTTCCTCCAGGCCCATGTTTCCCCCGGCAGATAGGTCGAACGGAGCGACTTCGCCACGATCCCTTCGACGCCCACAGCCCTCATCTCGCGAAACCAGAGGTACGCGATTCCCTCGTCCAGCGTGGCCAGCACACGCTGAAGGGGCGGCTCGGCATCGCCCAAAGCCGCACCGAGGAGCTCCCACCGCTCCGACAGAGGCAGGCCCCTGACGTCAGTTCCTGGGATGGCGAGGATGTCGAAGGCGATGTAGTAGACCGGAATTCCTGACCGTTCGCGATCTGCCCGGGATCGAAGCAGATCAGTGAAGTTCAGTCGCCCGTCGCGGTAGGCGCAGAGCTCGCCGTCCAGGACGATTCCGGGCGGTAGATTCTGTTGCAGGTAGGCGGAAACCTCCGAGAACTCTCCGGTGAGGTCCCTCCCGGATCGTGACTGCAAGAACACTCTTCCGCCCTCCAAGATGAAGGCGAGTGAGCGAAACCCATCCAGCTTGAGGGAGTACTGAAACCCCCCAGGCATGCTGTCCTGCTCGGGGATCTCATCAGCCGGGCGCGGGCGCATGACTTCGAGGGGCGGTTGGAGGACCACGTTCGGCGAACTCTCATCCATTCCGCCAGGGTCTGCCGGCCCGGTCTTCGGGACGGTGGGGCTCGCTGGTCCGGCTGGCCTGTCACCGGAACAGCCTCGCGCGCGGGCTCGAAGGTCACTCACGGATGGTGTGAGCACGGTCGAGTGGGATGACGACGGGCTCGGAGAGGCACCCGGATGAGACATCTCAAAGTGTCTGGAGAACCGTCGAACTTCGGCTCGTACGTCAGTCCGGCCCCGCGCGGCAGTGTCCGTACGGCAGCGGCCGGCGCGACGCGGATCACGGCAGTCGCCCTGCCAGGTCGGGATCGAGGAGAGGGGCGAAGAGGTCACCGTCGCGGGCGAGCCGCGGTCCGATGTCGTCGGCGAGGAAGAGCAGGTCGGCGGGGGTGCGGCAGGCCTGGACCTCCTTCCAGGAGACGGGTGCGGAGACGGTCGGCAGTCTCCTGGCGCGCAGGGTGTAGGGGGCCGCGGTGGTCTTGGCGGCGGCGTTCTGGCTGTGGTCGACGAAGACCTTCCCGGGGCGCAGGGCCTTCGCCATGCGGTGGACGATCAGGGCGGGGAGCGCGCGTTCGGCCTCCTGGGCGAGTGCCTTGGCGTACGCGGAGACCTGCGCGGACGGGGTCGGTTCCAGGGGGACGGAGAGGTGCAGGCCCTTGGAGCCCGAGGTTTTGGCGTAGGCGCTCAGGCCGTCGGCGGCGAGCCGGTCGCGCAGCCAGAGGGCGGCGGCGCAGCACTCGACTACGGAGGCGGGCGGGCCCGGGTCGAGGTCGAGGATCAGGCGGTCGGCGACGGCGGGGCTGCCGGCGGGCCACTGGGGGGTGTGGAACTCGACGACCAGGTTCGCGGCCCACATGAGGGAAGGCATGTCGGCGACGACGACCTGTTCGGCGGACGGCTCGTCGGAGCGGGGCACGGGGGTGGTCCTCACCCAGTCGGGCGTGCCGGGCGGCGGGTTCTTGGTGAAGAAGAGCTGGCCGTCCGGGCCGTCCGGGTAGCGCAGGAAGGAGACCGGGCGGTTGTCGACGTGGGCCAGGAAGGGGGAGGCGACGGTGGCGTAGTAGTGCAGCACCTCGCCCTTCGTGAAGCCGGTCTCGGGGTAGATGACCTTGTCGAGATTGCTGAGCGTGATGCGACGGCCCTCCACCAATGTGATCGGCGTCATACGATGAGACTGCCACGAAATCGGACGAAGCGGGCGAGCGATGCGATCCATTTGGAACGGGGCGATCTCCTTCGGCTTGGTCAGCATTCCGATCAAGCTCGTGAACGCCACTGAGAGCCACTCGATCTCCTTCCGCCAGATCCACCTCGCCGACGGGGGTCGTGTCCGGTACCGCAAGGTGTGCGAACTGGACGGGGAGGAAGTGCCGGCCGCCGAGATCGGCAAGGGGTACGAGGAGGCCGACGGGTCGATCGTCCCGATCACGGAGGAGGACCTGGCGCAGCTGCCGCTGGCCACCGCCCGGACCATCGAGATCATGTCGTTCGTCCCGGCCGAGGAGATCGATCCGCTCCAGATGGACGCGGCGTACTACCTGGCGGCGAACGGGGCGACGGCGGCGAAGCCGTACACGCTGCTGCGGGAGGCGTTGAAGCGGAGCCGGAAGGTCGCGATCGCCAAGTACGCGCTGCGGGGGCGCGAGCGGTTGGGGATGCTGCGGGTCGTCGGTGACGTGATCGCGATGCACGGGCTGCTGTGGCCGGACGAGATCCGGGAGCCGGAGGGGGTGGCTCCGGAAGCCTCGGTTTCGGTACGGGACGCCGAACTCGACCTGGCGGACGCCCTGATGGCCACGTTGGGGGACGTGGAGCTGAGCTCACTGAAGGACGAGTACCGGGAGGCCGTGGAGGAGCTGATCACGGCGAAGGCGGGCGGGGCGTTCGAGCCGTCGTCGGAGGCGGTGGTGGAGCCGGCCGGCGGGCAGGTGATCGACCTGATGGCGGCGTTGGAGCGGAGTGTTCGGGCGGCGAAGGCGTCTCGGGGGGAGGGCGGGGGCGACTCCGGCGCTGCCGGTGCGTCCGGCGAGGAGGCGGCGGAGGCCGAGGTCACCCCGATTCGGCGGAAGCGGGCGGCGTCGGCTGCGGCTGCGCCGAAGGCGGTCGGGGGGAAGAAGTCGACGGCGGCTTCGGCCAAGAAGACTGCGGCGGCCTCCAAGAAGACGGCGGCGGCGACCAAGTCCACGTCCAAGTCGACGTCGAAGTCGACGACCGCGGGCAAGGCGGGGGGTACGAAGTCCACTTCGGCCGCTGCGAAGAAGACGGCGGCCGGTTCGAAGAAGGCTGCCACGCCGCGGAAGCGGACCTCTGCCTGAGTGTGCGTGGTGGGTGGGTTGGTGGGTGGGGCGGGTGCAGGTGTGGGTGGGGGGGCGTGGCCCGCGGCGCTGTCCCCCACCCCGCCCCTTCCCGAAACCGGGCTCCGCCCGGACCCGCGCCTCAAACGCCGGCGAGGCTGGAGAGAACCCCGGGGCTCCGCCCCGGACCCCGGTCCTCAAACGCCGGACGGGCTGAAGGTGTCGCCTGTGGGGTTGAAGTAGGTCCTCGTGTCCCGGGCCAGGGCGAACAGGGCTTCCACGTCACCGGGTTTGAGGGTGGTCGGGGCCGTCGTGAGAGCGGACAGGGCGGTCAGGGGTTGGAGGACGCGGATGTCCCGGACCGTGGGGGCCACGTCCACACGGGAGGCGTCCACCACCGCCAGGGCCGGGATGACCTCGGCCTCCAGGGCTCGGCCGGCCCGGGCCGCCGCGCGGCGGAGCCAGCGGGGGTCCGGGCGGGGTTCGGCGCGGCCCACCGTGAGCAGGAGGTCGCCGACGGCGGCCCGCTGGCGGCGGCCCGGGGCCGTGCGGACGCAGAAGATCCCCGCCGGGCCGATGAGCAGGTGGTCGATGCGGCCCAGGCCCGGGAGCGGGACGCAGTGCAGGGTGCGCCAGCCGTCCGGCTCCAGGGCGTCGAGTACGTCGCCCATCCGCTGCTGGGCCGCCAGGTCCTGGCGGAGGCGGTGGCGGGCCCGGGTGCCCGCGGGGCCGTGTTCCAGTTCGCCGAGCAGGGTCTCCCCCGGCCGGTTCGGCGCCAGGTCCGCGTCCGGCGGGAGCGCCAGGCGTCGCAGGTCGGCGGCGGTGGGGACCGGGGGCGGGCCTATGGAGACCGTCCCGCTCAGATAGGGGCGCAGGGCCGCGAGTATCGCTTCCCGGTGGTCGTCCGCCAGGACGCT
Organism: Streptomyces sp. NPDC002467; assembly: GCF_042889825.1. Taxonomy (NCBI): domain Bacteria; kingdom Bacillati; phylum Actinomycetota; class Actinomycetes; order Kitasatosporales; family Streptomycetaceae; genus Streptomyces; species Streptomyces sp. NPDC002467. The sequence goes on along the minus strand of NZ_JBIARJ010000014.1, from coordinate 25,286 downwards.
GATGCGGTTCGCCTGGCGGTCGTACCAGGCCACCGCCTGCCCGTCGGGCCGGTTGACGTACAGCCGCCCACGGCCCGCGCGGCTGGCTGACGGCATTACTTTGAGAGCCGACATCGAGCTCACCCCCCACCGTCCATGGGAGCAGCCCCGGCCCCGCACGGCAATCCCCCGGATGTGTAACGACTCCGACGGGACGTTGCGGCTCCGCTGTTACACGAACGGGGCTCCGCCGCAACGGCGGGCCCCTACGTTGGTCCCGCCTGGACCCGCCAGGCCCTGACCAGCATCGGAGGACTCCCCGTGAGCATCGTCCGCCGTCGCACCCTCGTTCGCGCCGCCGCCGTGACCGCCTGCGCCGGAAGCCTGCTGGCCGTACCCACCGCCGCCGCGCTCGCCGAGGGGCTGCCCGCGGCCTCCTCCGCGCACTCCCCCGCCCCGCAGCGGACCCTCGTCAAGACACTCGCCCTCGCGGACGGGGTGTCCACGGCGAACGTCTACCGGGTCTCGAAGGGCGTCTACCAGGCCGAGATCCTGGGCGCCGACGGGCACCGCACCACCACTCTGACCAGCGACGGCGGCTCCACCGGCGGTGCCGGTGCACTGCATGCCGCGCTGGACTCCGACGGACGGCTCACCTCCTGGGCCGGGAACGTCACCGACCCGCGGGGCGGTCACGTCATCGCCGGCGACGGCCACAAGACCGGCACCCGCAGCGGGCACTCCGTCCCCGTGGCGGCGTCCGGCAAGGCGGGTACCGTGCAGCGGCTCGGCAACCTGGCCGACGGGCCCGGCGAGGGCGTGCTGCTGCTCGCCGCGGGCGGCGGCATCGCGGCCATCGGCGCGGCCGGGCTCGGTTTCGCGATGCTGCGGCGCGGTCGGACCAACGGCTGACGGTCCGGTTGGGTGACTGGTTGGGTGACCGGTTGGGTGACCTGTTGAGCGGGCGGTTGAGCGATCGTTCGGGGAGTGGCCGTGGAGGGGCGGGCCGCGGGGCGTGCCGGATACGGGGCGGACACGGACCGGCCACGGATCATTGACGCGCGTCAACGCCGTGGGCAAACAGGCTGGGGCTCCGCATAAGGTTGACGCGACCGGCTGTCGTGGCGCGGGCAGGAGGGCGCGGCGTTCTGTGAACAGGTTTCCGTTGCGTGCGGCCGCCGCCGTCCTCGTCGTGGGCGCCGTCGCGCTGCTCCCGCTGCTGACCGGCTGCGGTGACACGGGTGGGCTGGCCGGTGCCGGTGCCACCCCGACCGCCCGTGGGCCCGTACACCTGTGGCCGGAGCGCAAGGGCGCGACCGTGCCGCCCGCCGATCCGGGCGGGGCCCCGCCCGAGTACGTCAAGGGGATCCCGCCCGTCAAGAACCAGGACGTGCACGCCGTCGACCCGGTGGCACTGGTCCAGGCGGAGCTGCGCGCGCACCCGGGCACGGACGTCGGCCCCGACGGGATGCCCCCGAAGACCGCCGCCGCGATCCTCGCGTGCCGGGAGGCGGACGGGGACGCGGAGGACGGTTCGGCCGGGGCCGAGTGCCCGGTGCTGAAGCCGTACTACCGGGACCTCACCGGCAACGGCATCGACGAGCTGATCATCGGCATCGAGTTCGGCACCGGCCCGGACGTCCCCGAGAAGGAGATGTCCGTACGGGTGTACACGGCGGACCCCGACGGGCGGCTCAACCGGATCATGGCGACCACGCAGAGCGTGATCACCGTGGAACTGGCCGGCCAGGACGTGATCCTGCGGGCGCCCAGCGGCAGCAACGGATACGAGCTGATCACCGCCTGGTCCTGGGACGAGAAGCAGCTCACCATGCTGCCGACGCGCGAGCAGATCGTACGGGTGCCGGCCAATCCGCAGTCACCGGCGAAGCCCTCGGGCGGGAAGACCCCGTCGCGTACCAAGGCTCCCGGGGGCGGGGGCGGGGCCGGTACGGGGCCCGGTACGGGTGGCGGGCGCGGCAACGGGGGCGGCGGCGGCAACGGCGGTGGCGGTGGCCGCCCCGGCGTCGGGACCGGCTCGCTGTGAAGGTCCGGCTGCCCGCCTGGACGGCCACGCTGACCTGGAAGTCGGCGTGTTTCATCGTGGTGATGTGCTGCACCCTGGCGGCCCTGCTGGGTGCGCTCGTGCACGTCGAGGTGACCCGGCAGACGGTGGCCACGGCACGGGACAAGGCGCTCGGCAAACTGCACGACGTCTCGCGCGCCTACGAGGCGGGCGAGGCCCTGCCGCCCGGTTCGGGACTGGACCCCGCGGGGCTGCCGACGAAGCTGCGGGCGCTGGCCGTCGGAGGGCACCGGGGCACGATGGTGGCGGACCTCGACGGCCGCCCGACGATGTGGGCGGCGGCGCCCGCGGACGGGCGGGCGCTGGCCACGGCCATCGACTACGAGCAGAGCGCGCGCACCATCAACGGGCTGGACAACGCGATCATCGGGTCGTCGGTCCTCGCGATCGGCGGGACCCTGCTGGTGGGCGCCTTCGCGGTGACCCGCGTGACGCGGCGGCTGCACCAGACGGCGTCCGTGGCGCGGCGGATCACCCAGGGCGACCTCGACGCCCGGGTCGGCGACCCGCGCACCAAGGATCCCTCGCGGCACCAGGACGAGGTGTCGACGGTCGCCGGGGCGCTGGACACGATGGCGGGGAGCTTGCAGACGAAGCTGGAGAGCGAGCGGCGGTTCACGGCGGACGTGGCGCACGAGCTGCGGACGCCGCTGACGGGGTTGCAGGCGGCGAGCGAGCTGCTGCCGGAGGGCCGGCCGACGGAGCTGGTGCGGGAGCGCGTACGGACGATGCGGCAGCTGACGGAGGACCTGCTGGAGATCTCGCGGCTGGACTCGGGCAGCGAGGTGGTGGAGACCGACCTGCACCAGCTGGGGCGGCTCGCGGGGCGGGTGGTACGGGCGTCGGGGACGGACGCGCACACGGAGCTGGTGGTGGTCCGGGACGCGCACGTGGAGACCGACCGGCGGCGGCTGGAGCGGGTGCTGGGGAATCTGGTGGCCAACGCGCACAAGCACGGGCGGGCGCCGGTGGTGCTGACCGTGGACGGGCCGGTGGTGACCGTACGGGATCACGGGGACGGGTTCCCCGACTACCTGATGGAGCACGGGCCGCAGCGGTTCCGCAGTGGCGGGGGCAAGGGGCACGGGCTGGGGCTGACGATCGCGGTGGGGCAGGCGGAGGCCATCGGCGCGTCGCTGTCGTTCCGGCGGGCGGAGGGGGGCGGGGCCTTGGCGGTGCTGACCCTTCCCGGTGCGGGGGGTTTGGCGGGCTAGCCGGCCGGTTCCCCGCCGGCGTGGTGTGCGTGGCGGGTGCCCCCGCGCCGCCGCACCCCCGCGCGTCGGGGTCGGGTGTGCGGCGGGGCGCCCCCGCAGGGCGTCGAACGCTGTGCGCTGTGCTTGCCGGTGCCGCACCACGTTCACGCCCGAGGAGGTGCCCCGGCGCGCGCCCGACCCCGACGGCCCGCCCCGCGGCCCGCCCCCGGCCGGGGTCCCGCTGCGCGGAGCAGGTCCCCTACCCGCCCTTCCACCGTTCCCCGGGCTCCGCCCGGACCCGTCCTGGGGCTCCGCCCCAGACCGCGCGCCTCAAACGCCGGCGGGGCTGGGATTGTCCGCCCCGCGAACGCCGGCGGGGCTGGATGGTGCCGGCGAGGCTGAAGGGGTCCTCAGGCACCGTCCCCGCGGGGGCGCTCCGGCTTGGTCCAGGGCCAGCGGGGCTTCGGCTTCACGGCGTCCGGGCGGTGTTGGTACTTCCAGCCCTTCTGGAGGCCGAGGCGCTTGGAGTAGCCCGCCGGGACGCGCTCGTACAGCAGTACCGTCGGCGGGCCGTCCGGCGTCGGGACCGGGATTTCGTACCACTTCGGCGGGTGGCCGGTCGGGCCCAGCAGGATCGGGAGGACGCGGCCGTCCATCGGGCCGCCCTCGAAGGGGGTCGGTTGGCTTCTCACGCCACCAGTGTCACAGGAGGTGGGCGGCCTCGGAGACCACCGGAATGACCCGCCGGGCCAGGACGCCGACCGGCCCGTCCGCGGATTCGAGGGCCAGGGCCGCGCGGGCGGCGGCCGCCGTTTCGGGGTCGGTGGCCGCCGTGGCCGTCAGGAGGGCGACGAAGTGGTCCACCAGCCAGTCCCGGAGGGATTCGACCTCGGGCTGCTTGCCCTCGTCGATCCAGATGAGGGAGGCCGCCTCGACCGCCGTGATCCACGTACGGACCATCATGCGCAGGCGCGGCCCGGGGGCCGGGACCGCGAGGTGGACGAGGATCTGGTCGGCCGCGGCGCGGCGGATGCCGTCCACGGTGGCCGTCGTACGGGAGGTGGAGACGACGCTGCCGCCCTGGAGGAGGGCCGCGAAGCCGGCGTCGTGTTCGTCGACGAAGGCGAGGTAGCGGTCCAGGGCGCGGCTCAGGCGTTGGGTGAGGGGGCCCTGCTGGGGTTCGGCGAAGCAGAGTTCGAGGATGTCCGCGGCGGAGCGCAGGGCGGCTTCGTAGAGCTGCTGCTTGCCGCCCGGGAAGTAGCGGTAGACGAGCGGGCGGGAGACGCCGGCGGCCTCGGCGACGTCGTCGAGCGAGACCTCCTCCGGCACCCGGTGCGCGAACAGCGAGAGGGCGGCGTCGAGGAGTTGGGCTCGCCGCTCCTCGACGCTGAGCCTGCGGTAGGCGCGTACGGTCGTCATGTCCGCAGGGTAGACGACCGTACGCGCGCGTCGGCCGCGGTTACGCGAGGAGGCCCGAGCTCTTCCACAGGCGGCGGCCGGGGCCGCGCAGGACACCGATGTCGTCGAGGAAGTCGGTGAGCCGCTTGGCGCCGGTCTGCATGACCTCGCGGCGGTGACCGCTCGCCTTGACCTGGGCCACGGCCTCGCGGCGGTCGAGGCCGATGTTCTCGTAGACGGCCGGGTTGACGAAGGCCACCGAGAAGACGCGGGCGGCCTCGCCGCAGCTGATGCGGGTGAGTTCCTGCTCCCAGCGCGGGGCGGTCAGCATCTGGCGGCGCAGTTCCTCGCGGGCGTAGCGGACGTGCCGGGCCTCTTCGATGACGTGGATCCGGGTCACTCCGCGGACCAGGGGCTGGACGCGCTCGTCCGGGAAGGTGAGGCGCTGCATCCAGTCCAGGATCTCCTCGCCGAGAAGGGTGCAGGCGAAGGAACCGGGGGTGGTGGAGACGGTCTTCAGGATCCGGGCGAGGTTGTGGTTGAGCCGGGAGACCGGGTAGTCGGGAGCTCCGGACTGCTTGATCAGCCGGGCGAACATCATCGAGTGGCGGCATTCGTCGGCGATCTCGGTGAGCGCGTAGCGGACGTGATTGCTGGTCAGGGACTTGTCATAGATGTGGCGGACCAGCAGCTGCATCAGGATGATCTCGAACCAGATGCCGAGCGAGCCGAGCGCGGCGGCTTCGTGGCGGGAGAGGTCGATGCGCTGCTCCTCCCCCATCTTCTTCCACAGCGGGGTGTCGTAGAGGGAGAGCAGCTCGGGCGGCCAGTAGTACTTGCCGTCGATGGGCGGGGCGTCCCAGTCGAGTTCCTTGTCGGGGTCGAAGGAGTGCTTCGCCGAGGATTCGAGCAGCCGCTCGGCGATCTGTTCACGGTCCTTGAGCAGGCCGAGGGCGTCCCTCAGCTCGGCTCGGTCGGTCACCGTCGTCATGGCTTCGGACACCTCGTGGTCGGGTTACCTGCGGTCACTGCTTATGAGACTGCTTGTCAGCAAGGTCGTCAATCCCTCGCGCACGACTTGTTGACCCCGCGTCTACCAACGTGTGACGCTGCCAACTGTCCAGTCCTGTGCGGCAGTACGCGGCTCCGCGTGATTCGCGAGGTGCGCGTGATTCGCGTGATTCGCGCGACAAGGGGGCGTCAGTGTCGACGTACGAGCGCTACACCACGGACCCGGGCGAGGGCGTCTGGCAGATCCCCTCCACCGGCTCGGCCCGCTTCAGCTGGGAGTACGACGGGGGCCGCGAGCGGCTGCTGGCCCTGTACCAGAAGGGCAAGGACAAGCAGTGGGACGGTGCCAAGCGCATCGACTGGGGCATCGAGGTGGACCCGTACGATCCGCTGGGCACCCCGGACGAGGTGCTGACGCTGTACGGCACGCGGCACTGGGCCAAGCTCACCGACAAGGACAAGGGCGAGCTGCGCCGGCACTACAGCGCCTGGCAGTTCAGCCAGTTCCTGCACGGCGAGCAGGGCGCGATGGTCTGCGCCGCGCGGATCGTGGAATCGGTGCCGGACCTGGACGCGAAGTTCTACTCCGCCACCCAGACCATGGACGAGGCCCGGCACGCGGAGATCTTCGGGCGCTTCCTGCACGAGAAGGTGGGGATGCTCTACCCGATCAACGACAGCCTCCAGGGGCTGCTCGGCGACACCCTGCGCGACTCCCGCTGGGACATGCCGTACCTGGGGATGCAGGTGCTGATCGAGGGGCTGGCGCTGGCCGCGTTCGGCATGATCCGCGATACGACGGACAAGCCCCTGCCCAAGCAGATCCTGGCGTACGTGATGCAGGACGAGGCCCGGCACGTGGCCTTCGGGCGGATGGCGCTGCGGGACTACTACAGGCAGCTGACGGACGCGGAGCTCAGGGAGCGCGAGGAGTTCGTCATCGAGGGCTGCCACCTGATGCGGGACCGGCTGCGCGGGGTGGAGGTGCTGGAGAACTTCGGCATCCCGCGGCGGGAGGCGGAGGAGTACAGCGAGCAGTCGGAGTTCCTGCACCTGTTCCGGAAGCTGCTCTTCAGCCGGATCGTGCCGTGCGTGAAGGACATCGGGCTGTGGGGCGAGCGGTTGCAGAAGGCGTACCTGGACATGGGCGTCTTCGAGATGGGCGACTCGAACCTCGACCTGCTGATGAGCCAGGACGAGGAGATCGCGGAGGCCCTCGACCGCGAGCGGTTCGCGGCGGAGGAGGCGGAGCGGGTGGCGGAGGTGCGGGCGGCGATCTCTGAGGGGGGCCGCTCCTAGCGCGGAGGGCCGGCTCCTGGCGCGGAGGGCCGGCTCCTGGCGCGGAGGGCCGGGCCGGATCGGCGCGCCGGGGCGTGCCCCCCGGTGCCCTGGCAGGGCGGCCCCCACTCGGCGCTCCCGCGCCGTCGGGGTCGGGTGTGCGGCGGGGTGCCCCCGCAGGGCGTCGAACGAAACCCGCTCGCCTTACCGGTGCCGCATCGGGTTCGACGCCCGAGGAGGTGCCCCGCCGCGCGCCCGGCCCCGACGGCCCACCCTGCGGCCCGGCCCCGGCCGGGGCGGTGCCGCTGCGCGGAGCTGCCCCCACCCCGCCCCTTCCCGAAACCGGGGCTCGCGACCCCGGGCGCCGCCCCCCGGGGCGCCGCCCCCCGGGGCGCCGCCCCCCGGGGCGCCGCCCCCGGACCCGGCGGGGGCTCCGCCCCCGGACCCCCGGTCCTCAAACGCCGGACGGGCTGGAGTTGCCCCGCGCCTCAAACGCCGGCGAGACTGAAGCGGGGCCGGATGGGGATCGGTGGCTGCCGCACGCGCCGTCCGGCGGGGGCGGGGCGGGAGGGTGCTCGCCGCAGGCGTTACGGCGCGAGCGGGAGCTGCCGCTTGTGTTCCGTGAGGCGGTAACGGCGGGCGATGATCTCGAAGGCGCGCTCGTCCACCGGCTTGCCCTCCAGGAAGTCGTCGATGTCGTCGTACGTGACGCCGAGCGCGTCCTCGTCCGCCTTGCCCGGGTCGAGGGTCTCCAGGTCGGCGGTCGGGACCTTCCACACCAGCTCGGCGGGGGCGCCCAGGGCGTCCGCGACGGCGCGCACCCGGCGCTTGGTCAGGCCGGTCAGCGGGACGAGGTCGGCGGCGCCGTCGCCGAACTTGGTGAAGAAGCCGGAGACCGCCTCGGCGGCGTGGTCGGTGCCGACGACCAGGCCGTCGTGCGCGCCGGCCACCGCGTACTGCGCGATCATGCGCTGGCGGGCCTTGATGTTGCCCTGGACGAAGTCCTGGTGGTGGGCGTCGCGGAAGGAGACCCCGGCGTCGAGCGAGGCCGCGAGGGCGGCGTCGCTGGCCGGCTTCACGTCGACGGTCAGGACCTGGTCGGCGCGGATGAAGGAGAGGGCGAGCTGGGCGTCCTTCTCGTCGGCCTGGACCCCGTAGGGCAGCCGCATGGCGTAGAAGACGGCCTCGTGCCCGGCGGCACGGGCCCGCTCCACGGCGAGCTGGCACAGGCGGCCGGCGGTGGTGGAGTCGACGCCGCCGCTGATGCCGAGGACCAGGGAGCGCAGGCCGGTCGAGGTGAGCCGCTCGGTGAGGAAGGCCACCCGGCGCTCGATCTCGCGCTCCGCGTCGAAGGTCTCGCTCACCAGGAGGTCGCGGGCGATCTCCTGCTGCAGGGCGGTGGACGCGGGCTCGCTCACGGCTGCTCCTCGGGGTCGTGCGTGGGTTGGCGTGCGGGTTGGCGTGCAGTTGGCGTGGGGCCGGCTGTTCTGCCTCCGAAACCCTAGTCGACACCCCCGGAGAGCCGTCCCGGCGGCCGTCGCCGTGTGGGGCGGCTCAGTGCTTGAGGGCCGCCTCCATGACCGACCGTGCGATCGGGGCGGCCGCCAGGTTGCCCGAGACCTCGCCGCGGTCCGCCGACGCGTCCTCGACCACCACCGCCACCGCGACCGCCGGCAGCGGCGCGCCCTCCGTCTTGGCCCAGGAGATGAACCACGCGTACGGGGTGCCGGCGTTGCCGACGCCGTGCTGCGCCGTGCCGGTCTTGCCGCCGACGACCGCGCCCGGGATCGCCGCGTTCCGGCCCGTTCCGTTCTCCACCACCTTGACCATCAGCTGCTGCAGCCGCAGCGCCGTGGCCGGGTTCATGGCCCGGCCCATGCTGCGCAGGCTCCCGCGGCGGACCTGGTCCCCGTCGTCCTGGGTGGTGCGTTCCACCAGGTAGGGCGAGTACAGCTCGCCGCCGTTCGCGACCGCGGCCGCCACCATCGCCATCTGCAGCGGCGTGGCCTTGGTGTTGAACTGGCCGATCGAGGAGAGGGCCAGCTGGTCCTGGCTCATGTCGGTGTCGAAGTTCGAGCGCGAGACCCAGGACGGCACGCGCAGCCCGTCGTCGTTGAAGCCGAACCGCCCGGCCGCCTCCACCATCCCGCGCAGACCGACCTGTACGCCGATCTTCGCCATCACCGTGTTGCAGGACCACTGCACGGCGTCGGCCATCGAGGCGTCCTGGCAGCCCGTGCCCGCGTTCGGCAGGAGGGTGCTCGTTCCGGGCAGCGGGTACGGGTCGGGGGTCTCCGTCGGGGCGTCCACATCGGTGACCACGCCCGCGTCCAGGGCGGCGGCCGCCGTCACGATCTTGAAGGTGGAGCCGGGCGGGTACGTCTCGCGCAGTGCCCGGTTGAGCATCGGCTTGGTCGGGTCGGCGTTGAGCCGCGCCCAGGCCGCCTTGACGCGCGTACCCGTACCGGAGAGGAGGGCGGGGTCGTACGAGGGACTGCTGACCAGCGCGAGGATCCTCCCGGTGGCCGGCTCGACCGCCGCGACCGCGCCGCGTTTGCCCGCGAGCCCCTTGTACGCGGCCAGCTGCACGGCGGCGCGGACGGTGGTGACCGCGTTCCCGCCGGCGGGGCGGCCGCGCGAGAGCTCGTACCAGAGGGGGAAGGCGGACAGGCCGGGGTCGGTGCCCGAGAGGATGCCGTCCTCGGCGCGCTCCACGAAGCTGGTCCCGTACGTCTGGGAGGAGAAGCCGGTGACGGGGGCGTAGAGCGGGCCGTTCTCGTACGTGCGCTCGTAGCGCAGGAGCTGACGGCTGTCGCGGGAGCCGGTGACCGGGCGGCCGTCGACCAGGATGTCGCCGCGGGGCTCGGCGTAGCGCTCGATGACGGGGCGCTTGTTGGCCGGGTTCGCGCCGTAGGAGGCGGATTCCCAGACCTGGACGCGGGCCACGTTGACCAGCAGGGCGACCAGGAGGGCCGCGCAGAAGTAGGCGCACCAGCGGATGTAGCGGATCACGCCTTGGGCTCCTGGGGAGTGGGGGTTGGTGCCGGGTTGGGTGCGGGTGCGGGGTTGGGTGCCGTTGGGCGGGGGCGGCGTGCGCTGTCGCTCAGGCGGACGAGGAGGGCCACGATGATCCAGTTGGTGACCACCGACGAGCCGCCCTGGGCCAGGAAGGGCATGGCCATGCCGGTCAGCGGGATCAGCCCGGTGACGCCGCCGGCGATGACGAACACCTGGAGCGCGACGATCGAGGAGAGCCCGGTGGCGAGCAGACGGCCGAAGGAGTCGCGCAGCGCGAGCCCGGCGCGGAATCCGCGGGCGACGAGGAGTCCGTAGAGGAGCAGGATCGCGGCGAGGCCGACGAGGCCGAGTTCCTCGCCGGCGGTGGCCAGGACGAAGTCCGATTTGGCGGCGAAGCCGATGAGGAAGGACTGCCCGTGGCCGAGGCCGGCCCCGAGGAGGCCCCCGGCGCCGAAGGCGAACAGGGACTGGGCGAGCTGGCCGGGGCCCTCGCCTCGGTCGATGGAGGCGAAAGGATTCAGCCAGTCGTCGACGCGGCTGTGCACGTGCGGCTCCAAGGTCCCGACGGCGTACGCGCCGAGGCCGGCGAGGAGCAGGCCGATCGCGATCCAGCCGATCCGGCCGGTGGCGGTGAACAGCATGATCACGAAGAGGCCGAAGAAGAGGAGCGAGGTGCCGAGGTCGCGTTCCAGGACCAGCACCGCGACGCTGAGCAGCCAGATCGCGAGGATCGGACCGAGGACGCGGCCGGGGAGAAGGCGCAGCTTCCAGAAGAGGCGGCGGCCGGTGAGGGCGAGGGCGATGCGGTTCGCGGCGAGGTAGGCGGCGAAGAACACGGCGAGCAGGATCTTGGCGAACTCCCCCGGCTGGAAGGAGAGTCCGGCGAAGCGGATCCAGATGTGGGCGCCGTTGACGGCCGGGAAGAAGACGGGGACGAGCATGAGGACGAGGGCCGCCGCGACCGAGAGGTACGCGTAGCGCTGGAGCACGCGGTGGTCGCGGAGCAGCGAGACGACGAGGACGAAGAGCACCATCCCGAGCGCGGACCAGCGGAGTTGGTCCCCGGCGGTGAGGTGGGTGGGGGTGGTCGCGTCGAGCCGCTGGATGAGGACGAGGCCGAGGCCGTTGAGGAGTACGGCGATGGGGAGCACGAGGGGATCGGCGTACGGGGCCCTCAGGCGGACGGCGAGGTGCGCGAGGAGCGCGGCCGCGGCGAGGCCGCCGGCGTAGTGGGCGGCGGGGCCGGGGATGCGGCCGGTGGTCGCGAGACCGACGTAGAGGTAGCCGAGCACCGAGATCAGGACGGCTCCGGCGAGGAGCGCCAACTCGACGCCGCGACGCTTGGGGGCGTGGGCGTCGGGGGGCGGGGGCGGGGCGGGCTCCGCCACCTGTGCCGTCAGAGCGGTCATACAGCGAAACGTAGCAAGCGGATGGATGCTATGTCCGCTTATGTCATAGTGTGCCGAAGAGTCGTCAGAAACGGTCAGGTCTGTGGCCTGTCGGCTGTGGTCGGTGGGCTGTCGGCTGTCGGCTGTCGGCTGTCGGCTGTCGGCTGTCGGCTGTGGTCGGTGGGAGTGGGAGACGGGGTAGCTGATGGGGCCTGTGGAATTCATCGTCCTCGCGTTCCCGGAGGAACAGCTGCGGGTGCCTGCGGTCGAGGCCGTCATGGGGCTGCGCAAGACGGGCGTGGTCCGGCTGATCGACGGGCTGGTGGCCACGCGGACGGCTGCGGGGGAAGTGCTCGCGGCGGAGTTCGACGAGTTCGTGGAGCTGCGGGGCCTGCTGACGGGGCGGGAGGCGGCGCGGCTGATCGGTCCGGAGGACGTGCGGGAGGCGGCGGAGCTGCTCGAACGCGGGAGCTGTGCGTTGTTGTTGCTGGTCGAGCACGTGTGGGCCGAGGACGCTGCGATCGCGGTACGGGCGGCCGGCGGGCACATCGCGGGCTCGGTACGGATTCCGGCGGATCGGGTGGAGGTTTCCTGATGTTCATTCGGCCGGTGGGAGTGACGGTGCGATCGGCGGACCGGCCCTCGGGGCATCCGCTGCTGCGGGGGCTGCTGGCGCAGGCCACCGGGACGGGGTCCGTGGACGTGGACGGGCCGCGTCAGGGGGTGCGGTGGAGTACGGCCGGGCCGATCGAGCCGGAGCCCGTGGGGGTGGAGGACGGTGTGGAGGGGGAGGACGGTGTGGAGGGGGAGGACGGTGTGGAGGAGGGCCTGGAGGACGGTGTGGAGGTGGCGGACGTTGAGCCCGGGCCCGGCGGCCATGCCGAGGGCAGCCCGGCGGGGTCGTTCGTCGCGGAGCTGACACAGCTGGCCTCACTGGCCAGGGAGGGGCTGCTGACCCCGCAGGAATTCGCGACGGCCAAGGGGCGCTTGTTGCGGGAGTGACGGCTGGACGGAGTCGGAGAGGGTTTGGGGGTTTCCCGGATGCCCGACCCGGCTCCGGTGGGGCCTCCCAGGCTCGGCCCTCCCCCGTCCACCACCGGGGGGGCCGAGCGCCTCACATCGCTACGCGCTCCTCCACGACGGCGTCCGGCCCCCGTCCGGGGCTGGTCTCGCGGTGGATCGCTGCGTGCTTCTCCTTGGCGGCGGCCGGCGGTCGTTCGGGGCTGGTCAGAGGCGGACGAGCATGGATTCGGCCGCTGTGCGGTGTTCGGCGGCGGTGGTCGGGTCGGTGGTCTGGAGGAGGGTGGCGATGCCCTCGTGGGCCAGGGCTTCCTCGTGGCGGTATCCCAGGTCGGGGGCCAGCTCCAGGGCCTGGCGGTGGAGGCGGAGGGCCTCGTCGGGAAGGCCGGCCAGGCGGCAGGTCTCTGCGTAGGCGTTGAGGAAACGGATCTTCCAGTGGTCCTCGAAGAGCTCGTCCAGGAGGGCGAAGGCTTCGCGGTGGCTCTTCAGTGCCTCTTCGTACCGGCCCATCTCGCGCAGGGCGACGCCCTGGCAGTTGAGGCACCAGGCCTCGTTGTTCATGTGGCCGTCCTCGCGGGCCAGTGCGAGGGCGCGGTCCAGGTGTTCCATGGACTCGTCGGGGGCTTCGGTCGCGATGGCCACGCCCAGGGTGATGCGGGCCGTCAGGGTGGGGGGCCATGCGGGGTCCGGGTGGGGGACGTCCAGGACCTCGCGGGCGCGCCGGGCGGCCCGGTCGCGGTGGCCCAGTTGGAGGAGTGACCAGGCCTCGGATGCGGCGGCGTGGGCCGCGCCGGTGGGACAGTCGGATTCCTCGTAGAGCTTCGCGGCCAGCCGGAAGAGTTCGAGGGGCTCTTCGGCGTGGCCCTCGTCCCAGCTGAGGTAGCCCCGGCGCATGGCCAGCTCGGGGGTGTCGCCGTGGAGTTCGGCCGCCTCGTACTCGGCGGCGGCCTCCGCCATCCGGCCCGCGTTGTAGCGGGCGAAACCCAGGTCGCTGTGGGCTTCGGCCAGCTGGAGGGGGTCGCCGAGGCGCTCGGCGGCGGCGAGTGAGCGTTCGAAGAGGTAGTTGAGGTGCGTGGTGCCGCAGCGGCGGGCGAAGTACGCGCGGAGGAAGCGGGGCAGCTCGCACACGTGGAGGTCGGCACCGACGGCGTCCGCCGTCTCGAAGGCGGCGATCATGTTCTCGTACTCGGCGGTGAGCCAGGCGATGGCGTGGTTCTTGTCGGCGAACCGCGGGAGCTCGGCCGGGGGGCGGCCCGCGGAGGCGGATCGGCCGGGTGCCAGGACCGGCATCGCGGCGTCGGCGGCGGCCGCGGCGTGGACGTAGTAGTCGAGGAAGCGGGAGAGGGCGCGTTCGCGGTCCGTCTGCGAGTCCTCTTCCGCGCAAGCGCGGCGGGCGTGCTGGTGCACCAGGTCGTGCAGGCGGTAGCGGCCCGTGGTCGGCTGCTGGACCAGGTGGGCGTCGAGGAGGTCCTCCAGCATCACGCGGGCGCCGGCCAGAGGGAGGTCCGCGAGGGCCGCCACGACGTACTCGTCGAAGGTTCCGCCGGGCAGCAGGCCCAGCAGTCGGAACAGGCGGGCCTGGGAGCGGTCCAGCTGTCTGACGGACATCGCGAACGCCGCGTCGAACTCGCCCGTGCCCTGCGAGAGCCGCTCGGCGAGGATGCCCACGGTCCAGCCGGGACGGTGGCGCAGCCGGGCGGCGGCCAGCCGGAGGGCGAGGGGGAGGTGGCCGCACAGGCGGAGCACCTCGGCGGCGGAATCCGGGTCCTTGGACAGCCGGGCGTCGGCGCCGCTGGCCCGGGTCAGGAGCTCCGCGCTCTCCTGGGGGCTCAGTACGTCGAGGGAGACCGGGGGGACCTCGTCGAGGCCCAGCAACCGGTTGCGGCTCGTGATCAGGACGACGGAGGGTCCGGCGCCGGGCAGCAGGGGTCGTACCTGCTCGGCGTCGGCGGCGTTGTCGAGGACCACGACGGCCCGCCGGCCGGCCAGTTCCGCGCGCCAGCACGCGGCCAGCTGCTCCAGGCCTTCCTGCGGGACCCTCTCGGAGGGGACGTCGAGCGCGCCGAGCAGCATGCGCAGTACGGAGTCGGGAGTCATCGGCTCCCGGCCCTCGGTGAATCCGTGCAGGTCCGCGTAGAGCTGGGCGTCCGGGTAGTCGGCGGCGAGCCGGTGCGCGGCGTGCACGGTCAGGCAGGTCTTGCCGACACCGGCCATGCCGTCGACGGCGACCACCTGATGACTCTTCACCGCCGCCAGCAGAGCGGCGAGCTGGTCCTCGCGGCCGGTGAAGTCCGGTACGTCGCGGGGCAGATCGTTGCGGGGGCGCGGCGGGACCTGGCGGCTGGCCTTCGGGGGCGCCGGCAGCGGGTTCGAGGAGCGTTCCCACAGAGGGCGCAGCGGGCGGGGGTCGCGCTTGACCAGGCGACACAGGGCCACCACGGCGGGCCAGGGCGGCACGGTCTGGCCGCTGAGGTAGCGCGAGAGCGACGAGGAGCTCAGACCGCTGTCCCGCGCGAGGGCTCGTACGCCTAACCCGGACAGCTCCTGAAGTGCGCGCAACCGGCCGGCCAGCTCGTCCTGTTCCACCGTTCCCCCTCTTTCGTTGTCCCGCTCGGGCAGCAGTATTTCCGCCCGAATCTTCGCTGGTCAAGGCTGTTCCGCCTGTCCCACGGCGTCCCATCGCCCTCCTGCGATCGGCCGGCAACGGCTGTTATGGAGTCACACCGCAAGCGAGAACCACGAAAGAGGAGAACAGACATGAAGTCTCGTATGCAGAACCCGGCCATGGTCCTCTCCGGCGCGATGCAGCCCATCCAGGACATCTTCAAGGCCGTGCACTCCGGTGGGGTGGAAGGCCAGATCCTGGAGCTGGTGCACCTGCGGGTCAGCCAGATCAACGGCTGCAGCGCCTGCGTCGACGGCGGCGCCAAGTCGGCCCGCAAGGCCGGTGTGAGCGACGAGCGCCTGGCCACGGTCGCCGTGTGGCGGGAGACCCCGTACTTCAGCGACGAGGAGCGTGCCGCGCTCTCGCTCGCCGAGGCGGCGACCCGGCTGGCCGACCGTCCCGACGCCGTGAACGACGAGGTCTGGGACACCGCCGCCACGTACTTCGACGAGAAGCAGCTCGCCGCGATCATCCTGATGATCGGCGTCACGAACATGTTCAACCGCCTGAACGCCACGACCCGTCAGATCGCCGGCGCCTGGGGCTGACGGACGCCCCCCCACCACCCGAAGACCACCCGACGAGAGGAACCCGAAATGAACACGACCACCGACACCACGGCCGACGCCTTCACCGACGAGGAGCGGTCCGCGATGAAGGAGCGCGCCAAGGAGCTGAAGACGACCGCGCGGCGCACCTCGAAGGCCGACAAGGCGGCGGAGGACGAAGCGGCGGTGGTCGCGAAGATCGCCGAGATGCAGGACTCCGACCGCGTCCTGGCCGAACGCGTCCACGCGATCGTCAAGTCCGCCGCACCGGGCCTCGCGCCGAAGCTCTGGTACGGAATGCCGTCGTACGCCAAGGACGGCAAGATCGTCTGTTTCTTCCAGAGCGCGGAGAAGTTCAAGGCCCGGTACGCGACCCTCGGTTTCAGCGACCAGGCGAACCTCGACGAGGGCGTCATGTGGCCGACCACCTACGCCCTGAAGGAGATCACCGCCGCCACCGAGGCCGCCATCGCCACCCTGGTGAAGCAGTCCGTGAACTGACCCCCGGACCGGGGCCCGGTCCCCCATCCGGGGGACCGCCCCGCCCCCCTCCCGGCCGGCCGCCTCCCCATCGGGCAGGATCCGACCGTGCAGCCGAGCGAGATCACCGAGATCCTGAACCGCCCCATCAGCCGGGAACTCCTGGCCCGCGACGTGGCCCGCCTGGCCTACGTGGCCAAGGACGGCACACCCCGGGCCATCCCGATCTCCTTCGTCTGGAGCGACGCGCAGATCGTCATGTGCACTCCGACGAACGCCCCGAAACTGACGGCCCTGCGCCACAACCCGGCCGTCGCCCTGACCATCGACACCGAGGCGCACCCACCACGGATCCTGCTCATCCGCGGCCGTGCCGAGCTCGACGTCGTCGAGGGCATCCCGGACGAGTACCTCCAGGCCAACTCCACACAGGCGATGACCCCCGAGCAACGGGCCGAGTGGGAGGCCGAGGTCCGCTCGCTCTACCGCGAGATGGTGCGGATCGTCGTGACCCCGACCTGGGCGAAACTGATCGACTTCGAGACCACCTTCCCCAGCGCGGTCGAGGAACTCCTCCGCGAACGCGAACGCCCCTGACCCGGGGGGCGGACCCAAGGGGGTAGAAGTCCCGCCCACGCGTGAACCCGTCTCCCCCTCCCCCCAACCGGGTGACCCCGCCTCACCCCGCCGACTCGCCTGGGCGATTTGTCATACCGGGCGTGGCAGCATCGGGCGCCTCGGAGGTGATTCCCATGTCACAGCGGCCGCTTCGCGCTGCCTGCTGCGTCGCCGCAGCGTTCCTCGTCGCGGGTCCCGTCCCGCAGGCCGGCGCCGAGCCGGCGAACCCCGCCGCTCCGGCCCCCGCCGCGCCGGCCCCGGTCCCCGCCGCCCCCACCGAGCCCGTCCCCGCGCTGCTCGCCCGCCTCCAGGGCCTGTACCAGAAGGCGGAGGAGGCCACCGAGGCGTACAACGCCACCGAGGTGGCCCTCAAGGCCGGCCGGGAGGAGGAGCGGTTGCGGAGCGCCGAGCTCGGAAAGGCGCGCGGTGCCCTCGATGCCGAGAAGGCCCTCGCCGGACGGCTGGCGCGGGAGCAGTACCAGGGCACCCGGAGCGCGCTCTCCCCGTACGCCCGGATGCTGCTCGCCAAGGACCCGCAGGCCGCCCTCGACGAGCGGCGGCTCGCCGCCCGTGAGGGGGCACGGCGGGCCGGCGTACTGGACAAGCTCACCCGGAACAAGGCGGAAGCCGACGCGCTGGCCGCCCGGGCCCGGAAGTCCCTGGAGACCCAGCAGACCCTGGCCGCCCGGCAGAAGACCCAGAAGGAGGAGGTCGGGGCGCAGCTCAAGGAGGTCGAGCGGATGCTGGCCGCCCTCACCCCGGAGCAACTCACCCAGCTCGGCGCCCGGGAGACCGAGAACACCAACGCGGCGCAGCAGAAGCTGCTGGACTCCGGCCGGCTCCCCACCCGCACCGGCACGCCCACGGCGGCGGGCGGCGCTGCCCTCAGGTACGCGGCGGCCCAGATCGGCAAGCCGTACGTGTGGGGAGCGGAGGGGCCGGGTTCGTTCGACTGCTCGGGGCTGACCTCGCAGGCCTGGGCGCACGCCGGGCGCGCCATCCCGCGGACCAGCCAGGAGCAGTGGGCCCGGCTGCCGAAGGTGCCGCTGGACCGGCTGCGGCCCGGGGACCTGGTGGTGTACTTCCCCAAGGCCACGCACGTGGGCCTGTACGTCGGCGGCGGCAAGGTGATCCAGGCCCCCCGCCCGGGAACCCGGGTCAAGGTCTCCCCGATCGCCGCGAACCCGCTGCTCGGGGCGGTGCGACCGGACCCGGACGGGGCCCCGCTGGCGGAGTTCACCCCTCCGCCGCTGCCTGAAGCGACCGCGGCGGAGGGGGACGACACGGGCTACTCGTCGGAGGAGTCCCCGGCGGAACCAGCGGAACCAGCGGAACCAGCCGAAGCACCGGAAGCGGAACCAGAAGCCGAAGCAGCCGCGACAGCAGCCGCAGCCTCCTCCAGGTAGTCCGCCGCGTCCTCCGGGTCGTAGAAGTACGCGTCGAAGTCGGCCGGGTTGTCGAAGCCGTTGGCGAATCGATTCGCCACCGGCTGGAGCTGCCCGGCCGCGCCGATCAGGTTCAGTACGTGCTCCGGCGGGACGCCCAGCATGGCGTTCGTCCACTGGGTCACCGGCTTGCCGGTGGTGAACCAGTACTTGTCGAAGGTGCCCTTCATCCACGCCTCGTCGAACGGCTTGTCGCCGTGCATCAGGATGGACGACAGGTACGAGGCCGCGCACTTGGCGGCCGAGTTCGAGCCCTGCCCCGTGATCGGGTCGTTCGCTACGACCACGTCCGCCACGCCCAGCACCAGCCCGCCGCCCGGCAGCCGCCCGATGGGGTTGCGGACCACCGGCGCGTAACGGCCCGCGAGAGTGGCGCCCGCGTCCGTCAGTTCCGCCTTCGTCGCCCGCGCGTGCTCCCAGGGCGTGAACTTTTCCATCAGTTCCAGCGTGAGCGCGAGGTGGTCCTTCGGGTCCCGCACGCCGTTGAAGACGTCCAGCGGGCCGCCCGGGACGCCCTCCCAGAACAGGATGTCCGCGCGCCCCGACGTCGTCAGCGTCGGCATGACGAACAGCTCGCCGACGCCCGGCACCAGGTTGCAGCGGACCGCCTCGGTCCCGGGGTGCTCCGGGCGCGGGCCGAGCCCGTGCACGTAGGAGACGGCCAGGGCGCGCTGCGGGGCGTCGTACGGGGAACGCACCGCGTTGCGCTCGAACATCGACACCAGCTCGCCCTTGCCGGCGGCGACCAGCACCAGGTCGTAGGCACGGGAGAAGTAGTCCAGGTCGGCGACGGACGCGCCGTGGACGACCAGCTGCCCGCCGCGCTGCGTGAAGGTGTCCAGCCAGCCGGCCATCTTCACGCGCTGGTCGACTGACTGCGCGTACCCCTTGAGCTTGCCCAGCCAGTCGACGGCGCGGCTGCTGTCGGGGCCGGCGACCGAGACTCCGAGGCCCTCGATCTTCGGTGCCTGCTGCTCCCAGAAGTTGATCCCGAGGTCACGCTCGTGCTGGAGCGCCGTGTCGAACATGCACTGCGTCGACATGACCCGACCGGTGCGGATCTCGTCCGCCGTCCGGTTGGACATGAGGGTGACGTCGTACTCCTTCGCCTGGAGTCCGAGGGCCAGCTGGAGACCGGCCTGGCCGGCTCCCACGACGAGTATCTTGCGCATCTCTCACGTTCTCTATTCGGAATCGGGAGTGGTGTCGAGGGCGTGCCCGACCAGCGTCAGCAGGGCTTCGACGACCGAGCGGCGGTTCCTCGCGTCCATGATCACGACGGGTACGTGCGGCGGCACGGTCAGCGCCTCGCGCACGTCCTCGGGCTCGTAGGAGTCGGAGCCCTCGAAGTGGTTCACGGCGACGGCGTACGGAAGCCCGCAGGTCTCGAAGTAGTCGAGCGCGGGGAAGCAGTCGCGCAGCCGCCGGGTGTCGGCGAGCACGATGCCGCCGACGGCACCGCGTACGAGGTCGTCCCACATGAACCAGAAGCGCTCCTGGCCCGGGGTCCCGTACACGTACAAGACGAGATCGTCATCGAGCGTGACACGGCCGAAGTCCATGGCGACGGTCGTCGTGTTCTTGTCCGGCGTGCCGGTCAGGTCGTCCGTCGGTGCGCTCGCCTGGGTCATCACCGCCTCGGTGCGCAGCGGGGTGATCTCGGAGAGGGAGGAGACGAACGTGGTCTTCCCTACGCCGAAGCCACCCGCGACCAGCACCTTCACGGCGACGGGGGCGCGGGAGCGGTCGTACTGCCAGGGCTGGACGGGCTCGTCGTCCGACTCCGGCGGGGAAACCGGTTCGTCAGAGACGGCGAAGACCACTGAGCACCCTTTCCAGCAGCGCGCGGTCCGGACGGCCCGTGCCGTGGCCGGTCCCGTAGACACGGATCCGTCCCTGGTCGGCGAGGTCGCTGACGAGCACGCGGACGACGCCGAGCGGCAGCTTCAGCAGTGCGGCGATCTCGGCGATCGTGCGCATGCGGCGGGTCACCTCGACGATGGCGCGCATCTCGGGCATGCGGTCGGGCTTCTGCGGCTGCGAGGCCTTCGTCTCCAGGGCGGCGACGAAGGTCTCGACGAGCAGGACCTGCGTGAACCGGGTCCGGCCGCCCGTGAGGGAGTACGGGCGGACGCGGGCGGGGCGGCGGTCGGCGCCGCGTATAGGCAGCCGGTCGGAGGCCGGACTCCTCACGGGGTTTTCTCCATCGACTGGCGCAGCTCACTGCGGACTTCGGGGGTCAGGACGTGGCCGGCGCGGCCGACGAACAGGGCCATGTGGTAGGCGACGACGCCCATGTCGCAGTCGGGGGTGGCGTGCACGCCCAGCAACGAGCCGTCGCTGATGGCCATGACGAACACGGATCCGTGCTCCATGGCCACCATGGTCTGCTTGACGGATCCGCAGTCCATGAGAGACGCGGCGCCCGTGGTGAGGCTGCCGAGACCGGACACGATGGTGGCGAGGTCGGCGGAGGCGCCGCGCGGGCCCTTGCTCCGGCCGTTGCCCGCGCCGTTGCCCGCGTTCCCGGACTGCGCGTCGGCCGCACCGGGGTCGGAGGACAGGAGCAGGAGCCCGTCCGAGGAGACCACGGCGACGGAATTGACGCCGGGTACCTCCTCGACCAGGTCGGTCAGCAGCCATTGCAGGTTGCGGGCCTGGGTGCTCAGTCCGTACGTACTGGGCGCGGTCATGTGCGTGCCTCCTGTGCGGTGTCCCCCTGGTCGGTGTGCCCCTCGCCCTGTTCCTGCGCGTCGGCAGCCTCCGCCACCTCGGCGGCGAAGACCCTGCGCCCGTCCTGGGCCCCCTGGTAGAAACCGCCGAGCCGGCGCCGCAGTTCGTCGGCGTCGACGCGCCGGGCCGGGGCGGGGCGGGGCGCTTCGGCGCGGGCGGCTGCGGTGGCGGAGCGGGGGGTCCGCTTGGGCAGGCCCTTGTCGGTGACGTCCTCCCCGTCGGGGTGGCTGCCCTGGCGGGGCAGCCAGTTCCCCTCGGCGGGGGTGTGGCTGTGCGGGTCCGGCTCCGCCGGGGTCCGCGGTACGTCGGCCACGCGGTCGGCGTGGTCCGCGGCGGCCGGGTCCCCCGGCGCGGGGTCGGGCACGAAGGCGGCGGTCGCGTCGGCGTCGGGCACGACACGGGCGAGCAGCTGCTCCCCGGGGGCGTCCGCCAACGGGGCCCCTTCCGGGGCCTCCTCCGCCGCACCGACAGCCGCATCGGCACCCGCGGACACGGTGAACACCTGGTCGGCCGGGGGCAGTCCCGCGCCGTCGGCGGTCACGCGGAGCGCGGCGTCCGAGCTCTCCTCGACCGAGGGGGCGAAGCCGTGCTCCGGGTCGCCCGCGAAGGCGTCCGGCTCGACGGTGTCCGCCTCGGCCTCGGGCGCCACGTCGACACCCGTGCCGAAGGCGGCCTCCAGGTCCGCGGCCACACCGAAACCGGCGTCCACGTCGGAGGCGGCACCGGGCTCGGAACCCGTGTCGGCCGCCGCGTCGAACGCGGCGTCCTCCGTCGGCTCCGTGTCCTCGGCCACCGCGTCCGCGCCCCGGGGGCGGGCCAGGAGGGTGTTCTCGTTCGCCTCCGCTATCACGCCCGGCAGGTGCAGCGCGGGCCCGCCCGGGGTGGACAGGGCGTGGACCGGGGAGGCCGGCGGGGTGGTCGGGAGGAGGGAGACCGGGACGACGACCAGTGCCTCGGTGCCGCCGTGCCGGGGCGCGCGGAGCTCCGCCGTCACGCCGTGCCGGGCCGCGAGCCGGCCGGCCACGTACAGGCCGAGGCCGAGGCCGTGTTCCTCCTCGGGCTCCTCGTCGTACGCGTCGGGGGTGGAGAGGCGGGCGTTCAGCGAC
The DNA here is from genome assembly GCF_042889825.1 of Streptomyces sp. NPDC002467. Classification (NCBI taxonomy): domain Bacteria; kingdom Bacillati; phylum Actinomycetota; class Actinomycetes; order Kitasatosporales; family Streptomycetaceae; genus Streptomyces; species Streptomyces sp. NPDC002467. The sequence goes on along the minus strand of NZ_JBIARJ010000014.1, from coordinate 3,320 downwards.
TCCAGGCGGTCCTCGGTGATGCCGATGCCCTCGTCCACGACGGACAGCACCACGTCACCGGAGTCCACCAGCCACCCGGACACCTTCACCTTCACGTCCGGCGGCGAGAACGTGGTGGCGTTCTCCAGCAGCTCGGCCAGTACGTGCGAGATGTCGTCGGCCGCGTGCCCCGCGACCTGCGTGCCCGCGGGCAGTACCGCGAGGTCGACCCGCTCGTAGCGCTCGATCTCGCTGACGGCGGCCCGCATGACGTCGACGAGCGGGACCGGCAGGCCCTGCCCGTGGCCGTGTTCCTGACCGGCGAGGACCAGCAGGTTCTCGTTGTGGCGGCGCATCACCGTCGCCAGGTGGTCCAGCTTGAACAGGGTCGAGAGCCGGTCCGGGTCCTGCTCCTTGGACTCCAGCTCCTCGATGACGGAGAGCTGGCGTTCCACCAGGCCCAGGGTGCGCAGCGACAGCGAGACGGAGGTCGTCGACATGATGCGGCGGTGTTCTTCCAGACCGGCCCGCAGCTGCGTGAGCTCCTCCTCCAGCGCCTCGCGGCCGGCGGTCAGCGCCTCGTTGCGGCCGTTGATGCGGCGCTTGTCGGCGTCGAGCCCGGCGATCTTGGTGTGCAGGGAGACCGTCTGCTCGCGGACCGCGTTCAGGTGGCGCACGACCTCGGCGAACTCGTCGTTGCGGCCGGTGAACCGCACCGGCTCGACCGAGCCCTCCGGAGTCGCCAGCCGCTCCGCGCCGCGGCGCAGGACGGACAGCGGCCGGGTGAGCGAGCGCGCGACGGCGGTCGCGAAGCCGACGGCGAAGAGGAAGAGGACGCCCATCGCCGCGATGACCAGTTCGAGCCGGGTCACGTCGTCGTCGCGCTGGGCGGCGAGCGCGGAGGACCGCTGGCCGGCCAGCGTCGATTCCACGGACCGCATGCGGTCGAGGCGGGCGGTGAGCGCGGAGCCCACGGCGCCCGCGTCGGTCTTGCGGTCGGCCGGGTTCAGGGTGGGCCGGTCGGTGAGCTTCTTCAGGTAGTCGTCGGCGGCCTTGACCTCGGGGCCGGTGACGGTGGCGGCGAGGGTCTGCCGTACGTCGGGACGCGCGGCCCGCGCGAAGTCGTCGAGGGCGGCCTGCTCGCGTACGCGGGCCCGCTGCGCGGCGGTGGTGAGTTCGTCGACCACGGCCGAGTTGGGGAGCTGCTCGCCGCGGGGGACGGCCAGTGCGGCGAGCAGCAGTCCGCGGGTGGCGGAGGCCTGTTCCACGGCCTGGCCGAGCGGGGCCAGGGGGCGCGTGGTGGCGAGGGCGGCGGTGGCGCGCGGCGGGGTCAGCTCGGCGAGCCGGTCGCCGGGGGCGAGGAGTTCGGCGATGACGCCCGCGTAGGCCTGGTGGGCGGCGAGGGCGCTGCCCTTGCCGTCGACGGCCTCGGTGCGGACGGCCCGGATCCGGGCGAGGGAGCGGGCGGTCGCCTCGTCGGCGTCGGCCTGGACCTCGGCGAGCTGCCGGTCGGTACGGGCGATGCGCTCCTGGACGGGACCCTTGGCGTTGCCGGGGCGACCCTTGGCGGCGTACTCGACGACGGCGTCGCGCTCGTCGCCGAGGAGGTGGGTGAGGGTGAGCGCCTGCCCCGTCTGTTCCGCGAGGGTGACGAGGTGCTGGGAGTCGTTCAGCTCCCTCGTGGCGGAGACGACGGCGGGTGCGCCCGCCGCGAGGACGGTGAGGCCGGTGACCGCCACTCCGACGACCAGCCTGCGGCGCACGCGGACGCGTCGTCCTGCGGGGGCCGGGCCGTCGGTGGCGGTGCCGTTCTTCCGAGACCGCTTCTTCTGCACCGGTGCTCGCAATCCTGTACGTGTGCTCTAGCTCGTCTACTCGTGTGGCCGAGGTAACGGCCGGTCAACAAGTAAACGCCCCCTGCCCCCTCGTACCGCTTCAGACCTTTGCAGCGTGTAGGGGAGAGAGCCGCACATCGCCCACCCGGCCACTCGAACGAGTGAACATCACGGATGAGTTGGCTTCCAACTCGGACAGGTGGCTCCACAGCGCCGCCGTGGACGGGCGGTTGAAAGATCGAGGGGGGCTTGGCAATATGCGCGCCCACACCGGCGCCGGGCGCCGCCCGCCCGTTGGCGCCCCGGTACGGAACTTCACGCGGAACCTGGCATCACTTGGTACGGACCTTCCCGCGTGCGGCGGGGCCCGCCGGGCAGTATGTCCGCATGCGCATCGACCTCGCTTCCGCCCCCGGCGACCGGGAACGCCCCAATGAGGACTGGGTGTCGGCGGCGATCCCCGCCTCGGGAGGCGGGGTCCTGATCACCCTGGACGGGGTCACTCCACCGGCCGGCGAGGTCGGGTGCGCGCACGGGGTGCCGTGGTTCACGGCCCGGCTCGGCGGCCGATTGACCGAACTGTCCGGATCGCGGCGGGACATGCCGCTGGACCGGATCCTGGCGGAGGCGATCCGCGGCACGGCCGATGCCCATCGGGGGACGTGTGACCTTTCTCACGTCCGCACGCCCCAGGTGACGGTGGTGATGGTCCGCTGGGACGAGGAGTACGTGGAGCACCTCGTGCTCTCGGACTCCGTACTGCTCCTCCAGGCGCCCGGGGGCGGGGTGACGGCGGTGCGGGACGACCGGCTGGACCGGGTGCCGAGGGAGGCGCTGCGGTCGGCGGCCGCGACGGACGCCCTGCGCAACGCGGAGGGCGGCTTCTTCACCGCGGCGGCGGATCCGGCGGTGGCGCGGCGGGCGGTGACGGGGCGCCGGCCGCGCGACCGGGTGCGGGCGGTGGCGGCGCTGACGGACGGGGCGAGCCGGTGGACGGACACGTTCGGGGAGGGCGACTGGGGCGCGTGCCTGGCGGTACTGCGGAAGGAGGGCGCGGAGGCCCTGATCGGGCGGGTGCGCGCGATCGAATCCGACCCCGCCCGTGCGGTGCCGCGCGGCAAACGCCACGACGACGCGTCGGCGGTGTACGCGGAGCTGTAGCCCCACCACCCCCACCGCCGGGCTTCGCCCCGGACCCCGCGCGTCAAACGCCGGCGGGGCCGGCAGGCCCCGGGGCTCCGCCCCGGACCCCGGTCCTCAAACGCCGGACGGGCTGAAAGATCCAGCCCCGCCGACATTCCAGCCTCGCCGGCGTTTGAGGCGCGGGGCCCGGGGAACGGCGGAAGGGCGGGTAGGGGACCCAGCCCCGCGCAGCGGAACCCCCGCCCGGGCCGGGCCGCAGGATGGGCCGTCGGGGCCGGGCGCGCGCCGGGGCACCTCCTCGGGCGTCGAACCCGATGCGGCACCGGCAAGACGAGCGGGTTTCGTTCGACGCCCTGCGGGGGC
>NZ_JBIARJ010000013.1:174108-253490 GCF_042889825.1 Streptomyces sp. NPDC002467 | reverse complement strand
CCCGGCCAACCACGACCTCATGGTCCGCACCCGCCAGGCCAAGATCGACGGGATCCGGGTCCCCGACCTGGAGGTCGACGACCCGGACGGCGCCCACACCCTCGTCCTCGGCTGGGGCTCCACCTACGGCCCCATCACCGCCGCCGTCCGCCGCCTCCGGCTCGCCGGCACTCCCATCGCCCAGGCCCACCTGCGCCACCTCAACCCCTTCCCAAGGAATCTCGGGGAGGTGCTGGGGCGTTACCAGAAGGTAGTGGTGCCGGAGATGAACCTCGGGCAGCTCGCGAGCCTGATCCGCGCGAAGTACCTGGTCGACGCGCAGTCGTACACGCAGGTCAACGGAATGCCGTTCAAGGCCGAGCAGCTCGCGACGGTTCTCAAGGAGGCCATCAATGACTGAGGTGACCGACGTCCCCAAGCTGCTCTCCCTGGTCCCGAAGGCGGAGGCCAGGCAGTCCGCGAAGGACTTCAAGTCGGACCAGGAAGTCCGCTGGTGCCCCGGCTGCGGCGACTACGCCGTCCTCGCCGCCGTGCAGGGCTTCATGCCCGAGCTCGGACTGGCGAAGGAGAACATCGTCTTCGTCTCCGGCATCGGCTGCTCCTCCCGCTTCCCGTACTACATGAACACCTACGGGATGCACTCCATCCACGGCCGCGCCCCCGCCATCGCCACCGGCCTCGCCACCAGCCGCCGCGACCTCTCCGTCTGGGTCGTCACCGGCGACGGCGACGCACTCTCCATCGGCGGCAACCACCTCATCCACGCCCTGCGCCGCAACGTCAACCTCAAGATCCTCCTCTTCAACAATCGGATCTACGGCCTGACCAAGGGCCAGTACTCCCCCACCTCCGAAATCGGCAAGATCACCAAGTCCACGCCGATGGGATCCCTCGACGCACCCTTCAACCCGGTGTCGCTGGCCATCGGCGCCGAGGCGTCCTTCGTGGCCCGCACCGTCGACTCCGACCGCAAGCACCTCACGGAGGTGCTCCGGCAGGCGGCCGACCACCAGGGCACGGCGCTCGTGGAGATCTACCAGAACTGCAACATCTTCAACGACGGCGCCTTCGAAGTCCTCAAGGACAACGAGCAGGCCGCGGAGGCCGTGATCCGGCTGGAGCACGGGCAGCCGATCCGGTTCGGCGTGGACGGCCACAAGGGCGTCGTCCGCGACCACGCCACCGGCGACCTGCGCGTCGTCGAGGTCACCGAGGAGAACCAGTCCTCGATCCTCGTCCACGACGCACACGCCACCGGCCCCACCACCGCCTTCGCGCTCTCCCGCCTCGCCGACCCCGACACCCTGCACCAGACCCCCATCGGCGTCTTCCGCAGCGTCGAGCGCCCCGTCTACGACACCCTCATGGCCGACCAGCTCGACGCTGCCATCGACCAGAAGGGCAAGGGCGACCTCGGCGCCCTGCTGACCGGCAACGACACGTGGACGGTCGTCGGCTGACCGGCCCCTCTCGTACCGCGACGAAGCCCGGATCCCCCGCCCAGGGGGTCCGGGCTTCTTCGCGCCGTCACGACAATGTCATGAGTATCTCCCCGTAACGGTCGTGACATCCGGGCCGTGCGGCGCTACCTTCGTGAGATTGGCCGAAAAGTCGTACAGGAGGGCCCGTGGAGGCACAGAACGAGCAGCGCACGGGTCTGCTCTACGGATTCGGCGCGTACGGAATATGGGGGCTCGTCCCCCTCTTCTGGCCGCTCCTCAAGCCCTCCGGGGCGGTCGAGATCCTCGCCCACCGCATGGTGTGGTCCCTGGCCGTGGTCGGGGTGGCGCTGCTCGCGCTGCGCCGCTGGGGCTGGATGCGGGAGCTTCTGCGACAGCCCCGCAAGCTCGGCCTGACCGCGCTCGCCGCCTCGATCATCTCCGTGAACTGGGGCCTGTACATCTGGGCCGTCAACAACGGCGCGGTGGTCGAGGCGAGCCTCGGCTACTTCATCAATCCCCTGGTCAGCATCGCGATGGGGGTGCTGGTGCTCGGTGAGCGGCTGCGTCGTGCGCAGTGGGTGGCGGTCGGGATCAGCTTCCTCGCCGTCGTCGTGCTCGCCGTCGGGTACGGGCGGCCGCCGTGGATCTCGCTGGTCCTGGCCTGCTCCTTCGCCACGTACGGGCTGATCAAGAAGAAGCTCAACATGGGCGGCCTGGAGTCGCTGACCGCCGAGACCGCCGTGCTGTTCCTGCCGGCGCTCGGCTACCTGGTGTGGCTGAGCACCCAGGGGCAGTCCACCTTCGCGACGCAGGGGGCGGCCCATTCCGCGCTGCTCGCCGCGACCGGTCTGGTCACCGCGGTCCCGCTGGTGTTCTTCGGGGCGGCCGCCATCCGCGTCCCGCTGTCCACCCTCGGGCTGCTCCAGTACATGGCGCCGGTGTTCCAGTTCGGGCTCGGCGTCCTCTACTTCCACGAGGCCATGCCGCCCGAGCGCTGGGTGGGCTTCTCCCTGGTCTGGGCGGCACTCGCGCTCCTGACCTGGGACGCGCTGCGTACGGCGCGGCGCTCGCGGGCCGTGCTCGACGCCGCGCCCGTCGTCACGGCCGCCCCGGCGCGCGAACCGGCGTAGCGCTCCGCATCACGCACATCCCCGCTCTCACGATCCCCGGTACGAGACCCTCGTACCGGGGATCGTCCGTTTTCCGAACTGCCCTGACCGAATTGTGGTCTTGACTGACAGTCATACTCTCGCTGAACATCAGGCTCGCACTGACGCACTAACGCTCACCCGCTCGATACCGCTCGTTCCGTTTCATCCCCGCGGAATACCGGAGCCCCCACATGAGCCTGTCCGTCTCCCGGCGTCTTGCCGCCGTGACCGCAATCGCGGTCGCGGGCCTGTTCGCCGCCACCGCCCCCGCCGCGCTCGCCGCCCCCACCGCGGTGACCGCCGCCCCCACTCCACCCGACATCCCGCTGGCCAACGTCAAGGCCCACCTGTCGCAGCTCTCGACCATCGCCGCCAACAACGGCGGGAACCGGGCCCACGGCCGGACCGGTTACAAGGCGTCGATCGACTACGTGAAGGGAAAGCTCGACGCGGCCGGTTTCACCACCACGCTGCAGACCTTCACCTACAGCGGCGCGACCGGCTACAACCTGATCGCCGACTGGCCGGGCGGCGACCCCAACTCGGTCCTGATGTCCGGGTCGCACCTGGACTCGGTGACCGGCGGCGCCGGCATCAACGACAACGGTTCCGGCTCGGCCGCGATCCTGGAGACCGCGCTCGCCGTGTCCCGTGCGCAGCTCCAGCCCACGAAGCACCTGCGCTTCGGCTGGTGGGGCGCGGAGGAGCTGGGCCTGGTCGGCTCGAAGTACTACGTGAACAACCTGCCGGCCGCCGAGAAGGCGAAGATCTCCGGCTACCTGAACTTCGACATGATCGGCTCGCCGAACCCGGGCTACTTCGTCTACGACGACGACCCGACCATCGAGCAGACCTTCAAGAACTACTACGCGGGCCTCGGCATCCCGACCGAGATCGAGACCGAGGGCGACGGCCGGTCCGACCACGCGCCCTTCAAGAGCGCGGGCATACCGGTCGGCGGTCTGTTCTCCGGCGCCGACTACACCAAGACGGCGGCGCAGGCGCAGAAGTGGGGCGGCACCTCCGGTCAGGCCTTCGACCGCTGCTACCACTCCTCGTGCGACTCGCTGACGAACATCAACGACACCGCCCTGGACCGCAACTCCGACGCCATCGCCTACGCGATCTGGAACCTCGGCGCGGCCGCTCCGGTCCCGCCGGGCCCGTCCTTCGAGAACACGTCGGACGTGTCCATCCCGGACTCCCCCGGCGCCGCGGTGACCTCGCCGATCACGGTCTCCGGCGTCACGGGCAACGCCCCGGCCACCACCAAGGTCGACGTGAACATCGTCCACACCTACATCGGTGACCTGGTGGTCGACCTGGTCGCCCCGGACGGCACGGTCTACAACCTGCACAACCGCGCCGGCGGCAGCGCCGACAACCTGGTCAAGTCGTACACCGTCAACGCCTCCGCCGAGGTCGCGAACGGGGTCTGGAAGCTCCAGGCCAAGGACCTGGCCGGACAGGACGTCGGCTACATCAACAGCTGGAAGATCACCTTCTAGCCCGCGCCCTCGGACGGACGAACGGCCCCGGCGCGATCCCCTCGGATCGCGCCGGGGCCTCGCACGTGCACCGGTTACGCGTTCACGATGACGCGCTCGCGGCCACGCGCTCGCGGCTACGCGTCCTCAGCGGACGCCCGCAGCGAGGCCGACAGCGGTTCCTCCATGCGGGCGCGCAGCTCCCGCGCCACCGCCGCGACGTCCGCCCGACCCAGCTTCGCCGCCTCCACCAGGTCGCCGAGCTCCTCCGGCGAGGGCAGCTGTCTGGCCCCGGCCACGCGCAGGTACGAGCGGGTCGCGGCGGCCGCGTAGAACTCGTTCATCGGGGATTCCAGCGCCGGGCACACGGCGAGGGTGTGCAGAAACGCGGCGGCCCGCCACGCGGTGTCCGGGGCGGGCTGTTCCGGCACCAGCACGAGGTCGTTCTGGTGGCGGGCGACGGCGGCGGCCACCCCGGAGGGGTCCCACACCGCGGGGTCGGACGGCAGGTGGTGGGCCAGAGCGGTCCAGGCCCACTCCATGGTGATCTTCAATTGCCGAACCGCTCCTGGAAGTAGCCCCAGTGGTCTGCGAACTCCTCGATGCCGGAGAGGAACTTCTTCCGGTCCTCGTCGAGTTCGCGCTCCGTGACCTCGGTGATCAGCGCGGTGACCGTGGTCCCCAGCGCCGCCGCACGCGCCTTCAGGCGTTCGTGGAACTCTTCGTCCAGGCGGATGGTCACGTGTCTCGACATCCCACCACCGTACAGCGGGGCCACTGTACGCGGCACCGTCACGACGGAAGGGTGGGCCGGGACACAGCCCCGGCCCACCCTTCGAACATCCCCGCTACATACGGTTACTTGTTGGCGTCGGCCGCCTTCACCAGCGCGTCCTTGGTGACCGCGCCGACGTAGACCTTGCCGTCGTCCGTGATCAGGGCGTTGACGACACGCGTCGACAGGACGCGGCCCTCGCCGAACTTGCCGCTGACCTTGTCGCCGAGGGAGTTCATGAACTCCTGGGCCTGCTTCGGCGCGTTCTTGTCCTTCGCCGCCTTGTCGAGGTCCTGGAGGCCCTTGCCGGCGCCCGAGTCGATGCGCGCGATCGTCGTCCAGCCCTCGCCGAGGACCTTCATGTCGCCGTTCTTGCCCCCCTTGCCGTCCGGGCCGGGCGCGGCACCGTCCATCAGGCCGCCCAGGCCCGGGAAGGAGTCCAGAGCGCCCTTCCAGTGCTCGTCCGACCCGGCCTTGCCCTTCTCGCCGTGACCGGCGCCGGCCGCGCCCTCGGTCACCTTGGCGCCCTTCGGTGCGGTGAAGGCGAAGGTGTCGGCGGACGGCTTGGCGAAGTCCAACTTGGTGAAGCCCGCGTCGACGATCGGCTTGCCGCCCTGACTGGAGAGCAGCTGCACGCGCAGCGGCACGCCGTTCTTCGCGTCGACGGCGATCTGGACCGAGCCGATCGTGGAGCCGGCCTGCTTGGGCTTGAGCACCAGCTGGTAGGCGTCCCGGCCGGCCACCTGCACGGTGTCGCCCACGCTGACGTCGGTGGTCGGGCCGGCGGCCTTCAGCACGTCCTGGGCCAGCTGCTGCGGAGAGGCCGGGAGTCCCTCGCCCTTCTTGTGCTCGGCGCCCTTGCCCGCCCCCTCACCCGACTGGGGCGCCTTCTCGTGGAAGACCTCGTTGGACTTGGAGTCGTAGCCCCACACGTCGTCGCCGTTGTGGATGAGGCTGTACTCGTCCTTGCCGTCGAGGAAGGTCATCTTCTGGCGGTCCGGTCCGTCGGCCGCGACGCGGAAGGTGTGCGTGCCGTTCGCCAGCTGCGCGACCTTATCCTCCGGGTTGGCGGAGCCGCCGGTGACGCCACCGCCGCCGACGCCGGCGAGCAGGCCCGTCGCGAGCTTCGGCAGGCCCAGGTCGGTGCTGATCTTGGCGGTGCCGGACAGCTGCTCCACGTCCGAAGCGGCGATCTTCTCGATCAGCTGTTGCGCCGTCACCTTCGGCAGATCGGGGCTCCCGGCGTTGGCGAAGGCCGGGACCATCGCCACGGTCGCCGCGGCCACACCCGCCACCGCCACCGGTACGGCGTACCGGGCGATCTTGCGAGAAGTGTTCGTGTTCGCTGCCATGTCAGTGCCCTGCCCTCTGTGTCCAAGGCGGCGACCCCCGTGTCGCCGCGCTCACCCGATCTGGTGGGGTTGATGACTCCATCTGACCAAAACGGCGGCGCCGGGGCGTCACTCCCCGGACGCAAGTGCGCGTACGACCGTGGGATGACACGAGAAGGGCCCCTCCACCCCGACCCGTAGGGGTCGATGGGGCGGAAGGGCCCGTTCCGGTATTCGTCGCGACTAGCCGGCGCGGTGCACCACCGCGTCGCAGAGTTCGACCAGGGCCGACTTCGCGAAGTTCTCGGGCAGCGGCGCGAGCATGGCCCGCGCGTCCTCCGCGTACTGGATGGTGTCGCGGCGGGCCTGCTCCAGGGCGGGGTGCGCCCGCAGGCGGGTCAGCACCTCGGCGTGGCGGGCGTCGTCCGTGAGGTCGCCGTCCAGGAGGGCGACGAGTTCCAGGTCGTCCGGGTTCCCGCCCTTGGCCGCCATCTCCCGCAGCCGCAGCACGGGCAGGGTGGGGATGCCCTCGCGCAGGTCGGTGCCCGGGGTCTTGCCCGACTCGTGCGCGTCGGAGGCGATGTCGAGGACGTCGTCGGCGAGCTGGAAGGCGGTGCCGAGCCGTTCGCCGTACTGGGTCAGGATGTCGACGACGGACTCGTCGGCGCCGGACATCAGCGCGCCGAAGCGGCCGGAGACGGCGATGAGCGAGCCGGTCTTGCCGGCGATGACGTCGAGGTAGTGCGCGACCGGGTCACGGCCGTCGCGCGGGCCGGCCGTCTCCAGGATCTGGCCCGTCACCAGCCGCTCGAAGGCCTCCGCCTGGATACGCACGGCCTCGGGGCCGAGGTCGGCCAGGATGTGCGAGGCGCGGGCGAACAGGAAGTCACCCGTCAGGACGGCCACCGAGTTGCCCCAGCGGGTGTTCGCGCTGGCCACGCCGCGGCGCACGTCCGCCTCGTCCATGACGTCGTCGTGGTACAGCGTGGCGAGGTGCGTGAGTTCGACGACGACCGCGGAGGGCACGATCCCGGGCGCGTACGGATCGCCGAACCGGGACGCGAGCATCACGAGAAGCGGCCGGAAGCGCTTGCCTCCGGCGCGCACGAGGTGCTGCGCGGCTTCGGTGATGAAGGGGACTTCGCTCTTGGTGGCCTCCAGCAGACCCGCCTCGACGGCGGCCAGTCCGGCCTGGACATCGGTCTCAAGAGCCTGGTCCCGCACGCTCAGTCCGAACGGCCCGACGACGGTCACGAGGGGTACTCCTGTCTGCTGACGATCACGATGACGACCACCCGGATCGTCGACGTGTCGCTGCCATCACTCAACCCAGCGTATCGGGTCTGTTTTCGATCACGGAGAGGGCCCGTCCGGCGTCACCCGCGCACCGCCCGAACCACACCGGTATGTTCGTGAGGAGCCGAATCGACCGGAGAATGCGTTTTGTCCAGAACCACGACCGATATGGACGGGCCCGCGGATCCGGCGGCCGACCAGCCGCCGCCCGGCGACGACCGCGCCTTCCTCGGCCATCCCCGGGGGCTCGCCACGCTCTCCGGACTGGAGGTCTGGGAGCGCTTCTCGTTCCTGGGCATGCAGGCCATCCTCGTCCTCTACTTCGCTGACACCGTGGCCGACGGCGGCCTGGGCATGGACCCGGGCACCGCGGCCTCCGTCTCGGCGGCCTACGGGACCATGGTCTACCTCGTCTCCGTCGCCGGCGGTTGGCTCGCCGACCGGATCCTCGGTTCCTACCGCGCCGTGCTGTGGGGCGGCGTCCTGATCGCCTGCGGCCACTACGCGATGGCCGTGCCGACCGCCTCCATGACCTGGGTGGGCCTCGGCCTGATCAGCGCGGGCACCGGCCTGCTCAAGCCGAACGTGGCCGGCATGGTCGGCAAGCTGTACGGGACGACCGACGAGCGGCGCGACGCCGGCTTCGCGCTCTACTACATGGCCATCAACATCGGCGCCTTCGCGGGCCCCCTGATCGCCGGCTGGCTCGGCGAGCACAAGGGCTGGCACTGGGGCTTCTCCGCCGCCGCCGTCGGCATGACCGCGGGCCTGGTCCAGTACGTGCTGGGCCGCCGCCACCTCGCCGGACGCAAGCACTCGGCCGAGTACGCCCTGGCCCCCGACGCCATGCGCTCCGCCGTGACGAAGATCATCGCCGGCTGCCTCGGCTTCGCCGCGCTCGCCACCGTCCTGGCGCTCGCCGGGTGGCTGACGATGGACCGCTTCGTCGACCTGCTCACCCTCGTCTCGGTGATCGCCCCGGCCGTCTACTTCGCCGTCATGTTCCGCAGCCCCCGGGTGACGGCCGAGGAGCGCGGGCGGCTGCGCCCGTACGCGGTCCTCTTCCTGGCCTCGGTCGCCTTCAACTTCATCCTCTTCCAGGCCTACTCGACGATGATGCTGCTGGCGTCGACCAACGCCCGGACCACGATCCTGGGCTTCGACTTCCCGGCGAGCTGGTACGCCTCCGCGCTCGGCGCCTTCGAGGTGCTGCTCGCCCCCGTCGTCGCCGCGCTGTGGGCCCGGATGGGCAGCCGCCAGCCGCACGCCTCGAACAAGATCGCCATCGGGGTGATCCTGGGCGGCCTGTCCTTCCTGCTGATGGTGATCCCGACCTCGGGGCACGGCGGGGAGGCCTACGAGATGGCCGCCTGGTGGATCGTCGGCTCGTACCTGCTGCTCGGCCTCGGCGACGTCCTGCTGGAGACCTCGGGCATGTCGGCCACGACGAAGCTCGCCCCGAAGGCCTACGGCAACCAGACGATGGCCCTGTGGTTCCTCTCGCTGGCGCTGGCCAACGGCATCCAGGCGCAGGTCGTCAAGGTCTACGGCACGGTCCCCGACCCCGTGTACTTCGGCGTCAACGGCGCCGTCGCGGTCGCCGTCGGCCTGGCCGTCATCGCCCTCGCGCCGTGGCTACGGCGCACGATGCACCCCGTCCACTGAGGTCCGCCGACGTCCACCGAGGTGGTTGCCGCATGATCATCCGCACCGAGTTCCCGTACGAGTCCACCCACGAGGATGTCCGGATCCCGCTGCCCGACGGCGTCGAGCTGTACGCGCGGATCTGGCGCCCGGTCACGGACGAGCCGGTTCCGGCGCTGCTGGAGTACCTCCCGTACCGGCTCACCGACTGGACCTCGCCCCGCGACTGGCAGCGCCACCCCTGGTACGCGGGCCACGGCTACGCCTCCGTACGGGTGGACGTGCGCGGCCACGGGTGCAGCGGGGGCCGTCCGGGTGACGAGTACGACGCCCGCGAACTCGCCGACGGCGTCGCGGTGGTGGAGTGGCTGGCCGCGCAGCCCTGGTGCACGGGCTCCGTGGGCATGTTCGGGATCTCCTGGGGCGGCTTCAACTCCCTCCAGATCGCGGCCCTGGCCCCCGCGCCGCTGAAGGCGGTCGTCACCGTCTGCTCGACCGACGACCGCTTCGACAACGACGTCCACTACATGGGCGGCTCGGTGCTCGCCGTCGACATGCACGCGTGGGCGGCCACCATGCTGGCCTTCGCCTCCCGCCCACCGGACCCCCGGTTCGTCGGCGACGGCTGGCGCCAGCTTTGGATGGACCGGCTGGAATCGGTCGAACCCCTGGTCCACACCTGGCTCTCGCACCAGACCCGCGACGCGTACTGGCGCCACGGCAGCGTCTGCGAGGACTACTCGTCGATCCGCGCGGCGGTCCTCGCGGTGGGCGGCTGGCACGACCCGTACCGGGACACCGTGCTGCGGCTGGTCTCCCACCTGCCGTCCTCGCGCGTGCGCGGCCTGATCGGGCCCTGGTCGCACCAGTACCCGGACCGGGGGCTTCCGCCGGGCCCGGCGATCGGCTTCCTCCAGGAGACCCTGCGCTGGTGGGACCACTGGCTCAAGGGCACGTACAACGGCGTCATGTCCGAGCCCCTGCTGCGTTCCTGGATCAGCGGGTCGCACCCGCCGGCCACGGTGTACGAGGAGCTCCCGGGCCGCTGGGTCGGCGACCGGAGCTGGCCCTCCGCCTCCGTCGTGCCCGTGCCGTACGGGCTCCAGGGCGCGCCGGTGGTGGTCGCGTCCCCGCAGCACACCGGGCTGGACGCGGGCCGGTTCTTCCCCTTCGGCAACGACGCGGACCTGCCGCCGGACCAGCGGGAGGAGGACGCGAAGTCGGCGTGCTTCGAGTTCCCGGTGGGGGTCGGGCCCGACGCGGAGGCCGTGGAGGTCCTCGGGCGGCCGTCGGTGACGCTGCGGCTGCGCATGGACGTGCCGTACGGGCAGGTCGTGGCGCGGCTGTGCGACGTCGCCCCCGACGGCGCGTCGACGCTGGTCACGCGGGGCGCGCTGAACCTGTCGGCCCGGCGGGGGCGGGACCGGGCGGTGCCGTGGCCCGTCGGCTCGTACGAGGACGTCACCTTCGAGCTGAACGGCATCGGGCACTCCTTCCCGCCTGGCCACCGCATCCGCCTCGCGCTGTCGTCCGCGTACTGGCCGTGGATCTGGCCGCGGGCGGGCTCGGAGGCGGGCTGGATCCTGGACCCGGCGGGCAGCATCCTGACCCTCCCGGTCCGCACGGCGTCCTCCGCCGACGAGGGGATCGTCTTCGAGGCGCCGGAACAGTCGGAGCCGCTGGGCGTGTCCTACCCGGCCACCCTCGACGAACCGCGGCCGGAGCGGTTGGTCGTACGGGACGTGGCGCGCGGGGTGTGGCGGCTGGAGGTCGACCCGCGGTACGGGGGCACGCGGGTGTACCCGGACGGGTTGGAGTACGGCGAGGACGCGGTGGAGGAGTACGAGATCGCCGACGGGGACCCGCTGTCCGCGCGCACGCGCTCGGAGTGGCGGATCCGGTTGCACCGGCCGGATATGGGGTGGGACGCGCGGGTGGAGACCCGGTCGGAGATCACGTGCGACGCGGGCGGCTTCTTGACGTCGAACGAGGTGGTGTGCCGGGAGGGGGACGAGGTGGTCTTCCACCGCACGTGGGAACGCCGGTTGCCGCGCAGCGCGGGCTAGCCGGGTGGGCGCAGCCGCCCTGGCGGGCGCCCCTGGGCTCCGCCCCGGACCCCGCGCCTCAAGCGCCGGCGGGGCTGGATGCGTGTGCGGCGCCGCTGTCGGGGGCTCCGCCCCCGAACCCCCGCGCCTCAAACGCCGGCGGGGCTGGAAACGCCCCGGCCGTCCGCCGGTCGCGGGGCGGAGCCCGGCGACCGGCGGTCAGCCGAACAGTCGCTCCAAGACCACCGCGATGCCGTCCTCCTCGTTCGACAGCGTGACCTCGTCCGCGACGGCGACCAGCTCGCGGTGGGAGTCGGCCATGGCCACCCCCCACGCGGACCACGCGAACATCGGGATGTCGTTCGGCATGTCGCCGAAGGCGATCGTCGACTCCCCGCCCACCCCCAGCACGGCCGCCGCCCGCGCCAGTCCGCTCGCCTTGTCGATGCCCGGCGGTTGGAGTTCCACCGTGTGCTCCCCCGCCATCGTGACGTTCACCAGGTCCCCGACCACCGCCCGCGCCACCCGCGTCAGTTCGTCGTCGTCCAGCTCCGGGTGCTGGAGCAGCACCTTGTTGATCGGCGAGGCCCACAGGTCGGCGCGCCGCGCCACCCGGACCGTCGGCAGGTGCGGGTGCCACATGCGGTAGCCCGGCCCTATCAGCATCTCGGCGTCCAGGCCCTCCTGGTTGACGGCCGCGTACACCTCTCCGATCTCCGCCTCGATCTTGCCGAGGGCCACCTCGGCGAGGTCCCGGTCCATGGAGACGGAGTGCAGCAGGCTCCCGCGCGCCGCGTCGTACACCTGCGCGCCCTGCCCGCAGACCGCGAGCCCCGTGTATCCAAGGTCGTCCAGGACGTGCCGGACCTGCGGGACGGGGCGTCCGGTGACGATGACGTGTTGGGCGCCGGCCGCGCGGGCCGTGGCGAGCGCCTCGTACGAGCGGGCGGAGACGGTGTCCCCGGCGCGCAGCAGAGTCCCGTCCAGGTCAGTGGCGATCAAGGCATGGGGAAGGGCCTGAGGAAGGGCGGAAGTCACCCGGCCAAGGATACGGACCCCCTCGGACAAGTACTACGAATATCGCCCGAATCCGGCCTCCCGCACGCCCCACTAGCCACGTAACGTGTCAACCGGCTTCCGGGACACCCCCGGACCGCGTCGAAAGCGAGGCAGCACCCCATGCCCCAGCAGAGCCCCCTCGATCTCCCCGAGGGCGACCCGTTCGGGCCGCACAACCTCCCCTACGGCGTCTTCTCGACGGCCGGTGAGGACCGCCGCCGGATCGGCGTGCGGATCGGCGGGTACGTGCTCGACGCGGGAGCGGCCGCCGCCGCGCTCGGTTCCCCGTACGCCGGGCTGCTCGGGCAGCCCTCGCTCAACCCGCTGCTGGCCGCCGGTCGCAACGCCTGGCGCGACGTGCGCCGCGCGCTGACCGCGTGGGTCACCGACCCCGGCCACCGGCCCACCGTCGAGCCGCACCTGCTGCCGCTCGACGAGGTCACCCTGCACCTGCCGTACGAGGTCGCCGACTACGTCGACTTCTACGCCAGCGAGCACCACGCCACCAACGTGGGCATGATGTTCCGCCCGGACGGGGACGCGCTGACCCCCAACTGGAAGCACCTGCCCATCGGTTACCACGGCCGGTCGGGAACGATCGTGGTGTCGGGGACGGACGTCGTACGCCCCTCCGGGCAGCGCAAGGCGCCCACCGACCCGGCGCCCGTCTTCGGCCCGTCGGTCAAGCTCGACATCGAGGCCGAGGTCGGCTTCGTCGTCGGCACCCCGTCCGAGCTGGGCTCGCCGGTGGCGCTGGGCGACTTCGAGGACCACGTCTTCGGGCTGTTCCTGCTCAACGACTGGTCGGCGCGCGACATCCAGGCCTGGGAGTACGTGCCGCTCGGCCCCTTCCTCGGCAAGTCCTTCGCGACCTCCGTCTCCGCGTGGGTGACCCCGCTGGAGGCCCTGGACCCGGCGCGCGTGGCCCCGCCCGCCCGGGACTTCCCGCTCCTGCCCTACCTCGACGACGCGGACGCCGAACGCCCCGGCGGCTTCGACCTGCGCATCACCGTCTCCATCAACGGGCAGGAGGTGGCGCAGCCGCCGTTCGCCTCCATGTACTGGACGGCCGCGCAGCAGCTCGCGCACATGACCGTCAACGGCGCCTCCCTGCGCACCGGCGACGTGTACGGCTCGGGCACCGTCAGCGGCCCCGAGGTGGGCCAGCGCGGTTCGCTGCTGGAGCTGACCTGGAACGGCCGCGATGCCATCGAGCTCTCCGACGGCAAGCGCACCTTCCTGGAGGACGGCGACACGGTCACCCTGACGGCCTGGGCCCCGGGCGCCGGCGGTACGCGCATCGGCCTGGGCGAGGTCACCGGCCGCATCGCGGCCGCCCGTTAGTACACCCAGTACGCCACCCGGGCGCAGCCCGCGTGCGCAGGGCGTGACGGGGTCGGATGGTGGACGGACGGGAAGGGCCGGGCGGCCCGTCCCGTCCGTCCCCACCGCGAGGAGCCGTCATGCCCGCACTGCGTTTGAAGACCGTCCTCACCTGCGCCGCCGCAGCGTCCCTCGCGCTGGCCGTGGTCCCTGCGGCCCACGCGGTCGACGGGCCCGCCCCCGACCCCCGCAACGTCCAGGCCATGCGGGACATGGCCACCGCGATCCGGGTGACGGCCAAGTACGTGGACGAGCGGCAGGCACTGGCCGACGGGTACGTGCCGCACGGCATGCCGTGCATGACGAACCCGTTCGGGGTCGGCGCCATGGGCTACCACTACGTCAAGGAGGCCTACTGGGGTTCGAAGGACCCGAGCAAGCCGACGGCGCTCCTCTACAGCACGGAGAAGGACCGGAACGGCCGGCGCAAGCTGCAGGCCGTGGAGTGGATGTCGAGCGACCGGGACCAGGACCTGACGACCGCCGACGACCGCCCGAGCATGTTCGGGCTGCCCTTCGACGGGCCGATGCCCGGCCACTGGGCGGGCATGCCCAAGCACTTCGACCTCCACCTGTGGGCGTACGAGAACAATCCGGCCGGCCGCTTCCACAACTGGAACCCCGCCCTCACATGCTCCGGGCATATGACTCACTCGTAAGGGCGGCTTTCGCGGGAAGCCCGGGGATACGCTGGGTGCACGCGCGAGACTCCGGCTCATGGGAGCACTGATGAACCCGGAACACAGCTGGCCGATCCCGCCCCCGGGAGGCTGGACTGCCGACGACCTGGACACGCTTCCGAATCTGCCTCCGCACACGGAGCTGATCGACGGGAGCCTGATCTTCGTGAGTCCGCAGACCCTCTTCCATTCACGAGCGGTCGACTTCTTCAACTGGCAGCTGCAGTCGCTGGTCCCGGAAGGCCTCGAGGTCCTGCGGGAGTTCACCATCGACATCGACCGGCGCAACCGTCCCGAGCCCGACGTCATCGTGTTCCGTGACGACGCCATCCATGACCTCGAACAGACCCGCCTGCCTGCCGGGACTGTTCTGCTGGCCGTCGAGGTCGTGTCTCCGGAGTCGATCGACCGGGATCGCGAGACCAAGCCGGTCAAGTACGCGCGGGCGGGCATTCCCCACTACTGGCGGGTCGAGAACAAGGACGGCCGAGCGGTCGTCTACGTCTTCGAGCGCGAGCCGGTCAGTGGTGGCTACGTCGCATCCGGGATCTTCCACGACCGTCTGAAGGTCTCCGTCCCCTTCCCCGTCGACCTGGACCTCACCGCCCTCACGCCACAGCGCAGGCGCCCCCAGTAAGCCGAAGGGCCCGGCTCCCCAAAGGGGAGCCGGGCCCTCACGCATGCGCGGACCGGGTCAGCGGACGAACGTGCTCGCCTGCCCCGCCAGCTCCAGGAAGTACTGCGGCGCCAGGCCCAGCACCAGGGTGACGGCGACGCCCACCGCGATGGTGGTCATCGTCAGCGGCGAGGGGACGGCCACGGTCGGGCCGTCGGCCTTCGGTTCGCTGAAGAACATCAGGACGATCACCCGGATGTAGAAGAACGCGGCGATCGCGGACGAGATGACACCGACCACGACCAGCACTCCCGCGCCACCCTCCGCCGCCGCCGAGAAGACGGCGAACTTGCCGGAGAAGCCCGAGGTCAGCGGAATGCCGGCGAAGGCCAGCAGGAAGACCGCGAACACCGCCGCCGTCAGCGGCGAACGACGGCCCAGACCGGCCCACTTGGACAGGTGCGTCGCCTCGCCGCCCGCGTCGCGCACCAGCGTGACCACGGCGAACGCGCCGATCGTCACGAACGAGTACGCGCCCAGGTAGAAGAGGACGGACTTGACGCCGTCCTCCGAGGTCGCGATCACACCGGCCAGGATGAAGCCCGCGTGCGCGATCGAGGAGTAGGCGAGGAGCCGCTTGACGTCGGTCTGGGTCACGGCGATCACCGCACCCGCCAGCATCGTGACGATGGCCACCGCCCACATCACCGGCCGCCAGTCCCAGCGCAGGCCGGGCAGGACCACGTAGAGCAGACGCAGCAGCGCGCCGAAGGCGGCCACCTTCGTCGCCGCGGCCATGAAGCCGGTGACCGGGGTCGGGGCGCCCTGGTAGACGTCCGGGGTCCACATGTGGAAGGGGACCGCGCCGACCTTGAACAGCAGGCCCATCAGCAGCAGCGCCCCGCCGATCAGCAGCAGTGCGTCGTTGCCCATGGTCGTGGCGAGCGCCGGGTCGACCCGGGAGACCGTGCCGTCGACCACGTCGGCGATCGCCGCGTACGAGACCGAGCCCGCGTACCCGTAGACCAGCGCGATGCCGAAGAGGAAGAACGCGGAGGAGAAGGCGCCCAGCAGGAAGTACTTCACCGCGGCCTCCTGCGACATCAGCCGCTGGCGGCGGGCGACGGCGCAGAGCAGGTACAGCGGGAGGGAGAACACCTCCAGCGCGATGAACAGCGTCAGCAGGTCGTTGGCCGCCGGGAAGATCAGCATCCCGGCGATCGCGAACAGGGCGAGCGGGAACACCTCGGTGGTGGTGAACCCAGCCTTGACCGCGGCCTTCTCGCTGTCGCTGCCCGGTACGGACGCCGCCTGCGCGGCGAAGGAGTCCACCCGGTTGCCGTGCGCGGCCGGGTCCAGGCGCCGCTCGGCGAAGGTGAAGACCGCGACGATCGAGGCCAACAGGATGGTGCCCTGGAGGAACAGCGCCGGGCCGTCCACGGCGATCGCGCCCATCGCGGCGATGTGCGCCTTGGTGGAGCCGTACCCGCCGGCCGCGAGGCCGACGACCGCCGCGAAGGCCGAGGCCAGCGCGGCGACGGCGATGAACACCTGGACGTAGTAGCGGGACTTGCGCGGTACGAACGCCTCGACGAGGACTCCGAGGACCGCCGCGCCCACCACGATCAGGGTGGGTGAGAGCTGGGCGTACTCGATCTTCGGTGCCGGGATCCGGTCGGCCGGCGTCGAGGCCGCCAGTGTCCACAGGCTGTGGGCAGCAGTCATCGTGCTCACTTCGCCGCCTCCACTTCAGGAGCAGGGTCCGTCTGCTTCACGTCGGACATGGTGTACTGCACCGCCGGGTTGACGATGTCGGTGAGCACCTTCGGGTAGACGCCCAGGCCGATCAGCAGCACGATCAGCGGGGCCACCACCAGCACCTCCCGCAGGCGCAGGTCCGGCATGGTGCGGACCTCCTCCTTCACGGGGCCGGTCATCGTGCGCTGGTAGAGCACCAGGGTGTAGAGCGCGGCCAGCACGATGCCGATGGTCGCGATGATGCCGACGACCGGGTACCGGGTGAACGTGCCGACCAGGACCAGGAACTCGCTGACGAAGGGCGCGAGTCCCGGCAGCGAGAGGGTGGCGAGGCCGCCGATCAGGAAGGTGCCGGCGAGGACCGGGGCCACCTTCTGGACGCCGCCGTAGTCGGCGATGAGCCGCGAGCCGCGCCGGGAGATCAGGAAGCCGGCCACCAGCATCAGCGCCGCCGTCGAGATCCCGTGGTTGACCATGTAGAGCGTGGCGCCGGACTGGCCCTGGGAGGTCATCGCGAAGATGCCCAGGATGATGAAGCCGAAGTGCGAGATCGAGGCGTAGGCGACCAACCGCTTGATGTCCCGCTGGCCGACCGCGACCAACGCGCCGTAGACGATGCTGATCAGGGCCAGTACGAGGATCACGGGCGTGGCCCACTTGCTGGCGTCGGGGAAGAGCCCGAGGCAGAAGCGGAGCATCGCGAAGGTGCCGACCTTGTCGACGACCGCGGTGATCAGCACGGCGACCGGTGCGGTGGACTCTCCCATCGCGTTCGGCAGCCAGGTGTGCAGCGGCCACAGCGGCGCCTTCACCGCGAAGGCGAAGAAGAAGCCGAGGAACAGCAGCCGCTCGGTGTTGGTGGCCATGTCGAGCGTGCCCGCGGCGCGGGCGGCGGTGATCTCCTGGAGCGAGAAGTTCCCGGCGACCACGTACAGCCCGATGACCGCGGCCAGCATGATCAGGCCGCCGACCAGGTTGTAGAGGAGGAACTTGACCGCCGCGTACGAGCGCTGCGCGGCCGCGTTCTCATCGGTGCCCGCATGGGCACGGTCCCCGAAGCCGCCGATGAGGAAGTACATCGGGATGAGCATGGCTTCGAAGAAGATGTAGAAGAGGAAGACGTCGGTGGCCTCGAAGGAGATGATCACCATCGCCTCGACCAGCAGGATCAGGGCGAAGAAGCCCTGGGTCGGCCGCCAGCGCGAAGAGTTCGTCTCCAGCGGGTCGGCGTCGTGCCAGCCGGCCGCGATCACGAAGGGGATCAGCAGCGCGGTGAGCGCGATGAGCGCCACCCCGATGCCGTCCACGCCCAGTTCGTAGCTGACCCCGAAGTCGGGGATCCAGGCGTGGGACTCGGTGAGCTGGTAGCGGTCGCCACCGGGCTCGAAGCGGACCGCGACGAGCACGGCCAGGGCCAGGGTCGCCAGCGAGAAGAGCAGCGCGAGCCACTTGGCGGCGGTCCTGCGGGCGGCCGGGACGGCCGCCGTGAGGACCGCGCCGACCGCGGGCACCGCGGCCGTCACCGTCAGCAGGGGAAAGGACATCTCACACCGCCCTCATCAGCAGGGTCGCGGCGATGAGGATCGCCGTGCCCCCGAACATCGAGACCGCGTAGCTGCGGACGTAGCCGTTCTGGAGCTTGCGCAGCCGGCCCGACAGTCCGCCGACCGAGGCGGCCGTCCCGTTGACCACCCCGTCGACGAGGCTGTGGTCCACGTACACGAGCGAGCGGGTCAGGTGCTCCCCGCCGCGCACGAGCACGACGTGGTTGAAGTCGTCCTGGTAGAGGTCCCTGCGGGCCGCCCGGGTGAGGAGCGAGCCGCGCGGGGCGACCACGGGGACGGACTTGCGGCCGTACATCGACCAGGCGATGGCGACGCCGATGACGAGGACCACCATGGTGGAGGCGGTCACCGTCATGGCGCTGACCGGGGAGTCGCCGTGCGAGTAACCGGTGACGGGCTCCAGCCACTTCAGGAAGTGCTCGCCGATCTCGAAGTACGCGCCGGCGAAGACCGATCCGAACGCCAGGATGACCATCGGGATCGTCATGGACTTCGGGGACTCGTGCGGGTGGGGCTGGTGGCCTTCGGCGTCGGGCTGCCAGCGCTTCTCGCCGAAGAAGGTGAGGAGCATGACGCGGGTCATGTAGAAGGCGGTGATGCCGGCGCCCAGCAGGGTGACCCCGCCGAGGATCCAGCCCTGGGTGCCGCCCTTGGCGAAGGCCGCCTCGATGATCATGTCCTTGGAGAAGAAGCCGGACAGGCCGGGGAAGCCGATGATCGCGAGGTAGCCGAGGCCGAAGGTGACGAAGGTGACCGGCATGTACTTCCGCAGGCCTCCGTACTTGCGCATGTCGACCTCGTCGTTCATCCCGTGCATCACGGAACCGGCGCCGAGGAAGAGGCCCGCCTTGAAGAAGCCGTGCGTGACCAGGTGCATGATCGCGAAGACGTAGCCGATCGGACCGAGGCCCGCCGCGAGGATCATGTAGCCGATCTGCGACATCGTCGAACCGGCCAGGGCCTTCTTGATGTCGTCCTTCGCGCAACCGACGATCGCACCGAAGAGGAGCGTGACCGCACCCACGACGGTGACCACGAGCTGGGCGTCGGGCGCCCCGTTGAAGACGGAGGCCGACCGGACGATCAGGTACACACCGGCGGTCACCATCGTCGCCGCGTGGATCAGGGCCGAGACCGGCGTCGGGCCCTCCATCGCGTCACCGAGCCAGGACTGCAGCGGCACCTGGGCCGACTTGCCGCAGGCGGCCAGCAGCAGCATCAGGCCGATGGCCGTCAGCTTGCCCTCGGAGGTCTCGCCGACCGCGCCGAACACCGGCTCGAAGGCGAAGGTTCCGAACGTGGCGAACATCAGCATGATCGCGATCGACAGGCCCATGTCGCCGACCCGGTTGACCAGGAAGGCCTTCTTCGCGGCGGTGGCCGCGCTGGGCTTGTGCTGCCAGAAGCCGATCAGGAGGTACGAGGCGAGGCCCACGCCCTCCCAGCCGAAGTACAGCAGCAGGTAGTTGTCGGCGATGACGAGGAGCAGCATCGCCGCGACGAAGAGGTTGAGGTAGCCGAAGAAGCGGCGGCGGCGCTCGTCGTGCTCCATGTACCCGATCGAGTACACGTGGATGAGCGTGCCCACCCCGGAGATCAGCAGGACGAACGTCATCGACAGCTGGTCGAGCTGGAAGGCGATGTCCGCCTGGAAGCCCTCGACCGGGATCCAGGTCCACAGCTTCTGGGTCAGGGTCCGGTCGTCGGCGGCACGTCCCAGCATGTCCGCGAACAGGGCGGCGCCGATCCCGAAGGAGACGGCCGCGAGGAAGGTGCCGATCCAGTGGCCGGACCTGTCGAGGCGCCGACCGCCGCACAGCAGCACCGCCGCTCCGAGCAGGGGCACTGCCACCAGCAGCGCAATCAGATTCTCCACTGTGAACGCCCCTTACAGCTTCATCAGGTTGGCGTCGTCGACCGAGGCCGAGTGGCGGCTACGGAACAGAGACACGATGATCGCGAGGCCCACGACGACCTCCGCGGCGGCGACGACCATCGTGAAGAACGCGATGATCTGGCCGTCGAGGTTGCCGTGCATCCGGGAGAACGTGACGAAGGCGAGGTTGCAGGCATTGAGCATCAGCTCGACGCACATGAACAGCACGATCGCGTTCTTGCGGATCAGCACACCGGTCGCACCGATGGTGAACAGCAGGGCCGCCAGGTACAGGTAGTTGACCGGGTTCACTTCGAGGCCTCCTCACGCGAGTCACGGCCCAGGCGCTCCGCGGAGCTCTGCTCCAGCGCCCTGAGGTCGTCCAGGGCCTGGGTGGAGACGTCGCGGATCTGGCCGCGGGCCCGCAGCGTCTTGCTGACCGTCAGCTCGGACGGGGTGCCGTCCGGCAGCAGACCGGCGACGTCCACCGCGTTGTGCCGGGCGTAGACGCCGGGCGCGGGCAGCGGCGGGAGCTGCACTCCCTCGCGTACGCGCTGCTCCGCGAGCTCGCGCTGGGTGGCGGCCCGCTCGGTGCGCTCGCGGTGGGTGAGGACCATCGCGCCGATCGTCGCGGTGATCAGCAGGGCGCCGGTGATCTCGAAGGCGAAGACGTACTTGGTGAAGATCAGCTGGGCCAGGCCCTCGACGTGCCCGCCGGAGTTGACCCGGCCGAGCCCGGTGAAGTGGGTGAGCCCGGCGTTGCCGATGCCGGCGAACAGCAGGATGCCGAAGCCGAGTCCGCACAGCACGGCCATCCAACGCTGGCCCTTGATGGTCTCCTTCAGCGAGTCGGCGGCGGTGACGCCGACGAGCATGACCACGAAGAGGAAGAGCATCATGATCGCGCCGGTGTAGACGATGACCTGGACGACGCCCAGGAAATACGCCCCGTTGGCGAGGTAGAAGACCGCCAGGATGATCATCGTCCCGGCGAGGCTCAGCGCGCTGTGCACGGCCTTCTTCATCAGGATCGTGGACAGCGCGCCGATGACGGCGACCGTGCCGAGGACCCAGAACTGGACCGCCTCGCCCGTGGAGGTCATGGTGGCGGCTGCGAGGGCGCTCATGCCCCCACCTCCTCGGCGTGCCCGTTGCTCTCCGCGTCCTGCGCGACCTCGCCCTTGGAGACCGCCACCTGCCGCTCGGTGCCCGGGGCGGCCCCCGTCACCAGTCCGCGGTAGTAGTCCTGCTCGTCGGTGCCGGGGAAGATCGAGTGCGGTGCCTCGACCATGCCCTCGGTGAGGCCCGCCAGCAGCTGCTCCTTGGTGTAGATGAGCGACTCGCGGCTGGCGTCGGCCAGTTCGAACTCGTTCGTCATCGTCAGCGCCCTCGTCGGGCACGCCTCGACGCACAGCCCGCACAGGATGCAGCGGGCGTAGTTGATCTGGTAGACGCGGCCGTAGCGCTCACCCGGGGAGTAGCGCTCCTCCTCCGTGTTGTCCGCGCCCTCCACGTAGATCGCGTCGGCGGGACAGGCCCAGGCGCACAGCTCGCACCCGATGCACTTCTCCAGACCGTCGGGGTGCCGGTTCAGCTGATGCCGTCCGTGGAAGCGCGGCGCGGTCGTCTTCTGCTGCTCCGGGTACTGCTCGGTCAGGCGCTTCTTGAACATGGCCTTGAAGGTCACGCCGAAGCCCGCAACCGGGTTCTGCCACTTCTCGCTCTGGTCAGCGTCAGACATTCTCAGCACCCTCCTCTCGGTCACTCTCGGAATTCGTCCCGCCGCTGACGATCAGCTCCCGCTCGCTGCGGGACCGCCTGCGCGGTACGGGTGCCAGGTGCTGGCCGGGCTTGGGCGGTACGGGGAATCCGCCCGCCAGCGGGTCGAAGGGCGCGGTGTCCGCCGCCGCGACGGCCTTCTCGCGCTTCTCGCGCTTGTCGCGGAAGAGGTCCGCGACGAAGGAGAGCAGCAGGACCGCGACGACCGCGCCGCCGACGTAGAGCACGATCTGACTGAAGTCGTACTGCTCGTTGCGCAGCGCCCGGACGGTGGCGACCAGCATCAGCCAGACCACGGAGACCGGGATCAGCACCTTCCAGCCGAGCTTCATCAGCTGGTCGTAGCGCACGCGCGGAAGCGTGCCGCGCAGCCAGATGAAGAAGAAGAGCAGCAGCTGCACCTTGAGGACGAACCAGAGCATCGGCCACCAGCCGTGGTTCGCGCCCTCCCAGTACGTGGAGATCGGCGCCGGGGCCCGCCAGCCGCCCAGGAAGAGGGTGACCGAGACCGCCGAGACGGTGACCATGTTGACGTACTCGGCCAGCATGAACAGCGCGAACTTGATCGACGAGTACTCGGTGTTGAAGCCGCCGACCAGGTCGCCCTCGGACTCCGGCATGTCGAAGGGGGCTCGGTTCGTCTCTCCGACCATCGTGACGACGTAGATGATGAAGGAGACCGGCAGCAGGACGATGTACCAGCGGTCGGCCTGCGCCTCCACGATCGCCGAGGTCGACATCGACCCGGAGTAGAGGAAGACCGAGGCGAAGGCCGCGCCCATCGCGATCTCGTACGAGATCATCTGCGCGCAGGAGCGCAGTCCGCCGAGCAGCGGGTACGTCGAGCCGGAGGACCAACCGGCCAGCACGATGCCGTAGATGCCGACCGAGGCCACCGCGAGGACGTACAGCATCGCGATGGGCAGGTCGGTCAGCTGCATCGTGGTGCGCTGGCCGAAGATGGAGACCTCGTTGCCGGCGGGCCCGAAGGGGATCACCGCGATGGCCATGAAGGCCGGGATCGCCGCGATGATCGGGGCCAGGACGTAGACGACCTTGTCGGCCCGCTTGACGATGACGTCTTCCTTGAGCATCAGCTTCACGCCGTCGGCCAGCGACTGGAGCATGCCCCAGGGACCGTGCCGGTTCGGGCCGATGCGCAGCTGCATCCAGGCGACGACCTTGCGCTCCCACACGATGGAGAACAGCACGGTCACCATCAGGAAGGCGAAGCAGAAGACCGCCTTCAGCAGGACCAGCCACCACACGTCGTGGCCGAACAGGCTGAGGTCCTCGGCGGCCAGCTCTACCGCGTTCACGCGTCCACCTCCGCGGGGGTGCCATCGGCGTCGGCCGGGGTCGCCGGACCGATGCGTACGAGGGCGCCGGGGGCGGCGCCCGTGTCGGCGAGGACGCCGGAGCCGGTGGAGTTCAGCGGGAGCCAGACCACCCGGTCGGGCATCTCGGTGACCCTCAGCGGCAGTTCCACGGAGCCGGCCGGGCCGGTGACCGCGAGGACGTCGCCGTTCTTGACGCCCGTCTCGGCGGCCGTGGCGGCCGACAGCCGGGCGCTCGCCTCGTGCCGGGTGCCGGCCAGGGCGTCGTCGCCCTCCTGGAGCCTGCCCTGGTCGAGCAGGAGCCGGTGGCCCGCGAGGACCGCCTCGCCGACGCCCGGGCGGGGCATCGGCAGCGGGTCGGTGGACTGCTCGGTGGCCAGCGGCCCCTCCCAGGGACCGAGCCGCTCCAGCTCCCGGCGTACGGCGTGCACGTCGGGCAGCGCGAGCGGCCGGTCGGCCGCGTCGGCCAGCATGTGCAGGACGCGGGAGTCGGCCGGGGCCAGCCGGCGGGTCATCTGGTCGGGCTTGAGGGCCGCCTCGAACGGGCGGACCCTGCCCTCCCAGTTGATGAACGAGCCGTCCTTCTCGGCGACCGCGGCCACCGGGAACACCACGTCCGCGTGGTCGGTGACCTCGCTCGGCCGCAGCTCCAGGGAGACCACGAAGGCCTCCTGGAGCGCGGTGCGGGCGCGGGCCGGGTCGGGCAGGTCCGTCACCTCGACGCCCGCCACCAGCAGCGCGGACAGCTCGCGCGTGGCCGCGGCCTCGACGATCTGGCCGGTGTCGCGGCCGTAGCGGTGCGGGAGTTCGTCCACCCGCCAGGCCGTGGCGACCTCGTCGCGGGCCCGCGGGTCGGTGGCCGGACGACCACCCGGCAGCAGGGACGGCAGCGCGCCCGCCTCGACGGCGGCCCGCTCCCCGGCCCGGCGCGGCATCCACACCAGCTTCGCGCCGGTCGCGGCGGCGGCCCGTACGGCGGCGGTCAGCGCGCCCGGCACGCCGGCCAGGCGCTCCCCGGCGACGATGACCGCGCCGGACTTGCGCAGCCCCTCGGCGGCCTCGGCGCCACCGGCGCTGAGGTCGGTGCCGGCGGCGAGCGCGTCCAGCCACTCGGGCTCGGTGCCGGGGGCGGCGGCCAGCAGCGTGCCGCCCGCCTTCTCCAGACCGCGGGTCGCGAAGGGAGCCAGGGCGAAGGTCCGCTGCTTGCGCTTGCGGTGGGCCTTGCGCAGCCGCAGGAAGACCCCGGGGGCCTCCTCCTCGGCCTCGATGCCGACGAGCAGCACCACCGGGGCCGCTTCCAGCGAGGTGTACGTGACCCCGTCACCGTCGAGGTCCTTGCCGGTGCCGGCCACGGTGGCGGCCAGGAACTCGGCCTCCTCCGCGCTGTGCACGCGGGCCCGGAAGTCGATGTCGTTGGTGTCGAGCACCACGCGGGCGAACTTGGAGTACGCGTACGCGTCCTCGACCGTGAGCCGGCCACCGGTCAGCACACCGGCCCGGCCGCGCGCGGCCGCGAGCCCGTTGGCCGCGGCCTCCAGGGCCTCGGGCCAGCTCGCCGGGGCGAGCACCCCGTCGGTGCCGCGCACCAGCGGGGTGGTGAGCCGGTCCGGGCGCTGCGCGTAGCGGAACCCGAAGCGGCCCTTGTCGCACACCCATTCCTCGTTGACCTCGGGGTCCTCGGCGGCGAGCCGGCGCAGCACCTTCCCGCGCCGGTGGTCGGTGCGGGTCGCGCAGCCGCCCGCGCAGTGCTCGCACACGCTCGGGGAGGAGACGAGGTCGAAGGGGCGGGAGCGGAACCGGTAGGCGGCCGAGGTCAGCGCGCCCACGGGGCAGATCTGGATGGTGTTGCCGGAGAAGTACGACTCGAACGGGTCGCCCTCGCCGGTGCCGACCTGCTGGAGCGCGCCGCGCTCGACCAGTTCGATCATCGGATCGCCGGCGATCTCGTTGGAGAAGCGGGTGCAGCGCGCGCACAGCACGCACCGCTCGCGGTCCAGCAGCACCTGCGTGGAGATCGGGACCGGCTTCTCGTAGGTGCGCTTGCGGCCCTCGAAACGCGATTCGGCGTTGCCGTGGGACATCGCCTGGTTCTGCAGCGGGCACTCGCCGCCCTTGTCGCAGACCGGGCAGTCCAGCGGGTGGTTGATGAGCAGCAGCTCCATCACCCCGCGCTGGGCCTTGTCGGCGACCTCGGAGGTCAGCTGCGTCTTGACGACCATGCCGTCGGTGCAGGTGATGGTGCAGGAGGCCATCGGCTTGCGCTGGCCCTCGACCTCGACGATGCACTGGCGGCAGGCGCCGGCCGGGGAGAGGAGGGGGTGGTCGCAGAACCGGGGGATCTCGACGCCGATCTGCTCGGCGGCCCGGATGACGAGGGTGCCCTTGGGGACCGACAGTTCGATGCCGTCGATGGTCAGCGACACCAGGTCCTCGGGCGGCACCGCCGCCTCTCCGCCACCTGCCGGTGCGTTAGTGGTGACGGTCATGCGTTCACCTCCGTGTCGGCCCAGAGGGTCGACTTCCTGGGGTCGAAGGGGCAGCCCTTGCCCGTGATGTGCTGCTCGTACTCCTCGCGGAAGTACTTCAGCGAGGAGAAGATCGGGCTGGCGGCGCCGTCGCCCAGTGCGCAGAAGGACTTGCCGTTGATGTTGTCGGCGATGTCGTTCAGCTTGTCGAGGTCGGCCATGACGCCCTTGCCCGCCTCGATGTCGCGGAGCAACTGGACCAGCCAGTACGTGCCTTCACGGCAGGGGGTGCACTTGCCGCAGGACTCGTGGGCGTAGAACTCGGTCCACCGGGTGACGGCCCGCACCACGCAGGTCGTCTCGTCGAAGCACTGGAGCGCCTTGGTGCCGAGCATCGAGCCGGCCGCGCCCACGCCCTCGTAGTCGAGCGGGACGTCGAGGTGCTCGTCCGTGAACATCGGGGTTGAGGAGCCGCCCGGGGTCCAGAACTTCAGCCGGTGCCCGGGCCGCATCCCGCCGCTCATGTCGAGGAGCTGGCGCAGGGTGATGCCGAGCGGGGCCTCGTACTGGCCGGGGCCGGCGACGTGCCCGGAGAGCGAATACAGCGTGAAGCCGGGGGACTTCTCGGTCCCCATCGACTTGAACCAGTCCTTGCCCTTGTTCAGGATCGCGGGAACGGACGCGATGGATTCCACGTTGTTCACCACAGTGGGGCAGGCGTAGAGCCCCTCGACGGCAGGGAAGGGGGGACGCAGCCGGGGCTGACCGCGCCGGCCTTCGAGGGAGTCGAGCAGCGCCGTCTCCTCGCCGCAGATGTACGCGCCCGCGCCCGCGTGCACCGTGATGTCGAGGTTCAGGCCGCTGCCGAGGATGTCCTCGCCGAGGTATCCGGCCTCGTACGCCTCGCGCACCGCCTCGTGCAGGCGCCGCAGGACCGGCACCACCTCACCGCGAAGGTAGATGAAGGCGTGCTCCGAGCGGATCGCGTAGCAGGCGATGATCATTCCCTCGATGAGGGAGTGCGGGTTGGCGAAGAGGAGGGGGATGTCCTTGCAGGTTCCCGGCTCCGACTCGTCCGCGTTCACGACGAGGTAGTGCGGCTTGCCGTCGCCCTGCGGAATGAACTGCCACTTCATCCCGGTGGGGAAGCCCGCGCCGCCGCGGCCGCGCAGACCCGAGTCCTTCACGTAGGCGATGAGGTCGTCCGGGGTCATCGCGAGGGCCTTGCGCAGGCCCTCGTAGCCCTCGTGGCGCCGGTAGGTCTCCAGCGTCCACGACTCCGGATCGTCCCAGAACGCCGACAGGACGGGTGCGAGGAGCTTCTCCGGGCTGGTCCCTCCCCCAGCCTCCGGCTGGGAGGTGCCCCCGAGACTTTCATTTGGAGTAGACACGGACATCACTCCCCTCCCTCGGTGCCGGTCTCGCCGCGGGACTCGCCGCGGGACTCGCCGCGGGACTCTCCGCGCGGGTGGACGATCGCGGTGCGCGGGGACTCGCCGCGGGCGATGCGCAGACCGATCAGGGAGGCGGGGCCGGCGCCGCCGGTCGCCTCGACCGCGCCCTCGCGCTCGTCGGGGAAGCCCGCCAGGATCCGGGCGGTCTCCTTGTACGTGCACAGGGGCGCGCCCCGGGTCGGCTGCACGGGGCGGCCGGCCAGCAGGTCGTCCACCATGGACTTGGCGGACTCGGGGGTCTGGTTGTCGAAGAACTCCCAGTTGACCATCACCACGGGGGCGAAGTCGCAGGCCGCGTTGCACTCGATGTGTTCGAGGGTGACCTTGCCGTCGGGGGTGGTCTCGTTGTTGCCGACCCCGAGGTGCTCCTTGAGCTCCTCGAAGATGGCGTCGCCGCCCATGACCGCGCACAGGGTGTTCGTACAGACGCCGACCTGGTAGTCCCCGGAGGGCTTGCGGCGGTACATCGTGTAGAAGGTGGCCACCGCCGTGACCTCGGCGGTCGTCAGGCCCAGCACGTCCGCGCAGAAGCGGATGCCGGTGCGCGAGACGTGGCCCTCCTCCGACTGGCACAGGTGCAGCAGCGGGAGCAGCGCGGAGCGGCTGTCGGGGTAGCGGGCGATGACCTGCTTCGCGTCCGCTTCGAGCCGCTCGCGCACGTCGGCCGGGAAGTCGGGGGCGGGAAGCTGCGGCATGCCCAATGAGATGTCGGTCATCGGTCGACGCCTCCCATCACGGGGTCGATGGAGGCGACGGCGACGATGACGTCGGCGACCTGGCCGCCCTCGCACATCGCGGCCATGGCCTGAAGGTTGGTGAAGGACGGATCGCGGAAGTGGACCCGGTAGGGGCGGGTGCCGCCGTCGGAGACGAGGTGGACGCCGAGTTCGCCCTTGGGGGACTCGACGGCCGCGTACGCCTGGCCGGCCGGTACCCGGAAGCCCTCGGTCACCAGCTTGAAGTGGTGGATGAGGGCCTCCATGGAGGTGCCCATGATGTTCCTGATGTGGTCGAGCGAGTTGCCGAGGCCGTCGGGGCCCATCGCGAGCTGCGCGGGCCAGGCGATCTTCTTGTCGGCGACCATCACCGGTCCCGGCTCCAGGCGCTCCAGGCACTGCTCGACGATCCGCAGCGACTGGCGCATCTCCTCCAGGCGGATCAGGAAGCGTCCGTAGGAGTCGCAGGTGTCGGTGGTCGGCACGTCGAACTCGTAGTTCTCGTAGCCGCAGTACGGGTCCGACTTGCGCAGGTCGTGCGGCAGGCCGGCGGAGCGCAGGATCGGGCCGGTGGCGCCGAGCGCCATGCAGCCGGTGAGGTCGAGGTAGCCGACGTCCTGCATGCGGGCCTTGAAGATGGGGTTGCCGGTGGCGAGCTTGTCGTACTCCGGCAGGTTCTTCTTCATCGTCTTGACGAACTCGCGCAGCTGGTCGACGGCGCCCGGGGGCAGGTCCTGCGCGAGGCCGCCGGGGCGGACGAACGCGTGGTTCATGCGCAGGCCGGTGATCAGCTCGAAGATGTCGAGGATCAGCTCGCGGTCGCGGAAGCCGTAGATCATGATCGTGGTCGCGCCCAGCTCCATGCCGCCGGTGGCGATGCACACCAGGTGGGAGGAGAGCCGGTTGAGCTCCATCAGCAGGACGCGGATGACGGTGGCGCGGTCCGGGATCTGGTCGGTGATGCCGAGCAGCTTCTCGACGCCGAGGCAGTACGCCGTCTCGTTGAAGAACGGCGTCAGGTAGTCCATGCGCGTGACGAAGGTGGTGCCCTGCGTCCAGTTCCGGAATTCGAGGTTCTTCTCGATGCCGGTGTGCAGGTAGCCGATGCCGCAGCGGGCTTCGGTGACCGTCTCGCCGTCGATCTCCAGGATCAGGCGCAGCACTCCGTGGGTGGAGGGGTGCTGGGGGCCCATGTTGACGACGATCCGCTCGTCGTCGGCCTTGGCCGCGGACTGGACGATCTCGTCCCAGTCGCCGCCGGTGACGGTGTAGACGAGGCCTTCGGTCGTCTCGCGGGAGGACGCGTGGTTCGAGGTGTTGGACATCAGCTGTACGACCTCCGCTGGTCGGGAGCCGGGATCTGGGCGCCCTTGTACTCGACGGCGATGCCACCGAGCGGGTAGTCCTTGCGCTGCGGGAAGCCCTGCCAGTCGTCCGGCATCATGATCCGGGTGAGGGCCGGGTGCCCGTCGAAGATCAGGCCGAAGAAGTCGTACGTCTCGCGCTCGTGCCAGTCGTTGGTCGGGTAGACGGAGACGAGCGACGGGACGTGCGGGTCGCCGTCCGGGACGGACACCTCCAGCCGCAGGATCCGGCCGTGGGTGAGCGAGCGCAGGTGGTAGACGGCGTGCAGCTCGCGGCCCTTGTCGTTCGGGAAGTGCACGCCGGAGACGCCGGTGCAGAGCTCGAAGCGCAGCGCCGGGTCGTCGCGCAGGGTGCGGGCGACGCGGACGAGGTGCTCGCGGGCGATGTGGAAGGTGAGCTCGCCCCGGTCGACCACCGTCTTCTCGATGGCGTTCTCGGGGACCAGGTCCTGCTCCTCCAGGGCGCCTTCGAGTTCGTCGGCCACCTCGTCGAACCAGGAGCCGTACGGGCGGTGGCTCGCTCCGGGCAGGGCCACGGTGCGGACCAGGCCGCCGTAGCCGCTGGTGTCGCCGCCGTTCCCGGCACCGAACATGCCCTTGCGGACGCCGATGACCTCGGGGCCGCCGTTCCGCGGGGCGGGGACGTTGTTGCCGTTCTCGGGGTTGCCGTTCTCCGGCTCTCGGGTCTCGCTCACCGGAGCAGCCCCTTCATCTCGATCATGGGGAGTGCCTTGAGGGCCGCTTCCTCCGCCTCGCGGGCCGCCTCTTCCCGGTTCACGCCGAGCTTTCCGCCCTGGATCTTCTGGTGGAGCTTGAGGATCGCGTCCATCAGCATCTCGGGGCGGGGCGGGCAGCCGGGGAGGTAGATGTCCACGGGGACGATGTGGTCGACGCCCTGGACGATCGCGTAGTTGTTGAACATTCCGCCTGAAGATGCACAAACCCCC
This sequence comes from Streptomyces sp. NPDC002467, assembly GCF_042889825.1. NCBI lineage: Bacteria > Bacillati > Actinomycetota > Actinomycetes > Kitasatosporales > Streptomycetaceae > Streptomyces > Streptomyces sp. NPDC002467. Next base: position 223,320 of record NZ_JBIARJ010000013.1, on the reverse strand, counting down.
ATGGAGATGACCCATTTGGGAGCGGGCATCTGGTCGTACACCTGCCGCAGCACCGGCGCCATCTTCTGGCTGACCCGGCCGGCCACGATCATCAGATCGGCCTGGCGCGGGGAGCCGCGGAAGACCTCCATGCCGAAGCGGGCCAGGTCGTACCGGCCCGCTCCGGTGGTCATCATCTCGATCGCGCAGCAGGCCAGGCCGAAGGTCGCGGGGAAGACGGATGCCTTGCGCACCCAGCCCGCGGCCTGTTCGACGGTGGTCAGCAGAAAGCCGCTCGGCAGCTTCTCTTCCAGTCCCATGGAAAATTCAGCCCCTCAGTCCCATTCCAGGCCGCCGCGGCGCCACACGTAGGCGTAGGCCACGAAGACGGTGAGCACGAAGAGCAGCATCTCGACGAGCCCGAAGATCCCCAGGGAGTCGAAGGTGACGGCCCAGGGGTAGAGGAAGACAACCTCGATGTCGAAGACGATGAAGAGCATCGCCGTGAGGTAGTACTTGATGGGGAAGCGACCGCCACCGGCCGGCGTGGGAGTGGGCTCGATGCCGCACTCGTACGCCTCAAGCTTCGCCCGGTTGTACCGTTTTGGGCCGATCAGCGTGGCCATGACCACGGAGAAGATCGCAAACCCTGCGCCGAGGGCGCCGAGCACGAGGATGGGCGCGTACGCATTCACGCTCCTCGCTCCTTCCAGTCGTCCTTGACCGTTGGACCGCTGCCGGCGCCGAGTGCCCCGCCTCGCTCGCATGTGAGGCAGTTCACAAGCCGGACTGGTGCGCATCTTATGCCCGCGCATCTGTGATCTGCGACACGGGTTACAACAACGAGTTTGTGATCTCCACCACCTGACGAACGATCATGAAGTCCGATGAGTGGTGATCTTCGTACGCGAAGCATCCACATGATCACCAAAGGTGACATCCGGGCCCGTTACCGCAGGTAGAGGCCGGGTCGCCCTATCAAACGATGGACCGTGCAGGCAAATTGGCGGCGCCGACGCCGGAGTGATAAAGGGATCGGCCTCCCCCGGTCGGGTTAGGCCCCGCGTACGGAGGTGGACGCGGGACCGGCCGACGCCTCCGGGGGACCGGGCCAAAGCGCATCCGTTCACGAGCGGGCCGGCCCGCGAGCCGGGCGCCGGGCCGAACCGACGCCGATCACGCCGCGTGACCGCCCCGCCGCACCGCGCGACTGCCGGGCCGGATCATCGGACCCGGCGGTCCGGCGGCGCGACCCCGCCGCCGACCCACGGACCGCTCGCCGCCGGCCCGTCGCGCGCCTCCCTACACCCTCGGCCTCCCCGGCTGGTTCACAGGCGGATCACGGACGGGGCACAACACCCTCACAGTGAGACCGTCGTGTGACCTGCGCCACTGTGAATCCGCCGTTCCGAAAGAGGGCTTGGCCATCAGTGCGGAGGGATGGTAAGCGGAGATCAATTCGGACTTATTGCGGAAACCCCATGATCACAGCCCTGTAGGGGCATGTCCGTTTCGCCCGTTACGGCGTCAATAAGGTTCGCGACGCGCCCGGTTCGCACGCTTCGCGCGCAACTGTGGCGCAGACCACGTTTCTTGATGGGACCCCTACGCCCCTGATAGCGGTTGTTCTCATGTCCCACACCGCTCACATACCCAGCCACCGGAAGCCCCGCCGCAGCGCCTCGAAGCTCGCGGTCCGCGCCGGAGTTGCCGGTGGCGTCCTCAGCACCCTGGCCATGGCCGGCACCGCGAGCGCGTCCCCCTCCGAGCCCGTGGCCGAGACGACGCTCGAAATGCCGGTCCTGAACCTGGACCTGGCCGCCGAGGTCTCCTCCGCCGTCACCACGGCCGCGGAGAACACCCAGTCGGCCGCCGTCCTCGGCGAACTGAACGCCCAGGAGGAGACGGCCCGCACCGGCGCCGCCGCCGAGGCGAAGCAGGCCAAGGAAGAGGCCCAGAAGAAGGCCGACGAGGAGAAGAAGGCCGCGGACGAGGCCGCCCGCAAGGCGGAGGCCGATCGCGCCACCCGTTCCTCCTCCCGGACCAACCTCCAGAGCACCTCGGCCTCCGGCTCGGGCTCCGAGGCGGGCGTGGGCACCGTGACCGCGCCGGCCACCGGCTCGGCCGCCGCGATCGTCAACTTCGCCCGCGCCCAGGTCGGCAAGGCGTACGTGAGCGGCGGCACCGGCCCGTCCTCGTACGACTGCTCCGGCCTCGTGCAGGCCGCCTACCGCCAGGCGAACATCTCCCTGCCGCGCATGTCGCAGGACCAGTCCTCGCGGGGCACCTCGGTCTCGCTGAGCGCCCTGCAGCCCGGCGACATCCTGTACTGGGGCCCCCGCGGCTCCGCGTACCACGTCGCCATCTACGTCGGCGGCGGCAAGTTCGTCGGCGCGCAGAACCCCAGCACGGGCATCGTCGAGCGCAGCCTGAGCTACGACAAGCCGACGGGCGCCGTTCGCGTCCTCTGAGCCGTGTGAGGCACAGGAACGACGCGAAAGGGCCGGCACTCCCCCGCTCGGGGGTGGAGTGCCGGCCCTTTCGTGCCTCTCGCGCCGCTCGTGCCTCTCGCGCCGCTCACGCCAGGGAGGCCGCCAGCCTGAACCGCGCCTCGCGCTGCTTCCCGTACAGGGCGAGCGCCTCGGCGTGCTCGTCGACGAGACGCTCCTGGTAGGCCTTCTCGACGGCTGCCCAGATCCCGACGAGGTTCACCTCCCGCTTGCACGCGACGTCGGCCTTGGCGGCCGTGACGGCCTTGGGGCCGCCCCTGTCGTCCTCCAGGCCCAGCTTCTCGACGACGTCGTAGGGCGTCTCGATCCTGCCGTATCCGGACTTTTCCATACAACCGGACCAGTTCTTCAGCGCTTTGAGCACCCGGGAGTCCTGCTTCGACCGCTCGTGCGCCTCGGAGGACAGCCCGAAGACGAAGAGCAGGTCCACGCTGTCCTTGGTCGGGGCGTACAGCCTCCGGTACCCCTCCCGCCCGCACCCGCCGGCCGGCACCTTCTGCCCGGCCGCCGTGAGACCGCTGTCGAGCCGCGCGGCCTCCTCCTCGGTGGGCGCGTCGACGGGCTTGCCGCCCTGCTCGCCCCGCTGTTCGCCGTTCATGACGACGTACGCGCTGTCGCTCAGCTGCGGGGCGGGCGGTTTGGGCGGCGATCCCTCGCCGGCGGACTTGTCGTAGCCGTGGGCCGCGGCGAACTCCGGATCGGCCAACCCGAAGAGGTAACGGTGCCGGTCCTCGACCCCCGCGACCCCCTCGCCGCCGGGGGCCGCGGGGGACCGCACCCCCTCGTAGGTGAACCCGTACCGCGCCATGCACCGGGCGACGAGGGCCTCCTGGGCCCGGCCCATCCGGATCCGCTCGGCTTCGGTGTCGGTGTAGGCGTCCATGGGGAACGACAGCGCGGCCGTGGCCGGATCGACCGCGATCGCACCGAGGCCGGGCTCCGCGCCCCCGGAGCCACCGGCACCGGAACAGCCGGCCACGAGCGTGACCGCCAGCAGGACGGCCGGGGCGGCGGCGGACCGCAGGCGCCGGGGGGTGCGCATCGCTCGGGACTCCTTCTTCCGGATCAGGCGTGGAGGGTGTACTTGGCCGAGCTGATCCTGTTCTTGAAGGTCGCCGAGGCGTTGCCGAAGTACTTCGACGGAAGCTCGCCGACGTTGCCGCCCAGGTCCTTGTCGGTGCCGACCTTCCAGGCGTAGACGTCCCGGTTCCAGTAGGACTCGGTGGTGTCGTTCACCGGGTCCCCGCTCGCGGAGCACGATCCCCGGTACTTGTCGTCGGCGAAGTTCAGATCGCTGGTCACCAGGTCGAAGACGCAACCGGATCGGTTCTGCCAGTAGTAGAGACCGAACTCCTGGTCCTCCAGCGTTCCGTCCCTCCCGTAGGCGGCCGCCGGTCCGGCGGCTCCCAGGAGAACGGCTCCCACCGAAACGGCGGAGACGCAGCCGGCCACCAACTTGCGCATGTTCTTGTCCATCACGCGTACCTCACTCTTCGGTGAAAAAGCGGATGTCGCGGCGGGGTCGATTCAACGGATTCCCGCCCGGCGTGGATTCAACAGTCGCGGGCGATCCGAGACAAGGCCTTTCTCGCCTGATGGACAGTCACCTACGTTGCCCGAAAGGCAACTTGCGTCCCATCCGAACGGCTACCTACTATCTGGCGGCGCACTCCGCCGACCTCCCGACTCCGATTCCCGGATTCCGCTTGTATCGCAGAAAGGGAACCCGACATGCGTGTTCGCCATTTCATCCCCGCCCTCCTCATCTGCATTTCACTGACGGGATGCGGCGGCGAAAAGGAGCCCGAGGCAAGCGACAGCCCGCCGCCCACGGCCGAGGAAATCGCCTACTACGACTGCCTCGAGGAGCAGGGCCTGCCGATCACGCACACCAGCTACGGGGATCCTCGCGTGGACAAGGACAAGCCCCAGCCGCCCGAGAAGGAGGCCGCCGCCAAGAAGGCGTGCGAGGGCAAGCTTCCGCCGCCGCCGAAGCCCCAGCAGGCCACCCCCGAAAGGCTCGCCGCCGCACGAAAGGAGGCCGGCTGCCTGCGGGCCGAGGGCATCACCTGGTATCCGGACCCGGACCCGGTGACCGCCGAGATCGACGACCGCAAGGGCACCCCCGAGCAATGGTCCTCGCTCAAGCGGGAGCACGTGGACGCCTTGAGGAAGTGCCGCGGTGACCGCTGAGCGGACTCGCGCGTCGAAGTCCCGTTCTCGAGGTCGACGCTCATGTCAGGGCTTTGAAATCCGTCACCACGAGAGGCCTTGTTCGTTCATACATTCACCATTGTAGAAATGGACGGAAGCGCATCCCCGACCTGCTTTGACCAAGCGGAGACCAGCGGCAGCCGGTTCGCATTCACGCGCACCCGCTCTCGCTTCATGGACCGTCAAAAAGGTTGCACCAGGGAGCACTTGTAGTCCCTCCGCACCTCTCCTTAGGATCACGAACCGCGGACGCACGCCTTCCCGTCGTGCGGACGCCCCCATTCCACATTCCCACCCCGGGGGAAGCGCCAGCATGCGCAAGTACGCAACAGCCCTGTTCGTCGCCGCGTCCCTCGCGCTCACCGCCTGCTCGGGTGAGGGTGAGCCGAAGGCAAGTGACAGCCCTCCGCCCACCAAGGAGGAGATCGCCTACTACGACTGCCTCAAGGCGAACGGGGTGAAGATCAGGCACACCGACTACGGCGCGCCCCGCGTGAACAAGGACGATCCGCCGTCGCTGGAGAAGCTCCCGGCCGCGCAGGCGGCCTGCGAGGACAAGGCCCCGCCGCCGCCCTCCCCCGTGCCGGCCGACCCGAAGATCCTCGCTGCCTCGCGTGCGGAGGCCCGGTGCCTGCGCGCGAACGGCGTCTCCTGGTACCCGGATCCCGATCCGACGACCGGGAACACGGCCGTCGGGGCCGTGACCTCGGAGCAGGCGGCCGAGCTCAGGACCAAGCACATGGACGCCATGACGAAGTGCAGGGCCGAACGCGACGCCGGCGCCGCCGACAACGTCGGTCTCGGCAGGTGAGTGAACTGCAGGACGTCGTAGTGGACGTGACGACCGTCGACGAACAGGACGGCGCCGACGTCGAGAAGGGTGCCCCGGACTCCGGCGGGCTCGCGCGCGGGCGGAAGGTGGTGTTCGGCGTCGTCGCCGGGGCCGCGCTCATGGCCGTCGGCGGGTTGCTGGCCACCACGCTGGTGAAGTCGCCCGCGCAGGTGGCCGCCGAGACCGGGCCGCCCGCGCAGAGCGTGCTGACCGCCGAGGTCGAGCGGCGGGTGCTCGCGCAGAAGGTGGTGATGCGGGGGACCGTCGTCGCCGACCAGAGCGTCGACGTCGCTCCGCAGCCGCGCTCCGCCGAGGGCGCCGGCACGCCGGTGGTGACGAAGCTGCCGCTCAAGGCCGGGGACCCGGTCGCGGCCGGGCAGCTGCTGGCGGAGGTCTCGGGGCGGCCGGTGTTCGCCCTCAGGGGGGCCCTGCCCGTCTACCGGGACCTCAAGCCGGGCGCCACCGGCGACGACGTGGCCCAGCTGCAGCAGGCCCTGCGCGAGCTCGGGCACGGCACGGGCGGCGACGCGAAGGGCGTGTTCGGGGCCGGTACGAAGGCCGCGCTCGCCGCTCTGTACAAGGCCATCGGGTACGACCCGCTACCCGCCGTGGCGGACGGCGCGGAGGTGCTGAAGGCCGCGCGGGAGTCCGTACGGTCGGCCGAGTGGGCCCTGGAGGACGCCCAGGCCAGTGCCAATGCCTCTACCGCCGCCTCTGCCGGTGCCGACGGGGGCGGCAGCGGGGGCGGGGGCGGGGCGACGCCCCCCGGCCCGTCCGCGTCCCAGGGCCCGAAGGGTGCGACGGGTACGACGGGTGCCGCAGGCTCCTCGGGCGGCGGAAAGGGCGCCGGCGGTGCGGGCGACTCCGGTCGGACCCTGACCCGGGCCCGGCAGGCGCTCGCCGACGCCCGGGCCAAGCTCGCGGCGGCCGAGGCCGCCGACGGGCCGGTGCTCCCCGCCTCCGAGACCGTGTTCCTCGGGGCCTTCCCCGCCCGGGTCAGCGCCGTCGGGGGCCGGATCGGCGGGCCCGTGTCCGGTTCGGTGCTCACCCTGTCCGCGGGTGAACTCGTCGTGGAGGCGTACCTCAAGGACGACAAGAAGCAGCTGCTGCGGGCGGGCATGTCCGTGGTGGTCTCCTCCGAGGTGGCCGGCACCGACGCCCGCGGCAAGGTGGCGGCGGTGGCCGGCGAACGCTCCACCGGACAGCAGCCGGGCGGCGGCCGGTCGAACGGGCAGCAGGGCGGGACCCAGGGCGACGCCTCCCAGGGCAAGGGCGGCAGTGGCGGAGCCGGCGCCGGCGGCGCCGACCTCGGCTACCGCATGGTGGTCCGCGCCGACCAGCCGCTGCCCGCCGCCTTCGCGGGGCAGGACGTACGGCTGACCATCGAGTCCGCCGCCACCGACGGCGAGGCCCTCGTGGTCCCGGTCACCGCGGTCTCCGCGAGCCCGGACGGCCAGACCCTCGTGACGGCCGTCTCCACCGACGGCACCCAGCGGCGCATACCGGTCCGGACGGGCACCAGCGGCGACGGCTACGTGGCCGTGACCCCCGTCAAGAACGGCGACCTCGCGGCCGGCACCCGGGTCGTCATCGGCATCGCCCCCCGGGAACCGGCCAAGGGCCGCGGCGAATCGCCGAAGCCGGGCAGGGCCTCCGCGGGAGGCGGTTCGTGAGGTTTCCGCGGCCGCGCCGTGCCCCCGACGACGCCCTGCCCGGGGACGACGTCGACGGATCCGTGCCCGTCATCGAGTTCCGCGGGGTAGGGCTCACCTACCCCGGGCCACCACCCGTCGAGGCGTTGCACCCCTGCGCACTGACCGTGAAACGAGGTGAGTTCATCACCGTCGTGGGCCCCTCCGGCTCCGGGAAGTCCACCTTCCTCAACGTCGCCGGACTGCTCGACTCCCCCACCACCGGGAACTACCTCCTCGACGGCATCGACACCGCCGCCCTCCCCGACCGGGAGCGCACCGCCCTGCGCGGCCGGCGCATCGGGTTCGTGTTCCAGTCCTTCCACCTCCTGCCCCACCGGTCCGCCCTGGAGAACGTCACCCTCGCCATGCTCTACACCGGAACATCGCGCGCGCAGCGCCTCGTACGGGCCCGCGAGGCGCTCGACCAGGTCGGGCTCGGGCACCGCGCCGACGCCGTGCCCGGGCGGCTGTCCGGTGGCGAGCGGCAGCGCGTGGCCATCGCCCGCGCCCTCGTCGGACGGCCCTCGCTGCTCCTGTGCGACGAGCCCACCGGCAACCTCGACTCCGCCAACGCCGCCTCCGTACTGGGGCTGCTCGACGAACTCCACGCCTCCGGAATGACCGTGCTCGTCATCACCCACGACCCCGAGGTGGCCCGGCGCGGCGCCAGGACCGTCACCATCCGCGACGGGCGGCTGCGTACGTGAGCGCCGTCAGGCCGACCCGGCTGTCCGTACGCGACGCCCTCTCGGAGGCCGTCGCCGGCATGCTGCGCCGCCCCGGCCGGGCCGTGCTCACCGCCCTCGGCACCGTCCTCGGCGTCGGCAGCTTCGTGGCCGTGCTCGGCCTCACCGCCACCATCTCCTCGCAGATCGACGGCCGGTTCAACGTGCTCACCGCCACCGAGGTGACCATCGAGGACGTCGCCGGCCGGCAGAACGAGTTCGCCGGACCCGGCCTCCCCGCCGACGCCGAACAGCGGCTGCGCGCCGTCGCCGGCATCGAGCACGCCGGCGTGCTGTGGACGGTACGGCTGGACTCGCGCACCCCCATCGGCTCCCTCCCCTCCCCGGGAGGCGGTACGGACTCCAACGGCAGCGGCGCGTCCGTCGTCGCCGCCTCCCCCGGTGCCGTGGCCGCGCTCGTGCCCACCCTCCAGGAGGGCCGTCTCTACGACGAGTTCGCCGAGCGGAGCAGGGCCCGCGTGGTCGTCATCGGCGGCGGACTCGCGGGCCGCCTCGGCATCACCACCCTGGCGACCCGGCCCGCGCTCTACATCGGGCAGGAGCCGTTCACCGTGGCGGGGATCATCTCCGACGTGGAGCGGAAGCCCGAGAACCTGCTGTCCGTGCTCGTGCCCCGGGCCACCGCCGAGGAGCTGTGGGGGCAGCCCTCGCCCGGCAGCGCGAGCATGCTGATCGCCACCCGGCTCGGCGCCGCCCGCCAGGTCGCCGACCTCGCTCCGCTGGCGCTGCGCCCCGACCACCCCGAGTACCTGAACGCCGTACCGCCGCCCGATCCGCGGATGCTGCGCTCCGGCGTCACCTCCGACCTGAGCTCGCTGTTCCTGCTGCTCGCCGGTATCTGCCTGGTCATCGGCGCGGTCGGGATCGCCAACACCACCCTCGTCGCCGTGCTGGAGCGGACCGGCGAGATCGGGCTGCGCCGTGCGCTCGGCGCGCGGGGCCGGCACATCTCGGCCCAGTTCCTCACCGAATCCGCGGCGTTGGGCGCGCTCGGCGGGCTGGTCGGCACCTCCCTCGGCGAACTGACCGTGGTCGGCGTCTCCCTGGCCCGCGACTGGACCCCGGTCATCCACCCGGCCACCGTCGCCGCGGCCCCGCTGACCGGGCTGGTCACCGGACTGCTGGCCGGCCTCTATCCCGCCTGGCGGGCAGCCCGTATCGAACCGGCCGAGGCCCTGCGAAGATAGGCAGCGGCGCGTTCACATCGTTCGACCTGTAGGCGGTGGCCCCGTGAATCCGAAGCCGTACGAACACCGCGGCGCCGGCGACCCCACCGCCCTGCCGGCCGCACTGGGCCTCGGCATGCTCGCCGTCGGCGGCTGGCTGCTGACCACCGCCCGCCCCTGGCAGAAGCCCGGCAACGCCCTCACCCTCGGCCTCGGCTGGACCGCCTCCGGCGCCCTGCTGGTCTGCGGCCTGGCCCTACTGGCCCGCTGCGTACGCACGGTGCACGGCGGCGCCGCCGACTCCGACGACGCCGCCGTCCACTCCGACCGCTAGGCCTTCGGGGCCACCTTCGAGAGGCCGTTGATGATGCGGTCCATCGCGTCGCCGCCCGTCGGGTCGGTGAGGTTGGCCAGCATCTTCAGGGTGAAGCGCATCAGCACCGGGTGGGTCAGACCGCGCTGCGCGGCGATCTTCATGACCGCCGGGTTGCCGATCAGCTTCACGAAGGCGCGGCCCAGCGTGTAGTAGCCGCCGTACGTCTCCTTGAGCACCTTCGGGTAGTTGTGCAGCGCCAGCTCGCGCTGCGCCGGGGTGGCGCGGGCGTGGGCCTGGACGATGACGTCGGCCGCGATCTGGCCGGACTCCATCGCATAGGCGATGCCCTCGCCGTTGAACGGGTTGACGAGGCCGCCCGCGTCGCCGACCAGCAGCAGGCCCTTGGTGTAGTGCGGCTGCCGGTTGAAGGCCATCGGCAGGGCCGCGCCGCGGATCGGCTGGGTCATGTTCTCGGGGGTGTAGCCCCAGTCCTCCGGCATGGAGGCGCACCAGGCCTTGAGGACCTCGCGCCAGTCCAGCTCCTTGAAGGCGGAGGAGGAGTTGAGGATGCCGAGGCCGACGTTGGACGTGCCGTCGCCCATGCCGAAGATCCAGCCGTAGCCGGGCAGCAGCCGGTCCTGCGGGCCGCGCCGGTCCCACAGCTCCAGCCAGGACTCCAGGTAGTCGTCGTCGTGGCGGGGCGAGGTGAAGTACGTACGGACGGCCACGCCCATGGGCCGGTCCTCACGCCGGTGCAAGCCCATCGCGAGCGACAGGCGGGAGGAGTTGCCGTCCGCGGCGACCACGAGCGGGGCGTGGAAGGTGCCCGGGGTCTTCTCCTCGCCGAGCTTCGCCTGCACGCCGGTGATGTGCCCCGTGCGCGGGTCGCGGATCGGCTCGCCCACGTTGCAGCGCTCGTACAGGCGGGCGCCGGCCTTCTGCGCCTGGCGGGCCAGGGTCTCGTCGAAGTCGTCGCGCTTGCGGACGAGTCCGTAGTCCGGGAAGGAGGCGAGTTCCGGCCAATCCAGCTGGAGCCGCTGCCCGCCGCCGATGATGCGCAGGCCCTTGTTGCGCAGCCAGCCGGCTTCCTCGGAGATGTCGATGCCCATCGCCACCAGTTGCTTGGTGGCGCGCGGGGTCAGCCCGTCGCCGCAGACCTTCTCGCGGGGGAAGGCCGTCTTCTCCAGCAGCAGGACGTCGAGTCCGGCCTTGGCGAGGTAGTAGGCGGTGGTCGAGCCGGCGGGCCCGGCCCCGACGACGATCACGTCCGCGGAGTGTTCGGAGAGGGGCTCGGTCACTGCGGGGTCTCCCGAAGGCTCGATCTCGATAAGGGGTGCCGGGCGGCCCCGGACATGTGCAGTCTATGCAGCGACAGAGATCGCGATCCGAAGGGCTGCCACATGAACACCCCGCCGACCCGGCCGCTCCCCGTCATAGAGCTGCGCGTACCCACCGACGAGGACGCCCTCGCCTGGCACCGGGCGTTCGACGACCCCGACGTCATGGAATTCCTCGGCGGTCCCGCGGAGCTGTCCGCGTACGAGGAGATCACCGCGCGCCAGCGCATGCACGACGCCCAGCTCGGCTACTGCCTGTGGACCCTGCTCGACGGCGAGGGCACCGTCATCGGCTTCACCGGCGCCCAGCCGTGGCCCCGCGAAAAGGCATGGGGGCCGGTCGGCGAGATCGAGATCGGCTGGCGGCTGAGCCGGTCCGCGTGGGGGCGGGGGTACGCGTACGCCGCGGCACTGGCCACCCTGGAACGCGTACGGGAAGCGGGGGTCCCCCAGGTGGTGGCGATGATCGACGACGCCAACACCCGCTCCTCCGCGGTCGCGGAACGCCTCGGCATGACGCTGGCGAAGACCTTCCCCCTCCCGGGCGGCAAGCGCCACGGCCGCCGGTACGAACTCACGCTCACCCGGGGGTGAGGGCGGGGCGGGGGCGGGCGGGGGGTACGGGGTCACGCGCGGTCGGGACTTCTCCCCCCACACCCCGCCACCCCGTCCCGGCGGCTGCCCACTCACCACAGAGGGGGTGGGGGCGGGTCGCCCGTGGACTCGTACTCCCTAGAACACGGACAGCCCCGTCAACGTCGTGAAGCGGTCCAGGGCGGCCACGCCCGCCACCGAGTTGCCCTGGGCGTCCAGGCCCGGGCTCCAGACCGTCAGGACGCACTGGCCCGGGACGACCGCGATGATGCCGCCGCCGACGCCGCTCTTGCCCGGCAGACCCACGCGGTAGGCGAACTCGCCGGCCGCGTCGTACGTCCCGCAGGTCAGCATCACCGCGTTGATCTGCTTGGCCTCGCTGCGCGTGAGGAGGCGCGAGCCGTCCGCGCGCAGGCCGTGCCGGGCCAGGAAGAGGCCCGCACGGGACAGGTCGGCGCAGGTCATCTCGATGGAGCACTGCCAGAAGTAGTGGTCCAGGAGCGCCGGCACGGGGTTGTCGATGTTGCCGTACGAGGCCATGAAGTGGGCGAGGGCCGCGTTGCGGTCGCCGTGCTCCTGCTCGGAGGCCGCCACCTCCGGGTCGAAGGCCAGGGACTCGTTTCCGCTTTCGGTGCGCAGGAAGGTGAGGAGTTCGCTGCTCGCGTCACCCGTGAGGGTCTGGAGCCGGTCGGTGACCACGAGCGCGCCCGCGTTGATGAACGGGTTGCGCGGGATGCCGTTCTCGTATTCCAGCTGCACCAGCGAGTTGAACGGGTTGCCGGAGGGCTCCCTCCCGACCCGCTCCCACAGGCTGTCGCCGCCCTCGGCGAGGGCCAGGGCGAGGGCGAAGACCTTGGTGATCGACTGGGTGGAGAACGGCACCTGCCAGTCCCCCACCCCGTGCACACTGCCGTCGACGCCGGCGATGGCCATCCCGAAGCGGTTCGCGTCGACCGCCCCGAGCGCCGGGATGTACGCGGCGGGCGTGCCGCTCCCGACGAGCGGGGCGATGTCCTTCGCGATCCGCTCCAGCAGGGCGTCGTAGTCCATCAGGCCTTGACGCCCCGGTGCAGGGCCACGATGCCGCCGCTCAGGTTGCGCCACGCGACCTTGGACCAGCCCGCCTTCTGCAGGAGCCCGGCGAGGGCCGGCTGGTCGGGCCATTCACGGATGGACTCGGCCAGGTACACGTACGCGTCGGGGTTGGAGGACACCGCGCGGGCCACCGGCGGCAGCGCGCGCATCAGGTACTCCATGTAGACCGTGCGGAACGGCGCCCACGTGGGCTGCGAGAACTCGCAGATGACGACCTTGCCGCCGGGCTTCGTCACCCGGTACAGCTCGCGCAGCGCGCCCTCGGTGTCCTGGACGTTGCGCAGCCCGAAGGAGATCGTCACGCTGTCGAAGACGTCGTCCTTGAACGGCAGCTTCGTCGCGTCGCCCGCGGTCAGCGGCAGCCACGGGTGCTTCTTCTTGCCCTCGCGCAGCATCCCGAGGGAGAAGTCGCAGGGGACGACGTACGCGCCGGTCGCGGCGAAGGGCAGCGAGGAGGTCGCGGTGCCGGCGGCCAGGTCGAGGACCTTGTGCCCGGGGCGCGCGGCGACCGCCTTGGCGACCTCCTTGCGCCACACCCGGTCCTGGCCGAGGGAGAGCACGTCGTTGGTGAGGTCGTAGTTCGCCGCGACGTCGTCGAACATCGAGGCGACTTCGTGCGGCTGCTTGTCCAGGGAAGCGCGGGTCACTGGCGTTGGCCCCTCGGTGTGCGTGCGGTACGGATCGGCGGATACGGAGCCATCCTCTCAGGCCCCGCCCGTCCCTGCGGCGGGGGCTCCACGAACCGGTACGACCTGCCCCACAACTGGCCCGAAGGACAGTTACGCCGGGCGCGTGCGGCCGCGTTGACTGGCGGGGTGCGGCCCGGTGCGAGGGTCACCCCCCGGGCCGGCACCCGAATCGCGGCCGATCCGGGCAGTGGCCGCCGGAAACAGAGGGCTTCACGATGCCGGCAGGCCATAACACCGGTCGATCGCGCCAGAGCACCCCGAACCATCCGCGTGCCAGACGCCGCGCCGAGCGGCGAAGACGGCTGCGGCGCACGCTCGTCGGCACGGCGGCGGTCCTGGCGGTCGCGGTGGGCGTGACCGCGTACGCGATGACCTCGGACGACGGGGCGACCGTCGCCGGCGGCCGCGAGAAGGCCGACGGCCGACCCGACGAGATGGACGGGGAGAACTCCGGCGGCGGGGATCCCGCCGCGCAGGGCGGCCGCCGCTCCCCCTCCCCCGCACACCACTCCACTCCGCCCGCCGCCGCCCCGTCCCCGAGCCCGCCGTCGCCCACCGCGACGAGCGCCGCGCCCGCCCGGCCGGGGGTCTTCACCCCCTCCGCCGCCTCCGGAGGGCCGCAGGGCAAGGGGACGGTGCGCCGCTGGCGCATGGAGGTGGAGGAGGGCAGCGGGGTGGACGCGGACGGCGCCGCGAAGGCCGTGGAGACGATCCTCGGGCACCCGCGCGGCTGGACCAACGACCCGGCGTACGGCTTCCAGCTGGCCGGGCCCGGCGAGCCGGTGGACTTCACCGTGAAGATCGCGACGCCGAAGACCACTGACCTGCTGTGCGAGGTCGTCACGCCCGAACTGATCGGGGAGACGAACTGCCGCGCCGGCCACACCGTCGTCGTCAACCTCAAGCGCTGGCAAGAGGGTTCGCCGCAGTTCAAGGGGCCCGTGGAGGAGTACCGGGCGCTGATCGTCAACCACGAGGTGGGGCACGAGATCGGCCACGAGCACGAGACCTGCCCCGGCCCGGGCAAGCCTGCGCCCGCGATGATGCAGCAGATCAAGGGTCTGCACGGCTGCAAGGCCAACGCCTGGCCGTACGACGCGAACGGAACTTATCTGTCGGGTCCGCACGTCCCATAACCGTGGAAACCTTGCGAGTCGTCAGCTTCACCGTCCCCGGCTGGTTCCCCTCGTACGGCACCGAGGTGCCCGAGGGGGCCCAGCTCACCGAGCAGGAATCGGCCGTGTTCCTCTGGCTGGCCACCGGCGCCTCCAACGCGGAGCTCGCCGATCAGCTCCAACTGTCGGTCAGCACGGTGAAGTTCCACGTCGGGAACATACGGGCCAAGCTCGGCGGGATAAGCCGGCTCCAGGCCTGTCTGCTCGCCGCCCTCGCGCGGGAAGGGGCCTCCGACCCGTCGCTCAGCGACGGCGGTGCAGCAGACGGCCGCCGATGACGGTGGCCACGCAGGTCGTCGCGCCGCGCTCCAGCAGCGCCGCCTCGTCCTCGACCGCGAAGACCGCGAAGCGGGCCGGGGCGCCCGCCTCCAGTACCCCGTGGAAGGCCTGCCCGGCCGTGTCCCGCCCGGCGAACGGGTCCAGGGAGGGCGTGCCCTCCTGCGCCGCCGGCGGCAGGATCGTCAGGCCGGAGCGGGACACCGCCGTGCGCACCGCCGTGACCGTGAAGCGGCCCGTGACCGCGACGACCCCGCGCGCGAGGAGCTTCTGGGTGCCGCGCCGGGCGCTGTTGCCCCAGCGGGCCTCGGTCAGCTTCAGCTCTTCCAGCTCCGCCTCCCCGTTGATGGGGTCGGCGCCGAGCTCGGTGATCTCGTACGGGTCGTCCGGGTAGTACGTGCGCTCCAGCAGCTCGTCGGCCCCGCTCACCAGCAGGCCCGGGGTGAGCAGCCCTGGCCAGCGGCGGGCGCGGGCGTGCGGGAAGCGTTCGGCGAGCTCGCCGAAGGGGCCGAGCGCCGCGATCCGGTCGCCTTCGACCAGGACCGCGCCGTCGGCCACCGGCGCGGATCCCGGCCCGGGGAGGAGGAGTTCGGCGGAATGGAGCGTACGCATCGGCTCGTCGGCGTCGGTTCGTGTGGGTCGGGTCAGTTCGTCGAGATGAGCTTCAGCTCGGGGTGGGCCGTGCCGCCCTCGATGGCGATCGAGGAGATGTGCGAGGCGACGCGCTCGTCGACGGGGTCGTTCGCCGGGTCGTCGTGCACGGCGAGGTGCTCGTACGTCGTCGCGCGCTGCGCCGGGGTGCGGCCCGCCTTGCGGATCAGGTCGATGATCTCCTGGCGGTTGGAGCGGTGCTTGGCGCCGGCCGAGGAGACGACGTTCTCCTCCAGCATGATCGAGCCGAGGTCGTCCGCGCCGTAGTGCAGGGAGAGCTGGCCCGCCTCCTTGCCGACGGTGAGCCAGGAGCCCTGGATGTGCGCGATGTTGTCGAGGAAGAGGCGCGCGATCGCGATCATGCGCAAGTACTCGAAGATCGTCGCCTGCGTGCGGCCCTTGAGGTGGTTGTTCTCGGGCTGGTACGTGTACGGGATGAAGGCGCGGAAGCCGCCGGTGCGGTCCTGCGTGTCACGGATCATCGCGATGTGCTCGATGCGTTCGGCGTTGGTCTCGCCGGTGCCCATCAGCATGGTGGAGGTGGATTCCACGCCCAGCTTGTGGGCGATCTCCATGATCTCCAGCCAGCGCTCGCCGGACTCCTTGAGCGGGGCGATCGCCTTGCGGGGCCGCTCCGGCAGCAGTTCGGCGCCGGCGCCCGCGAAGGAGTCGAGGCCGGCGGCGTGGATGCGCTGGATGGCCTCCTCCACCGACACCTTGGAGATGCGGGCCATGTGCTCGACCTCGGAGGCGCCGAGGGAGTGGATGACCAGCTGCGGGTAGGCCTGCTTGATGGCGGAGAAGTGGTGCTCGTAGTACTCGACGCCGAAGTCCGGGTGGTGGCCGCCCTGGAACATGATCTGCGTGCCGCCGAGCTCGACGGTCTCCGCGCAGCGGCGCAGGATGTCGTCGAGGTCGCGCGTCCAGCCCTTCTTCGTGTCCTTGGGGGCCGCGTAGAAGGCGCAGAACTTGCACGCCGTGACGCACACGTTCGTGTAGTTGATGTTCCGCTCGATGATGTACGTCGCGATGTGCTCGGTGCCCGCGTAGCGGCGGCGGCGCACCGCGTCGGCCGCCTGGCCCAGGGCGTGCAGCGGCGCGTGGCGGTAGAGGTCGAGCGCCTCTTCCTTGGTGATCCGGCCCCCTGCGGCGGCACGGTCGAGGACAGACTGGAGAGCGGCCTGGTCGGTCACCGGTGCGTCACCTTTCGGCGGTGTCAAGAGGTACGGACCGATCCAGCCTACGCCAGGGCCCGTCGGCGGCGTTCAGGGGCTACGGGTGAGGTCGCCCTCGGGGTTTCCGGCCGGTCCGTCGCCCGACTTGTAGTGGAGCGTTCCGTTGTCGTTGAGGGTGAAGCGTTCGTTCTTGGAGCCGTTGGAGCAGATGCCGGGCGCCGGGTTGGGGCCGTCCGACGTGTCGAGGACGAGGGAGCGGTCGGTGGCCGAGGCCAGCCGCCAGTCGCCGCTGCAGTCCGTTCCGAGGACCGGAATGATCGACTTGTCCCGGGCGACGACCTCACCGACCTTGCCGTCCTTGATGGTGATCTCGAACTCGGTGGAGAGCCTGCCGGTGGTGGTGACCGTTCCCTTCCAGGTGCCGGTGAGCTCCTTGGGGACGTCGGTACGGGTCCCGCCCCCGCTCGGCGTCGCGCGGGGGGACGCGGTGTCGGGGGATGACGTGGCGGGGGGCGCCGTGGCGGCGGCCGTCCCCGTGGGCCGGGATCCGGCGGGCGGGGACGAGGAGCTCTGGGCGTCGGCCAGGTCACGCTCCTTGCCGCCGCCCGTCCCGGGCAGCAGCCCCATCCCGTACAGCCCGCCCACCAGCCCGGTCAGCACCGCGGCGGCGGCCAGTACGAGGGTGCAGCTGAAGCGGCGCCCGGCCGCGCTGAGGCTGACCTGGCGCCCGGAGTCCGGCGCGGTCCGCGGCTGCGGCACGCTCCCGGCGGTCGCGTCGGGGGTGCCGTAGGGGCCCGCCGGCGCGTAGGGGCCGCCGTACGGACCGCCGCCCGTGCCCGGAGGACCGTACGGGGACCCCGCGGCCTGGCCCCCGTACGACGGGGTCGTGAACGGCACCGGCCCGGACGGCGCCTCGGCGGGCGGCGGGGGTCCGAACCCGGCTTCGGCGGGGCCGGCGTCGAGGTCGAGCAGGGCCACGGCGGCCCGGCTGGCCTCCTCGACCAGGGGTGCGGGCAGCCAGCCCGGGGCGCCCAGGGCGGGGGCGAGGGCCTCCGCGACGGCGCCCGGGGACGGGCGGTCGGCGGGGGCCTTGGCCAGACAGGCCTCGATCAGCCCGCGCAGCGCGCCGGGCGGGACATCGTCCAGCTCCGGCGGCTCGTGGACCACCTTGTAGAGGAGGGTCGCCGAGTTGTCCCCGGTGAACGGCGGGCGGCCGGTCGCGGAGAAGGCCAGGACCGCGCCGAGGGAGAACACGTCGGCGGCCCCGGTGATCCCCTTGCCGAGGATCTGCTCGGGCGACATGTAGCCCGGCGAGCCGACGGAGACCCCGGTGGAGGTGAGCGAGGCGGTGCCGTCGGTGGCCCGCGCGATCCCGAAGTCGATCAGCCGGGGCCCGTCCAGGGTCAGCATCACGTTCGACGGCTTCACGTCCCGGTGTACGAGCCCCAGCCCGTGCACGGCCACCAGGGCGCGGGCCAGCCCCGCGCCGACGGCCCGCACCGAGGCCTCCGGCAGCGGCCCGTGCCCGGCGACGGCCCGGTCCAGCGAGGGCCCGGCCACGTACCCGGTCGCCACCCAGGGCACGGCCGCCTCCGGGTCGGCGTCCAGTACGGGAGCGGTCCACTCGCCGCCGACCCGCCGCGCGGCCTCCACCTCGCGGCGGAAGCGGGCGCGGAACTCCTCGTCGGCGGCGAAGTGCGGGTGCACGATCTTGACGGCCACGGTGCGGCCGCCCGCGCTCCGCCCCAGGTAGACCCGGCCCATTCCGCCGGCGCCGAGCCGGCCCAAAAGCCGGTACGCGCCGATGGTCCGTGGTTCGCCCGCTTCGAGCGGCTGCATCGCGTCCCCCATCCCCCGGGAAGATCCTTGACAGCACCTTAGGGCGTTACGGTGGCGGCCGTCGTACGTCTGCGGAGGGGAACCGAACCATGAGCGAGGCGGTCCTGCCCGGAAGGAACCGGGCGGCCAAGGTCAGCGTGTTCTTCGCACTGGGCAGCTTCGGGGCGATGGCCAACTTCGCCACGCCCATCGCCTGGCTCAACCCGCCGATCTTCGTCGGCCTGGCCCTGCTGTGCGCGCTGATCGCGGTCCCGGCCGGGCACGTGGGCCGCTTCCGGGCCCGGCGGCTGTCTGGGGACGGGAAGGGCATGGCTCTGGCGGGCATCGTCGGCGGCTGGGTGATGCTGCTGGTCACGCTGGTGGCCGTCGCCTCCGTGTTCGGGCTGCTCGTCGGCCTGAGCCTGCTGGCGGACGCCTCGTAGGGATTGCATTCCTTTCCGCATTCCCGTGCCGTGCGCGCGGAAAGCGGAAAGGAATGGAATGGAAGCCACCGGAAACAGCGGGTGAATCGGTCAGGACTCCACGACCGGTGCCAAGACGGGCTCCGGTACCGCGGCTTCCAGGAGCTGCACGGATACATCGGCGGGATAGCCGGTCGTCGGTCCCGTGCGGCGCGCGAATTCCCTTACGCCGGCGAGCTGTTCCGGCCCGAAGCGGAAGTCGAGCGTGGTGAAGTATCGCTCCAGCAGCTCGGCGTCGAAGGCCTCCCAGCGGGCCGCCTGCTCGGCGACCTTGGTGACCTCTTCGAGGGATACGTCCCGGGAGGAGAGGAAGGCCTCGTGGACCTCGCGCACGACGGCCGGCTCGCGTTCCAGGTAGTCCTTGCGGGCGGCCCAGACGGCGAAGACGAACGGCAGTCCGGTCCACTCCTTCCACATGTGCCCCAGGTCGTACACGGTCAGCCCGAGCCGGGGAGCGTCGTGCAGGGAGGCGCGCAGCGCGGCGTCCCCGATCAGTACGGCCGCGTCCGCCTCCTGCATCATCACGCTCAGGTCGGGCGGGCAGGTGTAGTAGTCGGGCCGTACGCCGTACTGCTCGGAAAGCAGCAGCTGGGCGAGGCGTACGGACGTACGGGAGGTGGATCCCAGGGCGACCCGGGCTCCGTCGAGCTGCTCCAGCGGCACCTGCGAAACGATCACGCAGGACATGACCGGGCCGTCGCAGCCGACGGCGATGTCGGGGAAGGCGACGAGCCGGTCGGCGTTGCGGAGGAATTCCACGAGGGTGATCGGAGCGATGTCGAGGTCCCCCTCGACGAGCCGCTCACTGAGCTTCTCGGGGGAGTCCTTGGTCAGCTCCAGGTCCAGCAGCGTGCCGGTTCGGGCGAGCCCCCAGTAGAGGGGCAGGCAGTTCAGGAACTGAATGTGGCCGACGCGGGGCCGGCTGCGATAGACGTCCACATCGCGAGACTAGCGGCCGGGTCTGCGTCAGCCTTGAGGCGGGTCTCAAACGTCCGGGTGACGTGATCTTTCCCTCTGGTCTCGGCCGCAGGGTGCGTGCTAGGCTCGACGCAAGTTGCAGTTTGGTTTCCCTTGCAGTACGAGGCCTGCGGAGAATGTGACCCGCAGGCTTTTGTAGTTTTCAGACTTCTTAGCAGGTTCTGGAGCAGGGCGACCCTTTGGCCCATAGGAGGGCTCATGGCTACCGGAACCGTGAAGTGGTTCAACGCTGAAAAGGGCTTCGGCTTCATCGCCCAGGACGGCGGCGGCCCGGATGTCTTCGTCCACTACTCCGCGATCAACGCCTCTGGCTTCCGCTCCCTCGAGGAGAACCAGACGGTGAACTTCGACGTCACGCAGGGTCCGAAGGGCCCGCAGGCGGAGAACGTCACCCCGGCCTAGTCGCCTGGGCCAACTCTCGCGGGTTGGAAAGCAGTACCCAAGGAGCCCTGTCCCCTCTGCGCAAGCGGAGGGGACAGGGCTCCTGCCTTTTCCCTCCCGGGTGGGGTGGCGGTGTACGGAAGCCGCCCCGGCACCGTTGACACGGTGCCGGGGCGGCTTCCGTACGCCTTGGCCCTGCGGGCCGGGGCCGGGGCTCGGTCAGACCGTCGGCTTGGCCGTCGGCTTGGCGGTCGGGGCCGGGGTGGGGGCGGGGGCGGCGGTGATCTTGATGTCCAGGACCAGGGTGACGCCCTCCGGGGTGGTCACGCGGAGCTGGTACGTGCCGGCCTCGGCGCCGTCCGTGAACAGCTCCGGGAGGACGAGCGTTCCCACCGTGTCCGTCGTGCCGGGCTCGCCGGTGTAGACGCGCTTGCCGGACTTGTCCTTGAAGTACGGGCCCGTCTTGCTCGCCGGGTCCGCCGGGACCCACTTGCCGTCCTTCATCCGGCCCAGGCCGACGACCGCACCCGGCACCGCGATGGGCTTGCCCTTGGCGGTGGCGAGGACCTCGACGCCCTTGACGGTGTCGCCGGCGACGGCCTCCAGCGGCTTCGAGCCCTCCGGGCGCGCCAGCCGGTCCACGACCGGCTTCGCCGTGACCGTGCCGTCGAACTTCACCGTGAACTTGCCCAGCGTGTCGTAGGCCGAGGCGCGCAGGGTGAAAGCGCCCGCCTTGGGGCCCGGCTTCAGGCCGGACGCGGACGCGAAGCCGTTCGCGTCCGCCTTGACCACCAGGGAGTCCTCCGTCCCGAAGAGCGTGCCTCCCGTGGTGTCCGTGTCGACGGCGAAGACCACTTCCTGGCCGACGGCCGGCTTGCCGTCGCTGAGGAGCACCTTGACCCGGGGCGCCACGTCGAAGGCCTCCGCGCCGGTCTCGGCCGTGAGACCGGAACCGTCGACCACGGTCAGCGAGGCCAGATGCGGAGCCGGCGTCGGCGTGGGCGTCGGGGTCGGCGTGGGAGTCGGCGTGGGAGTCGGCGTGGGCGTCGGCGTCGGCTTGGGGGTCGGCGTCGGGGTGGGCTTGGGCGTCGGGGTCGGCGTGACCGGCGTCGTCGGACGCGGGGTCGGCAGGTTGCCCGGCGGCACGGTCGGGTAGTTGCCGGCGGGCGGGTTCGGGACCTCGGAGACGCCGCCGTTCTGGTACTGCCGCATGAAGCCGAGCACGGTGTTCACGTACTCGCGGGAGTTGTTGTAGCTGAGGATCGCCTGGTCGAGCTTGGCCCCGTTCGACAGGTCCCGGTCGCCCGCGCACAGGTAGAGCCCCGCGCCCAGCGCCGCGTCGTAGATGTTGTTCGGGTCGCGCTTGCCGTCGCCGTTCCCGTCGGCACCCCACTTGACCCAGGTGGACGGGATGAACTGCAGCGGGCCGACGGCCCGGTCGTACACCGTGTCCGCGTCCCACTCGCCCTTGTCCGTGTCACGGATCTCGGCGAAGCCGTTGCCGTCCAGGCGCGGGCCGCGGATCGGCTTCTCGGTGTAGCCGTCCGGCTTGAGGCCGTAGCCGGAGGCGTGCACCGACTCGACGCGGCCGATGCCGGCGAGCAGCGCCCAGGGCAGCTTGCAGCCCGGCAGCGCGGCGCCCACCGACAGTTCGGCGCGCTTGTAGGCGTCCAGGGCGGTGGCGGGTATTCCGCTGGTGCCCCCGGCCGCGGCGGCGCCGCCGGCGGGCGGCGGGTCGGCGACGAGGTCGGGCAGGTCCAGGCGGGCGTCGCCGCGTTCGGCTGCCTGCGGACTGTCCGGGGTCGGTTCGGACTCCCCCGCGTCGGCGGTCGTCGGGCTGGTCACGACCGCGGCGGTGGTCAGGCTGGCCGCGAGTGCGGCCGTGCACAGGACCTTGCGCGAGGTGCTGACGAGGTGACGATGAAGCGGCTTCACGGTGCGGCGATCCCCCCAAGGAGCCGTCAGGCTTGCGGCACACGACCGGTCGGGTCGCGAATATCCCTCTGTTTATCAGGTCTTCGGACCCGAATCGCCGTCCCCCCGGCAGATATGACACACCATTCGTCTCAGCTTCACCGGACCCTCACGACAGAACGAACAAAGGACTTAAGTCCCCGCCCGATATAGCCCAATGACCCCCGGTTTCGACCCCCTGCGCTCCGTACGCTGGTCGTCATGGCGACCAGCACGAACACGAAGAAGGACCGGCGGCGCGAGTCCCGCGACCGGCTCCGCCCGGAGCGCGAGGCGCAGGCCCGGCGCGCGCGGCTGCGCGGCCGGCTGCTGGTCGGGGGCTCCCTCGTCGCCGTACTCGGCATCGCGGCCGGCGTGGGCGTCTACGCCTCCGGCTCCTCCGCTTCCTCCGCCGCCGGCGGTTCGGGCGACCCCGATTCGGCCGGAAAGCCATTCGTCCAGCCCGCCAACACCACCGGCGCGGACGGGGTCGTGGTCCCGTACGGCAAGGCCGACGCGAAGCACACGCTGACCGTCTGGCTCGACCCCCGCTGCCCGTACTGCGCGGGCGTCGAGATCGGCCTGGGCAGGACCATCAAGGAACAGGCCGACGCGGGCGAGTACAAGGTCGAGTACCGCTTCGCGACCTTCCTCGACGGCGCCCTCGGTGGCGGCAAGGGCTCCAAGCGGGCCGTGAACGCGCTGGGCGCGGCCGTCGACGAGGGCCCGGAGAAGTTCATGGAGTACCTCCGGGTGCTCTACGAGAACCACCCGGAGAAGGAGACGGACGACAAGTACGGCTCCACCGCCACCCTCCTGGAACTCGCCGACCAGGTACCGGGATTGCGCACCCCCGCCTTCGACCGGGCCGTCGAGGGACTGACGTACATGCCGTGGGTCGACAAGGTCGGCAAGGCCTTCCTCGATGCGGGCGTCAGCGGCACCCCGGCGGTCCTCATCGACGGCGAGCAGCTCACCGTCAACACGGGCCGGGGCATCGACTCGATCACCCCGGAGGCCTTCAAGAAGCTGATCGCGGAGAAGCGCAAGCCGTAGCCCGCGAAGGCCGGTGACGCGGGCGGCTACAGACGCAGGCGGGCCGCCACCGGAAGGTGGTCGCTCGGGGTCGCGGGGAGGGTCCAGGCCGAGAGCGGGGTCAGGTCCCGCACCAGGACCTGGTCGATGCGGGCCACCGGGAACGCCGCGGGCCAACTGAAGCCGAAGCCCGCCCCCGCCACGTCGTGCGCGGAGCGGAACCGCGACATCAGCGGGGCCACCGCGCGGTCCCCGGTGGTGCTGTTGAGGTCGCCCATCAGGAGGGTCCGCCCGCCCGGACCGTCCCGGACGGCCTCCGCGAGGCGCCGCGCGGCGGCGTTGCGGCGGGCCGTGTCGAAGCCCGAGCCGAGACGTACGCGCACGGACGGGAGGTGCGCCACGTACACGGTCAGCGGCCCCTGCGGGGTCTGCGCGGTGGTCCGCAGGGCACGGGTCCACTCCATGATCGGCACGGCCCGGGTGTCGGCGAGGGGGTACGTGGACCACAGCCCGACCGTGCCGCGCACCTCGTGGTACGGATACGCGCCCGCGAGCACCTCCGCGTACCGGCCGGCCGCGGGCTCGACGAGCTCCTCCAGCGCGATGAGCTGCGCCCCGGTGGCGGCGAGGGCGCGGGCGGTGCCGGCGGGGTCGGGGTTCTCGTCGTCGACGTTGTGCGTGACGACGGTCAGCGCGCCGCCGCCCGCGCCCCCCGCCCCGGCGTCGGCCCGGTCGGTGAGCGTGCCCGCGTGGAAGAGCCCCCAGACGAGCGCCGGCACCAGCACGGCCACCAGCGCGAGCCGTGACCTGCGCAGCAGGGCGAGCGCCCCGAGCCCGAGCACGACGATCCCGCTCCACGGCAGGAAGGTCTGCACGAAGCTGCCCGGGTTCCCGACCCGGTTCGGGATCCGGTCGGCGAACAGCATCAGCAGCGCGGTGAGCACCGCGAGCGCGGCGAGGACCCGTCCCGCCGACCGCTCCCGGGCCGGCCGCCCGTCGCCCTGCGCAGTCATCCACACCCCCCATCCGTGGACGCGTCGCGACCGCGCGCGGTTGCGACCGCCGGCGGCACCGGCACCGGACCCATATGGGGATGCGGCCGGCTCCGGCCGGAGATTAGGGTCGACTCCCGTGGAACCACTCAGCGAGAAACAGATCCGCTCGTCCTTCGTGAACTGCACCAAGGGCGAGGCCTCCCGCCTGCGCCTCCCGCTCGACTTCGCCGAGCTGCCCTGGGAGGACCTGGACTTCCTCGGCTGGGTGGATCCGGGCGCGCCCCTCAAGGCCCATCTCGTACTCCCCCGGCCGGACGGCCCGCTCGGCATCTCGCTCCGCGTGCCCTCGGTGAGCCGTACCAGCGCCGTGAAGTCCAGCCTCTGCCAGCTGTGCCTGACGGGCCACGCCTCCTCCGGCGTCACCCTGCTCGCCGCGCCCCTGGCGGGGGCCCGCGGCCGCGAGGGGAACACGGTCGGGGTGTACGTGTGCGCGGACCTCGCGTGTCCCCTCTACGTACGCGGGAAGCGGCAGCCGAAGCTGCGGACGACCCGGTACGAGGAGTCCCTGACGCTCGACGAGCGCCTGGAGCGGATGACGCTCAACCTGGACTCCTTCGCGGCCCGCGTCACCGCCGGATGACTCGGCAGGCCCCTCGGGAGCCTGCTCAGAAGACCGCGACGCCGATCGCGACCAGGATCCCGCACACCATGCCCAGCACGATGACGGCGACCATCCCGCCGAGCGCGGCGAAGAAGTAGACCTCCCCGTCACCCGGGGAGGCGCCGCGCGCGCAGGACACCAGCCAGCCCGCCACGGCGAGGAACGGCACGAGCAGCATCCCGGTGGCGGTGCCCGTGTCGAACACGGCGGTTCCCGACAGTTCGTAGGCACGCCCGCGCGCCGTACGGACCTCCACCCGGGCACCGTGCCGGTGCTTCCCGGCGGCCGATTCGATCACCATCTCGCGCGCCGGCCCGTCGGCCCGCCGCGGGACGTACCAGCCCGTGCAGTCGGTGCCCGTCGAGTAGCCGTCCTCGTCGGTCGCCTCATGGCACTCGTGGACCGTGACGACCCCGTCGACGGGCCCGAAGCCGAGGATGGCGGCCAGTTGCGGCCCGGGCAGCAGCCACACCAGCCACCCGGCGACCCCGAGGGAGACCACGGCGCCCAAGGCGGCCGCCGCCCGCCCCAACTTCCGTACGACAGCACGCACGGCGCCCCCCTCTCCCCTCCTGGCCGGATACCCAGGGCGGGGCGGGAGTAACGCCTCCCCGGCACCCGTCAGGCGATCGGAGACCGGGACCCGCCGGAGGCCCGCCTCCGCCCCTTAACCGCCCACGCGCGGGCGGTCAACGCGATCGACCCGTCCGCCCGCGACGGCACGGCCGCCCGGAGCGCCTCGCGCAGCCGCTCCCGCACGGCCGGCGCCGAGCCCGCCACGAACGCCGGGGCGGGCCCCTGACCGGCCAGGAACGGCACCCACAGATCCTCGAAGTCACCGAACACGGTGGCCACCTCGATCGGCGCGACGGCCACCTCGGTCAGCCCCGCCTCCGCCCACAGGGCACGCAACGGCTCCGGCCGGCACACCGGGAACCGGTGGGTCTCGTCCGCCTCCGCGGCGGACGGGTCCACCGCCACCGCGACCCGCCAGAAACGGCGCAGGAACTCCATGCCCTCCGCGTAGTCCCACACGTACGCGCCGACCAGCCCACCCGGCCGCACCACCCGGACCGCCTCCGCGAGCGCGGCGCCGGGCGCGGGAAGGAAGTTGAGCACGAGCCCGCTGCCCACGACGTCCCACCCGGCGTCCCGCACCGGCAGCGAAGCCGCCTCCCCCACGACGAACCGCGCGACCGCGGGTGCACCCGCCCGGGCCGAGGCGACGAAGCCCCCGGACGGGTCCACCCCCAGCACCGCCCGGGGCCGACACCGTTCGGCGACGACCCGGCTCAACGCCCCCGTACCGCAGCCCACGTCCAACCACCGCAGCCCGTCCGCGCAGCCGAGCCACGCCACGAACTTCTCGGCGACCGGCAGGCTCCACCGCCCCATGTACCGCTCGTAGGCGTCCCCGGCCACCCACACCCCGAACCGCTGCTCGTCCATGCCCCCACGATGCCCGGACCGGCCGAGCACCGACTGAAAACACGCGCACCCGGCGCGCCGCGCACCTCAAGCCTCAAGCCTCAGGCCTCACGCCGCACGCCGCGCGCCGCGCGCCGCGCGCCTCACACGATCCCGAGGAACCCCGGATCGACCCCGTCGAGCTGAAGGCACGACTCGCGTCCCGCCCCCACCAGCTCCCCCATGGGCACGGACCGACGGTCGGCCCCCCGCAGGTCCTGGCGCGCCTCGGCCGTCCACAACGGCGGGTAGAACGCGAACCCTTCAGTACGCCGCAGCCCGGCCACCTCCTCGCGCCACCCGGGCCACCGGACCCCCTCGTAGAACCCCTTGAGGTCCCCGCCGAGCACCCATGACAACCAAGCCGAATACCCGGCGCCGAGCGCCTCCCAGCGCAGCGCCTCGGGCGCGAAGTACACCACCTCGCCCGGCCCGCCGGGCCGCCCGTCCCCGGCGGGGTCGGCGCCGTTGAGCGCGAAGACCCCACCCAGCACGTCCTGAGCCACGACCAGCCCCGCGTCCGGCCGCCACGCGGGGTCGAACTCCGCAGGCATGCCGTTCACCTCGGCGAGGCCCGGCAGCCCAGCCGACTCGGCGTCATCCGGGCTCCCGAACACCCGCAGCCAGCCCCCGTCCACGAGCAGCCCACCGCAGTTGAGCACGAGCCCCCCGAGGTACGACCGAGCGGACACCTGCAACTGCCCGAGAACGGCCCGCCCCCGCTCGACATCACCCCCCAACACCTCAACCGGCACCACGGCACCGGCAACCTCCCCGAGCAGGACGGGCCAGGCAGGATCTTCGACTTCGATCAGTTCATGAAGCGCACGCATCCCGGCATCGTCGCAGGCCCACTTGAGGAGCGATGCGGTGGTGGGGGCTTGGGTTTGGCGGGGCCCCGGTCGGCAGTGAAAGGGGTTGGGGCGGACGACGGCCGGCTCGGCCGGGACGTCTTCGATCCTGCCTCCGAAGTGGCAGAGTTCCCCGCCCTCCAGCAGCGTCGTGAACTGGATCAGCTGCGCCGGCGGGGGCGCGAGCGGGAGGTAGAGGTTGGTGACCCTCGACGCCAGGCCGCGGGGCGGGCCCGGCGACATGACCGGAAGCGTCACGCCCGCCGGCCTGAGCGCTCATCAGCCGGTCATCAGGACCCTTCGGGGCAGTCTCCAGGCGTTCGTAATCCGCCGCCTCATCCCGGCCACAACAGACGGCTTCCGGCCAAGCAATGTAAAGGTAAAGCGAAGGCCCGCCCATAAACCCGCAGGTAGACGCGTTGAACCCGCACGCAGGCGAGGCGGGTTGGCCATTACGACAGTGGTCAAGTGATCGACTTGTGGGTAACGTGCACGTGTGCCCGGCACTCGAAGGATGAGATGACGAGCACACCGTCGAACCTCTCCCTGACCAGGAGCAGTACGGCGACGACCAAGTAATCGGGGGAAAGAAGTCCGCGGGTGACCATTCGGTTTCCACGCCTGTTCGGGTTGCCCACAAGGGCTTCCTCCCCCTTGCGACAACGCAAGGGAATTCCAAATGAATCGCAACACCCTGCGCATGGCGGCCGTTTCGGCCGTCGCAGCCATCGCCATCGGGGGCGGCGCCGGCCTGGCCCAGGCCTCCTCGACCTCCGTGGCGGTGCCCCAGTCCGTCTCGGCCACCCAGCAGGCCGAGGCGCAGCAGGCCGCCCGCGCCCTGCTCGCGAGCCCGCTCGCGGCTGAGCTGACCCCCGCCGAGCGCACCGAGATGAACCGGATCGTCGCCGGTGAGGCCTCGGCCGCGAGCAAGTGGAGCGCGATCCGCGCCGCCTTCAGCAAGGTCGGCGGCTTCGGCAAGGCCATCGGCGGCAAGTTCAGCGACTTCAAGAAGTGGTACGACGGCCTGTCGTGGTGGGTCCGGGCGCCTCTCGCGGCCGTCTCCCCGGGCCTGACGCTCCTTGAGATCTACAACGCCCTCCGCGGCTGATCGAGCCCCGAGGCCGATCGAGTGACGTCGGCCGGGCCGTCCGGGTTCCCCCGGGCGGCCCGGCCCCGCCATCACCCCAGAACAGAACGAAGAACGAAGACGGAGTACCCGGGATGACCGACGCCAAGTCCGCCCGAGCAGCCGGCGAAAGCGCATGGGCCCTGCCCCTGCTGACCCTCCTCCCGGTGGTGGTCCTCCGGTACCTCACCTCGCCCTCCACGCCGTGGCTCGTGATTTCCTGGGCGTTCTGCGCCCTGTCCGCGGTATTGCTGGCGGCGGGCTGGGTGACGGTGTTCCGCCACGGAATGCGCGGACCCAGCGCCTGGGTTACGTGCGTTCTCGCGCATGCCGCTCTCGCGGTACAAGTGATCTGGCTCGTACGGAATTGACGCGAAGTCATCGACGCGCAGTCGGGAATGACGCGCATTCGAGCCGAAATTGACGGACAAGCTCATCGGGGGAAGAAGCCCGCGGGTGACGACCCTTCGGTTTCCACGCCTGTTCAGGTCGTCGAGTGAGGACTTCCTCCCCCTTGCGATAACGCAGGGAGACCCTACATGAATCGCCACCCCGTCAATACGGTGGTCGAGGCGGAAGGTCTCGGCCGGTCCTTCGGCCCCAAGCGGGTCTTGGACGACGTCTCGTTGACCCTCCGCGCCGGCGAGGTGACCGGGTTCGTCGGCGCCAACGGCGCCGGCAAGTCCACCACCATCCAGCTGATGCTGGGCCTCCTGCACGGCGA
Organism: Streptomyces sp. NPDC002467; assembly: GCF_042889825.1. NCBI lineage: Bacteria > Bacillati > Actinomycetota > Actinomycetes > Kitasatosporales > Streptomycetaceae > Streptomyces > Streptomyces sp. NPDC002467. Next base: position 194,400 of record NZ_JBIARJ010000013.1, on the reverse strand, counting down.
GGGCAGCACCCGCTACCTCGGCCGCCCCCTGCACGCGTGGGGCGCTCCGGGGACGGTCGTCGGCGCGGTGCTCGGCGGGGTCGCCGGCCATCCCCGGCACCGCGTACGGACCCATCTGCGCATGGTGGCCGCCAGCAGCGCCGTGGACGACCGGCGGGTCGACGAGCTCCTGGCGGCCGTCGGCCTGACCGGGGCGGCCGGGTTGCGGCTGGACCAGCTGTCGCTCGGGATGTCCCAGCGGGTCGCCATCGCGCAGGCCCTGCTGGGGGATCCGCCCGTACTGATCCTGGACGAGCCGGCGAACGGGCTCGACCCGCATTCGATCCGGTGGCTGCGGGAGTTCCTGCGCGGGCAGGCCGAGGAGGGCGGTCGGGCCGTCCTGGTGTCCAGCCACTTCCTCGGGGAGATGGAGCAGTTGGCCGACCGGGTGGTGGTGCTCTCGCGCGGCCGGGTCGTCGCGGCCTCCGCCATGGCGGAGCTGCTGGAACGGGCCGCCGACCGGCGGGTGGTGACCGTGGAGTCGCCGGACCTGCCGGGGCTCGCCGGGCTCGTCGCGGCGGCCGGTGGCCGGCTCGACCCCACGGGTGGGCGGAGCGCGCGCGTCACCGGCCTGGACCGGGTCCGGATCGGCACCCTGGCCGCCGAGAACCGGCTGCCGCTGTACTGGCTGCACGAGGCGGGACCCTCCCTGGAGGAGTTCTACCTGGGCATCGCGGAAGAGGAGTTCAAGATCTCGTGAGGTCTCCGACCGCCGACCCGGCGCCCGTCGACACGGCACCCCTCACCCCCGTGCCCCGCGTCGAGGCCTTCCGTCGGGCCTGCCGCTACGAGTGGCGCCATCTCGCCGGGCTGCGTTCCACGTGGGTACTGCTCGGCGTCGCGGCGGTGCTGAGCCTGTTCACCGGGATCACGGTCCTGCTCGACGTCGACGCGGGCGAGCCGCCCATCGGCGCGGCCGCCGTGGCCGACGTCGTCACCTGGGCACCGCTGGCCACGCAGGTCCCCGCCCTGTGCTTCTTCCTGCTCGTCCTCGGCACCGGCCCCGTCTCCACCGACCTCGTGCGCGGGGCCGCCCGTACGACGTGGCTGGCGGTCAACGGGCGCGGTACCGCCTACGCCGCCAAGTGCCTGGTCGGCTTCCTCGTGGGGGCCGTCACGGCCACGGCCAGTGCGCTGCTCGGCTCCCTGTCCTCCGCCCTCGCGCTGGCCGCGTCCGGTGCGGCGCAGCCCGAGTGGGGCCGGGTGGCGGTGCCCGCCCTGCGGTTCGGCCTGTGGATGGGCTGCTGGGCTTTGCTCTGCCTCGCGCTGGTGTCCCTGATCCGCAGCCGGATCATCCCGGTGCTGTTCCTGTGCATGTGGCCGCTGATCGTCGAGCGGCTGCTGGGCGGGCTGCTGGGCCGGATCCCGGGGCTGGACGGGATCGGCGGGCTGCTGCCGTTCGCGGCCGGCCGGGCGATGCTGACCGACGCGTCCGCGTACCCGGCGGACGACCGGCCGTTCGCCCGCGCGCTGGTGGGCTCCGACCTCGCCACGGTGCCGGCGACGGGCCTGTTCTGCCTCTACACCGTGCTGGTCGCGGCGGCGGGCTGCTGGGCCTACTGCCGCCGGGACGCCACGTCGGGCTGACGCCGGCCGGGCACGACGCCGGGGCCGTACCGGATCGCGTCGGGCGGGTGGCGGCCCGACGCGATCCGTTGCGCGGGCTCAGCCCTGACCCATGACCGCGGCGTACGCCGCGTCGCGCACCTCCTGTTCGGAATGGTCGCGGAGCGCGAGGACGGCCTCGCGGCAGGGTTGGGTCCAGCCCTGGCGCATACCGAGGGCGTGCGCGAGGGCGACCGCGAGCAGGCCTTCGGCGAGGCCGTCGCCCAGGGCTGCGACGGCCTCGAACACGGGCCCCGGGGTCTCCAGCGGGTCCCCGTACCGGTGGCGTTCGTGCAGGTAACGGGCCGTCTGCCCGGCGAGCACGGGACGCCCCTCGACGGTGCGCGCGATCTCGCGCAGGGCCTCCGCGAGGTCCTGGGCGGACCCGGGCGCGGTGAGGTCGACGCTCTCGGCGAGGAGTGCGGCCCTCATGGGCGTCAGCGCCGGCACGCCCGCCAGGTGACGGGCCAGGGGGCCGCTCAGACCGGACCCGCCGTACACGGACTGGGTCAGGGCCTCCAGGCACCGCCGGGCCGGCAGATCGGCCCCCGGCCGGCCGTGGGCGTCCCGGGACTCCTCCTCGCCGGAGGTGACGATCTCCACGAGGTGGGTGACGACCCCGTGCAGCACGCTGCCCGGCTCCGCACCGCCCACCGGATGGGGCAGGTCGGACAGGGCGACGGCGCGAAGGCTGCCGTGGGCACGGCGCACGATGTCCCAGTGGGCCGAAGGGTCGGTGCACAGATCGCCCAGGATCCCCGCGGCCTCCGGCGCGTAGCGGGCCCAGACCGCCAGGGCGGACACCGCCTCGGCGGCCACCTCACTGTTCGGGGCGACCGCGAGCCGGGCGACCAGCGTCCCGTACCGGAAGCGGTGGGGTGCGGGGACTCCGAGGGGCGTGCGCTCCAGGAACGCCTTCTGCGCCCCGGAGGGGCCGTGGGCGACCACCCGCTCCACCAACTCCACCGCACCGGGCGCCGGGAGCAGCGGCACCGCCAGACCGGCGACGGCGATCTGCACGTCGGGGTGGCTGCGGGGGTCCCTCACCACCGCGGCGAGGAGCTCGGCGGCGGCTTCCGGCGGCAGGTGCAAGGCCGCCAGGCGGGCGGCCGACTTGCGGACGGTCACCTTCACCCCGCTCTCGCGGGTCAGCAGGTCGCGCAGCAGGGCGGCGAGCAGGCCGGGGCGTACGCGGTCCGCGACGCGTCCCGCCGCGGCCCACGCGGTCGCCGCGCCGTCCGTGCCCGCGTGGTCGAGCAGGGTCGTGAGGGCGTCGTCGGGGACCGTGCCGTGGCCCGATGCCTCCAGTGCGGCACGCGCGAACACCGGCGGGACCGCTTCGCCTTCGGGCTGCCCGGAGGGCAGGTACTCCCGGACGAGGGCGGGTCCGTGTTCCGGTACGGAGGCCACGGCTCGCAGCAGTTTCGCCCGCTCGTCCAAGCTCCGGGAATCGTCGGCGAGGGCCGCCCGGACGAGCCCGACCGCCGCTTCCTGCTGCCGGGGCGTCCACCGGTCGGCGTACCGGAGGTCGGGCAGTTCGCGCGGCGCACCCTGCGGCGGAAAACGGCCCGGGGGCGGCGTCGCGACGAGGGCGCGGTCCAGGAGGTCCGTCCGCCGGGCGGCCAGTACGGCGAGTACGGGCGCGGTGAACACCGCCGACGGCTCCCGGTCCAGCAGCTCGGCCACGCGTTCGCCGCGCTCGGACGGGCTGCCGCTCAGCCACAGGGCGGCCACCCGGGGAAAGTCCCCGTCCGAGCAGGTACGCAGGGTGCGGGCGATCCGGTCCTGGAGCCCGGGGAGTCGTTGTGCCCGGCGCCCGAAGGCCTCCGCCACTTCGATCAGGGGCCCGGCGTCACCCCGGACGGCGGCCCGGTCCAGCCACGGCAGGAGCCCTTCGAGGACGGCGCTGTCCCGACCCGCGGGCAGGGTGCGGTTCGGCGCGCCGAGGTTCAGGGTGCCGGTGTGGGCGGTGAGCGCCTCGATGATGCGGACGGCGGCTGCCGCGGCGAACCCGTCCGCCTCGCCCGCCTCGCCCGCCCGTCCGAGGAGTTTCAGCGCGAGGTCGCCCACCATCCACCGGGTGATGTCCGAGCAGTCCCTGGCGCCGAGTGCGTCGCGGCACAGCCGTTCCAGCGGCCCTGCCGTCGGCCCGGCTCCCGCCACCGCGGCGGCCAACAGCCCGCCGGGCAGGTTCCCGAAGTCCTCCAGCACGGACCAGCGCACCGGGTCCCGGTCGTTGGCCACCCGGGCCGCCGCCAGGGTCATGACCTCGGCCACGACCCCGCCGTCCCCGCTGCGGCCGGCGTTGTGGATGAGCGAGGTCCAGAGCGACTCCCGCTCTTCGGCGTCGGCGCCGGTGAGTGCCGCGAGCAGCTGCGGCCGGGCCTGGTCGGGCGGCAGGAGGGCGATCGTCCACCAGATGTCCCAGTCCGATCCGCCTTCGGCGCGGAGCTCCTCGATCCTCGCGGTGGCCTCGGCGTACAGCTGGGGCACGGGCAGCGCGGCGCGTACGCGGTCGCGCAGCACGGCCCTGCCGCGGTGCGGGAGGTGCGCGGCGACGGCCGTGGCGAACGCGTCGCGGCGGGCCGGCGGCATCAGGTCGAGCAGGGCGGTGAAGGCTTGGCGGTTGAACCACCGGGCGGCGTACCGGGGCAGCGACGGCGGGTCGGCGTCGACGAGTTGCCGCAGGACCCGCCGGCTCGGGGTCGGCTCCCATCGGGCGGTGCTGCGCTCGGGGGCGGCGAGCCACCGCGTGATGCGCTCGGCGTTCGCCGCGACGAGGTCGCCCAGCCGGTCGTACACCGGTCCCGGCAGCCGGCTGGGGCCGTGGCGTTCCAGCAGTTCGAGGACGCGTTCCGGGGCGGCGGGCAGGGCGGCCCCGATGCCCGTGGCGTGCCGTGTCCACCAGGTGTCGCGGTGCCAACCACGCAGGGTGGCGAGTTCGCGTTCGGCGTGGTCGAGCAAGGCCAGGGGGTGGCGCAGGCCCAGCCGTCCCCAGCCCTCGAAGGGCACCGCCGCGGCGAGCTCCGGCAGCATCCGCGCCGCGAACTCCGAGGAGCAGCCGGGCAGCAGGCGGGCCGCGTCCCGGTCGCCGTACGCGGTGCGCAGGCGCGGCACGAGCCGCTCGGCGAGCGCCGACCGGCTCCCCTCGCCCTCGCACAGCAGTCGTGCCAGGTCGCCGCGGACCACGGCCGGGGCGTCGTCGTAGGCCGTCTCGACGGCCCGGTCGGGCACGGGCAGCCGTCGGGCGCCGCGGAGCGCGTAGCGGCGTACGACGGGATCGGGATCGGCGAGCCGGGCCGCCAGGTGGGGTACGTCGCCGCCGACCAGCGCGGCCAGGGCGGCGAGCCGGCGCCCGTACGGGCCGTGGGCCTCCAAGTCGACCAGTAGCGGCCGGAGTTCGCCGCGGTCGGCGAGGCGGCGGGCGGTGACGGCGGTGAGGCGGAGCCGGGCGGGGTGCGGGAGCGGGGCCACGGCGGCGAGCAGCTGCTCGGCGGTATCGATCATCGCCGCCCATTCTGCGCGCGGCCCCCACGAAGACCCACCGATTTTCCCCACCCGCCCGCCCACCTCCCGGGGCTCCGCCCCGGACGACGCGCCTCAGACGCCGGCGGGGCCGCAATCGCCTGCGGGCCGGTTTCATTCCCCGGCGGGGCAGGCCCGCGTCCCGGACGGCAGCCGGCCGTCGACGAGGAAGCGGTCCACGTACTCCTGCACGCACTTCGACGACGAGTAGCCGGTGTGCCCGTCGCCCTTGAAGTCCACGATCACCGCCGAGCCGAGACGTTTCGCCGTCTCCTCCGTCCACTCGTACGGCGTGGCCGGGTCGCCGCGGGTGCCGACGAGGAGCATCCGCGGGGCGCCGGGATGGTCGATCCTGCGGATGAAGTCGGTGCCGGCGGGGCGTCCGTAGCAGGAGAGTACGGTCGCCAGCTGGTTCGGCCCGAATATCTTCGACGCCTCCAGGAACTCGCCCCGGAGCCCCTTCTGGATCTCCACCAGTGCCCTCGCGGTGGCGGCCTGCGAACCCTTGGTCTTCAGCCGGTCGGGGTCGTCGGCGCAGTTCACCGCGATGAGCGCGGACGCCGCGTTGTCGGCGGGCACGGCACCGGGTCCGGTGCCGGCACCGGTGTCGCCGTCGCCGCCGCCACCGCCCGGGACGACGTCCATCGGGCCGCCGAGCTGGAGCAGTCCGACCGGGTCGTGGTCGCGTTCGGCCTGGGCGAGTGCCTCGGCGAGGTCGGGCCACATGGCCTTCGAGTACAGGGCGGCGCCGATCGCGGCGACCGCGTCCTGCCCGGTCACGGGCGAGCCGTCGTCGCCGATCAGCGGCTCCAGGTCGAGCCGTTCGACGAGCGCGGCGACCTTCTCCTTCGCGGTGCGGGTGTTGGTCCCGTAGACGCAGCCGGGCCGGTGGGCGCACCAGGTGAGGAAGTTGTCGAGGGCCCGCTGCTGGCCGCGCGCCGATACGAGGGCCTGCTCGGCGAGCGGTTCGCCGAGGGTGTCGACGCCGTCGAGCACCATGCGGCCGGTCTTGTCGGGGAACTGCGCGGCGTACACGGCGCCGAGCCGGGTCCCGTAGGAGAAGCCGAGGAAGTTCAGCTTGTCCTCGCCGAGGGCCTGGCGCATCCGGTCCATGTCGCGGGAGACGTTGACGGTCCCGATGTACGGGAGCACGGGCCCGGAAGCCCGTTCGCACCGCCGGACCTCGGCGCGCAGGGCGGCGAGCTGGGCGGTGGCCGTCTCGGCGGTCTCGACGGTCTCCTCCCCCTTTCCCTGGGCTCCGCCACAGGAGACGGGATCGCTGTGGCCGACGCCGCGGGGGTCGAAGGCGACCAGGTCGTAACGCTTGCCGAGCTCGGCGAAGGCCTTGGGGTCGGCGGCGAGGTTGGCGATGCCGGGGGCGCCGGGGCCGCCGTAGTTGAGCACGAGGGAGCCGAGGCGCCGGTGGGGCTCGGCGGCGGGTATCCGGGCGAGGGCGAGGCGGACGTGGCCCTTGTGCCGGCCCGTGTAGTCGAGCGGGACGTCGAGGGTCGCGCAGCGCATTTCCTTGGGGACGCGCGATTCGGGGCACGCGCCCCAGCGGAGGTCTTGGCGGGCGGGGGCTGCGCCGAGTGCGGCTGCCAGCACCAGTACGCCGAGTGCGGCGGTTGCGGTGGTTGCAGCGGTACGGGTGCGGGTGGTGCGGGGCACGAAACCCTCCTCCGGGCGGCCCCCCGGGCCCACGATAGGCGCGCCCCAGCCCGGCGGCACGTCCACCGGCGCCCCCGGGTGACCGCTGCGCGGAGCCCGTCCCCTACCCGCCCTTCCACCGTTCCCCGGGGCTCCGCCCCGGACCCCGCGCCTCAAACGCCGGCGGGGCTGGATTTTCCAGCCCCGCCGGCGTTTGAGGCAACGCCGGAGGCAAATCCAGCCCGTCCGGCGTTTGAGGACCGGGGGTCCGGGGGCGGAGCCCCCGACCTTCCAGCCCCGCCGGCGTTTGAGGCGCGGGGTCCGGGGCGGAGCCCCGTGCACTCGGCCCGCACCCGACCGCCTCGCGGTCCACGGCGGAGCCCCGTGCGCTCGGCCCGCGCCCGCCCGCCCGCCCGCCGCGCCGTGAGCTACCGGTACAGGTCCTCGATCCGATCCGCGAAGTCCCGCGCGACAGCCATCCGCTTCAGCTTCAGCGACGGCGTCAAGTGCCCCCGCCCCTCCGTGAACTCCCCCGGCAGCACCGCGAACCGTCGGATCGATTCCGCCCGCGACACCAGCTGGTTCGCGTCGTCCACCGCCCGCTGGAGGTCCGCCAGCAGTTGTTCGTCCTGCACCAGCACCCGCATCGGCACGTCCTGCTTCTTGTGCATCTGCCGCCAGTGCGCCAGCCCGTCCGGCTCCAGGGTGATCAGCGCGGTGACGTACGGCCGATTGTCTCCGACCACCATGCACTGGCCGACCAGCGGGTGGGCCCGGAGCCAGTCCTCCAGGGGGGCCGGGGCCACGTTCTTGCCGCCCGAGGTGATGATCACGTCCTTCTTGCGGCCGGTGATGGAGAGGTACCCGTCCGCGTCGAGCTCCCCGATGTCCCCGGTCGGCAGCCAACTGCCGTACGGGACGCCCTGCCCGCTGTTCCAGTAGCCCGCGAAGACGTGCCGCCCGCCCAGCAGCACCTCCCCGTCGTCCGCGATCCGCACCGAGGTGCCCGGCAGCGGCCAGCCCACCGTGCCGAGTCGGGGCCGCTGGGGCGGGCTGACGGTGCTGGCGCCGGTCGTCTCCGTGAGCCCGTACCCCTCGAAGACCTCGATCCCGGCCCCGGTGTAGAAGGCGGCGAGCCGCCGCCCCAGCGGGGAGCCGCCGCTCAGCACGTACCGCACGCGCCCGCCGAGCGCGGCCCGGATCCGCCGGTAGACCAGCGGGTCGTACAGCGCCCGCGCCGCCCTCATCCCCAGCCCCGGCGCCTTGCCCTTCCCGGTCCCCTCCACCGACTCGCCGAAGCTGCGCGCGATCCGGGCGGCCCGGTCGAAGGAGGAGGCCCGCCCCATCTTCTCGGCGGTCGCGCGGGCCGTGTTGTAGACCTTCTCCAGGACGTAGGGGATGGCGAGCAGGAACGTCGGCCGGAAGCCCGCGAGGTCCTCCAGCAGGTCCTCGGTACGGATGCTCGGAGCGTGCCCCAGCTTCACCCGCGCCCGCATGCAGCCGATGGCGACCATCCGTCCGAAGATGTGCGACAGCGGGAGGAAGAGCAGCGTGGACGCCGGGTCGCTGCTCACCGACCTGAAGACGGGGTGCAGCAGTTCCACCGCGTTGTCGACCTCGGCGAAGAAGTTCGCGTGGGTGATCACGCATCCCTTGGGCTGTCCGGTGGTGCCGGAGGTGTAGACGAGCGTCGCGACGGATTCCGGCGTACGGGCCATCAGCCGCTCGTGCACCACCTGGTCGGGCAGGTGCTCGCCGGCCTTGACGAGCCGTCCCACGGCGCCCGTGTCGAGTGCCCACAGGTGCGTCAGCCAGGGCAGGGCGCTGCGTTCCATGCTGATCATGCGGCCCTGCGCGGTGTCCTCGACGGCGCACGCGACGGCGCCGGAGTCCTGGATGATCCAGCGGGCCTGGATGGCGGACGAGGTCGGGTAGATCGGTACGGTGACCAGCCCCGCGGCCCAGCCGGCGAAGTCGAGCAGGGTCCACTCGTAGGTCGTACGGGCCATGATGGCGAGCCGGTCGCCCTCGCGCAGCCCCTCCGCGATCAGGCCCTTGGCGACGGCGAGCACCTCGGCCGCGAACTCGGCGGCGGTGACGTCGCGCCAGGTCCCGTCCGGCTCCTTGCGGGCGAGTACCGCCTCGCCGGGGGCCTGGCGGGCGTTCTCGAACGGTATGTCCCCGAGGGACCCCCGCTCCGGCACGGCGGCGAGCGCGGGCACGTACACCTCGCGCACGACCCCGTCGACCACGGTCTTGACGGGCTCGACCAGCTTCGGCTCGGCGGCGTCCAAGGCGTGTCCTCCTGGGTCAGTCAGGTGTTACCGCCGGTAATCTAGGCATGGCGCACCGCTGACGGCCACCCCTCTGCACGGCTCCTTTCCACACCCCCCACATCGGCCCACACCGCCCACACCACGCACATCGCCCCTCATCACGGTCGCGTCGGCCGGCCGCCCAGGGAGTTCAGGAGGGCGGCGCCGCGCTCGGCGTCGTCCACGCTCACCGCGAAGTCCTTGCCCTTGGAGCGGACGACCAGGCACTCGCCGCCGCGCAGCATCACGGTCGTACCGAGCCCGTTCAGCCGGTACCCCCAGCCGCCGACCCGCGCGGCCGTACGCTCCTCCACCCATGCCGACTCGATGTCCTCGGCGGCCCAGCGGCGTACGGGCAGGCCGAGCGGCCCGAAGGCGACTTCCAGGCCCCGCCCGGTGACGCGGGCCCGCACGGAGGAGAAGGCGAGGGTCAGCAGGGAGGCGAGGGCGAAGGGCGCGACGAGCAGCCACTCCGACCCCATCAGGCCGCCCAGCCCGGCGAGCGCGCCCGCGACGGCCACCAGTCCGGCGACGGCCGCGATCAGCTGGAGCCACGCGTTGGACGCCCGGGACAGCCATACGAGGCGCTCCCCGCTCGGGATGTCCATGCTGGGCCCGACGACCGCGGGCCCCCGCGACCCGACCGCGCCCCGTCGCCCCACCAGCACTCCCCCGAGAGCGGCCAACGCTGCCGCCACGAACACGACGACGACCCAGCCGGTCGCCGACTCGGCCTGCCGCCAGTCCTCGTGGTCCAGGTTCGCCCGGACGATCGACGCCTGCGCACCGGCCAGGAGCACGCCGCCCGAGAGCAGCGAACCGGCCACCCAGCCCCGCGCCGCTCCCCCGGTCCGCCGCGCCGCGATCGCGACGGCGAGCACGAGGACGGCCCATATCAGCGCCGGGAACAGCGCCGCGGCCCAGAGCGGCATGGACCCGTCGGGCGGTCCGGAGAGCCCGCCCCAATGGGTGGCCACCCGCTCCGGAAGCCGTCCGCTCGCGGCCAGGGGCATGGCCACGAGTAACGCCGCCGTCCCGACGCCCCAGGCACCAACACCCCACGCCGCCCCGCTCGTTCCGTTCGTTCCGTTCGTTCCGTTCGTTCCACCGGAAGCTCGGTAGCTCACGGCACCTCCCTGATCATCTCCATGAGGTCGGCCTTGCTGTAACCCATCCGCGCACCGTCGGCGACGAGTTCGCGCAGGCGCTCCATCAGCACCGACCGCCCGTCCGCACCGCCGGCCACCGTCACCCCGCGGCCCCGCCGGAACTCCAGCAGGCCTTCGTCGCGCAACGTGCGCAGCGCCCGCAGAACGGTGTTGGCGTTGACGCCGAGCGCCTGCGCCAGGTCACGGGCGGGCGGGATGCGGTCGCCGGGGCCGCATTCCCCTTCGGCGATGGCGCGCCGGATCGCGCCCGCGACCTGCTCGTGCAGCGGGCGGGTGTCCGCGGTGTTCAGCTTCAGCAACATGATGCCAATGAAGCTAGCACCATCCACATCAAGTGACCACGGGCCACGGGCCGGCCGTGGACAGTCGCGACACCCCGGGCCCGCCCTGATCTACCATCGGGCCGCCCCGCCGCAACCGGGTCAAACTGCACAGCTGCAAGGGGTTCCGTGTCTCGCATCATCGGCTACGCGTCCGGTGTCTTCGATCTCTTCCATGTCGGGCACCTCAACATGCTCCGCCGGGCCCGCACCCACTGCGACCACCTCGTCGCCGGGGTGCTCCTCGACGAGGTGGCCGCGCACAAGGGGGGCGCCCCGGTGGTCCCGTTCGACGAGCGGCTGGAGATCGTACGGTCCGTGCGGTACGTCGACGAGGTCGTCGCCGACACCTCTCTCGACAAGCTGGACGCGTGGCGGAAGGTCGGCTTCCACCGCCTGTTCAAGGGCGACGACTGGCACGGCACCGAGCGCGGGGCGCAGTGGGAGCGGGACTTCGAGGCGGTGGGCGTGGAGGTCGTGTACCTCCCGTACACGGCCCACGTCTCCAGCAGCACGCTGCGACGGGAGTTGGATCTGCTGGTCGATCAGGGCGGGCGGGGGTAGGGCGGGCGGTCCGCCCCCTTTCGGACGCGCCCCGCTCGCTTTCCCCCATTGGGTCAGGCCGCCGCGCTCGCCGCCGGTGGGCAGGCGCCGCAGCGCCCTGGGGTCGGGGAGCGGAAGGCTCGGTCGCAGCCGTCGCAGTTCTGGAGGGGGTGCGGGCGGGGTCTGGCCTGCTTGCCGCTCGTCGGGGCCGCCGGCAGGTGGGGCGGGAGCAGCGCGTTCAGCCTGTACGCCAGTACGGAGGCCGGGTTGCGCATCGGCTCGGGGAGGTTCCCCGACAGGGTCTGCCCGATGGCCACGGGATCGGCCCCGCGCTCCAGCCAGGCCGACATCCCGGGCGCGAGCCGTGCCACGTCCCGCTCGGACAGCAGCAGCCGGGGATCGTGCCGCCGCAGCCCTGCGAGCAGGTCGGCGGCCTGCGGATGCACGGGCTGCGGGGCCGGTGGCGAGGCGGGGGCTGGGGCTGGGGCTGGGGCGATGGCCACCTGCGGCTCCGGCGCGGGCTCCGGCGCGGGCTCCGGCACCGGCACCGGCACCGGCACCGGCACGGGCTCACGCTCCGGCGGCGGCGGTGGCGGCGGCGGGCCGCCCGCAGCGGCCCCCGGCTTGTTGTACGAGTACGTCCGCGTCACCACCCGCCCCGACGCCAGCCGCTCGCGCCGCCGCTCCAGGTAGCCGTGCCGCTCCAGCTCCCGCAGGGCCGACCCGATGCGGATCTCGCCCTCCGGGAACCACTCGGCGAGCGCCTTCACGCCGACCGGGGACCCCTCGGGCAGCGACTGGATGTACGCACCGATCCCGATCGCCGTCGCCGAGAGCCGGCGGTGCTGGAGGAGGTGGTTGCCGACCACGGTGAAGTGACTCGTGTGCGGCGAGTTGACGTGGATGACACCGGATCGAGCGGTCCCGGCGTGAACTCGGGACGAGGCGCGCGAAGGCGCGCTAGGGTGCTGGAGAGCCATAAGGAAGCTGTTGTCTTCCTGCTTGGTCAGGCCCTCGACCGGGATGCCAGTCCCGCCGGGGGCCGTCTCATGTCTGCTGTTGTCGGGCCGAGCATATGCCCGGCAACCGGCCCGAAATCCAGTCCAGTTGGCCCGATTCACCCGACCGAGGGACTCGAACCGGTGGGGTTGGGTTGGTTGGTTTTTTCTCCCGGTTCTTTGAAGCCTTATGCGTCTAAGCACGCCGGGTAGCGGGCCCCCGGGACACGGTGTTCAGCGACACCTCCGCCCACACCACCTTGCAGGGAAGCGGCCCTTCCCTTACGCCCCAACGGTCCGCGAGCGCTTCGACCAGCAGGAGCCCCCGCCCCGGGTCGCGGATCTCTGGGATCCGGTCACCCCGGGTGTCCATCACCTAGATGAGGAGCGTGCCGGAGGTGACGCTGAGAGCCATCCGGAAGTCCCTCCCGGCGACCCGGCCGTGGGTCACGGCGTTGGTGGCGAGTTCGGCGATGATCTGGGCCGGCACCTCCAAGGGAAGCCCCCAGGCACGCAGTTGCTCGATGGCGAGCATGCGGCCGAGTCGGGCGCCGCGCGGCGTCGAGGACAGCTGGACGTGGAAATCGGCGAGTTGAAGAATCACGTCACTCAGCGTGGCGATGCGTGCGTACCGTGAGAAGTGACAACGCCCTTGCGTCCGGCTTTTGTCCGGCCGCTGTCCGATGCTGTCGCGGCTGTCCTGCACAAGCCCTGGGAACGGAGCGTTGAGGAGTTCGGTCCGGCGGAGGTGGGTGCGCATGAGCGTGGAAAGTGACGGCACGGAAGACGCGGGCTGGGACGTCGATCCCGACGACGAGCAGGGAGTGGCGGTCTTGGCCGCGCTCGGCCGCCAGCTCAAGGTATGGCGCGAGGAGAGGGGGGTCAGGGCCGCCGACCTGGGTACACAGATCGGTTACGGAGAGGACCTCGTTCGGAAAGTCGAGGCGGGTAAGCGGATCCCCCGCCCCGAGTACCTGGACAAGGTGGACGAGGCCCTGCGGGCCGGCGGGAAGATCGTCGCGATGAAGATGGACATGGAGCAGGTCCGCTACCCGAAGAAGGTGCGGGATCTGGCGAAGCTGGAGCGCCAAGCGGTTGAGATCAGCGTCTACAGCACGCACGCCGTACACGGGCTCCTCCAGACAGCGGAGCACGCACGGGCCCTCTTCGAAATGCGACAGCCTGCGTACTCGCAGGACGAGGTGGAGCGGTATACAGCCGCACGGGTCGCTCGTCAGTCCGTCTTCAGCCGGACGCCCGCCCCTGCAATCAGCTTCGTCCACGAAGCTTCGGCATTGTGCCGTCCCATCGGGGGCACAATGGTGTGGCGCAATCAGCTCGAACGACTCTTGGAGCTCGGCCAGTTGCGGCATGTTTCCCTCCAGGTCATGCCGAACAGTCGAGAAGCACACCCCGGTATGGACGGCGGCATCGAGATCCTGAAGTTCGGGGATGGCACTGCCGTGGGACGCTCCGAAGGGGCATTCAATGGACGCCCGGTTTCCGACCCGAAGCAGCTCCGAATCCTTGACCTGCGCTATGGCATCATCCGGGCTGAGGCTCTCACGCCTCGGGAGTCGCGGGCCTTCATCGAGGAACTGCTGGGAGAAACATGATCCACCACCCCGAGTTGGACTGGTTCAAGAGCAGCTACAGCAGCGGCAGCGAGGGCGACTCCTGCGTCGAGGTGGCCGCCGCCCCCACCGCCGTCCTGGTCCGGGACTCGAAGGACATCCACCTCCCCCACCTCACTGTCGGCCGCCACGCGTGGACCGGATTCGTGGCCCACGCGTCCGCCGGCTGAGAAGGTCGTGCGTTCCCCGCCGCGGCGGGGAACCGGAGGAACATGAGAATCAGGCGTGCGACCTGGAACCGCTTCCTGGGGCATCCCGCCGCTCAGTTCGCGATCGTCGCGGTACTGGTGCTGATCCTTTTCGAGCTGGTCGCCCTCGGGGTTTCGGCCTTCCTCGACGCGATCTTCGGCCGTGCCCCGACGGCCCACTGACCGCGCCGACGACCCTCAAGCCCGCGTGCAGACGTGCACCGACTCGCTCTTGTGCCCGTTGTCGTGGACGATCCGCAGGACGTTGTTCTTGTAGGTCACCGCCAGCGTCTGCCCGTCGACCATGCCGTGTGAGCCCGGCGGCTTCCACGGCAGGGTCAGCGAGGCGTTGTCCTCCACCGTCCCCGGGACCGTCAGTGCCTCGCCGCCGCTCAGCTTCGTCATCTCCTTGCCGCCCGCGAAGAGCTGGTAGCTCAGGTGACCGCCGCGCAGCAGCCACTGTCCGTTCCACGTGACCGACTTGCCGCCCTCGTCCCAGACGATGGTGAAGCCGCCGTTGCCACCGGGCGGGGCCATCACCGTGGCCGTGCCGTGGACCGTCTTGCCGCCCGGCGTGGTCGACTCCAGCTTCCAGGTGCCCCCGATGAACGCGTCGAAGGCCCGGGCGATCGGAGACGGGGACGCGGGGGGCGACGACGGGTCCGGGGCCGGAGCCCCCGAGGACGCCCCCTGCGCAGGGGTCGCGCCCCCGCCCTTGCCCCCGCACGCCGCGACCAGCGAGCCGGCGACCCCGATCGCCAGGTAGCGCAATGCGTTGCGCCGCCCGATGATCTGCGCCGCCGCGCGTATCTCCCGTACCGCCATCTACCCTCCGAACAAGCCCAGTTGATCAACGAGCGTCGACTATAGGGCCTCTGTCGAATGTCGTTGCGGAACCATAAGATCCCCGTTCCACGTCTCCAGGCATGGACATGACCATCCGATTCATGTCATGTCCGGGCACCAACTCTCCAGGGGATACATGTCGTTCGACGAAGAATGGGCCGGGCACAAGGCGGCCGCCCTGACCGGGCAATCGCAGTCGCCCGCCATGCGGCTCAATCACGTGGCGCCCGAGGCGGGCGGCGGAGGCAGCGCGGCCGGGACCCTGGTGGCCGGTGCCTCGTCCATCAACGGCAACGCCAACCTCCTCATCGAGATCGCCGCGCTCCTGCACGAGGGCCGCCCGGACGGCGACGCGAGCACGATGGCCCGCGCACCCCGCGCGCACGAGGACGTATCCAAGGCCGCCCTCGGCTTCGCCCGCTTCGCCGACGACCAGTTCCAGGACACGATCGCCCTGTTCGCGGGCCTGGCCACACGCCTGAAGACCACCGGCACCAGCTTCGCCCAGGTCGACGACGGCACTGCCCGGTCCTTCCTCGACAACCTCCTCGAATCGGGCCAGTACGTACCACCGGAGTGCAAGTGAGCGGGCTCAGCCACCACAAGGACGTCGCGTTCCTGGAGGAGGCGAACCCGCCCCTCGTCGACCGCAACGCAGCCGAGTTCCGGCGGCTGCGCGACCTTCTCGTGCAGGTCGAGGAACCCGCCCGGCGCGCGGAGACGCGTACGGAGTGGCACAGCGACGGCAGCCACACGTACACCAAGCGCCTCACCGAGGCGCGTCAACTGGTGGCGGAGATGGCCGAGGGGTACGACAAGGCCGCCAGTGCCCTGAACGCCTACGCCGCCGCCCTCAACACCGCCAAGACCCACTACCGCGACGGCAAGCGCTCGGAGCGGGCGCTCGCCGCGCTGATCGGCACGAAGGGCACCGCGATCACGAAGACCGCGCAGGAGGCGGAGCCCATGCGGCAGTGGGAGGACATGAGGGCCACGACCGGCGTCATGGACTTCTTCGCCGAGCTCACCATGGACGTGGACGACATCCGGGACGAGGCGAACCGGCTCCACGACGCCGCCGGCGGCAGCTTCGACCTGGCGAAGACGGTCGAGCAGGAGGCGCGCAGCACCTGCGTGCACGCGCTGAAGCAGGCGTACGAGCTGTTGCCCGAGTTCAAGCTGTCGGGCGACGGCAAGCGGCCGGACCTGTACGCGGCGATGGCGGACATCCGCCGGGAGGCGGCGGAGGCCGCGGCAAGCCCTCTCACCCACCTGCCGGGCAGCGCTCCGAAGCGGGAGGTGACGGGGCCGCTGGGCAACACCGCAATGTCACCGGAGCTGCGGGACATACGGATGCGGGTCGCCGGATTGCCCGAAGCGGTGGACATGTACTGGGACCCGAAGGACAGCGATCAGGAGAAGGCGGAGTGGATCGCCGCCAACAAGTGGGTTCTCCGTTACGCCGCCGAGCACGCCGGGGTACCCGAGGCGTTGGTGGCGGGCATCGCGTGGAAGGAGATCCCGGGGCAGCCCGGGTGGTTTGACGACGGCATCGACACGGTCCGACAGTGGGCCGAGTCCCCTCTGAGTCCCGTCCTCCCCGAGAACCTGCCCAGCAGGGCGGGCGGAACGCCCGACGAGACCTCTTTCGGTCCGATTGCCATCCAGCTCCGCCGGGGCGCCGAGGTGCTCGGCTACGATCCGGCTCACCTCACCGAGGAGCAACGTGCCTTGGTGGAAGAGTCGCTTCAGGATCCTGCGCAGAATGCCTTCATCGCAGCAGGCTTCCTCGCCCAGATCAAGGCGGAGGCAGGTTACGGCGACATCCCGCCGGAGCAATTGACCGACAACCAGATGCAGGAGATCGCCGCCCGCTACAACGGTGGACCGTACTGGGAGTCGGACAAGCCCCAGTACTACGGTCAGGACTTCAGAAACAACCTCGGCAAGATCAAGGACGCAATGCGATGACAGAAGCCATCGAACTGCCAAAGAAGGGTCGATGGCTGAACTGGGTACTGGCCGTCCCCCTCGGTCTCCTCCACCTGATGAACGCCGTCTGCGTGTACGCCGTCCTGCGCTATCCACCACAAGGCGAATGGGACCACCAGGGGTACGCCGGGACAGCCACGTTTTGTCTCTTCTCCATCTGCCTGAGCGTGATCACGGTCCTGATCACGCTCATCCCGCCCGTCCGCCGGGCCATGGGCCCCTGGTGGTTCGCCCCGCCCGTCATCCTGGGGGTGATCTCGTGGGTGCGTATCGCAACGCTCGAATGAGGCTGCCGCGCGAGAACATCGACCTGCCCGAGGACCAGGGGTGCCTGCGGTGGGTGCTGGGCGTGCCGCTCGGGCTGCTCTACGCGCCCGCCGCCTACTTCTGCTACCTGGCTCTGGTATCGCGGCCGAGTCCGCGCGATGACCCGTTGCGTTCGGACATGCAGTACCTCGCCTACTTCACCATCATCCTCTGCGCCATCGGCCTGCTGCTCACCCTCACCCCGGTGTTCCGCCGAACCATGGGCAAGTGGTGGTACATCCTGCCGCTGCTGCTTGCTGCCGTCGCGTACGTCCGATCGGTCACGATCTGATCGATGACGGACAGCATCAAGAGCATCGACTCGTACAGGAAGCGTCCATGGGTGCGCTGGGCGGCCGGAATCCCTCTCGGGCTCCTGCATGCGCTGAACGCCGCGACCGTGTACGCCATCGTCTCTGCCGGACCGGCAGGCGAGTGGGACGACGCGGGCTACGCCGGTACTGCGGCGGGCGCCCTCCTCGCCATCGTGCTCAGCGTGATCGGGGTCCTCATCACGCTCATCCCACCGGTCCGCCGGGCCCTCGGCCTGTGGTGGCTCCTCCCGCCCGTCGCCCTGGGGGTGATCGCATGGGTGCGTATCGCGACGCTCGACTGAGGCTGCCGCGCGAGAACATCGACCTGCCCGAGGACCAAGGGTGCCTGCGCTGGGTCCTCGGCGTCCCGCTCGGGATCATCCACCTGCTCAACGCCGTCGCCGTGGTCGGGGCCCTGTTCGCCGGACCGCAGGGCGAGTGGGACCACCAGGGCTACGAAGGCGTCAGCGCGATGTGCTTCGTCTCCCTGTGCCTGACCGCACTGGGCCTGCTCATCACCCTCATCCCGCCCATCCGCAGGGCCACGGGCCCCTGGTGGCTCGCCCCGCCCGTCATCCTGGGGGTGATCGCATGGGTGCGGATCGCAACGCTCGAATGAGACTCGCCCGCGAGAGCATCGACCTGCCCGAGGATCGGGGCTGCCTCCAATGGGTGCTCGGGATACCCCTCGGGCTCCTCAACGCGTTCAATGGCCTCCTTGTCTACTCGGCCGTGCGCTACGGGCCACAGGCGGAATGGGACGACCAGGGGTACGCGGGGACAACCGCAGCCTGTCTCTTCGCCCTCATGTCGAGCGTGCTCGCTCTGCTGATCACCCTCGTCCCGACCTTCCGCCGCACCCTGGGTCCGTGGTGGCTCGCCCCGCCGATCGTCCTGGGCGTGATCGCATGGGTGCGTATGGCAACGCTCGAATGAGGCTCCGACGCGAGAACATCGACCTGCCCGAGGACCAGGGGTGCCTGCGGTGGGTGCTGGGCGTGCCGCTCGCGCTCCTCTACCTGCCGGCCGTGTACTTCTGCGTGCTCCTGCTGATCGCCGAGGTACACCCGGACGACGACCGGATGCGCGCCGACGTCCAGGCGGGCGCCTGCGCCGTGGGTGCCATCTGCCTGGTCGGGCTGCTCGTCTCCCTGGCCCCGGTGTACCGCCGGACCATGGGCAAGTGGTGGTACATCCTGCCGCTGCTGCTCGCCGCCGTCGCGTACGTCCGGTCGCTGACGGTCTAGGTACGGGCCAGGCCCGGCGTCGGTCGGTCGGCGGTCGGCAGCAGGGCCAGCGCCAGCGCCGTGAAGGCCGCCGCGGCCGCGAAGAGCGGGGTGTAGCCGTGGCCCGCGATCAGGGCGCCGGCCAGCGGCGGGACGAGGACCACCGCGGCGTGCTGCCCCATCCCGTGCACCCCCAGGGCGCGGCCCGCCCAGTCGGTGCCCGCGTACTCGGCGACCGCCGTGTTGTGCAGGCCGTTGGTGCTGACCGTCAGGCCGGACGCCAGCAGCAGGGCCGCCGTGCCGGCCGGCGAGTCCCACGCGGCGCCTGCGGTGAGCAGCGCCAGGTCCACCACGGTGGCCGCGGCCAGCAGCCGCATCGGCCGGACCCGGCTGGCCAGGGCGTCGGACCACCAGCCGGCCAGCAGTCGCACGCCCGCGCCGGCCAGGTTGGCCGCGGCCAGTACGGTGCCGGCGGTCGCGGCCGACCAGCCGCGCACCTCGGTCAGGAACAGCAACGAGAAGCCCGTCACCACGAACTGCGGTACGCACAGCACGGCGGCGGCCCCGTGCAGCCTCCACAGGTAGCCGCCCCGGTACGGGCCGGGGGCCCGCTCGCCCGACGGCCGTTCGGGCCGCGCCGGGTCGGTGGCGAACACGGCGATCGCCGCACCCGTGACCCCGCACAGCACCGCGCAGAATCCGAAGGCCGCGGACAGACCGCCATGGTGGGCGAGCGACGGCAGCACGGCGGCGGCCAGCGCGGTGCCGAGCGGCTGCGAGGCCTGCCGTACGCCCATCGCGACGCCCCGCCGGCCGGGCGGGAACCACCCGATGACCAGCCGCCCCGAAGCCGAGTTGACGGAGGAACCCGCCGCGCCGGCGAGAACGAGCAGCGCACCCTGCGCCCGCGCCCCCGGCACGGCGGCGGCCAGGCCGATCGCCCCGGCGGCCGCCAGCAGCCCGGCCGACAGCGCCAGGCGCTCCCCGTACCGGTCGGCGACCACTCCCCACCCGATCAGCCCCAGCAGGATCCCGATGATCGGGCAGGAGACGAGGAGACCGGCGCCCACCAGCGAGAGCCCGAGCTCCTCCCGGAACGCGGGGAGCAGGTAGGGCAGCCCGTAGAGCACCGTCGTACTGGCGGTCTGGCCGCCGGTGCCCAGAGCGAGCATCAGCCAACTGCGTCGCGGTATCCCCACCTCACCCATGACGGCACCCTAGTAAGCGTGTCGACTGGTGAGACGATCAATTTCATATTCCGAGATGGCGAGTGGTGTGCCGCGATGGTCACCCAGGACCGCAGACACGCCGCAGCCCCCGCCCGGACGGGGCGGGGGCTGCGGTGATGGTGGTGGTGCGGTCTGCGGCGTTACGTCGTGTAGTAGCCCGCCACGTCGGCGATCAGGTGGACCGAGCCCGCGTGGTTGTAGAAGCTCACCTTCCCGTTCACCACGGGGACGACCACCAGGTTCGGGATCGTCTGGCCCGCCGTGAAGTTGAGGTTCGACGCACCGTTGCGGACCGTTCCTGCGGGGAACACCGACACGAAGCTGCCCGCCGTCGGCTCGGTCGCCGTCACGTTCAGGACCACCGCCGTCACACCCGTCGACGGGATACCGGCCGCG
>NZ_JBIARJ010000013.1:0-174010 GCF_042889825.1 Streptomyces sp. NPDC002467 | reverse complement strand
CGGCACGACCGGCTTGTACGAGGAACCCGACCCGTCAGTCGTGTAGTAACCCGCCACATCCGCCAGCAGATGGACCGAGCCCGCGTGGTTGTAGAAGCTCACCTTCCCGTTCACCACGGGAACGATCACCAGGTTCGGGATCGTCTGGCCCGCCGTGAAGTTGAGGTTCGACGCACCGTTGCGGACCGTTCCCGCGGGGAACACCGACACGAAGCTGCCCGCCGTCGGCTCGGTCGCCGTCACGTTCAGGACCACCGCCGTCACACCCGTCGACGGGATACCGGCCGCGCCCGCGACCTGCAACGTCACCGTCCCGGCCGCACCCACCTTCGCCTTCGGGACACCCAACCCCTCACGCGAATCCATCAACCGCGTCGGCACGACCGGCTTGTACGAGGAACCCGACCCGTCAGTCGTGTAGTAACCCGCCACATCCGCCAGCAGATGGACCGAGCCCGCGTGGTTGTAGAAACTCACCTTCCCGTTCACCACGGGAACGACCACGAGATTGGGGATGGTCTGCGCTGCCGTGAAGTTGAGGTTCGACGCACCATTGCGGGCGGTCCCCGTGGGGAACACCGACACGAAACCGTCCGCCGTCGGCTCGGTCGCCGTCACGTTCAGGACCACCGCCGTGACACCCGTCGACGGAATCCCGGCCGTGCCCGTGACCTGGAGGCTCACCGTGCCGGCGGCACCCACCTTCGCCTTCGGAACACCCAGCCCGTCACGCGTGTCCATCAACCGCGTGGGCGCGATCGGCTTGTAGGTACCCAGGCCGAAGGTCGGCGGCGGTGGCAGCGTCACCGTCAGCTTGCCGCGCGGATAGTCGTGGTTGACCGCGTTGACGGTGATGTCCCAGGTGCCGGCGGGGGCCGTTCGCAGGTCCAGGGTCGCCTTCAGCGTCTTGCCGTCGTCGGAGACCGAGACGGTCGTGGCCGTCAGCGGCGCCGGACCCCCGGTCAGCTTGACGGTGGTGCTCATGCCCAGCGCCGTGCCCTGGACGGTGAGGGTCGCGATCGTGCCGCTCTGCGCGCTGTTCGGCGTGACCGTCCCGACGGACACTTCCTCCGAGCCGCACGGCGCGTTGGTGCAGGTGAGCTCCGCGCGGTATGCGGAACGCCAGTTGTAGTCCGACAGGGAGAGGACCAACAGGCTCTGACCGGTGGTCTGGCAGTCGTAGACGGACCAGCCGCCCGTGCAGAGGTTGCGCCCCGCGTTGTCGTAGAGCGCGACCTCCGGAACCACGGACCCGTCCGGGGAGCTGAGGTCGGCCCTGAACCGGTCGCCCGAGACGCTCGGCAGGACGGCGCACACGCCCGTGCGCTCAGGGGACAGCGCCTCGGTCAGCGGGCCGTACCCGTACGTGACCGATCCGGCCCGCGTGCACTCGGGCGCGGGCCCGGCGGCAGTGGCGATACGCCAGGCGTCCAGGTCGTAGGTGGTGGCCATGGCGTAGTTCAGTGGGACCTGGGTGACCACCTGGTAGCCCGTGGAGCCCGTCACGGTGCACGCCGTGGTGCGCTGCCGGCAGGCGATGCCGCCGTTGTCGTACATGACCATCGCGTGCGTGCCCAAGTGGCCGTCCCGGGGGTTGATGACCAGCCGGTCCGTGGCTGCGGCCGTGGTGATCCGGTGGCAGCGCAGGGTGCCGACCCGGCCGGACTTCCCGATCAGGGCCGGGGCGCCGATCGCCGTCGCGGCGGAGGCGTCGCAGCCGCGGGCCGTGGCGGTGACGTCCCGGCGGTCCAGGGTGTGGTTGCGCAGCTCGTCCTGGCCCTGCAAGAGCACGGTGTACGCCTTGCCGGCGGTGAAGGAGCAGCTGGTGAGGCCGTCCGTCCGGAGCTGCTGGCCTTGAGCGGGGTGCTCGTAGCAGTCGGGCCCGTTGCCGTCGGTGTCGACGAGGGTCATCGCGTAGCGCGGGAACAGCTCCGTGTTGTCCGGGACGCCGTAGCGGATGCGGAGGAGCTCGGAGGTGGAGTGCGCGTCGGCCGGGATGGTCAGGCAGTGCGAGAAGACACCGTTGCCGGTGTACAAGCGCACGGAGGACGTGTCCTCGTTGTCGTCGAAGCTCCCGGCGGGCAGGACCTGACAGTCCTTCTGGAGGATGTCCGTACGGACGAAGTGGACGCCGTACGGACCGGTCGCAGTGTCGTCATCGGCGTGTACCAGTGCGCGGAACGGTGCAGTCCCGGTGAGGGCGCAGCCGCCCCGGGCGAGATCGCCTCCCGTGCACTGTGCGGTGCCGTTCCGGTCGACCACCTCGACCTGGACGGTCAGGCTCGCGCCGCCGAGCGAGGTGAGGGCGGCGATTCGCGCGCCCTTCGGGCTCGGCAGCTCCAGGCAGTGCGTCTGCCCGGCCGTGGCGAAGGTGCCCTCGTACCGTCCTTCGGCGACGCCGACGCAGTTCTCGGCGACCGGTGCGGCCTGGGCGGCGCCCATCGGCAGGAGAAGTGTGGCGAGGACGGCGAACAGGCACGCCAGAACGGTGGAAATCGGGCGTCTTATGGACGCCGGTGTCAGTCTCATGGCCCCCCCGGGTGATGTGCGACGAGTGATCGTCGCACACGCATCCGGCTCCCGGCGGGCCGGGGCCGTACCCCTGACGGGGCGCGTGGACACGCCGCAGCCCCCGCCCGGACGGGGGCGGGGGCCGCGGCGGGTGCGGGTGGGGTTACGCGGCCACGGCGACCGGGGTCCGGTCGGCGGCCGGGGTCGGCTCGTCGTCCAGCGGGGAGGCCGAGGCGGTGGCGTACGCCTCCTTGTCGAGGATGCCCTCGCGGGCCGCGACGATGACCGGGACGAGGGCCTGGCCCGCCACGTTGGTGGCGGTGCGCATCATGTCCAGGATCGGGTCGATCGCCATCAGCAGGCCGACGCCCGCCAGCGGGAGGCCCAGGGTGGAGAGGGTCAGCGTCAGCATGACCGTCGCGCCCGTCAGGCCGGCCGTGGCCGCGGAGCCGATGACCGAGACGAAGACGATGAGCAGGTACTCCTTGATGCCCAGCTGCACGTCGAAGATCTGCGCGATGAAGATCGCGGCGAGCGCCGGGTAGATCGCGGCGCAGCCGTCCATCTTCGTGGTGGCGCCGAACGGGACGGCGAAGGAGGCGTACTCCTTCGGGACGCCGAGGCGCTCGGTGACCTTCTGGGTGACCGGCATCGTGCCGACCGAGGAGCGGGAGACGAACGCCAGCTGGATGGCGGGCCAGGCGCCCTTGAAGAACTGGAGCGGGCTGACCTTCGCGACCGTGGCGAGCAGGAGCGGGTAGACGCCGAAGAGGACGAGCGCGCAACCGATGTAGATGTCGGCGGTGAAGGTCGCGTACTTGCCGATGAGTTCCCAGCCGTACGTGGCGATCGCGGTGCCGATCAGGCCGATGGTGCCGATCGGGGCGAGGCGGATGACCCACCACAGGGCCTTCTGGAGGAGCTCCAGGGCGGACTCGGCGAGGTCGAGGACCGGCTTGGCCTTCCCGCCCAGCTGGAGGGCGGCGATGCCGGCGACCACGGCGAGGAAGACGATCTGGAGGACCTTCAGCTCGGTGAACGGCGTGACGATGTCCGTCGGCACGATCCCGGTGAGGAAGTCGATCCAGGAGCCGGTCCGCTTCGGGTCCTTGCCGTCGGCGGCGGTGAGGCCGGTGCCGGCGCCCGGGTCGGTCAGCAGGCCGAGCGCGAGGCCGATGCCGACCGCGATCAGCGAGGTGATCATGAACCACAGCAGGGTGCGGGAGGCCAGGCGGGCCGCGTTGTTGACCTTCCGCAGGTTGGTGATGGACACCAGGATCGCGAAGAAGACGAGCGGGGCGATCGCCAGCTTCAGCAGCTGGACGAATATGTCGCCGACCTTCTCCAGGGTGGTGCCGAGCCAGCTGACGTCCTGGCTGCGGGCGATCCAGCCGAAGAGGACGCCGAGGGCGAGGCCGGCGACTATCTGGGCCCAGAAGGGGAACTTGAACGAGGCTTTGGCGGGGCTGCCGGTGGCCTGGGGGGACGCGGACGCGGACACGGACACTCTCCGGTGGTGACGCACAAGGAAAAAGGGCGAAGTTCTGCGTGGTGATGCGGTGCGGCGACAGCCAGAAAGGGGCCGGCCGGGACCGCTGCTGTGCGAGTTCAGCTCAACAGCAACAGGCCGCGGACGCGCGGCGGCAGAGGTCGACGTGCAGGCGCGCCACGAGCGGGACGCTCGTGGTCATCGGGTGCGCAGCGGTGGTCGACATGTTGAACACGCTAACACTTCTACTTTGGGAATCTCAAAGGCGTACTTTGAGACAGAGGCGCGCGGCGCCCTCTTGCGCGACGCCTGAAGCCGCCGGAAGCCGCGCCGAACAGCGCCCGGGAACGCCAAAACCCCGGCACCGCGGGTGGTGTACCCGGCGCCGGGGCGGTTCGGTGTGTGATGAAACTAACCGGGGCCCTACGAGTTCGCGCGAGCGGCGTCGTCGGCCACGTCCTCCTGGCTGCGGTTGTCGGCCAGCTTCTGCTTCGCGCCCGCGACGCGTCCGGAGATCTGCACGGACATCTCGTCGCGCTGCTTGCGCAGGAGGACGAAGGACAGCGGGGCGGAGAGCACGAGGGCGAGCAGCACGAGCCAGACGGGGTTGGAGTCCCCGAGCGCGGAGGGCACCCAGCCGAGGCGGACGAGCCCGGCGACGAGGACGAGGCATCCGACGAAGATGCCCAGCCGCATCGCGGTGTAGCGGATCGTTGCGCTCGCCTTGAGGGCCACGGTGACCCCTTCCTACTCACTCGTCCCGGTCGCACGTCGACCCGTGCCCGTCCAGTGAAGCACGACGGCCCCACCCGGCGGGCAGCCGGGGCTTACCGCGGCGTTTGGATCTGACGCCAGCTCAGCGACCCGGGTCTCGTGACGATCTCCAATTCCTCAACAAACCATTGGTTGACCATGATCATCAACGAAGGTTTGTCATGTACAGGTGGTGCTGCGGTGGGGACTCGGCACACGACCTGACGAACGAGCAAGGGGAAACGATGAACATCAAGCGCACCGTGGCGGCCGCCGTGGCCGCCGCCGGCATCACGCTCGGGCTGGCCGCGCCGGCGAACGCAACGATATGCAGCGGCGGCGAATTCTGCCTCTACTACAATTCCAACCTCAATGGCGCCAAGCTCACGTTCGACTGGCCCGTCGAGGATCTCGCCGGGTACACGTTCGATTACAGTGGGGCCGGTGGCGGCCAGTGGGTGAAGAACAACGCCGCGTCCGCGCAGAACCACACCCAGGACTACGCCGGCGTTTACTTCAACTCGTACTTCTCGGGCCCGTTCGACTTCTTCAAGCCCGGCGTGTCGGGCAACCTCGTCAAGACGTACAACGACAACGCTTCCGTTGATTTCTGGTAGAAGCCGAATCCAGGAAAGGGTGCTCTGCACGGCCGTGACAGCGGACGCGCAGAGCACCCTTCTTGCGTAGACATAGGATGTTTCAGTGGTCTCCTCACGCTCCGGAGCGCACGTCACGGCACTCATTCTGCTGCCGCTCCTCTCCGCTTGCTCCCCGGGTCATGCCGGCCCGGGCGCCCCTCCTTCGCATTCCGGCGAGGTGGTGGGAAGGGCCGAGATCCGCAAGCTCGACGACAGCAAGGCGCTCACGCTCCCGCTGGACGTCTACCTGCTCTCAGCGGAAGACCTGGCCGTCATCGGCCGCGGACGGGCGGCCGCCATGGATCGCTGCCTCACGAGAATCGGGGCACAGCACGAGCCCGCGGTCAGCCGAGAGCCCCGGGTTCGCAACAATGAACGGCGTTACGGCATGGCGGATGCCGGGCTTGCAAGAGAATCCGGGTACCACGTCCCGAGCGCCGGTCGGCCGACCGAAAAATACCCACCGTCGATCATGGCCGTCATCAACGGCGAAACAGCCGAGTACAACGGCACCCCCGTACCCGAAGGCGGCTGCGCGGGAGAGGCGGACAGGGAACTCCACGAAAACGAGATGCAGGAAACGCTGAACCTCGCCCAGAAGCTCAACATGGCGAGTTACACGAAGTCACGGCAGGACCCGGCAGTGACCGCAGTGAGCAAGAAATGGTCCGACTGCATGAAAGAATCCGGACACGACTATCCCGACCCTCTTGCCGCGATAAGCGATCAGGGATTCCGGTCCGCCGAGCCCACCGACCGCGAGAAGGAGGTCGCGCTCGCCGATGTGCGGTGCAAGCAGAAGGTGAACCTGATCGGGGTGTGGGCCGCCGCGGAAACCGCGTACCAGCAGCAGCTGATCAAGGAGAATTCCGCCGAGTTGGAAAAGGGGCTCGCCGCGAAGCGGGCGACGATGTCCGCGGCTGCCGCGGCCGTCAGTGGAGCGGCAGCAGCATCGTGATGTCGTCGCGGTAGTCGCCGTCGGCCACCCGGATGGCGTCGGGGACGCGGCCGACCTCCTTGTAGCCGCAGGCCGCGTAGAAGCGCTCCAGGCCGTGGCCGCCGCGGGCGCCGAGGCGGATCGCCTCGATGCCCTCGATGGAGCGGGCGGCCGCCTCCGTCGCGGCCATCAGGTCGCGACCGTGGCCCTTGCCCTGATGACGGGGGTGGACCATCACCGTGTACGCCCACAGCCAGTGCAGCTGGAGCCGGTGCGTGTTGAGGGCGAGGAAGGCGGTGGCGGCCACCTCGCCCCGCTCGTCGTGTCCGACGAGCAGCCGCATCCCGCCGTCGGCGACCGCGGCGAGCTGCTTGATCAGCTGCGGCCGGATCTCGTCCCGGGTGACCGGCGCGACGAAGCCGACGGCTCCGCCCGCGTTGGTGACGTCCGTCCACAGGTCGAGGATGCCGCCGTGGAGGGTGGGGTCGATGACCGGATCCAAGGTGAAGGTAAGAGACACAGAGCTAGGTTACCCATTACATCTGCCCCGGTCCAGAAGCACGCGAGCCCCGATCCGGGCGGATCGGGGCTCGTTCGCTCTCGCTCGATGAGGGCCGCGGCGGACCGGTGGGTCAGACGCGCATCGCCTGCGGGGTCTCGCGCAGGCCGGCCTCCGGGCCGGGGTACTCGCGGATGATCTCGTACCGCGTATTGCGCTCGACCGGGCGGAAGCCCGCCTCGCGGATCAGGTCGAGGAGGTCCTCGCGGCCCAGCTTGTTCGGGGTGCCGTAGTTGTCCGCGTCATGCGTGATCTTGTACTCGACGACCGAGCCGTCCATGTCGTCCGCGCCGTGCTGGAGTGCGAGCTGTGCGGTCTGCACGCCGTGCATCACCCAGAAGACCTTGACGTGCGGGACGTTGTCGAACAGGAGCCGGGAGACCGCGAAGGTCTTCAGGGCCTCGGCGCCCGTCGCCATCGTCGTCCGCGCCTGGAGCTTGTTGCGTACCTTGCCGTCCTTCATGTCCACGAAGTCGTGCTGGTAGCGCAGCGGGATGAAGACCTGGAAGCCGCCGGTCTCGTCCTGGAGCTCGCGCAGCCGCAGCACGTGGTCCACGCGGTGGCGCGGCTCCTCGATGTGCCCGTAGAGCATCGTCGAAGGGGTCTTGAGGCCCTTCTCGTGCGCCAGACGGTGGATGCGCGACCAGTCCTCCCAGTGGGTGCGGTGGTCGACGATGTGCTGACGCACCTCCCAGTCGAAGATCTCCGCGCCGCCGCCGGTGAGCGACTCCAGGCCGGCCTCGATCAGCTCGTCGAGGATGTCGGAGGCCGACATGCCCGAGATCGTCTCGAAGTGGTGGATCTCCGTCGCCGTGAACGCCTTCAGCGAGACGTTCGGCAGCGCCTTCTTCAGCTCCGACAGCGAGCGCGGGTAGTAGCGCCACGGCAGGTTCGGGTGCAGGCCGTTGACGATGTGCAGCTCGGTGAGGTTCTCGTTCTCCATGGCCTTGGCCAGGCGCACGGCCTCCTCGATGCGCATCGTGTACGCGTCCTTCTCGCCCGGCTTGCGCTGGAACGAGCAGTACGCGCACGAGGCGGTGCACACGTTCGTCATGTTGAGGTGCCGGTTGACGTTGAAGTGGACGACGTCACCGTTCTTGCGCGTGCGCACCTCGTGGGCGAGGCCACCGAGCCAGGCCAGGTCGTCCGACTCGTAGAGGGCGATGCCGTCCTCACGGGTCAGCCGCTCGCCGGAGCGGACCTTCTCCTCCAGCTCGCGCTTGAGCCCAGCGTCCATGTACCGGTCGCCTCCCTGTATCCCTTTTACGCCTGTCCTGGAACCGTCACCCACCGTACTCTCAGGCCTCTTCGGGCAGTTCCCCGACCCGGTTCTCCCACTTGGTGGAGAGCACGATGGTGGTGCGGGTGCGCGAGACGCCCTTGGTGCCGGAGAGCTTGCGGATGATCTTCTCCAGGCCGTCCACGTCGTTGGCGCGGACCTTCAACATGAAGGAGTCGTCACCGGCGATGAACCAGCAGTCCTCGATCTCGGCGAGGTCGCGCAGTCGGCGGGCCACGTCCTCGTGGTCCGCGGCGTCGGAGAGGGAGATGCCGATCAGCGCCGTGACGCCGAGGCCGAGCGAGGCCGAGTCCACGGTCGCGCGGTAGCCGGTGATCACACCGGCCGTCTCCAGCCGGTTGATGCGGTCGGTGACGCTGGGGCCGGAGAGGCCCACGAGACGGCCCAGCTCCGCGTACGAGGCACGGCCGTTTTCCCGGAGTGCCTGGATGAGCTGCCTGTCCACCGTGTCCATTACGTGGAGCCTTCCATTATTCGGCGATCCTGCAAGTCTAGGTATAGAATCAAAGGCGCACAGGGTCAACACCCTGTGAATCTTTCAACAGATCAATGACGATCTTCAGGAGTGGTTCACCGTGTACACGATCGAGATGGCCTACGCGCACATGCGACAGCTCCAGGAGCTGGCCAACCGATCCCGCACCGACCAGCCGACCGCCGCGCACCGCGCCGACAAGGGCCGCAAGCCGCGCACCACCAAGAAGCGCTAATCGGCAGGGCGGGCTCCACCGAGCTCCCCCTCCCAACGGCGGTACAGCCGGTGCGGCACCCCTGCCGCGTCGAGCACCCGCCCCGCGACGAAATCCACCAGATCCTGGATGTGCGTCGCACCCGCGTAGAACGCCGGAGAGGCGGGCAGCACGATCGCGCCCGCCTCGTCCAGCGCCACCAGATGCTTCAGCGTCTGCCCGTTCAGCGGGGTCTCCCGCACCGCGACCACCAGTCGGCGCCGCTCCTTGAGCGTCACGCTCGCGACGCGCTGGAGCAGGTCCTTCGACAGCCCGAGCGCCACCCCCGCCACACAGGCCGTGGACGCCGGCACGATCAGCATCCCCTTGACGGGGTACGAGCCCGAGCTCGGCCCGGCAGCCAGGTCCCCCGCACCCCAGTAACGGACGTCGTCCAGTTCGGGCCGTGCGAAGGTGACGGGCTTCCCGTCGGCCCCCCGCTCCAGCCACTCACCCAGGTCGTCCCGCCAGTGCGCGTCGCGGAAGGCGATCCCGGTCTCGTCCAACAGGGTGAGCCTCGAAGCCCGGCTCACCACCAGGTCGACGCTCTCTCCGGCCGCGAGCAGCCCGCGGAGCACCGCCGCCGCGTACGGCGTTCCGGAGGCGCCGGAAACCCCGACCACCCACGGGGTGCGCTTGCGCTCAGTCATACCTCCGAGACTATCCGGCCACCGCGGGCGGGCACTCGCTAAGGTGGCCGCACGTTCCAGAGGCGGGACGGCACGGGGGGCGAGGATGAACACGGACACGGGCACGACGGTCGAAGCGAGCTGGACTCAGGGCGACCGGGCGAAGGCCGCGGCCAAGCTGATGCTCGGCTGGGTGGCCCTGCTGTGGGTGATCGAGGCCGTCGACTACGCCACCGGGCACGCGCTGGACGCGTACGGCATCTTCCCCCGCGACCCCGACCACCTGGTCGGCATCGTCGCCCATCCCTTCCTGCACTTCGGCTTCGACCACGTGGCGTCCAACAGCCTGCCGCTGCTCGTCCTCGGCTTCATAGCCGCCCTCAGCGGCATCCGCCGCTTCCTCGCCGTGAGCGCGCTCAACATAGCGGCGGTCGGGATCGGTTCCTGGCTGATCGCCCCGCCGAACACCGTCGGGGCCGGCGCCTCGGGGCTCGTCTTCGGCCTCTTCGGGTACGTGGTCGTCCGCGGCTTCGTCGAACGCAAGCCGCTCAACGCCGTGGTGGGCCTGGTCCTCGGCGCGCTCTGGGGCGGCACGGCCTTCCTGGGCATCCTGCCCGCCGACGGCGTCGGCTGGTGGGCCCACCTCATCGGGCTGGTCGCGGGCGTCCTGACGGCCCTGTACTTCCGCCGCCCCGCCCGGCCGGCCCCCGCCCTGGTCCTCTAGTGCTCTGGCCGGAAAGGTTTGCCGGCTCGCGGCGTCCGGTGCGGTGCATCGCAAGGCGGAGGGCCACGCCTTGTACTGGACGTACTTGCGTGGCGCGACAACGCGGCGAGGTGCCGTGCCGGGCGTCGTGAGGCGGTGAACCTTTCCGGTCAGAGCACTAGAGGGCCAGGCCGCGGACCACGAGGTCCAGCAGGGCGCACACGAACAGGGCGATGCCGATGAAGCCGTTGACCGTGAAGAACGCCCGGTTCAGGCGGGACAGGTCGTTCGGGGTCACGATGCCGTGCTCGTAGAAGAAGGCGCAGACCACGATCAGCAGCCCCGCCCAGAAGAACGCCCCCGCGTCGGTGGCGAGGGCGTACCAGGCCAGCAGGGCCGTGGTGACGACGTGCGCGCCCCGCGCGCCCCAGAGCGCGGCGGCCACGCCGAAGCGGGCCGGGACCGACTTGACTCCGTCGGCGCGGTCGGCCGCCACGTCCTGGCTGGCGAAGATCAGGTCGAAGCCGCCGATCCAGACGCCCACCGCGAGGCCGAGGATGACCGCGTCCCAGGACCACTCCCCGGTGACGGCCAGCCAGGCCCCGATGGGCCCTATCGCCTGGGCGACGCCCAGGATGGCGTGCGGGAAGTTCGTGAACCGCTTGCCGTACGGGTAGACGACCATCGGTACGACGGCCACGGGCGCGAGCACCAGGCACAGCGGGTTCAGCAGCGCCGCCGAGCCGAGGAACACGGCGAGCGCGATCCCGGCCCCGGTCCACGCGGACCGCACCGACACCGCCCCGGTGACCAGTTCACGGCCGGCGGTGCGGGGATTGCGGGCGTCGATCTCGCGGTCGATGATCCGGTTCGCGGCCATCGCGAAGGTCCGCAGCCCCACCATGCAGACGGTGACGAGCAGCAGCGTGCCCCAGTGCACCGTCCGGTCCACCTGGAACATGGCGGTGAGCGCGGCGATGTAGGCGAAGGGCAACGCGAAGACCGAGTGCTCGATCATCACGAGCCGTAGGAACGCCTTGACCTTGTTGGTGGCTTCCGGCGCGGGGCCCTGACCGACCACTCCGTCGGCGGTGGTCATCACGCGAGGCTCCTGCGGAAGTCGTCGAGGTCGGCCAGCAGGCCGGCGTCGGGCAGCACGCCCAGGTCCAGGGTCACCGGCTCCATGTCCTCGCCCTCGGGCGGGGTGACACGGGCCGTGAACGCGTGGCCGTCGGTGTCGGCCGGACGGGCCGTGAGGCTGAGCACGGGGCCCGCCTCGATCGTGAACGGCTCGCCGCTGCCCAGTGCGAGGCGCAGCCGCTCGGCGAAGTCCTCCGCCTCGGCGTCGCGGAGACCCGGCAGCTCGAAGCCGCCGCCCTCGCCGTCCTCCTGGTCGAGCATCAGCGCCCAGAGGTTGCCGGGGCCCGCGAACTCCTCGGGCGAGACCCCCGCCTGCTCGGCGGCCGCGCGGACCCCCGGGTCGGTGGGGTCGAGCTGCGGGCGTACGAGGGCGACGTAGGTGTCGTCACCGATGAAGAGGGCGGGGCCGCCCATGGCGACGGGGCTCACAGGCCGTATTCCTTCCAGCGGCGGTCGACGAGCGCGGCGGTCGCCGGGTCGGACTCGACCATGTCGGGCCAGCCGCCGTCGCGGGTGTAGCCCTCCTCGGGCAGCTTCTTCGTGGCGTCGATGCCCGCCTTGCCGCCCCAGAACTGCTGGTACGAGGCGTGGTCGAGGTGGTCGACCGGGCCCTCGACGACGGTGAGGTCGCGGGAGTAGTCCGTGTTCCCCAGCGCCCGCCAGGACACCTCGTGCAGGTCGTGGACGTCGCAGTCGGAGTCCACCACGATGATCAGCTTGGTCAGCGACATCATGTGCGCGCCCCAGATGGCGTGCATGACCTTCTGCGCGTGCTTCGGGTACTTCTTGTCGATCGAGACGATCGCGCAGTTGTGGAAGCCGCCCGACTCGGGCAGGTGGTAGTCCACGATGTCCGGCACGATGATCTTGAGGAGCGGGAGGAAGAAACGCTCCGTCGCGCGGCCCAGCGGGCCGTCCTCCGTCGGGGGACGGCCTACGACGATCGACTGGAGCAGCGGGCGCTTGCGCATCGTCACGCAGTCGATCTTCAGCGCCGGGAACGGCTCCTGCGGGGTGTAGAAGCCGGTGTGGTCGCCGAAGGGGCCCTCGGGGAGCATCTCGCCCGGCTCCAGCCAGCCCTCGATGACGACTTCGGCGTTGGCCGGGACCTGGAGCGGGACCGTCTTGCAGTCGACCATCTCGATCCGCTTGCCCGCCACGAACCCGGCGAAGAGGTACTCGTCGATGTCACCCGGCAGCGGCGCGGTGGACGCGTACGTCACCGCCGGCGGGCAGCCGAAGGCGATCGCGACCGGCAGCCGCTCGCCGCGCTTGGCGGCGACGGCGTAGTGGTTGCGGCTGTCCTTGTGGATCTGCCAGTGCATGCCGATGGTGCGCTTGTCGTGGCGCTGGAGGCGGTAGAGGCCGAGGTTGCGCACGCCCGTCTCGGGGTGCTTGGTGTGGGTCAGGCCCAGGTTGAAGAAGGAGCCGCCGTCCTTCGGCCAGGTGAAGAGGGCCGGGAGGGCGTCGAGGTCCACGTCGTCGCCGGTGAGGACGACCTCCTGCACGGGTGCGGAGTCGCCCTTCACCTTCTTCGGAGGGACGTGGACCATCGAACCGAGCTTGCCGAACGCCTCGCGGACCCCGATGAAGCCCTGCGGCAGCTCGGGCTTGAGCAGGCCGCCGATCTTCTCGCTGATCTCGCCGTACGACTTGAGGCCGAGGGCCTTGAGCAGGCGGCGGTCGGTGCCGAAGACGTTCATGGCCAGCGGCATCGCCGAGCCCTTGACGTTCTCGAAGAGGAGCGCGGGACCCCCCGCCTTGTTCACCCTGTCGACGATCTCCCCGACCTCCAGGTACGGGTCGACTTCGGCCTTGATGCGCTTGAGGTCGCCTTCTCGCTCCAGAGCCCGGAGCAGCGAGCGGAGATCGTCGTAAGCCATAGGGGCAAGTATCCGTCAACAACTACTCTGGGGTTGTCACCGGGCCCCGCGCGGGCCCGCCGCCACTGCCCGGGAGTCGGTCCCACACCGTGCTGCGCTATCTGCCCTTCCTGCTGATCATCGCGCTGACCATCTACGCCTTCATCGACTGCCTGAACACCCCGGAGGAGGAGGTCAAGCACCTCCCCAAGGTGGTCTGGGTGATCATCATCCTGCTCTTCTCGATCGTCGGCCCGGTGGTGTGGCTGTTCGCGGGCAAGAAGCGGTCGGCCGTGGGCGGTGGGCGCGCGGCGCGGAACCAGTGGGTGGCGCCGGACGACAATCCGGAGTTCCTGCGGTCGCTGCGCGAGGAGCAGGACCGGAAGAAGGACAAGAAGGACGACGAGCAGTCGTAGCCGTCGGCCGTCGGGTCCCGCCGGGCGTCCTACTGGGCCCAGGCCAGGACGCGGGTGCCCTCGGTGCCGGGGACGGAGACGACGCCGTCCGCCCGCATGGCCACGTACGCCCGGAACGACTCGGCGGCGTGGATGCGACGGAGCACGTCGGGCGGCAGGACCAGGGTCTGGCCGGTGGTCACCTTCTCGGTGCGGCCGTCGCAGGTGACCTCCAAGGAGCCGGCCGTGACCGTCCAGACCTGCTCGCGGCTGACGGAGTGTTCGGGGCCGGTGCTCCCGGCGGGCATGTCGACGTGCCAGGTGCTGAGCTCGGCGCTGCCCCGGCTGGGGGCGGCGAGGCCGGTCATGGTGGCGTTCGGGGTGACGATGACGTGCTCGGGGGAATTGGTGATCACGTGCAAGAGGAGCCCTCGTTCCATTGAGTCAAGTAGCTTTACTCGCTGAGATGAGTAAAGCAGCTTGTCTTGCCCGTGTCACCATGTTTCCGTGACCAACCGACGAGACGACGACGGCATCGAGCTGGCCTTCCTGCTGGGGCTCGGCTTCCAGCTGCTGCTGGGCGAGTTCACCAGGCGGGTCGGCGAGGCCGGGTACGCCGACCTGCGCCCCGCGCACGGCATGGCGTTCCAGGCGCTGAAGGGGCCCGGAGCCACCGCGAGCGAGCTCGCCGAGCGGCTCGGGGTGACCAAACAGGCGGCCGGACAGCTCGTCGACGACCTGGAGAAGCGCGGCTACGTCCGCCGCGAGCCGCACCCGGAAGGGGGCCGGCGCAAGCTGGTGGTGCTCACCGCCGCCGCCGACGAGCACCTGGCCGTCGCGGGCCGGATCCTGCACGAGCTGGAGGCGGAGCTGGGCGGCACCGTCGACCTCGGCACCCTGCGCGGCGAGCTGGGGCGCCTGGTGCGCACGCTCAACGGGGAGGCGGAACTGCCGCCCCTGCGACCCGTGTGGTGAGCCGTGGCCTCGCGGGGCGGCGGGCGGGCGACGGGGCGGCGGCGGTCGGGATACGGTGCGGCGCCGTTGCGGGGGCTCCGCCCCCGGACACCCCGCGCCTCAAACGCCGGCGGGGCTGGAGGTGTCGCCGGCGGGGCTGGAACCGCGGCGCCGGCGGTCAGGCCGCCGAGGCGCGGGAGAAGGAGGCGTAGGCCTCGCGGAGCTCGGCCCAGCGGGTGTCGGACCAGGTGGACCAGTCCGCCGGGTGGCCGGCCAGGGCCGAGTTGAGCAGTTCGAAGTGTTCGTGCCAGCCGGCGAGGCAGTCCAGGCGCTCGTCCTCGGGACCGCCGCGTTCGTTCACGAAACGGATCACCGTGGAATCCGTGCCGACCGCCTCCAGGTGGAAGCGGATCCGCCCGTGCTCGGTGACCGTGTACTCCACGACCCGCTCGACGTCCCAGGCGGTGATGCGGCCGGTCACCACCGTCCCGGTGTTCAGCCAGCGCAGCATGACGGCCCCGCCGAGCCGGCGTTCCAGTACGTCGGCCGCGGCCAGCCAGGTGCGCAGTCCGTCCGCCCTGGTCAGGGCGGGCCAGAGCACCTCGTAGGAGTACGGCAGGTGCAGCTCGAAGCGGAGCAGCCAGCGGTTCTCGCCGCGGCGCTCGCTGGTGGCATGGCTCACGAGAGACATACCACCAGCGTCCCACTCCCGGCGGTCGGACGCCCGGCGGTCAGACGCCCGCGTAGGAGTGCAGGCCGTTGAGGACCATGTTCACGCCGTAGTAGTTCCAGATCCAGCAGACGAAGGCGAAGAGACCCAGGTAGGCGGCCTTGCGGCCCTTCCAGCCGGCGGTGGCGCGCGCGTGCAGGTAGCAGGCGTACGCGACCCAGGTCACGAAGGACCAGACCTCCTTGGGGTCCCAGCCCCAGTAGCGGCCCCAGGCGTCGCCCGCCCAGATGGCGCCCGCGATGATCGTGAAGGTCCACAGCGGGAAGACGGCCGCGTTGATGCGGTAGGAGAACTTGTCGAGCGAGGCCGCCGAGGGCAGCCGCTCCATCACGGAGGCGGCGAACTTGCCGGGCGTGCCGCCGTTCGCGAGCTTGTTCTCGTACGAGTCGCGGAAGAGGTACAGCAGGGTGCCGGCCGCGCCGAGGTAGAAGACGGCGCCGCAGAAGATCGCGGTGGAGACGTGGATCCACAGCCAGTACGAGTGCAGGGCCGGGACGAGCTGGTCGCTGTCGGTGTAGAGGACCGTGACGGCGATGCCGAGGTCCAGCAGGACGGTGGTGACCAGGATCAGGCCGAGCCAGCGGACGTTCTTCTTCAGGGCGAGCAGCACCAGGTACGCGCCGACGGCCACCGTGGAGAAGGTGATCGAGAACTCGTACATGTTGCCCCACGGGGCCCGCTGCACCGACAGCGCGCGGGTGAGGACGCCGCCCGCCTCGATGAGGAACGCGAGCGCGGTCAGCGAGACCGCGATCCGCCCGTACAGGTCGCCCTGCTCGGTGCCGCCCGCGGCGCCCGGGCCGTCCGGCACGTCACGGGTGCCGGCGGCGGAGCGGGTGGTGACCTTGGGCCGGTCCAGGACCGCGGTGCCCCCGTTCTTGCCGCGCACCTGCACGGCGGGGGCCGCCTGGGCCTCCCCGGCGCCGGTGAGCGCGGCGGCGGTGCGGCCGACCTTGCTGCGGCTGCCGAAGGTCCACTCGGCGATGTGCGCGAAGAAGGCGAGCGTGAAGACCGCCATCGACGAATAGACCAGGTAGTTGCTGATCTGAGCCAGGTTCTCGTTGGTCGCGGCTGCGAGCGGCGTCATCCGCGCTCTCCTTCAGGGGTTTCTTCAACAGGATCAGACGCGCTCGGCGCCTGCTGGTGGAGCGTCGCCGCGAGGTCCGACAGCTCCTGCGGGAGCCTGGCGGACTCGCTGCGGCCGAGGCCCGCCATCTCGACGACGGTGACGCCGTCCTTGCCGGTCACCGCGCGGACCCAGATCCGGCGGCGCTGGATGAACAGCGATCCGGCCAGGCCCGCGATGGCGGCGATCGCGCCCGCGAGGGCGAGGCCGCTGCCGGGCTGGTGGGTGACGGAGAAGGTGGCCCAGCGCTCGATGCCCTCGAACTTCACGGAGCCCGCG
The DNA here is from genome assembly GCF_042889825.1 of Streptomyces sp. NPDC002467. Lineage (NCBI taxonomy): Bacteria > Bacillati > Actinomycetota > Actinomycetes > Kitasatosporales > Streptomycetaceae > Streptomyces > Streptomyces sp. NPDC002467. The sequence continues at coordinate 157,277 of NZ_JBIARJ010000013.1, read as the reverse complement.
CCGTCGGGCAGCTCCATCGTCTCGCCGGGCAGCAGCATCTTGGCGAGCGGGTCGCCGTTCTCCTTCTTGAACTGCTGCATCTTGGTCGTGTCCAGCTGGTACACGTTCTGCGGCAGACCCGAGTCCACGCCGAGGCTGCCGTGGTAGGCGTTGATCGCCATCACCGGGAAGTTCGCGTCCGGGAACTGGGAGAGCATCGTGCCCTGGCCCTTGCCCGCGAAGGTCGGCACGAACTGGGCCGAGAAGCCGAGCTGCTCCTTCTCGCCGTTCTTGTTCTTGTAGCCGTCGGTGACCTTGATGGCGCCGCGCGAGGTGAGGTTCTTGTCCTGCGGCAGCATCGGCACGGCGTCCTTGAAGACGACCTTGCCGGTGGGGTCGGTCACCGAGACGATCGGCGCGTAGCCGTGGCCGAGCAGGTAGACCTTGGAGCCGTCGACTTCGAGGGGCTTGTTGACCTCGATCTCGGCCTTCTTCGGCTTGCCGTCGGCGCCCTCGCTGTAGGTGACGTGCGCCTTGAAGTCGCGCGGGGTGCCCTTCTGCGGGCCGTCGGGCTCGAAGGTGGCGTCGAACTCGTCGAGGGTGAAGCTGAAGGGCGGCAGGTCGTCGGGGTCGAACATGCTGCCCGACTTGAAGTCGTCGTACTGGGTGAGCGTGTTCGCGAAGCCGCTGCCGCGCAGGACGAGCTTGCCGCCCTCGGACATGAAGAGCTTGCCCCAGGCGAAGGCCACGAGCATCACGATGAGCGCGACGTGGAAGATCAGGTTCCCGGCCTCGCGGAGGTAGCCCTTCTCCGCCGAGACATGGCCCTCGCCCGCTTCGGTGCGGAAGCGGCGCCCGGCCAGCAGGTTCTTCGCGTGGGCGAGGACCTCGTCGGGGGACTTCTCGGTGCGCCAGGTGGTGTGCGCGGGGAGCCGGTCGAGGCGGCGGGGGGCGGCCGGCGGGCGGCCCCTGAGCTGGCCGACGAACTGCCAGGTACGGGGCAGGATGCAGCCGATGAGGGAGACGAAGAGCAGGATGTAGATCGCGGAGAACCAGAACGACGTGTAGACGTCGAAGAGCTGGAGCTTCTCGGCGACCGTCACCCAGGAGGCGTGGGTGCGCTTCCACTCGGCGACCTTCATCAGGTCGACGGAGTTCTGCGGGATCAGGGAGCCGGGGATCGCGCCGAGGGACAACAGGAACAGCAGGATCAGCGCCACCCGCATGGAGGTGAGCTGCCGCCAGATCCAGCGGGCCCAGCCGATCACGCCGATGCCGACGGGACCACTGTCCTCCTCGGGGGCGGTGGAGAGCTGGGAGCCGGCCGCCGCCTCCACGGCGTCGGCGGCCGCGGTGGCCGCCGTGGCCTCGGCCGGGTCGTGCGACGCCTCGGTGGACGCGTTGTCTGTCGTACTCATGTCCGTTTAGTCCTCAGATCCCCACCGTGAAGGTTTGGGTCCAGCTCTGCATGCCGTTGATGATGCTGTCCCACAAACCTGTGACGAGCAGCAGACCGGTCAGGACCAGCATGCCGCCGCCGATGCGCATCACCCACGCATAGTGCTTCTTGACCCAGCCGAATGCCCCGAGCGCCTTGCGGAAGGCGATCGCGGTGAGGATGAAGGGCAGGCCGAGGCCCAGGCAGTAGCCGACGGTCAGCAGCGCCCCGCGGCCCGCACTGGCCTGGTCGAGGGAGAGCGTGGTGACGGCGGCGAGGGTCGGTCCCATGCAGGGGGTCCAGCCGACGCCGAAGAGCACGCCGAGCAGGGGCGCGCCGAGCAGACCGGCCGTCGGCTTCTTGTGGAAGCGGAACTCCCGCATCGTGAGCCCCGGGATGGCCCCCATGAAGAAGAGGCCGAGGACGATCACCAGGGCGCCCAGCACCCGGGAGATGATCTCCGCGTTCTCCCGGAGGCTGTTGCCGAAGTAGCCGAAGAGGGCCCCGGTCGAGACGAAGACCGCGGTGAAACCGGCGATGAACAGGCTCGCGCCCGCGAGCATCCGCCCGCGCCGGGCCTCGGCGAGGTCGGCGCCGCTCACGCCGGTCACGTACGAGAGGTAACCGGGGACGAGCGGGAGCACGCAGGGCGAGAAGAAGGAGACCAGCCCGGCGAGGACCGAGATGGGCAGGGCGAGCAGCAGCGCGCCGTTGAGGACCGTCGCGTTCACGCCGGACCGCTCACTTCTCCGCGAGGAGCGGGTCGATCATCCCGCGCAGCGCCACGTCGTCCATGGCGACCTGGGCGCGGGCGGCGATCTTGCCCTCCTTGTCGAGGACGACGGTGGCGGGGATCGCGTTCGGGTTGAGGGTGCCCTTGGGGAAGCGGAGCATCAGCTTGCCGACGGGGTCGTAGATGCTCGGGTAGGTGATCCCGAAGTCCGACTCGAAGGCGGCCGCGGTCTGCTTGCTGCTGTCGCGGGTGTTGATGCCGACGAAGGCGACGTCCTTGCCGGCGTCGGCGAGTTCCTTGGCCACCTTCGCGAAGTGCGGGGCCTCGGCGCGGCAGGGCGCGCACCAGGAGCCCCACACGTTGAGGACGACGACCTTGCCCTTGAGGGTGGAGACGTCGAGGGTCGAGCCGTCGACGGTCTCGCCGTCGAGCTTGGGGGCCTCGGTGCGCTCGCCCTGGGCGACGCGGGCGATGCCGCCCGAGCCGGTGACGTAGCCGCCGCCGGAGCTGCCGTTCGGCTTGCCGTCCCCGCCGGTGCACGCCGTGAGGGTGAGGGCGCTCGCGAGGGACACCGCAGTGAGCAGGAGGGCGCGGCCGCTGGTCGAGCGGCGGCTACTTCGACGGACAAGCGCGCGGCTAAGGCTCATGTGAAAAGTTTCGCATGAGCAATTTCCGACTCTGCCGCGCCCCCCGGCGGGATGCCAATGCGCTGGTCAGGCGTCCGTCAGGCCGAGGTCATGTACGCGCTCCAGCCGCCGGCGGGCGACCGGCCGGGGCCGAGGCCGCGCAGTTTCGCGAGCACCTTGGGGTCCTGGACGTCGAGCCAGTCGACGAACTGACGGAACGATACGAGCCTTACATCCCTTTTGTCCGCCATGCCCTTGAGGGCTTCCTCGACGGCGTCCATGTAGATGCCGCCGTTCCACTCCTCGAAGTGGTTGCCGATGAAGAGCGGGGCGCGGTTGGTCTCGTAGGCCCGCCGGAAGCCCCCGAGGTAGGTGGCGGTGGCCTGGGTGCGCCAGGCCGGGTAGTTGGCGGGGACGCCCTTCGTGGTGTTCTTCGACTGGTTGGCGAGGATGTTGTAGTCCATCGACAGCACTTCGAAGGAGTGCCCGGGGAAGGGCAGGGACTGGAGCGGCAGGTCCCAGACCCCGGCCCGCTTCACCGGCCACTGCTGGAGGCCGCCGGGTGAGCTTGAGTCGTAGCGCCAGCCGAGCTTCGCGGCGGCTTCGAGGAGGCTCTCCTGGCCGAGGAGGCAGGGGGTGCGGGCGCCGATCAGTTCCTTGCGGTAGTCGAAGGGCAGCGGCGGCAGGTCGGTGAAGCCGGTGTTCGTGCGCCAGTTGGTGACGAAGGACACGGCCTGGTCGATCTCGCTGTGCCAGTCGGCGGGGCTCCACCTGCCGACGGATCCGGAGCCGTCGCAGAAGTGGCCGTTGAAGTGTGTCCCTATCTCGTGCCCGTCGAGCCACGCCTCACGGACGTACTTGATGGTGGAGCGGACGTTCTCGTCCTTGAGGTAGCCGATGTCCGAGGCGCCGACCGGGTTGTTCGGCGGCCGGTAGAGGCCCTTCTTCGTCTCGGGCAGCAGGTAGAGGCCGGAGAGGAAGAAGGTCATGGCCGCGCCGTGGTCCTTGGCGAGCTTGAGGAAGCGCGGGAAGAGTCCGTTGCCGATCTCCCCAGCGCCGTCCCAGCTGAAGACGACGAACTGCGGCGGCGTCTCGCCCGGCTGGAGGGGCACCGGCTTGGCCGGCTGGTTGGGCTGCGGGCCGGTGTCGGCGGTGGAGCCGTCGCCGATGGCCTTCGCCTCGGGCTTCTCGGGCTTGGGGTTCTTGATCGGCCCGGGGCTGCCGGGCTCGGTCTTGTCGGGTGAACCGCAGCCGGCGATGCCCACCGCGGCGGCAGCCCCAAGTCCGAGTCCGAGCAATCCCCTTCGCGTGAAGTTGCGCATCTCACCGTCCCAGTCGTCACCCGCACAGCTCATGCACTGCCCATATAAACGGACAATTCGACAGAACTTGCGGCACTGGAACGGTGATTCCCGGCGCAACTTATATTTATTTAGGTAAAGCTGTAACGGTTCGTAACAGACCGTCGATCAAGCGATCCGGCGGTCGGACGAACAGGGCATCGGCCCGTCAGGCGCCGAACGCCTTCGACGCGCCCTTCACCGGCTTCGCCCCCGCCAGCAGGTGCGCCGGGACCAGGTCCCGGGCCGGCTCGCTGTAGCCCACCGACACCAGCTTGTCGCCCTGGAAGGTGAACGACGTCAACGAGGCGAGCGTGCACTGCCGACGGCGCGGGTCGTGCCACAGCCGGCGCTTCTCCGCCCAGCTGCGCACGATCCAGATCGGCAGCTGGTGGCTGACCGCCACCGCCTCGTGGCCGCGGGCCGCGTCGCGCGCCGCCTCCAGCGCGCTCATCATCCGGACCACCTGGTCGACGTACGGCTCGCCCCAGGAGGGCTTGAACGGGTTCGTCAGGTGCTTCCAGTTGCCCGGCTTGCGCAGCGCGCCGTCGCCGACGCCGAAGGTCTTGCCCTCGAAGACGTTCTCCGCCTCCAGCAGCCGCGCGTCCGTCGCCAGGTCCAGGCCGTGCGCCTTGGCGATCGGCTCCGCCGTCTCCTGCGCACGCTCCAGCGGGGAGGACACCACATAGGTGACGTCCCGGCCCTTCAGGTGCTCCGCGACCCGGTCCGCCATCTGGCGGCCCAGGTCCGAGAGGTGGTAGCCCGCGCGACGCCCGTACAAGACCCCGTCCGGGTTGTGCACCTCGCCGTGGCGCACCAGGTGCACGACGGTGATGTCGTTCGTGGGGGCTGTGCTCATGCGGTGGCCTCCGCGGCGGCCCGGGCGGCGGCGGGCAGGGCCGCCGCGATCCGCTCGATCGCCTGCTCGTCGTGGGCGGTGGACACGAACCAGGACTCGAACGCGGACGGCGGCAGGTAGACGCCCTGCGCCAGCATCGAGTGGAAGAAGCCGTTGAAGCGGAAGCCTTCCTGCTTCTTGGCGTCGTCGTAGTTGCGGACCTCGTCCTCGGTGAAGAAGACGGAGAACATGTTGGACGCGGTCTGGAGCCGGTGGGCGACGCCCTCCTTGGCCAGCGCCGCCGTCACCAGGCCCTGGATCTCCTTCGAGACCGCGTTGACCTTGTCGTACGCCGCGTCGTCCAGCAGCCGCAGCTGCGCGAGACCGGCGGCCGTGGCGATCGGGTTCCCGGAGAGCGTGCCGGCCTGGTAGACGGGCCCGGCGGGCGCGAGGTGGCCCATCACGTCCGCCCGGCCGCCGAAGGCCGCCGCCGGGAAGCCGCCGCCCATGACCTTGCCGAAGGTCATCAGGTCGGGCCTGACCCCGTCCACGCCGTACCAGCCGGCGCGCGAGGTGCGGAAACCCGTCATGACCTCGTCGGAGATGTACAGGGCGCCGTTCTCGCGGCAGAGGTCGGCGAGCCCCTGGTTGAACCCGTCGAGCGGGGTCACCACGCCCATGTTGCCGGGCGCGGCCTCGGTGATCACACAGGCGATCTCGCCGGGGTGCGCGGCGAAGGCCGCCCGTACCGCTTCGAGGTCGTTGTACGGCAGCACGATCGTGTCGCCGGCCTGCGCGCCGGTGACACCGGGGGTGTCCGGCAGCGCGAAGGTCGCGAGCCCGGAACCGGCGGCGGCCAGCAGCGCGTCCACGTGGCCGTGGTAGCACCCCGCGAACTTCACGACCTTGGCCCGGCCGGTGAAACCGCGCGCGAGGCGGATCGCCGACATCGTGGCCTCGGTACCGGACGAAACCAGCCGGACCTGCTCGACCGGCTCGATCCGGGCGACGATCTCCTCGGCGAGCGCGACCTCGCCCTCGCCGGGCGTGCCGAAGGAGGTCCCGCGGGCGACGGCGGCCTGGACGGCCTCGATCACCTCGGGGTGGGAATGGCCGAGGATCATCGGTCCCCACGAGCACACGAGGTCGACGTACTCGCGACCGTCGGCGTCGGTGAGGTACGGACCGGTCCCGGACACCATGAACCGGGGCGTACCGCCCACGGCTCGGAAGGCGCGGACGGGAGAGTTCACGCCGCCGGGGGTCACGAGGGAGGCGCGCTCGAAGAGCGTCTGCGAAACTGGGGCTTCATACGGGTACGGGTAGCTCACACCAGCCATGGTCTCAGAGGCCGCGACAGACTTGCGGGCGGGCGTTTCACCGCGTCGCCGCGGGGGAGGTCACTGCCATGATGATCAGGCTGCGTGGCGGGGGCCGCGGGGCCGGGGCGAGCAAGACCAGTCGGGTGGAGATATGCAACGCGGTGGTGGACCGGGCGAGGGTACGGGCGACCTCGACCCGCAGCGCGCCCGCGAAGCCCGCGAGGCCCGTCGCCGGGGCAAGCACCGCAGGCGCGCGGCGGAGGCGGCCGAGTCGGCACCGGGGCCCACGCTGCCCTCGGAGGAAGACGACCTGCCCAAGGGCGGCCGGGGCATGGGCGTGACGTACAGGTACTTCGGCGCGCCCGACGGCGCCAGCGCCGCGCGGGTCCCGGTGACGATGCGTCCGGAGGAGCTCGGCGGCGACGAACTCGGCATGGGCGGGCTCTTCAGCAAGATCAAGCCGGAGACGGTGGCCGCGATGGTCCTGACCGGCATCGAGGGCATACCCCTGCACAAGGTCCCGCCGCTGGAGCTGGTCGTCCTGCACCCCGACTACGCGGTGGTCAAGCTCCCGATGACGGTGGTCGACCCGCTGCGCGGCGTCGGCGAGGAGTCGGTGGGCGCGGCGGCCTTCATCTGGTCCACGGTCCCCGACCGCGGCGGCCCGAGCGACGCGTTCAACGTCTACCAGCTGCTCCACGAGTGGCAGGACTTCTCCCACCGGCTCCACGAGAACGGCCACCAGGCGTACTGCCTCGTCTGGCCCTGATCCACCCGATTCGGCCGACCCGCCCGATTCGACTGACCCGCCCGATCCGGCCGTTCCCGCCGGGACGTCGGGTCAGTTCTCCCCGTCCTCGTTCCACGCGCGGAGCTTCTCCGGGTTGCGGACCGCCCAGATGGCGGTGACGCGGCCGTCGGTGACCTCGAAGGCGGCCACGGTCACCGAGATCCCGGTGTGTTGGGCGACCAGGCCGGGCCGGCCGTTGACCGTGCGTTCCAGCAGGGTCAGTCCGGGGGCCTTGTCGGCGATGTGGATCAGGTACTGGGCGATGCTCCTGCCGCCCACGACCGGCCGCAGGACGGTGCCGACCATGCCGCCGCCGTCGGCGGTCATCGTGGCGTCCGGGTCGAGGAGGCCGACGAGGGCCTCGATGTCCTTGGCCTCCCAGGCCTCCTTGAAGTCCCGTACGAGACCGGCCTGCGCGGCGGCGGCCGCCGGAGCCGCTCCGGAGCGCGCGTCCCGGACGCGCCGGCGGCCCGAGGACGCCAGTTGGCGGCAGGCCGCGGGCGTACGGCCGACGATCCCGGCGACTTCGGCGAAGGGGTAGCGGAAGACGTCGTGGAGGATGAACGCCACGCGTTCGGCGGGCGTCATCGACTCCAGGACGACGAGGAAGGCCATGTTCACCGACTCGTCCAGGGTGATGCGGTCGGCGGGGTCGACCGGTTCGGCGCCGGCGCCGTCGACCCGCACGCTGGTCCACTCCGAACGGTCCGGCAGCGGCTCGGGGATCCACGCGCCGACGTAGCGCTCGCGCCGGGCCCGCGCCGAACCGAGCACGTCCAGGCAGATCCGCCCGGCGACCGTCGTCAGCCAGGCGCCCGGCGACTCGACGGCCTCCCGCTGCCGCGGCGACATCGCGTACCAACGGGTGTACGTCTCCTGCACGGCGTCCTCGGCCTCGGCCACCGAACCGAGCAGCCGATAGGCGACGTTGACCAGATGCCGGCGCTCCTCGATGACGGTGCCCATGGTCGTGTTCGCCCCCGTGTCCTTCCTCGTCCCCGACACCCACCTGACATTTCGCGGGGCTGCGTCGTCGATCGGTCGAGACACTACCGATCACCGCCGCGAGGCAGAACAGGGGTTCCCACCATGGCCGTTGAGACGACGCCGGCGACGAGCGCGGCGACCACGACGCGCGGATCCACCTTCCTCAGGGTCTCCATCGGCCTGCAGACCCTGACCCTCTTCTTCCAGGCGGTCAGCGCCGGTCTGCTGCTGTCCACCTCCTACGGCGAGACGCTGCACGCCGTCGGCGCACGAGTGACCTACGGCGCGACGATGCTGTACGTACTCGCCGCGGTCCTGGCGTGGAAGCCGGGCGGGGGATCGCCCCGCCCGATCCTCTACTCCACCGGCTTCCTCGTGCTCTCCTCGGTCCAGGTGGTCCTCGGCATAGCGCACGTGCCGGCCGTCCACGTGCCCCTCGGCGTCACGATGTTCGGCCTGACCGTGCTGGACCTGGGCCGGGTCCTGACTACGACTGCTTCTTCCAGAGCGTCACTTCGGTGAGGTAGGTCGGGATGTCGTAGAGCTTGTCGGGCGAGGGCTCGACGGCCATGATCTTCACCATCGCCAGGTTGCCCTTGGTCGTGACCGTGCAGAGCAGATCGCCCTTGACGATGGCGGCGTCCGCTCCGTTCAGGGCGGCCCCGTTCAGCTTGTCGGGGATCGGGTTCGTGGCGGCTCCGGCCGCGCACTCCTCGGGGGTGGGGCCCTTGCTCTTGCCGAAGGACGTGTCGCTCGTGACGGCGTCGAAGCCCATCTGCAGCTCCCGGTTGCTGCTCGGCATCTCGAGGAACGGCGCCACCTTCGGGAAGTCGAGGTCGACGTCGTTGTACTTGCCGAATTCCCTGGGACCCAGGAACTTCACCGGGGTGTCCTTGAACACCACCGCGTAGGCGGGCGCGGCGGGGGTCTGGGGCGCGGCGGACGCCGGGGCCTGGCCCTGCGCCCCGGAGGAAGAGGACGAGGGCTTCGGCTGGTCCGCCGCCTTGCCCTCCGCTTTGGCCTCGGTCTTGCCCTTGCCGTCGTCGCGGGTGAGGTACCAGGCGCCGCCCAGGGTCAGGACGACGGCCAGGACGCTCGCGATCAGGGGCACCCGGCTGCGGCCGCGGGGCGCGGGGACCGGAGCCGGAGCCGGTGCGGGGGCGGCTCCGTAGGCCGCCGCCTGCGGGCCCGTCGCCGCGTGCGCCGGCGCGTACGGCTGCGGGGCGGCGGGCCCGGGGGCCTGCGTCGGCGCGTACGACGGCGGGGCGGACTGGGCGGGGCCCTGCGTCGACGCGTACGGGTTCCCTGCGGCCGGTGCGGCCGCCTGCGCCGGGGCGTACGACGGGGCCGGGGGCGGGTTGTGCGCGGGCATGGCCGGGGGCTGCGGCTGCGGGGGTGCCTCGGCCGACCGCTCCCGCCGGGCTATCTCCGCCGTGACGGGAGCCGGCAGCCAGTCCTGGAAATCGCGCAGCGGCCGCCCGGCCAACCGCTCGCACCACTCGGCCAGTTCCTCCGTTCCGGGCCGCTCGGCGGCGTCGGCCTTCAGGCAGCGTTCCAGCAGGGGCCGCAGCTCGTCCGGGTAGCCGCTCAGGTCCGGCGCCTGCTGGGGGGTGTTGGCGATCGAGGCGGCGATCGAGAGGCCCGAGCCGTCGCCGTACGGGTGGCGTCCGGTGGCCACGACCGCGGCGATCAGCCCCAGCGCGAAGACGTCGGTCGCCGGGGTGACCTCGCGGCCCAGCGCGTGCTCGGGCGACATGTACTGCGGCGTGCCGATGAACCCGCCGCTGCGCGTGAGCTGGGTGGCGTCCGTCGCGCGGGCGATGCCGAAGTCGATCACCCAGGGGCCGTTCGAACCCAGCAGGATGTTGCCGGGCTTCAGGTCGCGGTGGATGACGTACGCGCCGTGCACGGCGTGCAGGGCCCGCGCGGTGCAGCCGATCAGCTGGAACACGGCGGTCAGCGGGAGCGGCCCGTGGGCGGCGAGCGCGTCGTCCAGCGCGAGCCCCGGCACGTAGGCGGAGGCGAGCCAGGGCTGGTCGCCGCTGGTGTCGTGGTCCACGACCGGCACGATGTGGTAGCCCTGCACGCGGCGCGCCGCCTGCACCTCGCGCTCGAAGCGGGCACGGAAGTCCTGGTCCTGGGCGAACTCGCGCCGGATGACCTTCAGCGCGACCGGCTGGTTCCCCCGGGTGCGGGAGAGGTAGACCGACCCCATGCCGCCCTCGCCGATCCGCGCGAGCAGCCGGTAGCCGGCGATCTCCTGCGGATCGTCCGGCCCCAACGGACTCAGCACGGACGGTGCGGCGTTCGAGGCGTTCGCCATCAATTCCCCCTAGACGATCAAGAAGTTGAGATCGTATCGGGGGAGGCCGCGGGGGTCCCAAAACCCCTCGGTGGCCGAGACGGGGGCACTTATGCTGCGGCGGTGACCACTCCCGCCGATCCCGCCAAGCCCTCGCGCCGCGCGCTCATCACGCTGACCGCGCTGCTCGTCGTGGCGTGCGCCGCCTTCGGAGCCTGGCGGTGGTGGGACCGCTCGCAGGAGGGCGAGTTCACCGCCGATCCGGACTTCTGCCGGCTCGTCACTCCCGAGACCGTCCACCGGCTCGTGCCGGAGTCGTACGGCGGGCGTGCCGACGCGGCTTCGTGCAGCTGGGCCGCCCCGCGTGAGAAGGGCGCGTACCGGGCCAACGTCCATCTCTTCGCGAGCCGCCTCACCGTCGACCTGGCCCGCAAGGACATCCGCGAACAGCGCACCGGCGGCGAACTCGGCTGGGAGAAGGACACCCAGGAGGAGCTGTCCGGCCTCGGCGACGAGGCGTTCCTGCGCTTCCGGCCGCCCACTCCCGGCAAGGCGATCACCGCGCAGGTCGTCTTCCGCCGCAGCAACATCGTGATCCACCTTGCCTACGCCCGCAGCGACGACGACCGGCAGGCCGCCCGCGCCGGGGCGCTCGACGCGGCCCGCGAGGCCGCCGCCCGACTCACGGGCTGAGCGGCCCCGGCGGGCCGACCGGAGCGACCGGGCGTCACCACTACGCCAGGAGCTTCGCCTTGGCGCGGTCGAACTCCTCCTGGGTGATGTCGCCCTTGTCCTTGAGCGCGGCGAGCTTGTGCAGTTCGTCCGCCGAACCGCCGCCGCCGGTCCCGGCCGTCTTGCGGACGTAGTCCTGGAAGGCGGCCTCGCTCTCCTTCATCTGCTTCGCGTCCCGCTCGGCCATGCTCTTGCCGCGGGCGATGAGGTAGATGAAGACACCCAGGAACGGAAGGATGATCACGAGGATCAGCCATCCGGCCTTGCCCCACCCGCTCATGCTGTGGTCACGGAAGATGTCCGTGATGATCTTGAAGAGCAGGAAGAACCAGAGGATCCAGAGGAACAGCCACAGCATCGTCCAGAAGAGGTTGAGGAGCGGGTAATCGTCCATTCTCGACTCCGATCATTTCCGCCCGAATGCGGATCTTTCACCCTTCCCATCCTTGATACCGCCCGATGATCCGAGTCGCACGCCGAGCAGAAGTCGTCTGACGATGGGCACATGAGCCTCCCGAACGACTGGCAGCGGCGCCGCATCGTCACCGGCCACCTGCTCCGCTCGGCGGCCTCCGTCACCGCGCTCACCTGGCTGTACTACCTGATCCCGCTGGACAAGGGGGTAGGTTTCGACACCGTCCTGATGCTGCTCGCGGGCCTGGTCGTCTTCGGCCTGGTGGTCGTCCGGCAGGTCGACGCCATCGCCCGTTCGGAGTATCCGAGACTGCGCGCCATCGAGGCCCTGACCACCGCCGTGCCGCTGTTCCTGGTGCTGTTCTCGGCGGTGTACTTCCTGATCTCCACGGAGTACCCGGCCTCCTTCACGGAGCCGCTGAACAGGACCGACGCCCTGTACTTCACGGTCACCGTGTTCGCGACCGTCGGATTCGGGGACATCGCACCCGTCTCCCAGGCCACGCGCGTGCTGACCACCGCGCAGATGGTCGCGGACCTGATCGTGGTCGGCATAGTCGCCAAGGTGCTCTTCGGCGCGGTCCAGGTCGGACTGCGGAGGAAAGGGGTCGAGGAGACGGACCTGCCTCCATAGGCTGCGGGCATGACGGAACACGGGAATCCCCAAGACCCTGCCGTACGGCTGGCGCCCTGGACAGCGGACGACTTCTGGCTGCTGGAGCGCAAGAACGAGCCCGTCATGACCGAGCACCTCGGCGGCCCGGAGACCGCCGCCAAGCTCGCCGACCGCCAGGGGCGCTACGAGGCGATGAGCGCCCGGGAGCCGGCGGCCGGGCGGATGTTCCGGGTGGTGCTGGAGCCGGCCGGCGAGAGCGTCGGCACCATCGGCTTCTGGGAACGGGACTGGCAGGGCGAGCCGGTGTACGAGACCGGCTGGGGCATCCTGCCCGAGTACCAGGGGCGCGGGCTGGCGGTGGTCGCGCTGCGCGAGCTGCTCTCGTACGTCCGCGCCCACGGCTCCCCCGCCCGCGAGACCCTCCGCGCCTTCCCCGGCACCGACCATCCGGCCTCGAACGCCGTGGCCCGCCGGGCGGGCTTCGTGTGCCTGGGCGAGGTCGAGTTCGAGTACCCGCCCGGTGTTCCGCACCCCTCCAACGACTGGTGCCGGCGGATCAGGGGGTGAGGGCCGCCCCCCGCACGGCCCTCACGCCTCCGCGAACCGCCGATCGGCCCGTCACGGGGCCGGATCGACCCGTCACGAGGTCGGATCGACCCGTCACGGGGTCAGGATGATCCGGCCCCGCACGCCGGGGGTCGCCAGCCGCTCGTGCGCCTTGGCGGCGTCCGCGAGGTCGAAGACCTCCGCGACCCGCAGCGCGAGGGCGCCCTCGTCGACCAGGGAGACCAGTCGGGACAGGTGCTCCCCGTCCGCGGCGACCTCCTGCTCCACCACCCGCACCCCGCGCTCCGCCGCCGGGGCGGCGTGCGGGATCACACCGACGTAGACGCCGCCGTCGCGGACGAAGCCGAGCGCCGGTTCCCCCAGTACGGCCGTGTCCAGCACCCCGTCGACCCGCTCGGCCGGGGCCTCCCCGCGCCGCACGAAGCCGGTCGCGCCCAGGGAGCGCAGGTACGCCTCGTCGTCGGCGCCCGCGAGGGCCGTCACCACCAGCCCCGCCCGCGCCGCGAGCTGGACCGCGAGCGCCCCGACCACCCCGGCGGCGCCGGTGATCAGCACCGAGGCTCCGGCGGCGAGGCCGAGCAGGTCCACGGAGCGGGCCGCGGTGAGCGCCGCCAGCGGGAGGCCCGCCGCGGTCGTGGCGTCCACGGCGGCCGGGGCGGCGGCGATGGCCGTGGCGTCGAGGACCACGTACTCGGCGTGCGATCCCAGCGGCTTCACCGTCCCGTAGTGCAGCCCGACGACCCGCTGCCCGGCGCTCCAGTCGGCCACGCCGGCGCCGACCTCGTCGATCTCCCCCGCCACGTCCCAGCCGAGGCCGATCCTCTGCCCCTCGCCGCCGAAAACGCCGACGCGGACCCCGGCGTCGACCGGGTTGAGCCCGGCCGCCCGGACCCGGATCCGGACCTGGCCGGCCTCGGGGCGCGGTACCGCCACCTCGACGACCCGCACCTGCTCCGGACCGCCGAAGCCGTCCACGACCACTGCCTTCATCGTTGCGCCGCTCATGATCTCTCCCCGTCGTGCTCGTCGAGCCGTTCGTTCCTGGTGAGCACTAACCTAGGGAGAGGTACTCTCTTTTCGTAAGTACGTACTTCCGGGTGCGTACCCGACCCGGAAGTGGGGCACCCATGGCCACCCGCACCGCAGCCGCCCGCCGCGAAGAAGCCCGCCACGCCTACGACGCCTTCCTCAAGGAATGCCCCACCGGACAACTCCTGGCCCGCATCAGCGACAAGTGGGTCGGCCTCGTCGTCAGCGCGCTGGCCCAGGCCGACGACCGGTCCATGCGCTACAGCGACCTCGGCCGCAAGATCCCCGGCGTCAGCCAGAAGATGCTCACCCAGACCCTGCGCTCCCTGGAACGCGACGGCATCGTCACCCGCACCGTGACCCCCACCGTCCCCGCCCGCGTCGACTACCGGCTCACCGAACTCGGCGGCACCCTCGCCTGCCTGCTCTCCTCGGTGAAACTGTGGGCCGAGAACCACTTCGACAAGGTCGCCGCCCACCGCCAGGCCTACGACGCCGCCGCCGAGAGCGCCTCCGAGAGCGCCACCGCCGTCTAAAACCCCGGCGCCCCACACCCCCGCAGTGGCATGCTGACAAGGTGAACGGACCCGGCATTCAACTCACCCTCGCCCCCGACCTGCGCCTCTTCGCCGCACCCAGCAGGCGCGCGGACCGCGTACCGACGGCCACCGACGGCGCCTCCAGCCTCGGACACGTCGTCGAATCCGCCGGGGTCCCGCTCACCGAAGTCGGCCGCATCCTCGTCGACGGCCACGAGGTCCCCGTCTCGTACGTCCCCCAAGACGGCCAGAACGTCGAGGTGTTCGGCGTCGAGCGGCCCCAACGCGTCGACGGCGCCCCGCTCCGCTTCCTCCTCGACGTCCACCTCGGCACCCTCGCCCGCCGCCTGCGCCTGCTCGGCGTCGACGCGGCCTACGAGAACGAGGACATCGGCGACCCGGCCCTCGCCACCCGCTCCGCCGCCGAACAGCGCGTACTGCTCTCCCGCGACCGCGGACTCCTGCGCCGCCGCGAGCTCTTCGCCGGCGCCTACGTCTACAGCGACAACCCGGACGAGCAACTGCGCGACGTACTCGGCCGGTTCGCACCCGCCCTCGCGCCGTGGACCCGCTGCACCGCCTGCAACGGGCCGCTGCGCGAAGCCGACAAGGACAGCGTCGGCGACCGCCTGGAGCAGGGCACGCACCGCTCCTACGACGTGTTCGCCCAGTGCACCGACTGCGAACGCGTCTACTGGCGCGGCGCCCACCACGCCCGCCTGGAGCGGATCGTCGACGAGGCCCTCACCGAATTCGGCACCGCCGAGCAGGCCCGGGCCCAGGCCCAGACTCAGACTCAGACTCAGGCTCAGAAGGCGTAGGCGTCACCGGTGTCCAGCGCGAGCACCACGTGCTCGTCGTCGGCACTGTCGCGATCGGTGGCGCCGCCGTTCCACCACGTGTCCACCCGCACCACCACCTCCGACGCCCGCTCCCGCAGCCCCAGCGCCATCCCGACGTGCCGGCCGCGCCCGTGCACCGCCATGGGCCCGGTCTCGCACACCACCTCGCGCAGCCCCGCCCGCGCACAGCCGAGCGGCAGCTCCTGCCGGTCCGCGAGATCGGCCGACAGCCGCACCCGCAGCGTCGCGTTCGGCACCGCCGACGACCCCTCGTTCTCCGGCACCAGCCAGATCCGCAGATGCGCCCCGGCCAGGGCCACCCGGCCGTGGTACGCGACATCCGCCTCCGGCCCGGCCCAGGCCCCCGCCGGAGCCGCGGCCCCCAACGCCAGCAACCCGGACAGTCCCGCCGCCACCACACCCGACACGGCAATACGGCGCATCGCCACCACCTCCTGATCACGCGGAACGCGTCTTCGCGCGGAGGCTAGCCGGCGCCGAGCCCGTCCGGTCGGACCATCACACGAATGAGGGCGGGGCATACCCCCATCCGCCCACCGCCCCCTGCATAGGCTCCGGACATGCTCATCACCCGCTCCATCGCCCTCTTCGCCCTCGCCGCCCTCCTGGAGATCGGCGGCGCCTGGCTCGTCTGGCAGGGCGTCCGCGAACACAAGGGCTGGGCGTGGATCGGCGCCGGAGTCATCGCGCTCGGCCTCTACGGCTTCGTCGCCACCCTCCAGCCCCAGGGCGACTTCGCCCGCGTCCTCGCCGCCTACGGCGGGGTCTTCGTCGCCGGATCCCTCGCCTGGGGCGTCGTCGCCGACGGCTACCGCCCCGACCGCTGGGACATCGCCGGAGCCCTCGTCTGCCTCGCCGGCATGGCCGTGATCATGTACGCCCCGCGCGGCCGCTGAGCCCCGCCCGTCCCGCCTATGCTGGCGAGTATTCGACCGTACGAACGACCGAGGAGCCCCCCACATGAGCACGACCACGGCCATCCGCACCGCCGTCGTCACCGGAGCGAGCAGCGGCATCGGCGCGGCCACCGCCCGGCAGCTCGCCGCGGCCGGCTACCACGTCGTCCTCACCGCCCGCCGCAAGGACCGCATCGAGGCCCTCGCCGCCGAGATCACCGCGGCCGGCCACTCCGCCGCGGTCCACGCCCTCGACGTCACCGACCGGGCCGCCGTCGACGCCTTCGCCGCCTCCCTCGACCGCTACCCGTCCGTCGACGTACTCGTCAACAACGCGGGCGGCGCGCTCGGCGTCGACCCCGTCGCCACCGGCGACCCGGCCGACTGGCGCACGATGTACGAGACCAACGTCATCGGCACCCTCAACGTCACCCAGGCCCTGCTCCCCGCGATCACCGCCTCCGGCGACGGCACCGTGGTCGTCCTCTCCTCCACCGCCGGCCACGCCACCTACGAGGGCGGCGCGGGCTACGTCGCCGCCAAGAACGGCGCCCGCGTCCTCGCCGAGACCCTGCGCCTGGAACTCGTCGGCCGGCCCGTACGCGTCATCGAGATCGCCCCGGGCCTGGTCAAGACCGAGGAGTTCGCCACCACCCGCTTCCGCGGCGACACCGAGCGCGCCGCCAAGGTGTACGAGGGCGTCGCCGCCCCCCTCACCGCCGACGACGTGGCCGAGACCGTCACCTGGGCGGTGACCCGCCCCAGCCACGTCAACATCGACCTCCTGGTGGTCCGCCCCCGCGCCCAGGCCTCGAACACGAAGCTGCACCGCGAGCTGTAGTCCCGCCCCCGCTACGGGACCAGCCCGGCCGCCTTCAGGTGCGGCATCAGGGCGGCCGGCTTCAGCCCGGCCGCCCTCGCCGCGTCCAGCGCCCGCTGGAGGTCCGCCGCCAGGGTCGGCGTGAAGTGCAGCAGCACGATGTCACCGGCCTTCAGCCGCGGCGTGGGCGGCGTCTGGCTCCAGGTCGTGAAGTCGTACGTCCACGTGACCAGTGCCTTCACCCCGCACGCCTTCGCCGCGAGCCGCACGTCGTCGTTCACCGCCCCGTACGGCGGCCGCAGCAGCTTCGGCGTCCGCCCGAACGTCGCCTGCAGCCGCTCCCCCGCCCCGCACACCTCGGCGTCCTTGCCCGCCGCGTCGAGCGCAGTCAGGTCCGGGTGGTTGACGGTGTGGTTCTCCACGGTCGCCCGGCCCTGCTCGGTGAGGGCGGTGAAGTACTGCGTGTCGTACGAGATCGCCCCCGGCAGCAGGAACAACGAGACCGGCACCCGCTTCTCCAGCAGGATCCGGGCCGCCTCCGGATCGTGGTTCCAACCGTCGTCGACGGTGATGAAGACGACCTTCTCGTCGGTCGGCACGTGCGACACGACGGGCGGCAGCCCCACCCCGGCCGCCTGAGCGGACCCGGAGGCTTCCGCGGCCCCGATGGTCTCCGCCGACCCGGCGGCCCCGGCCGACCCGGCGGCCCCGGCCGACCCGGCGGCCCCGAGGGCGAGCGACAACGACGCGAGAGCGGCGGCAAGCACACGAGATCTCCACATGCCGCACACCTTGGTCTAGACCAACTCCGGCCGTCAACCCCCTTGTTGACGGCCGTGGCCCCACCTCACCGCAGTGTCAGCACGATCTCCGACTCGACGCGGGACAGCTTCTCCGGGTTGCGGACGTAGTACAGCCCCACGATCCGGCCGTCCTCGACGCGCGCCGCCATGACCCCGTCCAGCTCGCCGTCCACGTGCACGATCAGCGCCGGGTTCCCGTTGACCAGCGTGTGGCCGACGGCGATCGGGATCCGGTTCTTGCCGAACCCGCCGATGAAGAAGCGCGACACCTTGTCGGCGCCGACGATCGGCCGCACCGCGGCCTGCTTGATGCCGCCGCCGTCGCTCATCAGGACGACGTCGGGCGCGAGCACGTCGAGGAGGCTCTGGATGTCCCCGCCGTTCGCAGCCGCCCAGAACGAATCCAGAGCCGCCCGCGTCTCGCTCTGGGACACCACCTCGCGCGGACGACGGGCGTCCACGTGCTTGCGGGCGCGGTGCGCGATCTGCCGCACGGCCGCCGGCGTCTTCTCGACGGCCTCCGCGATCTCCTCGTACCCGACGTCGAAGACCTCGCGCAGGACGAAGACCGCCCGCTCGGTCGGCGACAGCGTCTCCAGTACGAGCATCACCGCCATCGACACGCTCTCGGCGAGCTCGACGTCCTGGGCCACGTCCGGCGTGGTCAGCAGCGGCTCCGGCAGCCACGGCCCGACGTACGACTCCTTGCGGCGCGACATGCTGCGCAGCCGGTTGAGCCCCTGCCGGGTCGCGATCCGGACCAGGTACGCGCGCCGGTCCCGCACCTGCTCCAGGTCCACCTCGGCCCATCGCAGCCAGGTCTCCTGGAGGACGTCCTCGGCATCGGCCGCCGAACCGAGCATCTCGTAGGCGACGGTGAAGAGCAGATTGCGGTGGGCGACGAACGCCTCGGTCGCCTCGTCGACTACGTGATCATTCACGTCTTGATCATCTCTTCCTCGAGCGGCGAGAACTAGCCGATCCGCTGAAGAACCGCTTCGGCCCGCGCACCCTCGGCCGCCGCCCCGGCCCGCACCAGCTCCTGACGCTTGGCGGCGCTCCCACCCTGGTGCAGCTTGTAACCGCCGGGCTTGTGCCCCTCCTCGGCCAGGTGCTTGACGACCACCTTGCACACCGTCTCCTTGAGCTTCGCCCCGAGCCGACCGTCGATGTGCGCCCACACCGCGACGTCGGCCTTGTTGGCGAACTGGAAGATGCCGGTACCCCGCCCGAGGCTGATGCACTGCGCGGCGAACGGCTGGTGCAGCTCCTCGGGCCGCTCCCCCGCGATCCGGCTGAGCACCGTGTCGGCGGCCCGCGCACCCATCGGCATCGCGGCCTGGCAGCTCATCCGAAGCGGCTGCCCCGACGGCGCCGCCGAATCCCCGGCCGCGAAGACGCGGTCGTCGTCGACGCTGGTCAGCGTCTCGTCCGTGAGCAGCCGCCCCAGCGCGTCGGTGCTCAGCCCACTGCGCACCGCCAGGTCGGGCACGGCGAACCCGACGGTCCAGATGGTCACCGCGCTCGGCAGCACCCGCCCGTCGGCCAGCTCCACAGCGTCCCGGGTCACGGCCGTCACCTTGGCCCCGTCGCCTTCGACCACGTTCACCCCGAGCGCCGCCAGCCGCCCCGCCACCGAACGCCGACCGCGGGCGTGCAGGTACGGCCCGAGCACCCCGCCGCACACCAGGGTCACGGCCCGCCCCCGCTCGGCCAGCTCGGCCGCGGTCTCGATCCCGGTGGGCCCGGCCCCGACCACGGTCACGGCGGCGTCCGCCGGCGCCGCGCCGAGCACCGGCAGCAGCCGCTGCACGTCCTCCAGGTTCGCGACGGGGTAACCGAACTCGGCCGCCCCGGGCACCTTCGGGTCCGCGCTGCCGCTGCCCACCGCGTAGACGAGGTAGTCGTAACCGACGGCGTCCCCCGACGCCAGCTCCGCCCGCCGCCCGGCCGCGTCGATCCGCGTCACGGCGTCCACGACGAGCCGCACCCCGTCCGCCAGCACCTCCCGGAACCCGACGACCGCGTCCCCGGTCCCGGCGGCCAGCTGGTGCAGCCGGATCCGGTGCACGAAGTCCGGACGCGGGTTGACCAGCGTCACGCTCACGTCCCCCCGCTGCGTCAGCCGGTTGGCCGCCATGACGCCGGCGTACCCGCCACCGATCACTACGACGTTCGTGTTGCCGCTCATGGTGTCTCCTAGGTCCGTCTCCAGGGGGTCGACCACAAGACACCGCTGGCCCGATCCCTGTGACAGCACGCGGGCGCCTGTGACCCGGATCACTTCACGGGTGCCGTCGGAGACCATGTGACATTCCGCCATACGTTCGAGTGAACGCCGCCGGAATGGCCTACCGCGCCCTGGCTCCACACCTAGGTTCGGCCACAACACAAACGGCCCCCGTCCGGGATTGCAGTCCCGGACGAGGGCCTCACCAACAGGGAAGAAGGACTTCCTCATGGCTGAACAGGACCTTAGCGCCGCCGTGCGCTTCATGGACCTCCAGGACCCGCGCTACGCCTACATGTTCGGCTTCCTCCAAGCCGATGGACACCTCGCGCAGGGCCCGGGACAGAAGGGCAAACTCACCGCTGAGATCAACGCGCGAGACATCCACATCCTCCGCGAGTTCCAGCAGCTCACGCCGTACTTCAGCTCCATCACCGAGCGCGTCAGGCAGACGAATTTCGCCGAAAGCCACCACTCGGCAACCTGGTCCGTCTGCTCACTCGAAGCAAGGACCATCGTCAACGAGCTCGGCATCCCGTACGGCAAGAAGTCCTTGACGATCAAGCCGCCCCGCACGGAGTTCTCCCGCCCCGACTACCTGCGCGGAATCATCGATGCGGACGGCTCCCTCGGCTGGACCGCCCAGGGATGGCCCTACCTGGCCCTGACATCGGCCAGCACCGCGATCGCCGCCTACCTCTGCCACTACGGCAAGAAGATCACGGGCACCGAACGAACCACCTCCCGCAACACCAGAGACGGCGTCTACAACATCTGCTACTACAAGGAGACGGCCCAGCAGCTCGCCGCGCACTTCTACGACGACGGTTGCCTCGCACTCGCCCACAAGAAGGCGAACGCGGACGCAGTCCAAGCCTGGGTGCGCCCTGCTGACATGCGGATCGCCCCGCCGCGACGTCGCTGGACCACCCGGGAGGACCAGGAGCTGCTGCGACTGAACGATCCCACAGCCGCAGGCATCGCCCTCGATCGGACCGAAAAGAGCTGCGCCTTGCGCCTGTGGCGCCTGCGCGCGGGGCGAATCTAAGCCCCCTGGCAGAGAGGGCCCGGATCCTGACGGATCCGGGCCCTCCGCACGTCGTCCTCGCTCAGCCCTTGATGCAGATGACCTGCTTGAGCTTGGCCACGACCTGCACGAGGTCGGTCTGCTGGTCGATGACCTGCTCGATCGACTTGTACGCGCCCGGGATCTCGTCCACGACGCCCGAGTCCTTGCGGCACTCGACGCCCTTGGTCTGCTCCGCCAGGTCGCGCGCCGAGAACTTCTTCTTCGCAGCCGTGCGGCTCATCTTCCGGCCGGCGCCGTGCGAGGCCGAGTTGAAGGACTTCTCGTTGCCGAGGCCCTTCACGATGTACGAACCCGTGCCCATGGAGCCCGGAATGATCCCGTAGTCGCCGCTGCCGGCGCGGATCGCGCCCTTGCGGGTGACCAGCAGGTCCATGCCGTCGTACCGCTCCTCCGCCACGTAGTTGTGGTGGCAGCTGATCTCCTGCTCGAAGGAGACCTTCGCCTTGCGGAACTCACGCCTGATGACCTCCTTGGAGAGGCTCATCATCACGGCGCGGTTGTACTTCGCATATTCCTGCGCCCAGAAGAGGTCGTCCCGGTAGGCCTTCATCTCGGGGGTCGCCGCGAGGAACACCGCAAGGTCGCGGTCGACCAGGTTCTGGTTGTGAGCGAGCCCGCGAGCGACGTTGATGTGGAAGTCCGCCAACTCGTTGCCGATGTTCCGGGATCCGGAGTGCAACATGATCCACACCGAATCGGACATATCGACACAAAGTTCCCAAAAGTGATTTCCCTGCCCGAGGCTTCCCATTTGCCGCAAAGCCCTGTCCCGCCGGAACTTCACCGCATCCGCGACGTAGTCGAACCGCTCCCACAGGTCCCCGAACCCCCGTTCCGGGAACCCGTACAGCCGCCCGGGGTCCACCGCCTCGCGGTGCATCCCGGCCCCCACCGGAATCACCTGCTCGATCCGCGCCCGCAGCTTCGACAGGTCCCCCGGGAGGTCGTTCGCCGTCAGGGACGTCTTCACCGCCGACATGCCGCAGCCGATGTCCACACCCACCGCCGCCGGGCAGACCGCGTCCTTCATCGCGATGACCGAGCCGACCGTCGCGCCCTTGCCGTAGTGGACGTCCGGCATCACGGCCAGGCCCTTGATCCAGGGGAGGCCGGCCGTGTTCTGGAGCTGGCGCATCGCGCTGTCCTCGACCGACGCCGGGTCGGTCCACATCCGGATCGGGACCTTCGCCCCGGGTACCTCTACGTACGACATAAGGAATCAATCCCCCGAAAAACAAAGAAAAGTCGGAAAGCGCAAAAAGCCTCGCTCATGGTCCTGAATGGGACAGGGGACCGGCGTCGGCACCAGCGTGTGCGGTAGACATTGTGTCCATCCGCGTCCGAGTCGCGGCAACGTATTTAAGGGGGCCAGTGGACGTGCAGCGCAAGGCGGCGGTACGGCGAGTCCTGCCCGGCATCGCGATGTTCGCCGCGCTCGCGGCCGGAGCGGGAGTCCTGACCGGGTGCACCGGCGGGAGCGGCCAAGGCGGCGGCAGCGACGCCAAGGGCGGCGGGAACCAGGCCGCGCCCGCGCAGCCCGGAAAATACCGCAGCCTGCCCTCGCCCTGCCGGGCCGGTGTCGAGAGCAAGCGGATCAAGGGGATGCTGCCGGTCCCGGACACGCTGCCCACCCCGCAGCGCGACCAGCTGTACGCGGGCGTCGCGGACACCTCGTACGACGGCGACCGGCACGTCGGCTGCCGCTGGAACGCGCAGACGCCCGAGGAGACCCGGCTGCTGTCGGTGGTCTTCGAGCGCGTGGTCTCGTACGACCGGTCCGCGACGAGCGACGACGACAAGGCGCGGCAGGTGTACGTGCGCCGGGTGACCGACGCGCACCTCCCCTTCCCCAGCCCCACCACGGCACCCACGCCGACGCCGACGGCGACTCCCACGCCGACGCCCTCGCACGGCGCGGCGACGCCCCCGGCCCCCGGGGCGCCGACGTCGGGGACGACCGCGGCCGCGACCCCCACTCCGTCCGCCCCCGTCGAGCTCGGGTCGCGGGTGCTGGAGGGGCTCGGGACCGAGGCGTTCATCGAGGACAAGCTGAGCCCCGCCGGGGCCAGCGCGGCGCAGTCGCGGACCGTGCGGATTGTGTTCCGTACCTCGAATGTCATCGTGACGGTGGAGTACAGCGTGCAGCCGGCCCTGCCGGGCGTGGTCCCGCCGAGCGGTGAAACCCAGGACAGGACACGGCAGTTGGCGCAGGCGCTCGTCGAGCGTTTCAACGAGTGAAGTCGGTTCGCCACGCCCGTGGGTGACGGCGCGCACAGCATGGAGGCGTCGGGTCGGGCTACCGTTGCTCGGGTTCGCGTCCGAATTAGTCCGACCATCGCACCAGAAGGAAACATGCACCGATCTGCCTCGC
This sequence comes from Streptomyces sp. NPDC002467, assembly GCF_042889825.1. Taxonomy (NCBI): domain Bacteria; kingdom Bacillati; phylum Actinomycetota; class Actinomycetes; order Kitasatosporales; family Streptomycetaceae; genus Streptomyces; species Streptomyces sp. NPDC002467. The sequence continues at coordinate 133,952 of NZ_JBIARJ010000013.1, read as the reverse complement.
GCCTCACCCGCGTTCTCGCCTGCGCAGCCGTCCCGGTGGTCCTCGCCGTCGCCGGTTGCTCCTCCGATTCGGGCAAGGAGTCGAGCTCGGGCAACAACAAGAAGTCCGGTTCGTCCGCGTCTGCGAAGCCGAGTGGGAAGTCTTCGACCCCCCTGGAGAAGGCGACGTACGCCGCGCTCCCGGACCCCTGCAAGGCGCTCCAGTCGGCGACGCTCGACACGCTCGTCCCGAAGGTGAAGGACAAGAACGGCGCGGCGGCCAAGTCGAACGACCTGGCCAGCCGGGCGGGCTGCTCCTGGAACGGTCTGGACGAGGACGGTCTGAAGGGCTCGCAGTACCGCTGGCTCGCGGTGAACTTCTCCCGTTCCGAGTCGCACGCCTCGCTCGGCAGCGCCGACAAGCGCGCCGAGGAGCAGTTCAACAAGCAGGTCGAGCTCGCGAAGGCGACCGAGGGTGCGCAGAACCTGAAGGCCGAGCAGGCGGGTGGCATCGGCGACCAGGGGACGTCGGTCGTGTACTCGGTGAAGAAGGACAACGTCGACTCCTTCAACACGACGATCGTGGCGCGCACGCACAACGTGGTGATCACGCTGGACTACAACGGTGCCGCGTACGAGGGTGCCGGCGCGCCGGACCAGGCGAAGCTGCTCCAGGACGCGATCGCGGCGGTCAAGGAGGCCGTGGCCTCGGTGGACACCGCGAACCAGCAGCAGGGCCAGGGGCAGTCGCAGTCGCCGCAGCCCCAGTAGTGACCTTCCGGTAGTAACGGGGCCAGGGGAGCGGTGACTTCCGGTCGGGCTTACGCTGTGCCTGCCGTGGCTCGGTAAAGGCTCGGTAAGTACTGGGAAGTGCTCGACAAGGGGAGGGGATCACGGGTGGCCGCGATGCAGCTGACTCGTACCCACCGGATACTCATCGGTGTCGTGGTCGCCGGCGCCGTGGTCATCGCGGGGATCGGTTTCGCGGGTTCGTACTCCGCGGTGCGCGCCCTGGCGTTGAAGAAGGGCTTCGGCACCTTCTCCCTGGTGTTCCCCATCGGCATCGACATGGGCATCTGTGTGCTGCTGGCACTCGACCTGTTGCTGACGTGGATCCGGATCCCCTTCCCGCTGCTGCGTCAGACGGCGTGGCTGCTGACGGCGGCGACGATCGCGTTCAACGGCGCGGCGGCGTGGCCGGACCCGCTGGGCGTGGGCATGCACGCGGTGATCCCGATCCTGTTCGTGGTGACGGTGGAGGCGGCCCGGCACGCGGTGGGCCGGATCGCCGACATCACCGCGGACCGGCACATGGAGGGCGTGCGGATCACCCGGTGGCTCCTGTCGCCGGTGCCGACGTTCAAGCTGTGGCGGCGGATGAAGCTGTGGGAGCTGCGTTCGTACGAGCAGGCGGTCGGCATGGAGCAGGACCGGCTGATCTACCAGGCCCGTCTGCAGGCGCGGTACGGGCGCGCCTGGCGGCGCAAGGCGCCGGTGGAGGCGCTGATGCCGCTGCGGCTGGCGCGGATCGGTGTGCCGTTGTCGCAGACGGCCCCGGAGGGGCTGGCGGCGGCGGGGATCGAGCCGGCGCTGCTGCCTCCGGTGGAGCAGGGCGGCGAGGCGCAGGCCGCCGTGGAGGGGCAGGCGGGGGCGTCCGGGGCTCCGGCGCTGGAGGCCGCGGCCGCCGATCCGATGCAGGCGCAGGCCCAGGCGCAGGCCCAGGTACAGGCGTTCGCCCAGGCCCAGGCCCTCGCTTTCGCGCAGGCGCAGGCGCAGGCGCAGGCGCAGGCCCAGCAGCAGGCGCAGCAGATGATGCACGCTCCGGCGGCGTACGCGGTGGAGCCGACGGCGATGCCGGCGGCGCACAACAGTGCGTGGTTCGCGGCGCCGTTGGCGCCGCAGGCGGCGTACGAGGGTGGTTACAACCCGCAGTACGTGGAGGGTCTGGAGCCGACTCCGGTCATGCCTCCGGCGGGCCCGGACGCGGAGCAGCTCTTGTACCCGCAGGAGCAGCTGCCGATGCCGGCTCCGAGGCAGGACGACGGGGCCGCGGAGGCCGCGGGAGCCGCTGTGGCCGCGGCGACGGCTGACGAGACGCCGGACGAGGCGGATTTCGCGGAGGCCGCGTACAAGGTGTTCCGCACGCTGGTCGACGAGCAGAACGACTTCCCGACGGCGGAGGCGCTCGACATACACCTGGCGGACGGTTACGGCGTGACGCACCCGCGCAGCGGTTCGCTGTTGCGGCGCATGATCCCGGCGTTCAAGCAGCGCTACCAGAAGGATCTGGAGAACGAGCACATCGCGTAGCCGTGTCCGGTGACGCGGGAAGGGCCCGCACCCCCTCGGGGTGCGGGCCCTTCCGTCGTGTCACGGACCTCAAGGACCTGAGGGACCTGAGGGACCTCAGACGGCGAGCAGCTTGCGCACCCGGTCCGCGCCCACGGCCAGGAGCAGCGTGGGCAGGCGCGGGCCGGTCTCGCGGGTGACGAGGAGCCGGTAGAGGAGCGCGAAGAAGGTGCGCTGGGCGACCTTGAGCTCCGGGGTGGGCTTGGCGTCGGGCTCCAGCCCGGCCATGACCTTGGGGACTCCGTAGACGAGGGTGGTGAGCCCGTCGAGGGACCAGTGCGAGTCGAGTCCGTCGAGGAGCAGGCGGAGCGATGCGCGGCCCTCGTCGTCGAGGGAGGACAGCAGCTCGGTGTCGGGCTCGTCGCGTACGAGGGTGCGCTGGTCGGCGGGGACCTGGGTGGTGATCCAGTTCTCGGCGCGGTCCAGGCGGGGGCGTACCTCGTCGAGGGAGGTGAGCGGCTTGTCCGGCTCCAGGTCGGAGAGGATGCGCAGGGTCTGCTCGTCGTGGCCGGCGGTGATGTCGACGACGGAGGCGAGGGTGCGGTACGGCATCGGGCGCGGGGTGCGCGGGAGCTCGTGGGAGGCGACGCGGACGGCGCGGGCGTGGGCGGCGGCGTCGGCGGGCAGGACGGTGCCGTCGGCGACCTTGGCCTCCAGCTTGTCCCACTCGTCGTAGAGCCGCTGGATCTCCTGGTCGAAGGCGATCTTGAAGGACTGGTTGGGCTTGCGGCGGGCGTAGAGCCAGCGCAGCAGCTGCGGCTCCATGATCTTCAGGGCGTCGGCCGGGGTGGGGACGCCGCCCTTCGAGGAGGACATCTTGGCCATGCCGCTGATGCCGACGAAGGCGTACATGGGGCCGATGGGCTGCTCGCCGCCGAAGATGCCGACGATCTGGCCGCCGACCTGGAAGGAGGAGCCGGGCGAGGAGTGGTCGACGCCGGAGGGCTCGAAGATCACGCCTTCGTAGGCCCAGCGCATGGGCCAGTCGACCTTCCAGACGAGCTTGCCGCGGTTGAACTCGCTGAGCTTGACCGTCTCGGTGAACTCGTCCTCGGTGCAGACGTAGGTCAGCTCGGTGGTCTCGTCGTCGTACGAGGTGACCTTGGTGAAGTCCTTGCCGCATTCGCCGCAGTAGGGCTTGTACGGGAAGTAGCCGCCCTCGGCGCTGCTGCCGTCGTCCTCGGCGGCCGCGCCGGAGCCCTCGGCGGCTTCGAGCTCGGCCTCGTCGACCTGCTTCTGCTGGGGCTTCTTGCCGCCCGGCTTCTGCTTGGTGCGGTACTGGTCGAGGATCGCGTCGATGTCGCCGCGGTGCTTCATCGCGAACAGGACCTGCTCGCGGTAGGTACCGGCGGTGTACTGCTCGGTCTGGCTGATGGGGTCGTACTCGACGCCCAGCTCGGCCAGGGACTCGACCATGGCGGCCTTGAAGTGCTCGGCCCAGTTCGGGTACGAGGAGCCCTCGGGCGCGGGCACGGCGGTCAGCGGGCGGCCGATGTGCTGTGCGTGCGATTCCTCGGTGACGCCGGGGATGCCCTTGGGGACCTTGCGGTACCGGTCATAGTCGTCCCAGGAGATGAGGTGACGGACCTCGTACCCGCGGCGGCGGATCTCGTCGGCGACCAGGTGCGGGGTCATGACCTCGCGGAGGTTGCCGAGGTGGATGGGGCCGGAGGGGGAGAGTCCGGACGCGACGACGACCGCTTTGCCCGGGGCTCGGCGCTCCGATTCGGCGATGACCTCGTCCGCGAAACGGGAGACCCAGTCGGTCTCGGTGCTGCTCTGGGCGCTCTGAGCCACGACACGTCCTTCTATCTCGAATGCTGGCTTTGGCCATTCTCCCAGACGGAACGGGTCGCTTCGGGGTTGCTCCCCACCGGTGATATGCCGCGAAACGTGGAGGCCCCACGTGGGATACTCGGCACTTGTCGGAACAACCAAGTGCATCCACCGGCACAACCTCACAGGAACGGCAGCTCATGGCCTCGGTCCCTTCCCTCGCTTCTTCCGTCAATCAGCGCGTCGCGGACGCCCTCGCCTCGGCTCTGCCGGAGGCCGGTGGCGCCGACCCGCTGCTGCGACGAAGCGACCGGGCCGACTTCCAGGCCAACGGCATCCTGGCGCTCGCGAAGAAGGCGAAGGCCAACCCGCGCGAGCTGGCGACGACCGTGGTCGAGGGCATCCCGACCGGTGACCTGATCCGGGAGATCGAGGTCTCGGGTCCGGGCTTCCTCAACATCACCATCACCGACCGGGCGATCGTCGAGACGCTCGCGGCGCGTGCGGGCGACGACCGCCTCGGCGTGCCGCTGACCGCGAACGCGGGCACGACGGTGATCGACTACGCGCAGCCGAACGTCGCGAAGGAGATGCACGTCGGCCACCTGCGGTCCGCCGTGATCGGCGCGGCAATGGTGGAGATCCTGGAGTTCACGGGCGAGAAGGTGGTGCGCCGTCACCACATCGGCGACTGGGGCACCCAGTTCGGCATGCTCATCCAGTACCTGATGGAGCACCCGCAGGAGCTGGACCACAAGTCGGAGGGGGAGGCTTCCGGCGAGGAGGCCATGTCCAACCTCAACCGGCTGTACAAGGCCTCGCGCGCGCTCTTCGACTCCGACGAGGAGTTCAAGACGCGGGCCCGGGCGCGGGTCGTGGACCTCCAGGCCGGCGAGCCGGAGACGCTGGCGCTGTGGCAGCGGTTCGTGGACGAGTCGAAGATCTACTTCTACTCGGTCTTCAACAAGCTGGACATGGACATCCAGGACCCGGACGTGGTCGGCGAGTCCGGCTACAACGACATGCTGGTCGAGACGTGCAAGCTGCTGGAGGAGTCGGGCGTCGCCGTCCGCTCCAACGGCGCGCTGTGCGTGTTCTTCGACGACGTCAAGGGCCCGGACGGCAACCCGACGCCGCTGATCGTGCAGAAGTCGGACGGCGGTTTCGGCTACGCGGCGACCGACCTGTCGGCGATCCGCGACCGTGTCGGCGAGCTGGGCGCGACGACCCTGCTGTACGTCGTGGACGCCCGCCAGTCGCTGCACTTCAAGATGGTCTTCGAGACGGCGCGCCGGGCGGGCTGGCTGAACGACGAGGTCAAGGCCGTCCAGCTGGCGTTCGGTACGGTCCTCGGCAAGGACGGCAAGCCGTTCAAGACCCGTGAGGGCGAGACGGTCCGGCTGGTGGACCTGCTGGACGAGGCCGTGGAGCGGGCCGCCTCCGTGGTCCGGGAGAAGGCCCGGGACCTCACGGAGGAGGAGATCGCCAAGCGCGGCGCCCAGGTGGGCATCGGCGCGGTGAAGTACGCCGACCTGTCGACGTCCGCTTCCCGCGACTACAAGTTCGACCTGGACCAGATGGTCTCGCTGACCGGCGACACGTCCGTGTACCTGCAGTACGCGTACGCCCGTATCCAGTCGATCCTGCGCAAGGCGGGCGAGACCCGGCCGGCCGCCCACCCGGAGCTGGAGCTCACGGCGTCGGAGAGGGCGCTGGGCCTGCACCTGGACGGCTTCGGCGAGCTGATCGCCGAGGCGGCCACGGAGTACGCCCCGCACAAGCTGGCCGCGTACCTGTACCAGCTGGCGTCGCTGTACACGACGTTCTACGCGGAGTGCCCGGTCCTCCAGGCCGCCACCCCGCAGCAGGTCGAGAACCGCCTGTTCCTGTGCGACCTGACCGCCCGCACCCTGAACAAGGGCATGTCCCTGCTGGGCATCCGCACCCCCGAGAAGCTCTGACCGGTACAAATCGCATCCGACGGCCCCCGTCTCCCCGCCCGGGAGACGGGGGCCGTCGGCGTGTGGCACGACGATGGGACCGCATGCCTGTCCTCGGGGACAGTTGCCACGGAGGCCGCAGCGTGATCCACTCCATGGCGGTCGAAGCTCGTCCGCGTCCGCTATGGCCACGAACCGCCCCTGAAAGAGCGATAGTTCGCCCGAAAGGCATGCCTGATGAAGCTTCGTAACTCCCTGCGCACCGTCGCGGCCGCAGGCCTCGCCCTCGGCGTGGTCGCCGTCGGCTCCGGCTCGGCCTCCGCCGCCGAGAAGGACGGCTGGCTCAACGACGGGGAGCTCGGCCTGTTCTGTTACCAGGACCAGTCGAACTCGGTCTTCGACCTCTACGTGAACGACATCAACTTCTTCAACGACTACTTCACGGGGTCGAGGAGCTGCGCCCAGCAGGTGACGGACGACAACACGGAGTCCTGGTCGAACCGCGACACCTACACGTGGAAGGTGTACACGGGCTCGGGCGGCGCGGGCTACCAGCTCAACCTCGCGGCCGGCGGCCGGGGCAACCTGAACGCGACCTTCTTCAACCAGATCTCCTCGGCCTTCTACTTCTAGGCCCGCGCGAGATGGTGGCTCCGCCCGTCGTCCACCGGCGGAGCCGCCCCGCGCCGCAGCCGCCTCCACGATCCGGATCCGGAGCCACCATGTTCTCGCCGCACGCCCCGCGCGCCGTTCTGGCGGCCTCCGCAGCCGTACTGGCGCTCCTGCTCACCGGGTGCTCACAGCCTGACGGCGGCAAGGCCGGCGGCCCCGGCGCCGATCCCGACGCCGGCAAGGAACCCGCGATCGGCGCCGTACCGGCGCTGCTCGAAAGCCGCAGCCTGGTCTTCCCGTTGGCCCCGTACAGCGCGGACAACCGGCAGATCGCGGTGCTCGACGAGGCGCAGGACGTGCTCATCGACCAGTGCATGCAGCGCTACGGCTTCCGCTACCAGCAGCGGCGCAGGGCCGACGCGGCGGCCAGGCAGGACGAGAACCGCCGCTACGGCCTCTCCGACCCGGCCGAAGCGGCCCGGTCCGGCTACACGAACCCGAGGTCCGGCGGCCCCGCGAAGTCGCAGCAGCAGTCCCTCGGCCCCAACGAGAAGCTGGTGCTGAACGGCCTGGAGGTGGACCCCTCGCTCCCGGTCCCGATGAGCCAGGAAGAAGCCGAGAAGTCGGACGTGGCGACCACCGTCGTCGGCGGCCAGAAGGTCCCGGCGGGCGGCTGCCTGCGCGAGAGCTCCCTGAAGCTGTTCACGCCCACGAAGGGCACGGTGGACGGCATGGTCGCGCAGGGGTACGGGCTGGAGGCCTACGGCCGCGCCCAGAAGGACAGCCGGGTGGTCGCGGCGACGAAGGCGTGGAGCGAGTGCATGGCACAGCACGGCTACGCCGGCTTCAAGGACCCGACGGGCCCGCCGCCGGGCATCGACGAGTCCGCTCTGGGCAGCCCGCAGGCGATCACCATGGCCGGCCAGGACGTGGCGTGCAAGAAGGAAACCAACCTGGTGGGCGTCTGGTACACGGTGGAAGTCGCCTACCAGCAGCGGGCGATCGAGCGGAACGCGGAGACGCTGGACCTGGCGAAGAAGCAGCTGGACGAGCGGATGAAACTGGCGGCGACGCTACAGGCGTCGGGAGCCTGAGCCGCCGCCGTCTCGACCGGCGGATCCGCGGGGCGCACCGGATCCGCCGCGCGCTTCGACGAGTTCGGCGAGGCCGTCGAGCAACCTGGCCAGGGCGAAGCGGAATTGGAAGTCCGGCTCGTCGGAGCCGGTGAACGCGTCTGATTCCAGCAGCCGGGTCACCGCCGGGTGGCTGTCGGGTCCGGTGAGCAGCCGCAGCGTGCGCACGTACTGGCCGACGACCTGGTCCGGTGAGACGCCGCTCTTGATGATGGCGTCCATCATGTCGGCGGCCATGGTCGCCTCGTTCCGCACGAGACCGCCGATGAGGATGATCGTCGAGAGCTTCTCGCTCTCCCCCAGGCCGGTGCCCGCGAGGGCGGCGAGCCCGCGTTCCATCCAGGCGAGCTGGTTCGGGGTGGCCGGCGGGGCGGTGATCGGGATGCGCAGGATCCACGGGTTGGCCATGAGGACGGCGCGCTGCGCGTGGGCCCAGTCCGACAGGAGCTCCCGCCAGGCCCACCCCTCCGCCTCGGGAGGCAGCGGCGGCGGGGTGCCGACTCCCGCGTCCGACATCAGGATGTACAGCTCTTCCTTGGCCGCGACGTACCGGTAGAGGGACATCGTCGAGACGCCGAGTTCCTTGGCCACCCGGCCCATGGAGACGGCGTCCATGCCCTCCGTGGCGGCGAGCGCGACGGCCGCCTCCACGATCCGCGGGACGGTGAGGGTGGGGCGCGGCCCCTTGCCGGGGCGCTCGCGCAGGCCCCAGGCCATCTCCAGACTCGCCGGAAGCCCGGTGCCGTCCGCCGCCGTTTCGTCCTGGTCCGCCATGACAGGCCTCCTCCCGCTCTCCGTCCGTCAACGCCGTACGCCCGTACGCCGTTGACCCACATCCTAGTTCTGTGTATTACTTACGCAGTAGCGTGTAACCCATACGCAGAAGGGAGCGTGGTCCGTCATGACCGCGTACGACCCCGGCACCACCCGCGGCAAGGCCCGCGGCACGAACCTCGACAGGGACCTCGACAGGGGACTCGGCAGGGCACCGGGCACGGACCTCGGCATCCACGCCACCGGCCTGACCAAGTCCTACGGCGCCCTGCGCGTCCTCGACGGCATCGACCTCGCCGTCCCCCGCGGCAGCGTCCTCGCCCTCCTCGGCCCCAACGGCGCCGGGAAGACCACCACCGTCCGGATCCTCGCCACCCTCACCGAGCCCGACGCCGGCACCGCCCGGGTCGCGGGCCACGACACCGCCTCCGCGCGGACGCTCGTACGCCGCGCCATCAGCCTCACCGGGCAGTTCGCGGCCGTCGACGCGCTCCAGACCGGCGCCGAGACGCTCCGCATGATGGGCCGGCTCCGGGGGCTGGGACCGCGCGCGGCCCGCGCCCGGGCCGACGAGCTGCTCGACCGCTTCGGCCTCACCGAGGCCGGCGCGCGCACGGCGAAGACGTACTCCGGGGGCATGCAGCGGCGCCTCGACCTCGCCGCGAGCCTGGTCTCCCGGCCCGAGGTGATCTTCCTGGACGAGCCGACGACCGGGCTCGACCCGCGCAGCCGCCAGGACCTGTGGGACCTCGTACGGGAACTGCGCACGGACGGCACGACCGTGCTGCTCACCACCCAGTACCTGGAGGAGGCCGACCGGCTCGCCGACCGCGTCGCCGTCCTCGCGGAGGGGCGCATCGCCGCCGAGGGCACGCCCGCCGAGCTCAAGTCCCGTGTCGACGGACACCGGTTGGACCTCACGCTCACCGACCGGGCCGCCTACGAGGCCCTGGCCCCGCGCGCCGTCCACCTCGACCCCGAGGAGCTCACCCTGGGCCTCGCCACCGACGGGAGCGCCGCGCACGTACGGGCGCTGCTCGACGAACTCGACCCGGACCGCACCGCCGTCGACCGCTTCGCCGTACGCACCGCCACCCTCGACGACGTGTTCCTCGCCCTGACGGGAGCCGCCCGATGACCGCCGCCACCCACGCCCTGTCGCTGGCGGGGCGCAGCCTGCGCATCAGCCGCCGCAGCCCCGACGCGCTGATCGCCGCGCTGATGCTGCCCGTGATGCTGATGCTGATCTTCGTCTACTTCTTCGGCGGCGCCATCGACACCGGGACCGAGTACGTGACGTACGTGGTCCCCGGCGCGATGCTGCTGTGTGCGGGGTTCGGCGCGGCGAGCACCGCCGTCAGCGTCGCGGACGACATGAAGAACGGGGTCGTCGACCGCTTCCGCTCCCTGGACATCGGCGGCGTCCCGATCCTGGCCGGACACGTGGCGGCCTCCGTCCTGCGGAACCTGCTGTCGACCACCCTCGTGCTCGTCGTCGCCCTCGCCATCGGTTTCCGCCCCGAGGCGGGACCGTCCGCCTTCCTGGCGGCGGCCGGGCTGCTGCTCGCGTACATCACGGCGATCTCGTGGCTGGCCGCCGTCCTCGGGCTGCTCGCCAAGTCGGCGGAGGCGGCGGGCGGGTTCACCTTCCTGATGATGTTCCTGCCGTACCCGTCCAGCGCCTTCGTGCCCATCGGGACCATGCCGGGCTGGCTGCACGGCTTCGCCGAGCACCAGCCGCTGACCCCGGTGATCGAGTCACTGCGCGCGCTGCTGCTGGCGCAGCCCGCGGGGAACACCCCCTGGGTGGCCCTGGCCTGGTGCGCGGGCATCACGGCGACGGCCGTGGCCCTGTCCGGCGTCCTGTTCCGCGGCCGGACCCGCTGACGAACTCCGGCCGGAGCCCGTCAGCGGACCCGTCCGCCGCTGTCGCTCACCGATTGAGCGGATAGGAATGCCGGCCGGTGGCTTCGTCGATCTCGCTGTGCGCCTTCTGCAGCATCTGCGACGCGATGTCCATGAGCGCGCGAGCGCCCGCGATCTCCTCCCCGACCCTCAGCTGCTCCGGGTCGGAGGGGTGGCGCATGGCGTACCCACGCGCCCTGATCTCGGAGCCGTCCCCGAGCCTGACCAGGGCCGCCGCACTGGTGCGATGGCCCTCCTCGGTGAATTCGAGATCCACATGCCACCCGACGAGTGTGGCCATGGTGCATCACCTCCAGGGGGTCACCCTGCTTCCAGGGTGCGCCTGAGGAATGCGGACCGCGAGCGGGGCCACCACCCACCCCCGTGGGGGGCGCGTGGGCAGCCACCGTTCCGGGCTGGGGGTTGAGGGCCCTACTCCCCCCGCTTCCCCACCTGCGACCTGACCGCGCCCATGCTGGCCGCGATGACCAGGGCGATGGCCAGGGCGTCCAGGGCCGACATCGCCTGGTGCAGGACGAGGAAGCCCGCCGTGGCCGCGATGGCCGGTTCCAGGCTCATCAGGATCGCGAAGGTGGGGGCCGGCAGCTTGCGCAGGGCCAGGAGTTCCAGGGTGTACGGCAGGACGGAGGACAGTACGGCCACCCCGACGCCCAGGGCGAGGGTGCTCGGGCGCAGCAGGTCCGAGCCCGCTTCGAAGGCGCCGAGCGGGAGCGAGATCACCGCTGCCACCGCCATCGCCAGGGCGAGTCCGTCGGCCTGCGGGAAGCGGCGGCCGGTACGGGCGCTGAAGACGATGTACGCGGCCCACATCGCGCCCGCCCCCAGCGCGAAGCCGGCACCCAACAAATCGAGGCCGCCGAAGCCGCCTCCCCCGTGGCCGGCGAGGAGGACGACACCCGCGAGGGCGAGCCCGGCCCACAGGAGGTTGACCAGGCGGCGGGAGACGATGACGGAGAGCGCCAGCGGGCCCAGCACTTCGAGGGTGACGGCGGGGCCGAGCGGGATGCGGTCGACCGCCTGGTAGAAGAGGCCGTTCATGCCGGCCATGGCGATGCCGAAGGCGATCACGGTGCGCCAGTCGGAGCGCGAGTAGCCGCGCAGCTTGGGCCGGCACAGGAGCAGCAGCACGATCGCGGCGGCGGCGAGGCGCAGGGTGACCACGCCGGCCGCGCCGACCCTGGGCATGACCGTGACCGCGAGGGCGGCGCCGAACTGCACCGAGATGCCCGCCGAGATCACCAGCGCGACCGGCCCGAAGCGGGCCGCCGCCCCACCACGAGGAGAAGTGGCGGCGGAGGCCGGCGCGGCCGCCGGGGTGGCGGAGGCGGTGGAGGTGGCGGGGGTGGTGGGGCAGGAGGAGGGCGCGGGCGCGGTCATCTTCCAAGGGTAGACGGAGGTAAGGAGTGTCGCCGCGTGTGTTTCCTTACAGGTGTTCGGTGAGCGGTTACGGTCCGGTGTGACGTTCACTTGCCGTAGTCGCCCGGTGGGCATGCCGTAACCCCGCCATACCCCCGCCAATCGCCGCCGGACGCCCGCCGGACGCCCGCCGGGTGTCCGCCACGGCGTCTCACCGGGTGGACGCGGCGCAATGGCGCCCACCTGGACCCGATACGCTCCGCCCGTGGCTGAGATCCAGATTCCCGCTGACATCAAGCCCGCCGACGGACGCTTCGGCGCGGGCCCCTCCAAGGTGCGGACCGAGGCGCTGGACGCCCTCGCCGCCACCGGTACCTCCCTGCTCGGAACCTCCCACCGCCAGGCCCCGGTCAAGAACCTGGTCGGCTCGGTGCGCCAGGGCCTCCGGGACCTCTTCTCCCTCCCCGAGGGCTATGAGGTGATCCTGGGCAACGGCGGCTCCACCGCCTTCTGGGACATCGCGACCGCCGGTCTGATCGAGCAGAAGTCCCAGCACCTCACCTTCGGCGAGTTCTCCTCCAAGTTCGCCAAGGCCGCGAAGCTCGCGCCGTGGCTGGACGAGCCCTCGGTGATCTCCTCCGAGCCGGGCACGCACCCCGAGCCGGTCGCCGAGGCGGGCGTGGACGTGTACGCGTACACGCACAACGAGACCTCGACGGGTGTCGCGGCGCCGATCAAGCGCGTCGCGGGCGCCGACGCCGGTTCGCTCGTCCTGGTGGACGCGACCTCCGGTGCGGGCGGTCTGCCGGTGGACATCACCGAGACCGACGTCTACTACTTCGCCCCGCAGAAGTCCTTCGCCTCGGACGGCGGCCTGTGGCTGGCCGCGTTCTCCCCGGCCGCCCTGGAGCGCGCCGCCCGCGTCCACGCGTCGGGCCGGCACATCCCGGAGTTCTTCTCCCTGCCGACGGCGATCGACAACTCGCTGAAGAACCAGACGTACAACACCCCGGCGCTCTCCACCCTCTTCCTGCTGGACCAGCAGCTGGAGTGGATGAACGCGCAGGGCGGTCTGGAGTTCACCACCGGTCGTACGGCAGCCAGCGCGCGCAACCTGTACGGCTGGGCGGAGGCCTCGAAGTACGCGAGCCCGTTCGTCGCGGACGCCGACAAGCGCTCGGCCGTCATCGGCACGATCGACTTCTCGGACGACATCGACGCGGCGGCCGTCGCGAAGGTGCTGCGCGCCAACGGGATCGTGGACACCGAGCCGTACCGCAAGCTCGGCCGCAACCAGCTCCGCATCGCGATGTTCCCGGCGATCGACCCGGCGGACGTGCAGGCGCTGACCGCGTGCATCGACTACGTCATCGAGCAGCTCTGATCCGGTGAGCCTTACGGGGCCCCCGGCGACCGAACGGTCGCCGGGGGCTTCGTCGTTTCCGTGTCCGCTTCCGGGACCTTCGTCCCAAAAATCGGGGCAAAGAGTACTTAAAAGGAAGATCTTCACGCCCCGCGCGGCCTGCGGATATGCCGCTCGGGACCTTCGGCGGCCCCCCTCCGACCCCCAACCGCCACTGCAACCGAGCGCCCAGGATGTCCCTCATGTCTGGTGTGCCGGGAAACAACCCCGGCCCGTTCAGGAGGAATCCCATGCACAAGGCACTCACCATCGCGAGCATCGCCCTCGCCTCCTCGATGGCCCTCGGCAGCGCCGCCACCGCATTCGCCGCCGATGCACCCTCCCCCGTCGCGCCCCTCGCCACCATCGGCACGGCCGTCCACGAGGACGCCGCAGGTCTGAAGCTGTCGGAGTCGACGGCGAAGCCCGGCGCCTCCGTCGGCTTCCGGATGGAGGTGCCGGACGGCTCCACCAACCTGTCCGTCTCCTCCAAGGCCCTCGCCGACGTGAAGATGACCGAGGGCCGCGGCGGCACCGCCGTCGTCGCCGACGTCCCGGACGGCACCTACGGCGTCTCCCTGACCGGTACCGGCCCCGACGGCGCCAAGCTCCAGGCCACGGCCCAACTGACCGTCCAGAAGGGCGGCAAGCCGACCCCGGCGCCCTCCACCCTGAGCCTGTCCACCGACCACGGCCGCCCCGGCGACAAGGTCGTCGTCACCGTGAAGACCGGCGAGAAGAACGCCTCCGTGCAGTCGGGCGCCTTCGCCGGCGGACGGGTCGACCTCAAGAGCGACGGCCACGGCACCTGGACCGGCACCGCCGTCGTCGCCAAGGACGTCAAGACCGGCTACTACGGCGTCGACGCGTACGCGGGCGGCAAGAAGTTCGACACCGTGAAGTTCTCCACCGAGGGCGGGAGCACCCCCGACGTGAAGCCGCAGCCCAAGCCGCAGCCGCTCAAGCCGAGCGAGCACAGGACGCCCAAGGGCTCCGTGAACACGGGCGAGGCCCCGGTCGGTTACGTTCCCGAGGCCGGCAATGCCTGAGTCCGCCACGGCCACCACCCCCCGCCGGGGCGGCCGCGCGCGCCGCGCGGCCGCCCTGGCGGGGGCCTCGACCCTCGCCGTGGTCCTCGTCTCCGGCTGCTCGGCGGGCGCGGCCACGAACGGTTCCGCCACCGGTTCCGCCACCGGAGTCCACCCCGTGGCCCACACCACCGCCGCCTCCTCCCTCCCGCCCTCCGTCCCCGACCGGATCAAGATCCCCGACATCGGCGTGGACGCCCCACTGGACGCCGTCGGCCTCGACGCCCAGGGCGTCATGCGGGAACCCGACTTCGCCAAGCCGAAGGACGCGGCCTGGTACGAGGAAGGCCCCACCCCCGGCGAGCCGGGCGCGGCGGCCGTCGTCGGTCACATGGACACCCCGCAGGTCCCGAAGGCCGTCTTCTTCGACCTCAAGAGGCTGAAGAAGGGCGAGGAGATCGACGTGCACCGGGCCGACGGCACCACCGCCGTCTTCGCCGTCGACGAGGTCGACACCTTCAAGAAGGACGCCTTCCCCACCGACAAGGTCTACGGCGACACCCACGGCAAGGCCGAACTCCGCGTCATCACCTGCGGCGGCGACCTCACGAAGGACCGCCACTGGGACTCCGACCTCGTCGTGTTCGCCCACCTCACGGGCAAGGCCTAGCCCCGTACGCGATACCTTCAGGGCTCCGGGGTCGGCACGGTCAGCACCCCCGGGAAGCGACTTGGAGGCAGCGGCGTGAGCGTGCGAGTGACGGCGGCCCAGAGCGGCGTGGACCCCTTCGGCACGGCCCGGCTGCGGCGCGGCGTGCTCGACGCGTGGGGCGCGGGTCCGGCCCGGTTCCGTGAGGACGCCAACGCCGAGGAGGACCTCGCGCTCGGCGGCTACCGCGACCGGCTCGTCGTCGAGCTGGCGCAGAACGCGGCCGACGCCGCCGCTCGGGCCGGGGTGCCGGGCCGGCTGCGGCTGACCCTGCACCCGGGAGAGGGCGAGCACGGGCCCGCCGTGCTGGCCGTCGCCAACACCGGTGCCCCGCTGGACGCGACGGGCGTGGAATCGCTGTCCACCCTGCGCGCCTCCGCGAAGCGGGAGCCCGCGCACGACAGCGTCGGCCGCTTCGGCGTCGGCTTCGCCGCCGTACTGGCCGTCTGCGACGAGCCCGCGGTGCTGGGCCGGCACGGCGGGGTCCGCTGGTCCCTGGCCGAGGCCCGCGAACTGGCCCGGGGCGCCGCCGTCGGCAGCCCCGGCCTCGGTGACGAGCTGCGCCGCCGCGACGGGCACGTCCCGCTGCTGCGCCTCCCGCTGCCCGCCGAGGGCACCGCGCCCGAGGGCTACGACACCGTCGTCGTCCTCCCGCTGCGCGACACCGCGGCCGAGGACCTCGCCGAACGGCTGCTGGCCGGCATCGACGACGCCCTGCTGCTGACCCTGCCGGGGCTGCGCGAGGTCGTCGTGGACACGCCCGCCGGGGGCACCCGCACCCTGTACCGCCGCGACGAGGGCCCGTACACCGTCATCGAGGACTCCCTCACCGGCACCAACCGCTGGCGCACCGTCCGCCACGGCGGCCCCATCGAGCGGGCCCTGCTCGCCGACCGGCCCGTGGAGGAGCGGCTGCGACCGGCCTGGGCGGTGTCCTGGGCGGTGCCCGTCGACGCCGAGGGCGCCCCGGTGCGCCCCGCCACCGCTCCGGTCGTGCACGCGCCGACCCCGACCGACGAGCCGCTCGGCATCCCCGCCCTGCTCATCGCGACCCTGCCGCTGGACACCACCCGCCGGCACCCCGCGCCGGGACCTCTGACCGACTTCCTCGTGGAGCGCGCGGCGGACGCGTACGCCGAACTCCTCGGCGGGTGGGAGCCGGTGAGCCCCGCGCTCGTGGACCTCGTACCGGGGCCGCTCGGCAAGGGCGAGCTCGACGGGGCCCTGCGCGCGGCCGTCCTGAAGCGGCTCCCCCGCACCGCGTTCCTCGCCCCGGCGGCCCCCTCCGAGGAGCTGTCGGCGCTGCGTCCCTTCGAGGCCGAGGTGGTGGAGGGCGCGGGCGCCGACACCGTCCGCGTCCTCGCGGAGGTGCTGCCGACGCTGCTCCCGGCGGGCCTGGAGCGCCGCCCCGAACTGCGCACCCTGGGCGTGGGCCGGCTGCCGCTCGGCGACGCCATCGAGCGGATCGCGGGCATCGAGCGGACCCCCGAGTGGTGGCACCGGCTCTACGACAGCCTCGCCGGCGTCGACCCGGACCGGCTGTCCGGGCTGCCCGTGCCGCTCGCCGACGGCCGTACGACGATCGGCCCGCGCCACGTCCTGCTGCCGTACGCGGACACCCCGGCCGACCTGGCCCGCCTCGGCCTGAAGGTGGCCCACCCGGACGCGGCGCACCCGCTGCTGGAGAAGCTCGGCGCGCTCCCGGCGACGGCGCGGGCCGTGCTGACGACCCCGCAGGTACGGGCGGCCGTCGCGGCCTCCCTGGACGCGGGCGAGATCTGGGACGAGGACGCGGACACCCCGGACGCCGACGAACTCGCCGAGATCGTCCTGACGCTGGTCCGCGACGCCGAACTGTCCCCCGGCGACGAGCCCTGGCTGGGCGCGCTGGCCCTGCCCGACGAGGACGGCGAGCTGACCCCGGCGGGCGAACTGCTCCTGCCGGGAAGCCCGTTGGCCTCCGTGATCCGCGAGGACGAGGTCCCGTACGTGGACGCCGACCTCGCCGCCCGCTGGGACGCGGGCACCCTCACCGCCTGCGGGGTCCTCGCCACGTTCCAGCTGGTCCGCGCCACCGACGTGGTCCTCGACCCGGACGAACTGGAGCCGCGCGAGGGCGACTTCGCCGAGCCCGACGACGCGGGGCTGCTGGACGCGGTCGACGTGTGGTGCGAGGACCTCCTCGACCAGCTCCCCGACCTGCCCGTCCCCCCGGTGGCCACGGAACTCGTCGCCGTCCGCGACCTCGACCTGGTCGACGACGACTGCTGGCCCCAGGCCCTGGCGATGCTCGCGCAGCCCCCGCTCCGGGACGCCCTCACGCAGCCCGTGCGCGTCCTCCTCCCGGACGGCACCACCCAGTCGGTGCGCCCGTACACCGCGTGGTGGCTGCGCGACCACCCGGTGCTCGACGGCCGCCGTCCGGCGGGCCTGCGCGCGGCGGGCGGAGACCCGCTCCTGGACGGCCTGTACACCTCGGCGGACGCCACCGGCTTCGAGGACGAGCAGGTCCTGCGCGCCCTCGGCGTACGCACCACGGTCCCGGCCCTCCTCGACGAGCCGGGCGGCGCGGCCGAGCTCCTGGGCCGCCTGGCCGACCCGGACCGCGAGGTGACGGGCCGCCAGCTGCACGGCCTGTACGGGGCGCTGGCCGACCTGGACCCCGAGCAGGTCACGCTCCCGGACGAGCTGCGCGCGGTGGTGGACGGCGAGGTCACGGTGGTGGACGCGGCCGACGCGGTCATCGCCGACGCCCCCGACCTCCTCCCCCTGACGACGGGCCTGCCCCTCCTGCCCGTCCCCCCGTCCCGGGCCGCCGACCTCGCGGACCTCCTCCAGGTCCGCCGCCTCTCGGAGACGGTCCCGGCGGAGGTCACGACCCCGGGCGAGGAGCACGACGTACCCGACTCGGTCCGCGTCCTCCTCGGCCCCGCCACCCCGCTGACGTACCTCGAACACGAGGAACTGATCGCGGGCGGCACCGAACTCGACTGGCGCCGCACCCCCGACGGCACCCTCCACGCCGCCACCCTGGAGGGCGTGGCGGCCGGCCTCGCCTGGTCGGCGGGCCAGTGGCCCCGCCGCTTCGAGGTGGCGGCCCTCCTGGAGGACCCGTCCCGCACGTCGGAGCTGGCCCGCGACCGCTGGTTCGACTGACGGGCCCCAGGCCCCGCGAGCCCGGCCTGATCCGAAAGACGGGCCCTAGGCGGGAAAGCGGCGGTTCACCCAGCGGAAGGTGAATTCGATCAGGGTGGCCGCCGCCGCCGCGATGGCCACGGCGATCCAGGGCATCGTGGTGCCCACCAGCTTCAGTTGGAAGAAGTCCTGGAGCCACGGCACGACGAGGACGATCAGGAAGGCGCCGCCCATCGCACCGACCAGGGCGACCCGCCACCAGGTGTAGGGGCGGGCGATGATCGCCAGGACCCACATCGAGGTGAGGAAGAGGGTCAGGGTGGCGGCGCTGGTCTCCGCGTTGAGGGAGTCGGGGCCCGTGTAGTACGCGCGGGCGATCAGGTACGACACGAAGGTGGCCGTGCCCGCGATCACGCCGCCGGGGATCGCGTACCGCATCACGCGCCGCACGAAGTGCGGTTTCGCGCGTTCCTTGTTGGGGGCCAGGGCCAGGAAGAAGGCCGGGATGCCGATGGTGAGCGTGGACAGCAGGGTCAGGTGGCGGGGCAGGAAGGGGTACTCGACCCGGGAGCAGACCACCAGGATGGCGAGGAGGACCGAGTAGACGGTCTTCGTCAGGAAGAGGGTCGCGACGCGGGTGATGTTGCCGATGACCCTGCGGCCCTCGGCCACCACCGAGGGGAGCGTCGAGAAGCTGTTGTTCAGGAGCACGATCTGGGCGACCGCTCGGGTGGCCTCGGAGCCCGAGCCCATGGCGACGCCGATGTCGGCGTCCTTGAGGGCCAGCACGTCGTTGACGCCGTCGCCCGTCATGGCGACCGTGTGCCCCTTGGACTGGAGGGCGGCGACCATGTCGCGCTTCTGCTGCGGGGTGACGCGCCCGAAGACCGTGTTCTCGTCCAGGACCGCGGCCATGTCGGCCTGCTCGGTGGGGAGCCTGCGGGCGTCGACGGTGTTCTCGGCGCCCGGCAGCCCCAGCTTCCCGGCGACCGCGCTGACGGAGACCGCGTTGTCACCGGAGATGACCTTGGCCTTGACGTCCTGGTCCTCGAAGTAGCGCAGGGTGTCGGCGGCGTCGGGCCGCAGCCGCTGCTCCAGGACGACCAGGGCCGTCGGCCGCACCCCGGTGGCCACGGCCTGGTCGTCGAGTTCGCGGGCGGAGCGGGCCAGGAGGAGGACCCGTAGGCCCTGTTCGTTGAGGTCGTTGATCTCGTCGAGCGCCGGGTCCCCGGCCGGCAGCAGTACGTCGGGCGCGCCGAGCAGCCAGGTGTTGTTCTCGCCGTCGCCCTCGCTGAAGCTGGCGCCGCTGTACTTGCGGGCCGAGGAGAAGGGCAGCGACTCGGTGCAGCGCCACTCCGCGCTGTCCGGGTACGCGTCGATGATCGCCTGGAGGCTGGCGTTGGGGCGGGGGTCGGACTCGCCGAGGGCGCCGAGCACCTTCTTGACGTACGAGGGGTCCGCTCCGCCGAGGGGACGCAGCTCGGTGACGTCCATGCCGCCCTCGGTGAGGGTGCCGGTCTTGTCGAGGCAGACCACGTTCACGCGGGCGAGGCCCTCGATGGCGGGGAGTTCCTGGACCAGGCACTGCTTGCGGCCGAGGCGGATGACGCCGATGGCGAAGGCGACGGAGGTGAGGAGGACGAGCCCTTCGGGGATCATCGGGACGATGCCGCCGACGGTGCGGGCGATGGCGTCCTTGAGGTTGGAGTCCTTGCCGGCGAGCTGGCTGATGATCAGGCCGATCGAGGTCGGGATCATCATCCAGGTGACGTACTTGAGGATGGTGGAGATGCCGGAGCGCAACTCGGAGTGGACGAGCGTGAAGCGCGAGGCCTCTTCGGCCAGCTGGGCGGCGTAAGCCTCGCGGCCGACCTTGGTGGCGGTGAAGGCGCCGCCGCCGGCGACGACGAAGGAGCCGGACATGACCGGGTCGCCGGGCTTCTTCAGGACGGGGTCGGCCTCGCCGGTGAGCAGGGACTCGTCGATCTCCAGGCTCTCGGCCTCGCCGACGGAGCCGTCGACGACGACCTTGTCGCCGGGGCCGAGTTCGATGACGTCGCCGAGGACGATCTCGGAGGTGGAGATCTCGGCGGTGCGGCCGTCGCGGCGGACGCTGGGTTTGGCCTCGCCGATGACGGCGAGCCCGTCGAGGGTCTTCTTGGCGCGCAGTTCCTGGATGATGCCGATGCCGGTGTTCGCGATGATCACGAAGCCGAAGAGGGTGTCCTGGATCGGCGCGACGATGAACATGATCACCCAGAGGACGCCGATGATGGCGTTGAAGCGGGTGAAGACGTTCGCGCGGACGATGTCGGCGGTGGAGCGGCTGCTGCGGACGGGGACGTCGTTGACGTCGCCGCGCGCGACGCGCTCGGCGACCTCGGCGGTGGTCAGTCCGGCGGGCTTGAACCGGGGCGCCGGCGGACGCACGGGGTGTACGGGGTCGAGCTCGGCGCCCGCGTCGATGGCGGCCCCGCCGCCCCCGCCTGCGGCGTCGCCCGGCTCCGGCCCGTCATGGTCGATCCTCGCCCGCTGCGTCATGGTTTCGACGTTAAGCGTGGTTCGAACGCTTTACCCGCCGAGCGGTGCGAAGATCCGACTTCGGGATGACCCGAATCGTCCGTTGGTAGCCATGGAGCGCGACCGGATGCCGGTCCGCTTCACGGGGCTCCGCCCCGGACCCCGCGCCTCAAACGCCGGCGGGGCTGGATTTACCCCTGCTCGGCCCGCGCAGCAGCCTCCGCCGCGTGGCGCTTGAGTGCGGCGTCGCGGCCCCGGACGTACCAGATGCCGATCAGGCCGAGGAAGCCGCCGGCGGCGCAGGTCCAGACCCACCACAGCAGGTCCCGGTCGGCGAACCAGCCGTAGAAGGGGAGCTGGGCGAGGAACATGGCGAACCAGATGATCGTGCCGCCCACGATGGTCGCGACGACCGGTCCCTCCAGGGGCTCGGGCGCCTCGTGCTTCGGAGTCCATTTCGCCATGCGCCAAGTCTAGGCGCCGCGATTCGGGGTCTACGCGCGGAGATGGACGCCCCTTCGTTCATGTGTTCATACTGAAACGGTTTGGGCCAGGCCCATTTTCTTCGTATGAACCCCCATTTGAGGACCGTATGAGCACCTCGGCCCCCGCCCCCGAAGCCATCCGTCCGGAGCCCTCCTCCCAGGAACCCTCTGGCGCCATGGACCGCTACTTCAAGATCTCCGAGCGCGGCTCGACGATCGGCCGCGAGATCCGCGGCGGCTTCGCCACCTTCTTCGCGATGGCCTACATCATCGTGCTGAACCCGATCATCCTCGGCAGCGCCAAGGACATGTACGGGCACCAGCTCGACAGCGGGCAGCTCGTCACGGCCACCGTCCTGACGGCGGCCTTCACCACCCTCCTCATGGGCGTCATCGGCAACGTGCCGATCGCGCTGGCCGCCGGCCTCGGCGTCAACACGGTCGTCGCCCTCCAGCTCGCCCCGCGCATGAGCTGGCCCGACGCCATGGGCATGGTGGTCCTGGCCGGCTTCGTCGTGATGCTGCTGGTCGCGACCGGCCTGCGCGAGCGGGTCATGAACGCCGTCCCGCTCGGCCTGCGCAAGGGCATCGCCATCGGCATCGGCCTGTTCATCATGCTGATCGGCCTGGTCGACTCCGGTTTCGTCACCCGCATCCCGGACGCCGCGCACACCACGGTCCCGCTCCAGCTCGGCACCGGCGGCCACCTGCACGGCTGGCCCGTCCTGATCTTCGCGGTCGGCGTGCTGCTCACCCTCGCGCTGCTGATCCGCAGGACGCCCGGCGCGATCCTGATCTCCATCGTGGCCATGACCGTCGTCGCGGTCGCCGTCCAGCTGATCGTGGGACTCCCGGACTCCGGCTGGGGCCTGACCGTCCCCGAGTGGCCGGGCAACCCGGTGGCGGCGCCCGACTTCGGGCTCGTCGGCCAGGTCAGCCTGTTCGGCGGCTTCGGCAAGGTCGGGATGCTGACGGGCGTCCTGTTCGTCTTCACCGTGCTGCTGTCCTGCTTCTTCGACGCCATGGGCACGATCCTCGGCGTCGGCGACGAGGCGAAGCTGATCGACAAGAAGACCGGCGAGTTCCCCGGGATCAACCGGGTCCTGCTGGTCGACGGCCTGGCCGTCGCCTCGGGCGGCGCGACCTCCTCCTCCGCGACCACCTGCTTCGTGGAGTCCACGGCCGGTGTCGGCGAGGGCGCCCGCACGGGTTTGGCGAACGTCGTGACGGGCGGTCTCTTCGCCGTGGCGCTGTTCCTCACCCCGCTCGCCACGATGGTCCCGTCCCAGGCGGCCACTCCCGCCCTGGTGGCGGTCGGCTTCCTGATCCTGGCGGGCTCGATCAAGGACATCGACTGGAGCGACTTCACCATCGCCGTCCCGGCCTTCCTGGCCATGGTGATGATGCCCTTCACGTACTCGATCACCAACGGCATCGGCATCGGCTTCGTGAGCTTCTGCGCGCTGCGGCTGGCGACCGGCCGGGGCCGGGAGGTCCCGATGCCCATGTACGTCGTGTCGGCGGTGTTCGTCTTCTACTACGCGATGCCCGCCCTGGGCCTTACGTAAGGCCGTAGAACTTCTCTGTCTCGTCGACGGCCGCCTTGAAGCGCTCGTCGAAGTCATCGCGAATGAGCGTCCGGACCACGTAGTCCTGGACGCTCATTCCGCGTTTGGCGGCATGAGTCCGGAGCCTGTCGAGGAGCTCCCCGTCTATGCGCATGCTCAGCACATGTGTCCCCATGCCGAAAGAGTCGGGGCTGCGGGCGTGTACGCGTGTCACTTTCCGCGCCCCACTCACCCTTACGAGTGATGAGGCCTGGTGAAGGCTGACGCGCTGTGGTGGAAGGGACGGGAGGGGAACCCGGTATTCTTTAGCGAGAGTAATGAGTTATTCTAAAGACATGCGTGACCTTTCCCATGGCGACGACGCTGCCGCCGTGAACGATCTCCGCTCCGCCGTCATGCGGCTGGGCCGGCGCCTCAAGCACCAGCGCGTCGACGAGTCGCTGAGCCCGACCGAGATGTCGGTCCTCGGCACCCTCGCCCGCTGCGGCCAGGCCACCCCCGGTGAGCTGGCGCGGCGCGAGCACGTGCAGCCGCCGTCGATGACCCGCATCGTCGCGCTGCTGGAGGCCAAGGGCCTGGTCACGCTGGAGCCGCACCCCGACGACCGCCGACAGAAGGTGGTCCGCCAGACCGAGGAGGCCGAGGCGATGCTCGAAGAGAGCCGTCGCAAGCGCAACGCCTTCCTGGCCGGGCTCGCGGCCGAGCTGACCGAGGAGGAGTGGGCCAAGCTGCGCGAGGCCGCACCCGTCCTGGAGAAGCTCGCGCACCTATAAGGACGACGCCAGGAGGCGAACGCTTTTGAGTACGGGAAACGGAGCAGACTCCGCACCCGGCCACACATCCACCCCCTCTACCTCCGCCGACGCACGCGCGGGCAACGGCTCCAACAGCTCGACGAACTCGAAGAACTCGATGTTCAGCTCGCTGAGGATCCGGAACTACCGGCTCTTCGCCACGGGCCAGGCCGTCTCGAACACGGGCACCTGGATGCAGCGCATCGCCCAGGACTGGCTGGTCCTCTCCCTGACCGGCTCCGCCTCGGCCGTCGGCATCACCATCGCGCTGCAGTTCCTGCCGATGCTGATGTTCGGCCTCTACGGAGGCGTACTCGCGGACCGGCTGCCCAAGCGGCCGCTGCTGATCGCCACCCAGAGCGCGATGGGCCTGACCGGGATCGCGCTCGCCGCGCTCACCCTGGCGGGACACGTCCATGTGTGGCACGTCTACCTCGCCGCCTTCCTGCTCGGACTCGTCACCGTCGTGGACAACCCGGCGCGTCAGACGTTCGTCCCCGAGATGGTCGGCAAGAAGCAGCTGGCCAACGCCGTCAGCCTGAACTCTGCGAACTTCCAGTCCGCGCGGCTGGTCGGCCCGGCGGTCGCCGGTGTGCTGATCACCGCCGTCGGCTCCGGCTGGGCCTTCCTGCTGAACGGACTGTCCTTCGCCGCCCCCGTCGTCGGTCTGCTGCTGATGCGCACGGACGAACTGCACCCGGTCGAGCCGCAGCCCCGTACGAAGGGGCAGCTGCGCGAGGGCCTGCGGTACGTCGCCGGACGGCCCGAGCTGATCTGGCCGATCGTGCTCGTCGGCTTCATCGGCACCTTCGGGTTCAACTTCCCGATCTGGCTTTCGGCGTTCGTCGACGACGTCTTCCACGGGGACGCGGGCACGTACGGGCTCTTCAACACCCTGATCGCGGCCGGCTCCCTGGCGGGCGCGCTGCTCGCGGCCCGGCGGGGGCTCTCCCGGCTGCGGCTGCTGACGGCAGCGGCCGTCCTCTTCTCGGCCCTGCTGATCGTGACGGCCTTCGCGCCGGGGTTCTGGCTGTTCGCGGCGCTGCTGGTGCCGATCGGACTGTTCGGGCTGACGGTCAACGTCACGGCCAACTCCAGCGTGCAGCTGGCCACCGACCCGGAGATGCGGGGGCGGGTCATGGCCCTGTTCATGATGGTGTTCACGGGCGGGACGCCGGTGGGTGCGCCGCTCGTGGGCTGGATCACGGACACGTACGGTGCGCAGGTCGGCATGGCGGCGGGCGGGGCGGTGTCGCTGGCCGCGTCCGTCGCCATCGCGGTGGTCCTGGCCCGTGTGGGCGGCCTCCGGCTGAGCGTCTCCCGCCACGGGGTGGCGTTCGTCCCCTCCACGCACCGCCGCGAACTGGTGGCGGCCGCGTAGCCCCGGGGGCTCCGCCCCTCCCCTCGCGGGGCTGGGTGCGCGGCGCCGCTGTCGGGGGCTCCGCCCCAGCCCCCGCGCCTCAAACGCCGGCGGGGCTGGATTCGGCTCCTGCCGTCCGCCAGGTGCGGCTGGTTTGCCCGGAGGGCGATTCCAGCCCCGTCAGGGGAAACCCAGCCCCTCCGGCGTTTGAGGAGCGGGTCTGGGGCGGAGCCCCAGGTGCCGCGCAGCGGCACTCCCGGCCACGGCGGCGGGCGAGGCGCGGGGGCCCGGGGCGCCGCCCCGGGAGCGGGCAGCGGCAGGTCCAACGGACCGGCGGCGCCGCTAGGCTCGGGGCATGAGACTGTTCGTCGCCGTGCTGCCGCCGGCCTCCGCGGCGGAGGAGCTCGCTCAGGCGCTCCAGGACCTCCGGGACGACCGGCTGCGCTGGACCGGCCGGGCCGGCTGGCACTTCACGCTCGCCTTCCTCGGCGAGGTACGGGACGAGGTGCTCCCCGAACTGCACACCCGCCTCGAACGCGCCGCCCACCGCACGGCCCCCTTCCCCCTGCGCCTGCACGGCGCCGGGCACTTCGGGGACCGTGCGCTGTGGGTCGGGGCCGCCGGGGGCATCGACGCGATGCGGATGCTCTCCGAGCGCGCCGAGGCCGCCGCCCGGCGGGCCGGGGTGCCGATGGGACGGCACCACCGGTACACCCCGCACCTCACCCTCGGCCGCAGCCGTGACATCCGGCGCGACCACCCCGAGCAGGGCTCAGGCGACGACCTGCGGCCCTACCTGGACGGACTCGCCTCCTTCGAGGGCACCGCCTGGTCGGTCACCGAGCTGAGCCTGGTCCGCAGCAACCTGCCCACGAGCGGGATCCCCGGGGAGCAGCCCCGCTACGAGACCGTCGCGGCCTGGCCCCTGGAAGGACGACCCGAGGGGAGCGGTTAGGCTCGACGGGTGGATCCCAAAACCAGAAACCGTGTGATGGCCGGTGTGCTCGTGCTGATGTTCGTCGTCGTGGCCGTGGCAGCCGCCGTCGGCCAGTGACCGCCGGCGCGCCCGCCACGACCCCTGACGCCCCGCGCTGATCACCAGGCGAAGGCCTCCGGCGACGGTCCCGGCCCGGGGAAGATCTCGTCCAGGGCTGCCAGCAGCTCCTCGCCCAGCTCCAGTTCCAGCGCCTTCAGCGAGCTCTGCAGCTGCTCCGTGGTGCGCGGGCCGACGATCGGGCCCGTCACGCCCGGTCGGGTGAGCAGCCAGGCCAGGGCGGTCTCGCCGGGCTCCAGGCCGTGCTTCTCCAGCAGGTCCTCGTACGCCTGGATCTGCGCCCGTGTCGAGCTGTTGGCCAGCGCGTCCGCGGAGCGCCCGGAGGCGCGGCGGCCGCCCTCGACCTCCTTCTTGATGACCCCGCCGAGTACGCCGCCGTGCAGCGGCGACCACGGGATGACCCCGAGGCCGTACTCCTGGGCCGCCGGGATGACCTCCATCTCCGCACGCCGCTCTGCGAGGTTGTACAGGCACTGCTCGGTGACCAGGCCGAGCATCCCGCGCCGGGCGGCCGTCTCGTTCGCCTGGGCGATCTTGTAGCCGGGGAAGTTGGAGGAGCCCGCGTACAGGATCTTGCCCTGCTGGATCAGTACGTCGACGGCCTGCCAGATCTCCTCGAAGGGGGTCCGGCGGTCGACGTGGTGGAATTGGTAGACGTCGATGTGGTCGGTCTGGAGCCGCTTGAGGCTGGCCTCGACGGCCCGGCGGATGTTCAGCGCCGACAGCCGGTCCTCGTTGGGCCAGGTCTCGCCCTCACGGGACATGGAGCCGTAGACCTTGGTGGCCAGGACCGTCTTCTCGCGCCGGCCACCACCCTGCGCGAACCAGGTGCCGATGATCTCCTCGGTGCGGCCCTTGTTCTCACCCCACCCGTACACATTGGCGGTGTCGAAGAAGTTCAGACCCGCGTCGAGCGCGGAGTCCATGATCGAGTGGCTCGTCGGTTCGTCTGTCTGGGGACCGAAGTTCATCGTGCCGAGAACGAGTCGGCTGACTTTGAGTCCGGTGCGTCCGAGCTGCGTGTACTTCATGGGCACCAGACAAACGCTTCGAGTGCGCTCAAGGCAAGGGGCCCACGCGCTCCAGCAACTTCTCGGCGGTGGTGTCGAGATGGCGCTGGACGAGGCTGTGCGGGAAGAAGTATCCGCTGTCCGTGCGGAAGAGCAGGACGCGCTGCTCGGCGGTGTGCAGGAAGCGCCCGTAGCGGTAGGGGGTGCGGCCCCGGTGGGCGAGCACCGCGCGGATCGTCCAGTGGCGTACGACCGCCAGCCCCCCGTAGCGGAAGCCGCGGACCACCGCGAACAGCGTGCC
This sequence comes from Streptomyces sp. NPDC002467, assembly GCF_042889825.1. Classification (NCBI taxonomy): domain Bacteria; kingdom Bacillati; phylum Actinomycetota; class Actinomycetes; order Kitasatosporales; family Streptomycetaceae; genus Streptomyces; species Streptomyces sp. NPDC002467. The sequence continues at coordinate 106,742 of NZ_JBIARJ010000013.1, read as the reverse complement.
CAGCAGGCCCGCGACGAAGGCCGCGCGGCGCAGGTCCGGGTCGGGTGAGGCCAGTGCGATGAGCGTCGTCACGAACGCGGCCGCCACGGCCAGGCCCGCGAACCCGTGGACCAGGGAGAAGCGGACCGTCCGGCGGATGCCCTCGTTGGGGCGGGGGCGCCGGTCCTGCATCGAGGGCTCGAACTGGTTGCCGAAGATGTAGAAGGTGCCCAGGACGAAGGCCGCGACGGGGGCGATCCAGCCCGGCTCCGGGCAGACCAGGTGGACGACGAGCCCGGTCAGGAGCCCGATGGACATCCACATGGCGCCGGACAGCGCCATGCGCTTCACGGGGATGACGCCGTCCGACATCGCCCGCTCGCTCCTGCGCCAGGTCCACCGCAACTGCTCCACGGGCGAGAACACGTCGGTGAGCGCGCCTTCCCACTGGGTGATGCTGACCCACAGGTAGGCGAGACCCACCACGAACGTCGCCGACGACGCCAGGTTGACGCCCGTCAGCATCATCAGGGCCAGGATGATCATCATCGGCAAGCCGTTGTTCACCATCGGGATCACCAGGGCCCCGCGGTGCTTCTCACCGGCCTTCGTCTCTTCCGGCAGCGTCAGGAAGTGTTCCTCCGACTTGTACGCCTGCGTCGCGGTGTTGGCCACCATGGCCAGGGCCACGACCACGGCGGCCGGCACGTCGGCGTGCAGCAACCCGGCCCGGTTCGCCGCCATCAGCCACAGCACGGGCACCCCCAGGGAACAGGCAGCCATGACCACGGTCGGGACGATCTTCGGGAGCATCGCCTCCCGGCGCGACAGCCAGCTCACGTCCAGCCGGTCCAGGTACAGGACCTGCTCCTTGCGCTCGGTGAGCGTCCGGGCCAGCCACGTCAGCCAGGTCAGCGTCCGGTGCGGGGCGTCGTCCGGCCGCGGGCGCTCGCGCCGCAGGCAGGTCCCGACGTAGGCGTCGAAGATCCGGCTCTGACGGTCTTCGAGGCTGCCCTCCAGGCGCAGGTCGTCCGCGGACCGGTTGGCGTAGGTGACGCAGATGATGTTGAGCATCATCGGCGACCGGAGCAGCTGCCACAGGCTCTGACGTTCCTCCAGTGCCTCGCGCACGTCCGCGAGGGCCGCCCTGTTGGCGTTGAGGAAGGCCTCCACCTGTCCCGGCTCCGGCGGCTGGACCTCGACGTAGCGCAGCGCGCGCAGGCTCTGGGCCAGCCGTTGCAGATCCCCCTCGTCCGTGCGGCAGCCGACGGCCATGCCCGGACAGATCTCCCGCAGCCGCCGCAGCTCCTTGACGCACTTGCGCCAGTGCACCCTCGGGACCTCGTCCAGGCCGTCCAGCACCGGGAGCAGCAGGTGCTGCTCCAGCCAGCTGCGTACGAGGACCGTCGAGACGCCCTGGATCCTGCTCATCTCGGCGGCGAGCCAGTCCTCGACGGCTTCGCCGCGGTAGCTGTAGAGGCGCAGGTAGACCGGGATGTGGGCGGGGTCGGTACCGTCGCCGCCGGCCAGGGCCTCCTCGGCCAGCCGGTGGGCGAGCCGCGCGAGTTGCGTGGTCTTGCCCATGCCGGGCTTGCCCAGCACGACCAGTTCGTCCCTGGCCCCGTACAGCGTGCGGACGTCGCGCTCGTCGGTGGCGACCCGCTCGGGCGCGGTCCGCCGCACGCTCCTGGCCCGCCGTCGGCTTCCGGGGGCCGGCTCGGGCTCCGCCTCCTCCAGGATCACGAACCGCGGTTCGATGTAGTGGTGGGCCTCGGCACGGCGGAAGTCCTTGGCCGCCCGTTCCATGAACGCCTTGATCAGTCGGCGCTGCATCCGCGCGGCGGCCTTGTCCCTGCGCAGCCGCATCGGGAAGGTGAACACCGCGGCCAGCCCCGCGAGGACGGCCCGCAGGAAGCGGCGGACCGGGTAGCGGGGCAGCTCGGTACCGGGGCCGGACAGGGGCGGTCGCGCCTCCTCCTCGCCCGCCTCGCCGGGGGCTTCGCCCTCGACCCAGGGCAGCGGGTCCGACACCGGCTCCCCGGCCTCGATCGCCGCCGCCCGGGCCGCGGCGCGGTGCCAGCGCGGCTCCCATGCGCCGGGGTCCCCGCCGAGCACCCGGACCAGCGCGAGGAAGTACTTCAGGTCCGGATCCCTCTTGCCGGAGAAGATCTCCGAGGCGGTGCCGGAGGCCATGGGCGCCTTGCGGGCCATCGCGTTGACCGAGAGGCGTGCCGCCGGTGGCGGCGCCGTCCAGAGTTCCTCGTACACCCCGAGCATGAGGTCCGCCCAGGGCTGTTTTTCGGGTGGGGCCGCCGCCGGATCGGGGCGCTGCGGGCCCTTCGGGCGGTTGCCTCCGACTCCTGCCATTCACACTCCTCGTTCAAGGACCGTTCATGGGCGTTCACGCGTTCATGGATGCTCGAAGCCCCTGGTCAGCCGCTTGTGACGGGCATAGAAAAGTCCTCGGCGGAAGTCGTCGCCGGCCGTGGTGCCGGGGCTCCGCCGCTGCCCGGAGCACCCATCTTGGCGAGCCGGGCCGCGCTTGTACGGCCAACCGCCATGTTCGAGGCATTCGTTGGCGGATCCGCCGAAGTGCCCCTGCCCGCACGTCCTTCGAGGAGTTCACCGATGACCGTTTCCCGCCTTCTCGCCTCCCTCGGCGGCCTGTCCACCGCCACGCTGGGCGTCATGGCCGACGCGCCCTGGTGGGTGGCCGGCTCCCTGCTGTTCGGCGGCCTGCTGGTGCTGCGCGCCGAGGCGCTCGTCGACGCCCGCAACGAAGCGCGCCGCGGCCTGCACGAGGGCCGGCTGCTGGGCGAGGTGTCCCGGAAGCAGGCCCTGGACTACCTGAGGGAGACCAGGCGGGTGCGGCGGCAGCCGGCGGCGGGTGAAGACGACGGTGCGGGTGCGGGTGCGGGTTCGGTCGAGACCGCTTAGTTCTCAGGCCCGGGGACGGTACGGACCGCCGATGCCCCAGGCCTGGTGCAGCACCGCCGCGAACTCCCCCGCCAGGCGGTGCTCTCCGGAGGCGTTGGGGTGCGTGCCGTCGTAGGTGTCGACGTGGATGTCGTACGAGGCCGGACGCGCGGCCAGCAGGACCGGCGAGGCGTCGGTCGTCAGGTCGGCGACCGCCTTCGCCAGGAGCTCGTTGAAGCGGTCGACCTCGGCCGCGAAGGGCGCGTCCTCCTCGGCCCGGACGTTCGGTATCACCGGGAGGAGCACCATCCGTACGCCCGGGTGGGCGGCGCGGGCCTCGGCGATGAAACGGCGGGCGTTGGCGGCGGTCTCGTCGGACTTCGTGTAGAAGCCGAGGTCGATCAGGCCGAGGGAGACGAGCAGCACGTCCGCCCCGCAGTCCCGGACGGCCGGCCCGATGAGCGGCGCCATGTGCTGCCAGCCCTCGCCCCAGCCGGCGAGGTGCCGGCGGGCTTGCTCGGGGAAGCCCGGGTCGGCGTACGCGGTGGATCCCTCGTACAACTCGTGGCGCGGGCCGACGATCTCGTACGGGCCGCCGAAGGTGGCGTCGAGGTGCTGCCACATCCGGTGGCGCCAGGTGTAATCGCCGGCGCGTCCGATGGTCATGGAGTCGCCGACGAACATGAAACGCATCCGGTCATCATCGCGGATCGCCCGCTGTGAGCAGCTGTGATGCCGGACACGCGGTGCGGGCCGGCAGGCTGGGAGGATGCGCATGCTGCCGTTGTCATCCGCCGCCGTGGCGGCCGTCGCCACCGCACTCGCCGTGCTGCCTTCGGCGGCCGTCGCCTCGGGGGCGCCCGGGGCGTCCTCGTTCACCATCACCGACCCCCGGATCAAGGAGTCGAGCGGGCTCGCGGCCAGCCGGATCCACCCGGGCGTGTACTGGACGCACAACGACAGCGACGACGGCCCGTACGTCTACGCCGTGGACTCGGCGACCGGGAAGACGGTGGCCCGCGTCACCCTGACGGACATCGGGAAGCCGCGCGACGTCGAGGCCATCTCCCTCGGTCCGGACGGGCAGTTGTACCTGGGGGACATCGGCGACAACCTGAACGGCACCTGGGACCACGTGTGGATCTACCGCTTCGAGGAGCCGAAGGAACTGGCCGACGTCACCGTCAAGGCGACGCAGTTCACCGTGCGGTACGCGGACGGGCCGCGGAACGCGGAGGCGCTGATGGTGCATCCGGTGACGGGCCGGGTGTACATCGCGAGCAAGGACGAGAGCAAGGGCGGCCTGTACGAGGGCCCCGCGGAGCTGTCGACGGGCTCGTCGAACGTTTTCCGGCGGGTCGCGGACGTGCCGTGGGTGACGGACGGGGCGTTCTCCCCCGACGGGACGCGGCTGACCCTGCGCGGGTACTTCATGGCCCGTGCGTACCCGTGGAAGGACGGGCGGCCGGAGGGTGAGGGCGAGCGGGTCGACGCGCCGTGGCAGGGGCAGGCGGAGTCGGTGACGTACACGCCGGACGGGCGGACGCTGATGTTCGGATCGGAGGGCGTGAACAGCCGCGTGGTGGCGGTCCCGGTGCCGTCCGCGCCCTCCGCGCCCTCGTCCCCCTCGTCCTCCGCGGCCCCGGCCGCCCCGGGGGCACCCGCTGCCGCGGAGCCGCAGGGCAGCTTCGGGAAGGGCGCCGCCGTCCTGGCGGTGGCCTTCGCCCTGGTCTTCGCCGCCAAACGCCTCCTCCGCCGCCGCGGCCCGGCCGACTGACCCCTGCGGGCCGCCTCCTGGGGCGCAGCCCCAGACCCCGCGCCTCAAACGCCGGCGGGGCTGGAGGTGCGGCACCACTGTCGGGGGCTCCGCCCCCGAACCCCCGCGCCTCAAACGCCGGCGGGGCTGGAATTGCCCCGCGGGCAATCCAGCCGCGCCTGACGGACGGCAGGAGCCGGATCCGGCCTCGCCGGCGTTTGAGGCGCCGCCGGAGGCGAACCAGCCCCTCCGGCGTTTGAGGAGCGGGGCTGGGCGGAGCCCAGGATGCCGCGTGAGCGGCGTCTCGGGCTCCGCGGTGTGGTCACTCCTCGTGGATCGGGACTCGGCCGTTCAGGGACGGGGCCGCCGGGGCCGGGGCAGGGGCCCCGGGGTCGGTCGGGGGTTGGGACATCGAGGCCAGGAGCTGGCGGGCCACGCCCAGGCCCGCGCCGCCCATGGACAGAGCCTTCGCGAACATCTCCGACATCCCCTCCGCCCCGTTGAGGAGGACCATGTGCTCCACGTTGCCGAAGGCCCCCGCACCGGCCTCCACGATCGCCGGCCAGTTCTCCGCCAGCTGCTGCGCGACCACCGCCTCCTGGTTCTCCGCCAGCGCCGCGGCCCGCGCCTTGATCGCCTCCGCCTCGGCGAGACCCTTCGCCTTCGCGGAAGCGGCCTCGGCGAGACCCTTCGCCTGCGTCGCCGCCGCCTCCGCCTCACCCGTCGCCCGCGTCGCCGTCGCCGTCGCCAGACCACGGGCCTCCGTGGCCGCCGCGTCGGCCGTCGCCGCCGTCTTGACGCGGGTCGCCTCCGCGGCCGCCGCCAGCTCCGTCTCCCGCGCCTTCGCCTGGGCCGACGAGATCCGCGCGTCGCGCTCCGCCTCGGCCCGGGTCCGGATCTCGTACGCCTTCGCGTCGGCCGGCTTGCGCACGTCCGCCTGGAGCTGCTGCTCCCGCCGGTGCGCCTCCAGCTCCGCCACCTTGGTCTCCTGGACCACGACCTCCTGGCGCGCCGCCGCCTCCGACAGCGGGCCCGCCTGGCGGGCGGTGGCCGCCGCCTTGTCCCGTTCGGCCTGGTAGCCGGCCTGGAGGATCTCGCTGTCCCGGGTGGCCTCCGCCATCCGCGCGAACGCGGTCTGCTCGGCCTCCGTCGCCAGCCGGTTCGCCTCGGCCTGCGCGATCCGCGCGTCCCGCTGCACGGCGGCCGCGTGCGGCATCGCCAGGTTCTTGATGTAGCCGGTCGGGTCCTCGATCTCGTGGATCTGGAGCGAGTCCACGATGAGGCCCAGCTTCTCCATCTCCGTGCCGCAGGCCGCCCGGGTCTGCCCGGTCAGCTTCTCCCGGTCGCGGATCATGTCCTCGACCGTCAGGCCGCCCACGATGGACCGCAGATGACCGGCGAAGACGATGTGCACCCGCTCCGGCATCATCTTCTGCTGGTCGAGGAAGCGGCGCGCCGCGTTGGCGATGGACACCAGGTCGTCGCCGATCTTGAAGATGACCACGCCCTTGACCCGCAGCGGGATGCCCTGGTGCGTGACGCAGTCGACGACCAGCTGCGTCTCGTTGAGGTCCAGGGACAGTTTCCGCACGGCCTGCACGCCCGGGACGACGAGCGTTCCGCGTCCGGTGACGATCCGGAACCCCATGCCCTCGCCGAGTCCCTCGGTGCGGTGCGTGGAACCGGAGATGACGAGTGCCTCGTTCGGTTCGGCCACCCGCCACATGAGCTTGAACAGGCCGATCAGAGCCACGATTGCGGCGAGAACGATTCCCGCCACGACGCCGATAGCCATCGGCAACGCCCCCTTATTCCGGTGCCGTTCGGCACCGACGAGGGCGAGTCTGCGCCTGCCCGGGCCGGCCGGGAAGGCGTTGGCGGATTCTTATCGCCATCTTGATACATACAGCTCAGGCGCGGCTCAGACGTCGTAGACGGCCATCACGTAGACGGTGCGCGGCGGCTGGTACTCGACGATCGTCACCACCGTTCCGACGCCCAGCCGTTCCGGCCCGGCGCCCGGCACAGGGTGGGCGAGGAAGTGCTCCGCCCCGCCCCGGATCCGTACGATGACCTCGCCCACGAGGCCCGGCCCGACCGTCCCGGTCACCCGGCCGGTCATCCCCACCATGTCCATGTCGGCGTCCCCCATGCCGCGAGGGTACGCCGCCTGGCCGGCCGGCGGACGGAGACCTTACGAGTGACCCAGGTCCGCGGCCTGGAGGTCCGCCGGCGGCACCGAACCGGTGTCCGCGGCGGGGGCCGGGTGCAGCGGGAACTCGTCCGAGGCCATCGAGTCGAGCACCGGCGGCGCGGGCCGCGGCGGCGTCGGCATGACCGCGGCCTCCGAGTGGCCGCCGCAGCCGTAGGACAGGGAGACCAGGCGGCCGTCGGCCGGGGAGAACTCGTTCGCGCAGACGCCGAAGGCCTGGCCCAGCGAGCCGCCGATCGCGACCAGGAAACCGCACGAGACGCACGAGGCGGGAGCCGCCTGCGCCATCGGGGTCTTCGCGCCGAAGGAGTCGTCCCAGCGGTCGGCCGCGCTGTGCAGCCCGTACCGGGACAGGATCCGGGCCCGGCGCATGCCCAGCTCCTCGGCCACCGCGGTGATCGAACCGCGGGCCGGGACCACCGTGCGGTCGGTGACGTCGGCGTCCTCGGCCTCGACCAGTTCGGCCATCTCGGTGGAAACGACCGAGTTCGGCGGCGGGACGTCCTCGCCCGACCAGCCCGGCTCCAGCCGCAGGTCCTCGGCGTCGGTGGGCAGCAGGTCGCCCGGGCCCATGTCGCCGGGGCGCAGCCGCTCGCTCCACGGCACCCACTCCGGCGCGAGCAGCGCGTCGTCGCCGGGGAGCAGCACCGTTTCGTCGAGGGTGACGTTCTTCGCGCGGGAGGCGCGGGTCACGGTGACGGCCCAGCGCCAGCCGCGGTAGCCCGGTTCCTTGCACTCGAAGAAGTGAGTGACGACCCGGTCGCCCTCGGCGACGGCGGAGACGTGCTCGCCCACCACACCGGGGTACGCGGCCTCCTCGGCCGACGCGCGGGCGAGTTCTACCGCCTCGACGCACAGGCGGTCGGGGGTACGCGGGGTACGGCTTCGCGTCGTCGCAGCACTCACTTTTCTCGTTCTCTCCTACGCCGTCTCACGTGTGCGCCGTCCGTACTGTCGTCCACAACGACCCGTCGGTGCCGTCCGTACGTGGCGCGGGCGGAGCGGACCAGAGGGCCGCGTCGACGTCCGCACCCGATCGGACTCCGGGCGCACCTTTATGCGATCCATTCTGCGGGATCGCGAAGAGGCGCGCGGCCAGGAGCAACCGCCGGTGGCGCGCTACGCACGCTACCTCCTCCGACGCCTCCGGCCCACATGCAAGGTCCGATTCGCGGACATGGAACGGACCCGGAACGGCCCCGGAGACCGGCCGGGCCGCCAGGGCGACGCGCCGGGAAGGCTGCCGGAGGGCGGGTTGGGGCAGTATGGCCACGTGGCACCCGCACGGTCGTCCGGCGACGGCTCGGGACCGGCCAAACGGGCCGGCCGGGCCCTGGGGCGTGCCCTGCACACCCCGTTCACCGGTACGGCGCGCGGGATCCGGCGGGCCACGCACGCCCACGGGGCCGGTGAATCGGGCCTCGGAAAACTCATCGAGCTGCACGCCATCAACGGCGCCGGCGACATGCTCATCACCGTGGCGCTGGCCTCGACGGTGTTCTTCTCCGTCCCCACGGACGAGGCACGCGGCCGGGTGGCCCTGTACCTGGGCATCACGATGGCGCCCTTCACCGTGCTGGCCCCGGTGATCGGCCCGCTGCTGGACCGGCTGCCGCACGGCCGCCGGGCCTCCATGGCCGCCGCGATGCTGGCCCGCGCGCTGCTGGCGGTGACGATGTCGGGCGCGGTCGCCACGGGCGGCATCCAGCTGTACCCGGCCGCGCTCGGGGTCCTCGTCGCGTCCAAGTCGTACGGGGTCGTGCGCAGTGCGGTGGTCCCGCGCCTCCTCCCACCGAAGTTCTCACTCGTCAAGGCGAACTCCCGGGTCACGTTGGCCGGTCTGCTGGCCACGGGCGTGGCGGCGCCGGTGGGCGCCGGGCTCCAGGTGATCGGGCCGCAGTGGCCGCTGTACGGGGCCGCCGTCGTCTTCGTCTGGGGGACCTTCGCGGCGTTCACGCTGCCGCACAAGGTGGACGAGGCGAAGGGCGAGCGGCGGGCGCGGCTGTCCACGCACGAGCCGCACTCGAAGCGGCCGGGCCTGCGGACGGTGAGCCGGTCGGTGCTGTGCGGGCTCCTCGCCAACGCCTCGATGCGGGCACTGTCCGGCTTCCTGATCTTCTTCCTGGCGTTCCTGCTGCGCGAGCACCCCATGCCGGGGCAGAGCGCGGCGGTGTCCCTGGGCATCGTGGGCGTCTCGGCGGGCATCGGCAACGCGTGCGGGACGGCGGCGGGGGCGTGGCTGCGGGCGCGGGCGCCGGAGGCGATCATCGCGGCGGTGCTGTCCCTCACCCTCGTGGTGGCGATCCTGGCGGCGGTCTTCTTCAGCGGGCTGTTCATGGCCGTACTGGGCGCGACGGCGGGCTTCTGCCAGGCGCTGGCGAAGCTGTCCCTGGACGCGATGATCCAGCGGGACGTCCCGGAGGCCGTGCGCACCTCGGCTTTCGCCCGCTCGGAGACCCTCCTCCAGGTGGCGTGGGTACTCGGCGGCGCGATCGGCATCGTCCTGCCGCTGAACGGGGTCCTGGGCATGTCGGTCGCCGCCGCGATGGTCGCCCTCGGCACGACGATGGCCCTCCGCGGCCTCCTGACGTCCCCCCGCCACCCCCAACCGGGCACCCAACGTCCCCGAGTCGCGTAACCCCCTGGGGCTCCGCCCCCGCCCCCCCCTCGCTCCCTGCGCGGCACCGCCGTCGGGCTCCGCCCCACACCCCGCGCCTCAATCGCCGGCGGGGCTCATTTGCCTCCGGCGGCGCCTCAAACGCCGGCGGGGCTGGATGTGTCCGCTGCCGTCCGCCAGGTGCGGCTGGATTGCCCGGAGGGCGATTTCACCCCTCCGGGCAATCCAGCCCCGCCGGGGAAACCCAGCCCCGCCGGCGTTTGAGGCGCGGGGTCTGGGGCGGAGCCCCAGGGTGCCGCGCAGCGGCATCTCCAGCCCCGCCGGCGATCGAGGCGCGGGGGTGCGGGGGCGGAGCACCCGACAGTGGCGCCGCACCGAGGGCAGGCCGCGCCACACCGCAGGCCGGACCCCGTGCAGCGGCGCAGCCGACCGGCCCGATAGCCTTCGGCTCATGACCGCACCGCTTTTCTCGGGTAGGGCCCGCCGCAGCGTCGCGGCCCTCGGAGCCGTGTCCGCCGGCCTCCTCCTCCTCTCCGCCTGCGACAAGCCGACACCGCTGGCGACCGTGACGGTCGGCACCTCGTCGGTGTCCGCCGAAGCCGCCTGCCACTCCGACGGCGAGCCGCTGTCCATGGACAAGGTCCAGGAGTGCCTCACCGGCCTCAAGGACGCCAAGACCATCGAGTACGGCCGCGGCGACACCCTGCGCCTGGGTGTCGAGCCCGAGGTCGTCGCGGACGGCAAGAAGTGGTCGGCGATCCTGGACGGCCAGCCGATCACCGAACCCTCGTCGAACACCTACCGCAGCTTCCCCGGCGCCGACGTCTTCGCGACCGGCGGCCAGGGCGAGGCCCCGTCCTCGAAGAAGCTCGCCTTCCTCCAGACCGGTGAGGACGGCAAGCCGCTCGCCGTCTGGACCTTCAACCTCAAGCTCAAGTAACCGGACGGCCACCGGTGCGCGCGCTCGTGGTGACCGCGGTGGCGGCGGAGGCAGACTCCGCCATCACCGGTCTGACCCCTCATCCGGACACCCCCGGCCCTGAGCCGCGCACCCTCCCGGGTGGCTACCGCACGACCCGGCGGGACCTCCCCGGCATCGCCCTCGACGTGCTCGTCGGGGGTGTCGGGCCGGCCGCGGCGGCCGCAGGCACCGCCACCGCCCTGGCCCTCGCCGACTACGACCTCGTGGTCAGCGCGGGCATCGGCGGCGGGTTCGCGCCCGCCGCCCCCGTCGGCTCCCTCGTGGTCGCCGACGCGATCGTCGCCGCCGACCTGGGGGCCGAGACCCCCGACGGCTTCCTCGACGTCACCGCCCTCGGCTTCGGGCACAGCGTGCACCTGCCTCCCGCAGAGCTCGCCGCCCGTGCCGCCGAGGCCACCGGCGCGCTGCTCGCGCCCGTACTGACCGTCTCCACCGTCACCGGCACCGCCGCCCGGGCCGCCGCGCTCGCGGCCCGGCACCCGATGGCCGGGGCCGAGGCCATGGAGGGCTTCGGGGTAGCGGAGGCGGCCGCCGCGCACGGACTGCCCGTACTGGAGATCCGTGCCGTGTCCAACGCCGTGGGACCGCGCGACCGCGCCGCCTGGCGGATCGGGGACGCGCTCGGCGCGCTCGCCGGCGGCTTCCGCGCACTGGGCCCCGTACTCGCGAACTGGGGAGAACGCCATGAGCAACGCAGCGACCGACGCGGCGAGCGAAGCAGCGAGCGACGCCATGAGCGGCACTGAGCCGCTCGGGATCGCCTACTCGCCCTGCCCCAACGACACCTTCGTCTTCGACGCCTGGGCGCACGGCCGGGTCCCCGGGGCGCCCGCCCTCGACGTCACCTTCGCCGACATCGACATCACCAACGGGATGGCCGAGCGCGGCGAGCTCGACGTGCTGAAGGTCTCGTACGCCGTCCTGCCGTGGGTGCTGGAGGAGTACGCGCTGCTCCCCTGCGGCGGCGCCCTGGGCCGCGGCTGCGGTCCCCTGGTCCTGACCCGGGAGCCGGACCTCGACCTCACGGGCAGGACCGTCGCCGTGCCCAGCGAACGCTCCACCGCCTACCTGCTGTTCCGGCTGTGGGCGGCGGACGTGCTGCCCGACGGGGTCGGCAAGGTCGTCGTGCTGCCGTTCAACGAGATCATGCCGGCGGTCCGCGACGGCCGGGTGGACGCCGGACTGGTCATCCACGAGGCCCGGTTCACCTATCAGGACTACGGGCTGCACTGCCTGGCCGACATGGGCGAGCACTGGGAGTCCACGACCGGCCTGCCGATCCCGCTCGGCGCGATCATCGCCAAGCGCTCGCTGGGCACGCAGACCCTGCGGTCACTCGCCGAGTCGGCCCGTACGTCGGTCCTGATGGCCTGGGACGACCCGGAGGCCTCCCGCCCGTACGTCCGCGCCCACGCGCAGGAACTGGACCCGGCCGTCGCCGACCAGCACATCGGGCTGTACGTCAACGAGTTCACGGCCGGGCTCGGCGAGGACGGGTACGCCGCCGTGCGCGGCCTGCTGACCCGGGCCGCCGCCGAGGGCCTGGTGCCGGCCATCGCGCCGGGCGCGCTCGACTTCCCGTGAGCGGCCGGTCCCCGAGAACGTCTGCGCCCCGCCGCTCTTTCGAGTGGCGGGGCGCGGAAGTCCGTACCTGCGGGACCGGTCGTCAGACGTCGAGTTGGTCGGCGACCGCGCGCAGCAGGCCGGCGATCTTCGTGCCGTGCGTGCGGTCGGGGTAGCGGCCCCGCTCCAGCATCGGCGTGATGTTCTCCAGCAGCGTCGTGAGGTCCTGCACGATCGAGGCGAGCTCGTCGGGCTTGCGCCGCTGCGCGGCCGCGACGGACGGGGCCGGGTCGAGCACGGTCACCGAAAGGGCCTGGTCACCGCGCTGGCCGGCGACGACGCCGAACTCGACGCGCTGGCCGGGCTTGAGGGCTTCGACCCCGGCGGGGAGCACCGACGAGTGGACGAAGACGTCGCCGCCGTCGTCGCGGGAGAGGAAGCCGAAGCCCTTCTCACTGTTGAACCACTTGACCTTGCCGGTGGGCAAAGCACGCACCCCGTCTCACATACCCGGAACCGAACCAACATGTCTCAGCAGGTCAGGGTATCCATGTACCTGGGCCGTTACTGCCTGCTCTCGCTGTGAAGAGTCTCCCCTGAGTTGCGGCCCGTCAAGCATGGCCGAACACCCCCTGCCCGGATCTCGACCCTTGCGGGAAACACCGGGAAGGGACCCGCCACGACCCGGGAACTACCCTGGTGCGGTGACTGACTCCTCTTCCCCCGACGAAGCGCGGCCCGGCGACGCACTGGTGAAGGCCGGCGGCATCGTGTTCATCGCGGGCGCCGTCGCCACGCTGGTGACGATGGCCCCGCTCTTCCTCGACATCGACCCGTTCCCGTCGTACGCGTGGGCCGTCTGCATGCTCATGGGCGTCGGCTTCGCCATCTCGGCGGCGGGCGTGCTGCGCTCGGCCGCGGCCCAGCGCAAGGCCGCCCGGGCCTCACAGGCGGCCTGAGGCACCCGCAACCACCCGCCGCCTCAGACGGGCTGCGCCGCCGCCACGTACTGCGCCAGCCACTGCGGCAGCGCGGTCAGGTCCGGCAGGACCACGTCGGCACCAGCCGCGCGCAGCTCCGGTTCCGGGCACGGGCCGGTCGGTACCGCCACCGACAGCGCGCCGGCCGTACGGGCCCCGCGTACGTCGCCCACGTGGTCGCCGACGTACACCTGCGCCCCGTACTCGCGCAGCGCACCCGCCTTGGCCTCCGCCCACAGCCACCCGATCACGGCGTCGGGCTCGATGCCGAGGTGCGCCAGGTGCAGGCGGGCGTTGGGCTCGTGCTTCGCGGTGACCACGATCGCGCGACCGCCGAGGGCCCGGACTGCCTCCACGGCCTCGCGGGCGCCCGGCATCGCCGGGGTCGGCTCGATGGCGTACGTGGGGTAGATCTCACGGTAGCGGTCCGCCATGGCCGGGATCTCGGCCTCCGGGAACCAGTGCGCGAGCTCCTCGTCGAGCGGCGGCCCGAGCCGCGTGACGGCCTCGTCGGCATCGATGAACGTACCCGTCTCGGCCGAAAGCGCCTGGTAGGCGGCCTTGATGCCGGGGCGCGAGTCGATGAGGGTCATGTCGAGGTCGAAGCCGACTGTGAGGTTCATGCCGTCCATTGTGCCGAGGCGGGCGGACGGCAGACCGACGGCGGACCTACGCGGGGGAAACGCCGGCCCTCCCCGGATCTCCCCGAAATTCGTTCTCAACCTTTCCCGGGCGCCGGCACTCAGGACAGGGATGAGAGACACGATGTGAAGGGGAGGGCGGATGCCACCAGGCACCGAGCACGACTTCGAGGCCTTTGCCCGGGCCGGTCAGCGCAAGCTGTACCGCACCGCGTACCTGCTGTGCGGGAACGCGGACGGCGCGCGCGACCTGACCCAGACGACGCTCGCGAAACTGTTCCAGCACTGGCGCAAGGTGTCCGCCGCCGACAGTCCCGACGCCTACGCCAGGACCGTGCTCACCCGCACCTTCCTCGCCGAGCGACGCCGCCGCCTGCGCGACCTCCTGGCGCACCGGCACGCGGACGTCCCTCCGCTGCCCGAACACGCCGACCTGCGCGTCACCCTGCTCGCGGCCCTGGAGCAACTCCCGCCGCGGGCCCGGGCCATGGTCGTCCTGCGCTACTGGGAGGACCTCAGCGTCGGCACGGTCGCCGAGCTGCTGCGGTGCAGCGAGGGAACGGTCAAGAGCCAGTGCTCGCGCGCCCTGGCCAGGCTGCGGACGCAGCTCGGGGACGCCCACATCTACGCCACAGGTAACTGAGGAGACGCCATGAGCACCCACGAAGAGCTCCACGAACTCCCCGACGACGCCGGGACCGTCCTGCTGATCCGCGACACGATGACCCGCACGACCGCCGACCTGCCCCCGCTGCCCGACCTGGTGGGCCCGGCCCGCGCCCAGGGCCGACGCCGCAAGGCGCGCGTCCGCTTCGCCGTCGGCGGCGGCGCCCTGGCCGTCGCCGCGCTCGGCGTGGCCGTCGCCGCCGCACTGCCGACCGACACCGGCGGCCCGCAGTCGGGCGCGGTGATCAACGTGGCCGCGCCGCCGTCGAGCACCGCACCGCAGCCGCCGGTGCACATCGACCCGACTCCGGGCGAATCATCGATGGCCGACCTGCCGCCGGCCGAACGGGCGAAGCAGGAGAACTTCCAGAACCAGGCCGTCCCCGTGCTCCAGAGCCTGCTGCCGCAGTCGGTCGGCACCGTGCAGCGGACCGACCTCAACGTGCGCATGTACCAGGCCAAGAAGGACGGCAAGACCTTCACCGTCATCTTCTCGGTGCGCCCGGCGGGGTCGGAGCCCGCCTCCAAGCAGTGCCTGCAGGTGAAGGGCATGGTCTGCAAGAACGCCCCCCTGCCCGTGCCCGGTGGCATCGTCGCCACGGCGATCACCATGCCGATGGACAACGGCGACGTCACCGGAACCGAGCTCTCGTTCCGCTACGGGAGCAGCGACGTCAGGCTGTCCGTGAACCCCGACACCAAGTCCAACGCCTCGGCGCCGGTCACCAACGACCAGCTCTTGGAGATCGCCAAGAACCAGACCTTCCTGGACCTGGTCAAGGTCGCCGACAGGGACCCGGTGGAGAAGGAACAGAAGATCGTCGCCGGGGGCTGAGGGACACGGGTCGCCCGTCGGCCCGGACCCCCGCACACGTCGGGGCAGACCGCTTATTGGTTTGCCCACGCCCGGCTCGGCCGGGTAGGAACATCGCATGCTTCGAGGCGGCAAGGTCGGGCTCAGGGCCCGGCACGAGGAAGACATCCCGATCCTGCGGACCGAGCTCTACGACGACGTGGTCAACGGCTCACGCGCCGAGAGCGGCCCGTGGCGGCCGATCACTCCCGGCTCGAAGGACCCACGGCTCTTCCCGGACGACAAGGAGCAGGGGCACGTCCCGTTCTCCGTCGTGGAACTCGAAGGCGGCACGCTGGTCGGCTCCGCGACGCTGTGGGGGATCGACAACCACAACCGGTCCGCCCACATCGGGCTCGGTCTGCTGCCGTCCGCCCGTGGCAAGGGCTACGGCACCGACGTGGTCGCCGTGCTGTGCCACTACGGATTCGTCGTACGCGGCCTCCAGCGACTGCAGATCGAGACCCTCGCGGACAACCACGCGATGCTGCGCTCCGCCGAGCGCAACGGCTTCGTCCGCGAGGGCGTCCTCCGCTCCTCGGCGTGGGTCCTCGGCGAGTTCCTGGACGAGGTCCTGCTCGGACTGCTCGTCCAGGAATGGAAGCAGCCCGAAAAGAGCTGACAGCCCCCGTCGTCGAGGAGCGCGTAGGGATCCGACGCGCCCTTCCCCCCGCCGGGGCTCTTGTGGTCGACATCTGCAGGGTGATGACCGCTGGGTCGGAGCCGGGTCGAACATCTCCGCCCGGCCCGCCCGACCCCTATCGCCTCCGTGCCCGCCACACCAGGTACGCCGCCGAGGCGATGCCCGCGCCCCTCAGGAGCCAGGGCCACATGCCCTGCAGAGCCGTGCTCAGCTGGTCCTCCGGCAGGGCCTCGCCCCAGCGGCCGTTCATGCGGCCCCACACCCACACCACCGCTCCCGTCAGCACCACGCCCGGCGGGCCGAAGACGGTCCACTTCCGTTCGGCGGGGCCCAGGGCCCTCGACGCGTACGGCAGGAGCCAGCCGACGACCAGCAGCAGCCAGTAGCCGCTGATCACCCCCGCGAGCAGCACGGCCGCGGCCAGCAGGAGGAAGGCGTTCGGGCGCGGCCGGGCGGCCGGGGTCTCCTCCGCGGCCGGCTCCGCCGCCGCGGCCTCGCGCTTGGCGCGCCGTTTGTCGCGCAGGAACCGTACGAGGGTCTGCCCGCGCCCTTCCCCCGCCCCGCCCGCCCCGCCCGCCTGGGTCTTCGGGCCGGCGGAGGCGTCGGCAGCGGCCTCGTCCTCCTCCTGCCCCTCCTTGAAGAGGTCCGGGATCTCGATGCCGCCCGCGAACCCCTCGACCTGCGGCCCCCGCCCGTACGCACTCGGCGCCACCCGCCACCAGTCGGGCTCGGCTCCGTCGGACGGGCCGAGCTCGTCGAGGCCCGCCAGGTGCGGCGGCACGTTCTGCGGCTCGGCCACGGGCCGCTGCGGCGGCGCGCCCTTGCGGCGCAGCAGGCCGGGGCCCCGCTGGACCGGTACCGCCGGGGCAGCGACGGGGGCGACGGAAGAAGCAGGAGCAGAGACAGAACCGGAACCGGAACTCGACCCCGTCCCCGTCCCCAACCTGTCCAAGACCTCCTCCGGGGTCCCGAGCCGTTCCAGGATGCGGCGCACAGCGGCCGGGGTGTCCGGGTCGTACTTGGCGCGCCGGTTGTCGATCTCGTCCCGCAGCCCCGCCACGAGCCTCATCCGGTCGCCGGAGGAAAGCTGTCGGCGCTGCGCCAAGTCCCCGACGCGGCTCAGATATTCGTAGACCAGATGGTCGCTTTCGATCCCCATGCCCCGGCTCCTCCCAATCCCGCTGCCCGAAAGGTAGCGCGTGCGCCCGTGGAGCGGCCGTGGGCGCAACGGATACCGTTGGCCGGATGGGGGCGAGCCGGCCGACGCACTGGGCGACCGACCGCCCACCCGACCGACCGGCCGACGCGACGAGGAGGCGACCGTGCCCGACGCAAGCACTGCGGGAGCAACGGGAGCAGCAGGGGCAACCGGCGGAAGCGCCCTCCCCCGCTCCCTGGCCGAGGCGCTCCGTGCCCGCGACGACGCGGCGCTCGCCGCGCTGCTCCACGCCCGCCCGGACCTGCTCAGCCCGGTACCCGGCGACGTGACGCAGCTGGCCACCCGGGCCGGGACGCGGGCCTCCGTGGTGCGGGCGCTCGACCGCCTCGACCGGTTCGCGCTGCAGACCGCCGAGGCCCTCGCGGTGGCCCCCGAACCGTGCCCTTACGAGGTACTGGAGGCTCTGCTCACCGGCGGCGAGCCGGAAGGCGAAGGCGACGGCGAGCGGGCCCGGGTCGCGCTCCCCCGTGCGCTGGGCACCCTGCGCGACCAGGCCCTGGTGTGGGGTGACGACGAGCGGCTGCGGCTGGTCCGCACCGCCCGCGAGCTGCTCGCGCCGTCCGCGCAGCGGCCCTCCCCGACGGGCCTGGGCCCCACGGTCTCCGAGGCCACGGCCGGGATGTCGCCGACGCGGATCCAGGAGATCGTGGCGGCCGCCGGGCTGCCCGCCACCCACGACCCGGTGTCGGCGGTGACGGCGCTGACGGCCCTGTTCACCGACCGGCAGCGGATGTCGCGGCTGCTGGACGACGCTCCGGCGGAGGCGCACCAGGTGCTGGGCCGGCTCGTCTGGGGTCCTCCGTACGGCGAGGTGACGCCGAATCCGACGGTTCCGGTGCGCTGGCTGCGCGATCGGGGGCTGCTGCTGCCCGCGTCGGCGCGGACGGTGGTGCTGCCCCGCGAGGTGGCGTTGCACCTGCGCGGCGGGCTCGCGCACCGGTCCGTGGAGCCGGTGGCCCCGGCGGTGCCCGCGCACCGCGAGCACCGTCCACAGCTTGTGGACGCGAACGCGGCCGGGCAGGCGCTGGCCGCGCTGTCCACCGTCGAGGAACTGGTCAAGTCCTGGGAGCACGCCGGTCCGCCGGTGCTGCGCGCGGGCGGGCTGTCCGTACGGGACCTGAAGCGGACGGCGGTCGCCCTCGACGCGGCCGAGCCGCAGGCCGCGTTCTGGATCGAACTCGCCTACGCGGCGGGCCTGCTGGCCAGTGACGGCGAGGCCGACGAGCGGTACGCGCCCACGCCCGCCTTCGACGACTGGTGCGAACTGCCGCCCGCGGAGCGGTGGTCGGTGCTCGTGACGGCGTGGCTGCCGGCGACCCGGACGCCCGGTCTGGTCGGCGAGCAGGACGCCAAGGGCCGCACCCTGTCGGCGCTGGGCCCCGAACTCGACCGTTCCGGCGCCCCCGAGGTGCGCCGGCGGGTCCTCGAACTCCTCGCCGACCTGCCGGAGGGCGCCTCCGCCGACCCGGAGGCGGTCCTGGCCCGCCTCGCGTGGGAGCGTCCCGTGCGCGGTACGAGCGAGCTGCGCGCCCGCCTCGCGCGGTGGACGCTGGCCGACGCGGAGGTCCTGGGCGTCACCGGCCGCGGCGCGCTCTCCGGGCCGGGTCGCGCCCTGCTCGCGCACTCCGACCCCGCACCCCTGCTGGCGCCGCTCCTGCCCGAGCCGGTGGACCACGTCCTCCTCCAAGCCGACCTGACGGCGGTCGCCCCGGGCCCGCTGCGGCGCCCGCTCGCCGAGGTGCTGGCGGTGCTGGCGGACGTGGAGT
Source organism: Streptomyces sp. NPDC002467 (assembly GCF_042889825.1). Lineage (NCBI taxonomy): Bacteria > Bacillati > Actinomycetota > Actinomycetes > Kitasatosporales > Streptomycetaceae > Streptomyces > Streptomyces sp. NPDC002467. The sequence continues at coordinate 87,949 of NZ_JBIARJ010000013.1, read as the reverse complement.
CCAAGGGCGGGGCGACCGTGTACCGCTTCACGCCGGGGTCGGTACGCCGTGCGCTGGACGCCGGGCGGACCGCGGTCGACCTGCACGCCTTCCTCGCCGAGCACAGCATCACGCCGGTGCCGCAACCGCTCGCGTACCTGATCGACGACGTGGCCCGGCGCCACGGGCACCTGCGCGTCGGGGCGGCGTCCTCGTACGTGCGCTGCGACGACGACGGCATGCTGAACGAGATCCTGGCCGACAAGCGTTCGGCCGGGCTGGGCCTGCGCCGGCTCGCCCCGACCGTGCTGGCGGCCCAGGCCGAACCGACCGCGCTGCTCGACGGTCTGCGGGCGATGGGCTACGCCCCCGCGGCTGAATCCCGTACCGGCGACGTCCTGGTGGCCCGCGCGGACGCCCACCGCACCCCGGACCGGCAGGCGCCCGTACCGGTGCCGGACGGCCCGCCGGTCCCGGACGAGACGCTGCTCGGCGCGGCCGTACGGGCGATCCGCGCGGGCGACGTGGCGGCGACGGCGGTCCGCAAGGAGCCGGCGTCGGCGGAGTCCGCATCGGTGGCCCCCGGCGAACTCCCGCGCACGAGCGCGGCGGAGACCCTGGCGACGGTGCAGGCGGCGGCCCTGACCGGGTCGGCGGTGTGGATCGGCTACGTGAACGCGGAGGGCGCGGCCAGCCAGCGGGTCATCGCCCCGGTCCGAGTGGAGGGCGGCTTCGTGACGGGCTATGACCACACGGCGGACGAGGTCCGCACGTACGCCCTGCACCGCATCACGGGCGTGGCTGAACTGGCGGAGGAACACCTCTAGCGAATCCGGCCCCACCGGCGCGACTCCAGCCCCGCCGACCCGACGCGACTCCAGCCCCGCCGGCGTTTGAGGCGCGGGGTCCGGGGCAGCGCCCCGGCAACGGCGCCGCGCCGGCCCACCTACCCGAACCCCGCACGGGCCCGGCACGCCCCCTGCACCGGCCCGCCACGGAAAACGGCTCGCGCCCGCCGCAGGCGCCCCGGCACTCTGAACGGCATGCAAGCCGTACCCACCCGCCAGATCCGCGCCGCGCACACCGACACCACCGTCACCGTCTACCAGGCCTACGCCCCCCACCTCGGCGACCCCGCCGCCCGCGACGGCCGCTTCCCGGCCGCCTGGAAGCGCGAGCGCATGACGTGGATCAAGCCCTCGTTCCTGTGGATGATGTACCGCTGCGGCTGGGCCACGAAGCCCGACCAGGAGACGGTGCTGGCCGTCGAGATCACCCGCGCCGGCTTCGACCACGCGCTGCGCCACGCCTGCCTGTCCCACTTCGAACACGGCACGCACACCGACCGCGAGGCCTGGAAGCGGTCCCTGCGCGACTCCTCCGCCCGCGTCCAGTGGGACCCGGAGCGCGACCTGCACCTCGGCCCGCTCCCGTACCGCTCGCTCCAGCTGGGTCTGTCGGGTCCGTTCTCGCGCGCCTACGCCGACGAGTGGACGGTCTCCATCCGCGATGTCACCCCGCTGGCACGGGAGGTCCACGGCCTGGTCCGGTCCGGGGAGACGGCCGCCGCGCGGGCCCTGCTGCCCGTGGAGACCCCGTATCCGGCGGACCCGTTGGAGCACCTGGGCGCGTAGCGGGACGGCCGCCCGAGAAGCGGAACAACGGCACCCGTTTTGGCAGGTCAGAGCGGCTCCGTTCCCTGTTGCAGAGCAGTGACGGACGGGCGATGGAACAGCGATCCGCGATGTGTGAAGATCGGTGCATCGCAGCAGCGGCCGAGGGGAATCAGGACCGGCCCGAGAGCGACACCCCGCACCACCCGGCCGCCGCTCCGCCACGGCCACCCGACCGTCTTCTTCACCTCGCCGGCCACCGCGGCTCCGCGCCGCTCGCCTGCCTTCCGTGAATCCTTGGGGGGATCCGACCATGTCCGCTCGCGCCACCGCTGCCGCCGCCGCCACCGCCGTCGCCGTCGCCGGTACCGTCCTCATGCCGCTGTCGGCGTACGCCGCCCCGGCCGAGACCGGCAACCAGCGCCCGCTGAAGATCACGATGGGTGCCCCGGCGCCGAGCGGCCCGCTGACCCGCGGCGGAGCGGCCGAGACCTTCGAGCTGACCGTCGCCAACACCTCGGACCAGCCGCACTCCTTCCACCCGTGGATCCTCGGCACCCCGGCCGGTGCGAGCCCGCTCCAGAAGTCCGACGTCCTCTTCAAGGTCGAGGGCGTGACCGCGCCCGCGACGGAGTCCTTCATCGGGCAGCAGGACGGCGGCTGGCAGGGCATCTTCCACCCGGCGGGCAAGAAGGTGGGCGAGCCCTTCGAGGTCCCGGCGGGCGGCAAGCTGACCTGGAAGGTCACGATCGGTCTCGGCAAGAGCTACCCGACCAACGACGGCGACCTGAAGTTGCAGGCCACGAGCTACGACGCCGATGTGACCGAGGCAGGCACCCTGATCTTCAAGACGGACCCGGTCATCAAGCCGGGCAGCCTGGAGACCTGGATCGACCGGATCAACCCCTGCCAGGACAAGACCGCCGAGCTGCAGTGCCGCGAGATGGACCTGCACCACCGCGCCACGGGCGACGGCGAGTTCGGCACGGCCCTGGCGACCTACCTGACCATGAACCTCTCGGACGGCACCTCCGCCGAAGAGGCCGACATCCGCCTCCAGGTCCAGACCGACGGCCAGTGGAAGGACCTGTCCGCGAAGGACGGCTACCGGCTGGCCGACATCCCGAAGGGCTTCGGCGAGGCCTCCGGCGAGCGCAAGGTGCACCTGCGCGCCAAGGTCGGTCCGAACTCGAAGCTGAAGAAGGAGAGCACGGTCACCCTGTACGCGGAGACCGCGCTGGCCGAGGGCAACACCCACCCCTTCGTCGACGCCCAGGCCAAGTTCAAGGTCGCGCCCGCCACCACCCCGACCTCGCCCTCCCCCTCGCCGAGCGGCTCCGCCACCACGAAGCCGTCGACGAGCCCGTCGCCCTCCGCGTCGGCCTCGGCCTCCGCGTCCGCGTCCGCCACCACCACCACCACCACCACCACCGGCGGCAACACCCACACCACGGGCAACGGCGGTTCCGGTTCCCTCGCGCACACCGGCGCCGACTCCAACACCGGCCTGTACTCCGGCCTGGCCGTCGTCCTCGTCGGCCTCGGCGGTGCCGCGGCCTGGCTCGGCGCCCGCCGCCGCAAGGCCGTCCGGGGCTGACCCGTCCCGACACCCCGCAGGGGCCCGGCACACCACGTGCCGGGCCCCTGCGCCGTTCCGTACCCGCCCCGCGGGCGTCTCACCGGGCCGCGTAGTCGATCCGCTCCCCCTCGAACGGCCACGCCTCGGCGAGCCAGCGCGTGACGGCCGCGTACAGGACCGCGTCGAGCGCCGCCCGGTCGGCCCTCACCCAGGAACTGACGTTCACCCGCTCGGGCGCGTCCTTCCCCTGGCAGACGTACAGGCACCCGATGACGTCGTCACCGTCCAGGACGCTGTACGCGAACCCTCGGCGCGCGGCGAAGTCCTCCGCGTGGCGCACCAGATCCGCCAGGTTCTCCTCGGCGGACATCCCCTCCGGCGGCGGCCACGCCCGCCCCACGAATCCGGGCGTGGCACGGACGTGCTCGATGCTCCCGCTCCATGCGGCGAGGTCCCGCTCGTTGTGCCGCGGCCCGAGCGGCTCCAGGCGGAACCCGGCGCCGACCAGCACGCGCGGCACCTCGAACCCGTCTGACACGAAGCCTTTCTGATGGTCACTCATGTTCGGACCCTACGGACCTCCCGCGCCAACGTCAGCAGCTTTTCCACCGGCCACTGGTCGTCGACGTGTTCCCCGTACCCTGCGGCCAGGACCTGCCCGTCGGGTGCGATGAGGAAGTCCGCCGGGAGGCCGTAGCGCCCGCCGTCCGGGAAGAACGACGGCGCCTTCGCCCGGCCGCGCGCGATCTCCAAGAGACCGTGGGTGAGGGCGCGCAGCACCGGCCCCCAGGCGCGGGGGGCGAGCAGGGAACGGTAGGACGATTCGACGCCGTACTCGACGTACAGCCGCTTGTCGGGGTCCGCGATCACCGCGAAGGGGAAGCCGGTGACGTGCTCGCGCAGTTCCTCCGCGGTGGAGTGGAAGACGACGACCTCCCGGATCCCGGCCTCCTCGATCTCGGCATGGCGGCGCACGACCGAACGCAGGTGCAGGTGGCAGACGGGGCAGCCCGCGAACCGGCGGAACTGGAGGTGGATCAGCCGGTCGGCCCCGGCGTCCGGGTCGGGGACGGCGACGGACGCGCCGTCCGCGACCGCGGTGAGGGTGCGCGAGGGGACTACGGAACCTACGGAGAGCTTCATCGGAGCTGGACCCCCTGGTTAGGCGTATGCCGTACACCTACCAGCGTAGGCGTATGCCGTACGCTGTCAACCACCATGCCCCGACCCCGCTCGCACACCCCGGCCCGGCTGGCCGCCGCGGCACTCGCCGTCATCGACCGCGACGGGCTCACCGGCCTGTCCATGCGCGCCGTCGCCGTGGAACTCGGCATCAGCACGATGGCCCTGTACCGCTACGTCCAGGACCGTGAGGAACTCGAAGCCCTCGTCGTGGAACTGGTCCTCAGCGCGGTCGACTCCACCCCACCGGCCCCCGGCCGCCCCTGGCAGGACCGGGTCGCCGAACTCGTCGCCCGACTCCGCGGCGCGGTGGCCGCCCATCCGGCCGTGCTGCCGCTGGTCCTCACCCACCGCCACCGCTCCCCGAGCGTGATGGGCTGGGGCGAAACGCTGCTCGGGGTGCTCGGCGAAGCCGGCATCGGGCCCGAGGAGCGGATCATCGCCCTGCGCGCGCTGCTCGCGTACGTGATCGGGGCGGTCCAGCAGGAACACCTCGGCGCCCTCTCCGGCGCGGGCACGGCCGCCATCGCCGAACTCCCGCCGGAGCGGTTCCCGTACCTGACCGAGGCCGCGCGCGCAGCCCCGACCCTCACGCCGGACCGGGAGTTCGACGGCGGCCTGGCCCTGCTGCTGCGCGGTCTGCGCTCGGACTAGGCGGTCGCCGCGGGGGCGAGGTCGAGGTCCAGGTCCAGGTCGACGAAGGCCACGGTGTCCCCGGGCAGCACGTAGCGATCGACCTCGACGAACCCCCGGGCGAGCGCGAAACGCAGCCCCTCCGGATTGCTCTCCAGCACCACGGTGCGGACCGTGGCGGCCCCGAACTCCCGGGCCTGCGCCAGGCCGTGTTCGTACAGCGCCGCGCCGAGGCCACGGCCCCGGTGCTCGGGCAGCACCCGCGCGATCACCACCACCGGATCCTCGCCGGCCGCCGGGCGCACCGTCATGCAGCCCACCAGCACGTCACCGAGGTACGCGACGTCCAGCCGGTTGCGTCCGGCCCGCTCCCGCACCTCGTCCGGGGAGAGCGGGGCCGTGGGCACGACCAGGTTGTGGACGTGACGCCAGTCCCGAAGCGCGCCGTCGGCAGCGGCATCGACACCGGCACTGTCACCGGCCCGCTCGACTCGGAAGCCGTCCGTCCGCGATGTGTACCCGCTCGTTCCCATGAGGTCCCCCGTCGACCATGATCCGCTTTTGGCCCGGGCAAGCTAACACGCCCCGGCCGCCCCGCTCCTCCCTGATAGGGCAGACTGGAGGTTTGGCCACCCGCACCCGGGTGACCGCCCCGCGTCGGAAAGGTACGTGCGTGAACGGGCCTCTCATCGTCCAGAGCGACAAGACCCTCCTGCTGGAGGTCGACCACGAGCTCGCCGGCGCCGCGCGCCGCGCCATCGCTCCCTTCGCCGAGCTGGAGCGGGCTCCCGAGCACATCCACACCTACCGGATCACCCCCCTCGGCCTCTGGAACGCCCGGGCCGCCGGGCACGACGCCGAGCAGGTCGTCGACGCGCTCGTCGAGTTCTCCCGCTACCCCGTCCCGCACGCGCTGCTCGTCGACGTGGCCGAGACCATGGCCCGCTACGGCCGTCTCACCCTCTCCAAGCACCCCGTGCACGGACTCGTCCTGACCAGCACGGACCGGCCGGTGCTGGAGGAGATCCTGCGGTCCAAGCGGATCACCCCGCTGGTCGGGGCGCGGCTCGACGCGGACACCGTCGCCGTGCACCCCTCCGAGCGCGGCCAGATCAAGCAGACCCTCCTCAAGCTGGGTTGGCCGGCCGAGGACCTCGCCGGGTACGTGGACGGCGAGGCGCACCCGATCGACCTGGCCGAGGACGGCTGGGCGCTGCGGCCGTACCAGCAGCAGGCCGTCGAGGGCTTCTGGCACGGCGGTTCCGGGGTGGTCGTACTGCCCTGCGGCGCCGGCAAGACGCTGGTCGGGGCCGGGGCCATGGCGATGGCCAAGGCGACGACGCTGATCCTCGTCACCAACACGGTCTCGGCCCGCCAGTGGAAGCACGAGCTGGTGAAGCGGACCTCGCTGACGGAGGACGAGATCGGCGAGTACTCCGGCACCCGCAAGGAGATCCGCCCCGTCACCATCGCCACGTACCAGGTCCTCACCACCAAGCGGAAGGGCGTCTACCCGCACCTGGAGCTCTTCGACTCCCGGGACTGGGGCCTGATCGTCTACGACGAGGTGCACCTGCTGCCGGCTCCGGTCTTCAAGTTCACCGCCGACCTCCAGGCCCGCCGCCGGCTCGGCCTGACGGCCACGCTGGTCCGCGAGGACGGCCGCGAGTCGGACGTCTTCTCCCTCATCGGCCCGAAGCGGTTCGACGCCCCGTGGAAGGAGATCGAGGCGCAGGGCTACATCGCCCCGGCGGACTGCGTCGAGGTCCGCGTGAACCTCACCGAGTCGGAGCGGCTCGCGTACGCGACCGCCGAGACGGAGGAGAAGTACCGCTTCTGCGCGACGACGGCGACGAAGCGGAAGGTCACCGAGGCGCTGGTGCGCAAGCACAAGGGCGAACAGACGCTGGTGATCGGCCAGTACATCGACCAGCTCGACGAACTCGGCGAGCACCTGGACGCGCCCGTCATCAAGGGCGAGACGTCGAACGCGCAGCGCGAGAAGCTGTTCAACGCCTTCCGTGAGGGCGAGATCAACGTGCTGGTGGTCTCGAAGGTCGCGAACTTCTCCATCGACCTGCCGGAGGCGACGGTCGCCATCCAGGTCTCGGGCACCTTCGGCTCCCGGCAGGAGGAGGCACAGCGCCTGGGCCGGGTCCTGCGCCCGAAGTCGGACGGCCACGAGGCCCGCTTCTACTCGGTCGTCGCCCGCGACACGATCGACCAGGACTTCGCGGCCCACCGCCAACGCTTCCTGGCCGAACAGGGCTACGCCTACCGAATCATGGACGCGGACGAACTACTGGCCGGCGACTGACGTTCCAGCCCCGCCGGCGTTTGAGGCGCGGGGTCCGGGGCGGGGTGCCACACAGCGGCATTCCCAGCCCCGCCGGCGTTTGAGGCGCGGGGTCCGGGGCGGGGTGCCACACAGCGGCATTCCCAGCCCCGCCGGCGTTTGAGGCGCAGGGTGCGGGGCGGGGTGCCACACAGCGGCATTCCCAGCCCCGCCGGCGTTTGAGGCGCGGGGTCCGGGGCGGAGCCCCGGCAGCGGCGCGGCAGCCGACGGACGAGCGGCCACCCGTACCGGGAGGTCACCGGCGGCGCGGCAGCCGACCAACGGACAGCCACCCCGACCGGGAGGTCACCGGCGGAGGACGCCCGCATCCTCCCCGTACTCGCCAAGGACCACCACACTCACGGCCGCCGCCGCGAAGACCTTGGCCGCGCGCAGCGCATTGCCGACGAAGTGCCGGGGGTGCGAGCCGGTGGAGGTGGCGGTGGCGCCGCTCGGGCGGCCGCCCTGGATCGGGGTGAAGGTTGCGGTGCTCATGTATCCATGGTGCGCCCCCGGCCGGCACCGCACATCGCCCTGCGGGCGGAACCCCAAGGCCGCGGGGGTCCTCCTCCGGGCGCATGGCACCCCCTAGTGGGTCTCCCCAAAGGCTGACGCCCCCGCCCCCTCACCCGGACGGAGGTCCCGTACCCGAGGGACTTCCGGCCCCCGAAACCCGTTCGCGCCCGCACGCCGCGGTGACTACAATCTCCGCTCTTGCCGCCTCCCACCGCCCCACCGGGGAGAGCCGCCCGCCGGACGGAAACCGGCGGGCCAACTGTTCCGCACCAGCAGCTGGAGGCAGTCCCGTGCCCGCGCACGCCCCCGAGTCCGACCCCGTCGTCAACCCCCTGACCCGCGAACGTTCGCACCTCGCCGCCTCCCGCGCCGCGCTCCGCGCCATGCGCGAGGACGTGGAGGCCCTGGACATCCGCGACGTCACCGCGAACTGGGTCAACGCCATCGTCCTCCAGGCCCAGATCGACGACCGCATCAAGGCCCTCGCCGACCTCTCCCACACGCCGCTCTTCTTCGGCCGCCTGGACTACCTGCACGCACCCGGCGCGGAGCTCGCCGAGGGCGCGGAGGGCGAGCAGTTCTACATCGGCCGCCGCCACGTCCACGACGCCGGCGGCGACCCGATGGTCATCGACTGGCGCGCGCCGGTCTCCCAGCCGTTCTACCGGGCCTCCAAGCAGGACCCGCAGGACATCGGCCTGCGCCGCCGCTTCGGCTACACCGGCGGAGAGCTCACGGCGTACGAGGACGAGCACCTCTCCGACCCGGCCGAGTCCGCGTCCGTCAGCAAGCTCCTCCAGCAGGAGATCGAGCGCCCGCGCGTCGGCCCGATGCGTGACATCGTCGCGACGATCCAGCCCGAACAGGACGAGATCGTGCGCTCCGGCCTGTCCGGTTCCGTCTGCGTGCAGGGCGGCCCCGGCACCGGGAAGACGGCCGTCGGCCTGCACCGGGTCGCGTACCTCCTCTACGCGCACCGCGACCGTCTCGCCCGCACCGGCACGCTCGTGATCGGTCCGAACCGTTCCTTCCTGCACTACATCGAGCAGGTCCTGCCGGCCCTCGGCGAGCTGGAGGTCAAGCAGGCCACCGTCGACGACCTGGTGGCCCGTGACGGCCTGGAGGTACGCGGCACGGACGCCGCCGCGACCGCCGTGGTCAAGGGCGACGCCCGGATGGCGGAGGTGCTGCGCCGCGCCCTCGAATCGCACGTGACGGCGCCGACCGAGGCGCTGATGGTGGTGCGCGGTTCGCGGCGCTGGCGCGTGCCTGCGTACGAGCTGGCCGAGATGGTCGAGGAGCTCCAGAACCGCGACATCCGCTACGGGGCGGCCCGCGAGGCGCTCCCGCAGCGGATCGCGCACGCCGTGCTGGTGCGGATGGAGCAGGCGGGCGAGGCGCCGGACGACCGCGTCCAGGACTCGGTGGCCCGCAACGCGGCGGTGAAGGCGGCGGTCAAGGAGGTCTGGCCGCCGGTGGAGCCGGCGAAGCTGGTGCTGCGCCTGCTCTCCGACCCGGAGTTCCTCGCGCTCCACGCCGCGGACGTCCTCACCGCGGACGAACAGAAGCTCCTCCTGTGGTCCAAGCCGTTCCGCAGCGTGAAGTCGGCGAAGTGGTCGGCGGCGGACCTGGTCCTGATCGACGAGGCGACGGACCTGGTGGAGCGCACCCACTCGCTGGGCCACGTCGTGGTCGACGAGGCCCAGGACCTCTCCCCCATGCAGTACCGGGCGGTGGGGCGACGCTGTACGACGGGCTCGGCGACGGTCCTGGGCGACCTCGCGCAGGGCACCACCCCGTGGGCCACGCGCAGCTGGGACGAGGCCCTCGCGCACCTGGGCAAGCCGGCGGCGGTGGTCGAGGAGCTGACGGCGGGCTTCCGCGTGCCGCGCGAGGTGATCGCGTACGCGTCGCGGCTGCTGCCGTCGATCTCACCGGGGCTGGCGCCGGTCTCGTCGGTCCGCGAGACCCCGGGCTCGCTCCTCATCTCGCCGACGGACGACCTCACGGCGGCGGTCCTGGACGCCTGCCGCGCGTCCCTCTCCCACGAGGGCTCGATCGGCCTGATCGCGGCGGACGCCCGTATCCCGGCCCTGACGGAGGCCCTGCGGGCGGCGGGCCTCGTGTGGCTCTCCCCCGGCGAGGAGACCACGGCCGAGTCCCGCCTGACCCTGGTCCCCGCCTCGCTGGCGAAGGGTCTGGAGTACGACTACGTGGTCCTGGACGAGCCGGCGGCGATCGTGGACGGCGAGCCGGACGAACGGACGGGCTTGCGCCGCCTGTACGTCTGCCTCACCCGAGCCGTCTCGGGCCTCACCGTCCTCCACGCGACCCCGTTGCCCGCCCCCCTGACCTGACCCCCGGGACTCCGCCCCGTCCCCGGCACGCCCGCGCCTCAAACGCCGGCGGGGCTGGGTGGTGCCTGTCGGGGCTGGTGTGCCGCTCAGCGGCAATTCCAGCCCCTCCGGCGTTTGAGGCGCGGGGCGCGGGGCGGAGCCCCGGAAGCGGCGCCGCGCGCGACAGCCCGGCCCGGGCACATCCAGCCTCGCCGGCGTTTGAGGCGCGGGGGTGCGGGGGCCGAGCCCCCGGAGCGGCGGTGCGCCGGGCAGCGCGGGGGCAGGCTCATCCAGCCCCCGCCGGCGTTTGAGGCGCGGGGTGCGGGGCAGCGCCCCGGGGGGCCCGGCCGTCAGGACAGGGCGGTGCGCCACTCCGCGACGGCCGCCGCCGAGACCGGCCCGCCCCACCCGGAGGGCCGCGCCGCACCGCCGATGTGGAACGCGTCGACCCCGCCCGCGCGCAGCACCGGCAGGTGCGACAGGGTCAGCCCGCCGCCGACGAGGATCCGCGGCCCGTACCCCGGCTCCCCCCGCCCCGCCGCCCCCGCCTCCGCGAGCAGCACCGGCAGCCCCTCGTCGACCCCGGCCGCCGAGCCCGCCGTCAGGTACGTGTCCAGCCCGGGCAGCTCCGCCAGCGCCTTGCGCAACCCGTCCCGGTCCGCCGCGCGGTCGATCGCCCGGTGGAAGGTCCACCGGCAGCCGTCCAGCTCCGCCACCACCGCCTCGACCGCGGTCAGGTCCGGGGTGCCGTCAGGGTTCAGGAAGCCGAGGACGAACTCCCGCGCGCCTTCCGCCCTCAGCTCCCGCGCCGCCTCCACCACCACGGAGACGTCACCCGCGGCGAACCCGTCCGCCTTGCGGAGCATCACGCGCAGCGGGATGTCGACCGCCGCCCTGATCGCCGCGAAGGTCTCGCGCGACGGGGTGAGCCCGTCCGCGGCCATGTCGGTGACCAGTTCGAGTCGGTCCGCCCCACCGGCCTGGGCCGCGACCGCGTCCTCCACGTCGAGGGCGATCACCTCCAGGAGCGCACGGTTGCTCATTCGATGCCGTCCTTAGGTCCGAGTGTCCGGGTGTCCGGGTGTCCGGTTGTCCGGTTGTCCGGGTATGGAAAATAGGTCTAGTCCAATATCAGGGTACGGGTCTCCGCCCGCGCTCCACCAGCACAATCACGCCACCCGCACAATGTGCGCATGGACACAGGCACCCCGCACGACGACACCCCCGCCCTCCGGGCGCACTGGCAGGCCACCGTCGCCGCCGCCGGCGCCTCCCCCGACCGCGACCCCGCCCCCTACGCCGACCGGCTCCTCGCCGCCTGGGCGGAGCCCCAGCGCCGGTACCACACCACCGCGCACCTGGCCGACGTACTCGCGCGGATCGACGTACTGGCCCCGCACGCCGCCGACCCCGCCGCCGTCCGGCTCGGGGCCTGGTTCCACGACGCCGTCTACCGGCCCGACCGCTCCGAGAACGAGGAGCGCAGCGCCGCCATGGCCGAGCGCGCCCTGCCCGAGCTCGGCGTGGACGCCGCCCGCACCGCCGAGGTGGCCCGGCTGGTCCGGCTCACCGTCACCCACGACCCCGCCCCCGGCGACACCAACGGCGAAGTGCTCTGCGACGCCGACCTCGGCGTGCTCGCCGGCGCCCCGGACGCCTACGCCGCGTACGTGGCCGCCGTCCGCGAGGAGTACGGCTTCGTCCCCGCCGAGGCCTTCCGCACCGGCCGCGCCGCAGTCCTGCGCCAGTTGCTCGACCTGCCCCGGCTCTTCCGCACCCCGTACGGCGCCGCGCACTGGGAGGCCCCGGCCCGCGCCAACCTCACCGCCGAGCTGGAGGGGCTTTCACTACCGCGGGGAATTTGATCGCGTTCACACCGGTTGGTGTGAGTCATGCCCGCTGATGCCCCGAACCCCGTACGCACCGAATCCCCGACAGCCACCACGGGCCCCACGAGCCCCGCGGGCCCCACAGGCCGCACCCGCATGCCCGTGGCCGTCTACGTCCTCGGACTGTCCGTCTTCGCACTCGGCACCAGCGAGTTCATGCTCTCCGGGCTGCTGCCACCCATCGCCGAGGACATGGGCGTCACCATCCCCCAGGCGGGCCTGCTCATATCCGCCTTCGCCATCGGCATGGTCATCGGGGCACCGCTGCTGGCCGTCGCCACCCTGCGGCTCCCGCGCCGCACCACGCTCGTCGCCCTCATCAGCCTCTTCGGCCTCGGGCAGGTCGCGGGCGCGCTGGCCCCCTCGTACGAGCTCCTCTTCGCCTCCCGCGTCGTCTCGGCCCTCGCCTGCGCGGGCTTCTGGGCCGTCGGCGCGGCCGTCGCCATCGCCATGGTCGACAAGGACCAGCGGGCCCGCGCGATGGCCGTCATGATCGGCGGCCTGTCCATCGCGAACGTCCTCGGCGTCCCCGCCGGTGCCTTCCTCGGCGAGCACCTGGGGTGGCGCTCCGCGTTCTGGTCGGTGGGCGCGGCCTCAGCGATCGCCCTGGCCGGCATCCTGGCGCTGATCCCGCGCATCCCGCTGCCCGCCGAGCGCCCCACGCTCCGCCGCGAACTGGGCATCTACCGCGACCGCCAGGTGTGGCTGGCCGTCGGCATCACCTCCCTCGCCGCGGGCGGCGTCTTCTGCGCCTTCAGCTACCTGTCGCCGCTGCTCACGGACGTGGCCGGGCTGGACTCGAAGTGGGTGCCGTGGATCCTCGGCCTCTTCGGGATCGGGGCCCTGGTCGGCACGACCATCGGTGGCCGGGTCGCCGACGCGCACCTGTTCGGCGTGATGATCTGGGGCGTCACCGCCTCCACCGTCTTCCTCACCGCCCTCGCCCTCCTCGCCTCCACGGCCGCCGCGGCGATCACCCTGTCCTTCCTCCTCGGCGTCTCGGCCTTCTTCACCGCCCCCGCGCTCAACGCCCGCATGTTCAACGTCGCCGGCGCCGCCCCCACCCTGGCGGGCGCCACCACCACGGCCGCCTTCAACCTGGGCAACACCGGCGGCCCCTGGCTCGGCGGCACCGTCATCGACGCGGACCTCGGCTTCGCCTCCACCGCCTGGGCGGGCGCGGCCATGACCGTCACCGCGATCGGCCTGACCCTGGCCGCGCTGCGCCTGCACCGTCGTACGCCCACCCCGACTCGCGTCGTGGCCTCCGCGAGCCCGGCCCCGGGCCGCACCGGGGAGCCGGCCGGGGAACCCGCCCGCGCCTGACGACGGCCCGGTCGCAGCCCCGAGCTGCCCTTCCTACGATGGGAGGGACCACTCGGGGACGTGCGTCAGAGGGGGTCCCCGATGGCCCGGTACCGGACGAGGACCAATGCCGGGACGAAGGCCGGGACGAGAACTGGGACGAGGACGCGGACGAGGACGCGGACGACCACGGCCCTCGCCGCCGCCTCCCTGCTGCTGACCGCGCTGTGCGCCGGCCAGGCCCCCGCCGCCCCGCCCGGCCGGGCCGGCATCGACCCCGCGACCGCCGAGAAGCTCGACGACGCGATCACGGCGACCATGCGCGAGGCGGGCATCCCCGGTGTCGGGGTCGGGCTCTGGGTCGACGGCGGCGGATCGTACGAGCGGGCCTTCGGCACCGCCGACAAGGCCGCCGGCACCCCCATGAAGACCGAGCTCTTCACCCGGATCGGCAGCGTCACCAAGACCTTCACCGTCACCGGGGTCCTCCGGCTCGTCGACGAGGGGAAGGTACGGCTCGACGCGCCGATCTCCACGTACCTCGCCGGCGTGCCCGGCGGCGACCGGATCACGGTCCGTCAGCTCGCCGAGATGCGCAGCGGCCTGTACGACTACACCCAGGACAAGACCTGGCTGGCCGCCTACAAGGCCGACCCGCACCGCTCCTGGACCCCGAAGCAACTGCTCGACATCGCCTTCGCGCACCCGGCCCGGTTCGCGCCCGGCGCCCGCTGGATGTACAGCAACACCAACACCGTGCTCCTCGGCCTGCTCGTCGAGAAGGTCTCCGGACAGCCCCTGCACACGTACCTGGACGAGCACGTCCTCGAACCGGCCGGCCTCGACGACACCTCCCTGCCGACCGGCTCCGCGATGCCGAGCCCGTACGCGCACGGCTACACGAACTTCACCCCGGACGGCACCACAGTCGACGCCTCCACCTGGAACCCGTCCTGGGCCTGGGCCGCCGGCGCGATGATCTCCACCATGGACGACCTGCACACCTGGGTCCCGACGCTGGTGAACGGCCGGCTCCCCGACGGCGACCGCCTGCTGGAGCCCGGCACCCAGGCCCAGCGGCTGCGCACGGTCCCCACCGGGTACCCGGACGTGCGCTACGGGCTGGGCATCGCCGACATCGACGGCTGGATCGGCCACAACGGCGAGCTGCCCGGCTACGAGACGATCGCCGTCCGGCTCCCGCAGGCCCGGACCACCATGGTGATCGTGGTCAACTCCGACATCGACGGGAAGTTCGGCAACCTGAGCTCCCTCATCGGCAACACGGTCACGAAGATCGTGACTCCGGAGCACGTGTGGTCGCTCCCGGCACAGGCCCAGCCGAACGCCGTCCCGGAGCCGCCGGCCCGGTCTGCCCCGGCATCGGCGCCGGCCGCCCCTTCGGGCGGCGCAGGCCGGCCTGGGTGATGCGGCGGACCAGTTCCTTGCTGCCGATCTCCACCGCGCCCGCCGCGACCGCGTCCGCGTAGCGGTGCGAGGGCACGTCGTAGTGGTCGCGCTCGAAGGCGCGGGGCGGGCAGCCGATGGACGCCGCGAACGCGTGCAGTTCCTCGTACGAGACGTCGCTGACCAGGTGCGACCACATGCGCCCATGGCCCGGCCAGGTCGGCGGGTCGATGTAGAGCGTCACCGGCGGCTCACCGGCCCGGGTGGAAGACCGGCCCGAGGGCGCCGACGGACGCCACCCTCACGCCCGCCTCCGAACACACCCAGTGCGGGTCGGGTCCCAGCTCCGGCTCGACGTCCAGCGCGTGCGGTTCACCGTGGGTGCAGACCGGGCACAGCGGCCAGCGGCCGTACTTCTCCAGCAGCGCGTCCTGCACGTCCTGGGCGACGAGTCCGGCGAGGTAGTCGACGCCCTCCGGCCACTGCTCCACCCACCACCGGCGGTGCGTGACCGAGTCCTCGACGAGGGAGACGACATCGGCATCGGCGACCTCGCCGGCGGCGAGATCGGCGAGCACGAGCGCGCGGGCGACATGCAGCGCCTGTTCCAGGGGGGTCGCGTGGTCCATGGGCCCATTGTGGCCCCGCGGCAGGCCCGTGGCGAAGGTCCTTTTTCGATGGCCTTATGGCGCCTTGCCCCGCTCCGGTCCTGAAAATAGATTTCACGCGTGCGCAAGAAGCCGAAGGAAACCCTTCTCCCACCGCCGGTGGGCAGGGCCGCGGGCGCCCCTGCCAGGGAGACCCCGTTGACAGCCCAGACCGCCGCGCCCACCGCTGGCGGAGCAGCCCCCGGCGCAGGAAACCGCCCCGCCGGACCCGTGACCGCCCCACCGGCCGCCGCCCTCGCCGCGCAGCAGGAGTCCGACTCGGCCCCCGCCGCCACCGTCGTCATAGCCGTCGACGGCAGCGGCCCGGCGAGGTGAGCGACCCCCTCCCTACCTCCTCCGCACCGCCCCCGCGCACAGCGCCACCACCATCGCCCTCACCGGCCGCCCCGGCGCACCCGTCTCCCACTACGCCGACCACGTCCTCGCCACCTCCGCCGCCCGGGAGACCGCGCTGCGCCCGGCCGCCATGTCCAGCCGCACCAGCCAGCTCCTCGTCGTCGACTGCCTGTTCGTCGCCGTCGCGCAGCGGACGTACGAGCGGGCCGCGCCCGCGCTCGCCTCCTCGTACGAGGCCCTCGCCCACCGGCACTCCGCCCGATAGGAACCCCCGTGACCGCGTACGCCGAACTCCGCGCCCAGCTCGCCACCCTCACCACCGAGGCCTTCCGCCCCGAACTCGCCGAGATCGACCGGCTGTCCACCCTCGACATCGCCCGCACCATGAACGCCGAAGACGCCACCGTCCCGGCCGCCGTCGCCGCGCGGCTGCCGCAGATCGCCGCCGCCGTCGACGCGATCGCCGTACGCATGGCACGCGGCGGCCGGCTCGTCTACGCGGGCGCCGGCACCGCCGGCCGGATGGGCGTACTGGACGCCAGCGAGTGCCCGCCCACCTTCAACACCGACCCGTCCGAGGTCGTCGGCCTGATCGCGGGCGGCCCCTCCGCGATGGTGAAGGCCGTCGAAGGCGCCGAGGACTCGGCCGAGTCGGCCGCCGCCGACCTCGCCGCGCTCGACATCGGCCCGGACGACACCGTCGTCGGCATCTCCGCCTCGGGCCGCACCCCGTACGCGATCGGCGCCGTCGAGGCCGCGCGGGCGCGCGGCGCGCTCACCGTCGGGCTCTCCTGCAACGCCGGCTCCGCGCTCGCGGCCGCCGCCGAGCACGGCATCGAGGTGGTCGTCGGCCCCGAACTGCTCACGGGTTCCACCCGCCTGAAGGCGGGCACCGCACAGAAGCTCGTACTCAACCTCATCTCGACGATCACGATGATCCGGCTGGGCAAGACCTACGGGAACCTCATGGTCGACATGCGCTCGTCGAACGAGAAGCTGCGCGCCCGCGCGCGCCGGATCGTGTCCCTGGCCACCGGCGCGCCCGACGAGGAGATCGAGGCCGCGCTGACCGCCACCGGCGGCGAGGTGAAGAACGCCGTCCTCGTCATCCTCGGCGGGGTCGACGGCGAGGAGGCCGCCGAACTCCTCGCCGCCTCCCGGGGCCACCTCCGCGCCGCCCTGTCCGCCGCCGCCACCACCCACGAACCCCACGAACCCCGCTGACCGACGCCCCGGCACCCCGGCACCCCGGCACCCCGGCCCACCCCGACAGCAAGGCGACCCCCACGATGCCTACTGAACCCACCGAGCCCACCACCCCCACCCCGCCGCCCGCCGACAAGCACCGCGCCACGGCCGCCGCGATCCTCCCCCTGGTCGGCGGCCCGGACAACGTCACCTCGATCGCGCACTGCATGACCCGCCTGCGCATCGCCCTGCGCGACCGCTCGCTCGTCGCCGACGAGGCCCTGAAGGCGCTGCCCGCCGTGATGGGCGTGGTCGAGGACGACACGTACCAGATCGTGCTCGGCCCGGGCGCCGTCGCCCGGGTGACCCCGGAGTTCGAGGCGCTGGTGGAGGAGGGCCGCTCGGCGGCGGCCTCCCCTCACCCCGTGACGGCGGAGGACCTCCAGGCCCAGGGCGCGGCCATCAAGGAGGCCCGCAAGGCCCGCAACGCGACCCCCTTCAAACTGTTCCTGCGCCGCATCGCGAACATCTTCGTCCCGCTGATCCCGGCCCTGATCGGCTGCGGTGTGATCGCGGGACTGAACGGCGTGCTCACCAACTTCGGTTGGCTCCCGGCCCTGGTCCCGGCGCTCGCCGCGATCGCGTCCGGCTTCATGTCGCTGATCGCGGTGTTCGTCGGCTACAACACGGCCAAGGAGTTCGGCGGCACGGCGATCCTGGGCGGTGCGGTCGCCGCCATCATCGTCTTCCCCGGGGTCGCGAAGATCACCGCCTTCGGGCAGGAACTCAAGCCGGGCCAGGGCGGCGTGCTCGGCGCGCTGGCGGCGGCGCTGCTCGCGGTCCAGGTCGAGAAGTGGTGCCGGCGTCGGGTGCCGGAGGCCCTGGACGTCCTGGTCACCCCCACCCTCACGGTGCTGGTCTCGGGCCTGGTCACCCTCTTCGGCCTGATGTTCCTCGCCGGCGAGGCGTCCGCCGCCATCGGCTCCTTCGCCAACTGGCTGCTCGCCGCCGGCGGCGCCTTCGCGGGCCTGGTCCTCGGCGGGCTCTTCCTCCCCCTGGTGATGCTGGGCCTGCACCAGGCCCTGATCCCCATCCACACCACGCTCATCGAGCAGTCCGGCTACACCGTCCTGCTGCCCATCCTCGCCATGGCGGGCGCGGGCCAGGTCGGTGCGGCCATCGCCGTCTACTACCGTCTCCCGCGCAACGGTTCGCTCCGCGCCACCATCAAGTCCGCGCTCCCGGCCGGTTTCCTGGGCGTCGGGGAGCCCCTGATCTACGGCGTCTCCCTCCCGCTGGGCCGCCCGTTCGTCACCGCGTGCGTCGGCGGCGCGGCGGGCGGGGCCTTCGTGGGTCTGTTCAACCAGCTCGGCATGACCTTCGGCTCCACCGCCATCGGCCCCTCGGGCTGGGCCCTCTTCCCCCTCCTGGACGGCAAGTCCGGCATGGGCGTCACCGTCGCCGTCTACGCGGGCGGCCTGGCGGTCGGCTACCTGGTGGGCTTCGTCGCCACGTTCTTCTTCGGCTTCACGAAGCGGATGCTGGCCGACCTGAACACCGCCCCGGAGCCCGCCGGCCCGACCACCGCGCCCGAACCGGCGAAGCAACCGGTGCCGGCGTAACCCCCTGCGGGCGGGGAGCGGCGTGCACGATGCTGTGCGCATGCTGCTCCCCGCCGAGGCCGTCGCCGCCACCGTCCTGCTCACCACGGTCCGCCTCACCGAGCCCTGGCCCGCCCCGGGTCTGGTCGTCGGCGGCTGGGCCGACCCCGAGGCCGGCAGGGTGCTGGAGCTGTTGGCCGCCCTGCCGGGCAGCGAACAGCACCGCTGCGGCTTCAACCCCGGCTGGACCGTGAGGGCGTACGACGAGACCGTGCTCGACCCCCTCTTCGAAGCGGCCTTCTGCTTCTCCTGCCACGAGATCCGGCTGACCGGCCCGGCCGTCCCGCCCGCCCTGGAACGCCAGTTCTTCGACCCGGACAGCCCACAGGGCCGGGACCTGCTCGCCCGCCTGCGCGCCTCGGCCGAATCGCCGTACTGAACGGCTCCCCGCGATTGACTGTTCGGGCAGCCAATCGCGAGGAGCCGACGGGCGCCGACGGGAACCGGGTCAGCCGGGTCAGCCGAGCGCCGGGTAGTCGGTGTAGCCGCGGTGGTCGCCGCCGAAGAAGGAGGCGGTGTCGGGGGTGTTGTACGGGCCTCCGGCGGCGAGACGGGCCGGGAGGTCGGGGTTGGCCAGGAACATCGCGCCGTAGGCGATCAGGTCCGCCGTCCCGTCCTCCACCAGCTCCAACTCCTCCGGTCCCGTCACGTCGGCGCCGGTGAACGGGTTGAGGACGAACGTGCCGGGCCACTCCTTGCGCAGCCGCAGGACCAGCTCGCGCTGCCCCTCCGCTTCGAGCTGGTGCAGGTAGGCCAGGCCCAGCGGCGCCAGCCGGGCCACCAGCGCCCCGTAGGTCTCGTCGAGGTCGTCGCCCTCGACGATGTCGTTGTACGTGTTCCCGGGCGAGATGCGGAAGCCGACCCGGTCGCCGCCGATCGCCTCGGCCACCGCGGTCGCCACCTCGATGGCGAAGCGGATCCGGCCCTCGACCGAGCCGCCCCAGCCGTCGGTGCGCAGGTTGGAGCCGGGGGCGAGGAACTGGTGGATCAGGTAGCCGTTCGCCCCGTGCAGCTCCACCCCGTCGAAGCCGGCGGCCATCGCGCCCCGCGCGGCATTCGCGTAGTCCTCGACGGTCCGGAGGATCTCGTCCTCGGTCAGCTCGGCGGGAGTGGTCAGGTCCAACATGCCCTGGCCGGTGAAGACCTGGCCCTTCGCCGCCACCGCCGACGGGGCGACGGGCACCAGGCCGTCCGGCAGCAGGCTGGGGTGGCCGATCCGGCCGGTGTGCATCAGCTGCGCGAAGATCACGCCGCCTTCGCGGTGCACGGCGTCGGTCACCGGACGCCAGGATTCGACCTGCTCCGCGGAGTGCAGACCAGGGGTGAAGGGGTAGCCCTGGCCGACCACCGAGGGCTGGATGCCCTCGCTGATGATCAGGCCGGCGCTCGCGCGCTGGGCGTAGTAGGTCGCCATCAGGTCCGTGGCCGTCGCACCGGCGGCCGCGTCGGCGCGGCTGCGGGTCATGGGGGCCATGGCGATGCGGTTGGCCAGGCGCTTCCCGGCGAGCTCGTACGAGTCGAATGCGGTCGACATGATCGGGTCCTCGTCTCCACAGGATGCTGCCGCCCGAGGGCGGAGCGGAATTAACTGTCCGAACAAGTAAATCCGCTACCCCATTCCCGCAACCCCGTGACCCGCATCACACCCACCTCACCCCCTCCGGGAAGGACGGGCCGTACACAGCCCCCGTGCGCACGTCCGAGCCGCGATAGGCTGATCTCTGTTCGAGCAGTTGCGCGCCACACCCGAGGACCCATGAGCGAGCCGAAGGGCACGACCGCCGGCAGGCCGGCCCCCGAGGCGACGGCCGGCCCCTGCATGCCGCCCTCCGTCCAGGCCGGCCCCATGTCCTACGCGATCTTCCGTGTCGCCCGCCTGCACCGCATGCTCGCCCAGCAGCTCCTGCGCCGCGTCGGCCTGCACACCGGCCAGGAGCTGGTCATGATGCAGCTCTGGGACCGCGGCCCGCAGCGCCAGACCGACCTCGTGCGCCTGCTCGGCTCCGACGCCGCCACCATGACCCGCACCATCAGGCGCCTCGAACACGCCGGCTTCGTCCGTCGCCGCCCCAGCGAGACCGACAAGCGCGCCACGATCATCGAACCCACGGCCGCCAGCCTCGCCCTGCGCGCCGAGGTCGAAGGCATCTGGGCCGAGCTGGAGAGCAGCGTCACCGACCACCTCACCCCCGACGAGCGGACCGAGGCCCTCGCCGTCCTGACCCGCATCGCGGACGGCCTCACCCGCGCCACGACCCAGGACACCTGCGGCGAATCTCCCGCATGATGCGGGGATGATCAACGACATACCCCCGGTCGTCCCGGCCGGCCGCATGGCCGCGCTCCCCCAGCCCGAGTTCCCCCTCCCCGGCGGGATGCTGCTGCGCCCGTGGCGCGCGTCCGACGCCCCCGCCCTGGTCGCCTCGTACGAGGACCCGGACATCCGGCACTGGAACCGCCCGGCCCGCCGCACCCCGGCCGAGGCCGAAGCCCACATCGCCCGCTACCACGCCCTCTGGCAGACGGAGGAGGCCGCGATCTGGGCGATCGCCCCGCCCACCGGCCCGGCCCTCGGCCTGGTCGGCCTCGCCGACCTCGATCTGCGCGACGGCAGCGGCGAAATCCTCTACTGGCTGCTCCCCGCCGGCCGCGGCACCGGCGTCACCGTCGCGGCCACGGCCCGCATCACCCGCTGGGCCTTCGAGGACCTCGGCCTGCACCGCCTGCGCATCACCCACTCCGTGCACAACCCCGCCTCGTGCGCCGTCGCGACCAAGGCCGGCTTCCCCCTGGAGGGCACCATGCGCGGAGCACTCCTCCACGCCGACGGTTGGCACGACGAACACCTCCACGCCCGCCTCCGCACGGACGAAGCCCCCGCATGAAGCTCCCCCCGCACGCGGTGGCCGCCACCACCCGGCTGGAGGTCGTACGCATCACGGCAGGCCCGGAGCACCGGGGCGACGCCATGACCGGCGACGTCGTGGCCCACTGGCACGGCTCCGAGGCCGCCGCCGCCCTGACCGTGATCCGGAAGCTGCCCACGAGCACACCCAACCTCTGCGCGTTCGCCCCCGGTTGGGGCATCCGTGCCTACGCGCACCCGGACGCCGCACCCCCGCTCTTCGAAGCGGCGTTCTGCTACGGCTGCGACGAGGTCTGGTTCTGGGGCCCGACCGTCCCCGAGCCCATGGGCCGCCAACTCTTCGACTCGTCCTCGCCGAACGCCCAGTACCTCCGCATGCGCTTCCGCTCCGCCGCCCGGGAACTGCCGCCCGCGGGCCATCCGGGCGGGACGCCGGAGTCGTACGGCATGGCGCCCTGAGGCGGGGCTGCGCGCGGCGGATGCTGGGGTTCCCCGTCCAGGGAGAGGCCCGTGAGTGACCCCCGCACCCGAGTGACCCCGAGCCGGGCGAGCGCCGCCGCCGACACGGGCGGTGACCTCCCCGCCCCCGGAGTCGTCGGCATCGGGCTCGCCGCCGTGCTGACCTTCGCGCTCGCCCAGGGGTCGTGGCAGTGGTTCGCCACGTTCATCGGCGTCACGCTCCTCGCGGTGCTGGCCGCCTTCCAGCGGCGGGCGCAGTGGAGCCCGGACATCCGCTCCGCCTACACCCGCGGCCTGGTCGCGTACGCGCTGGTCGTCGGCCTGTGCGTGGCCGTCGCCCTCGCCCCGCTGATGCAACGCCGCGCCTGGCTGTTCCCCATGCCCGGCACCCGCAGCCGGTGCGCCCTGCTGGGCCGCTACCAGGCCCTCCAGACGGAAGCCGCCCTCGGCAACCTCGCCGGCAGCGACCCCGCCGCCCTGGCCTACGCCCAGCAGACCCAGGCCCGCCAGGCCGTCGCCGAGTGCCTGGCCGCCACGACCACCCTGTGGCTGCCCCTGTACGGAATCGGCGCCGCGGCCCTGCTGGGAATCCTCGCCTGGTTCCACGACCGCGCCCGCGCCCGCGCCCACGGCGCCGGGCAGGTGTGAGGACGGGGGCCACGCCCCCGCACCGGCGGATACTCGCGGGACTCCGACCCCGGCGCTGTGACAGCTTGAGGGCATGACGCAGCAACAAGCCTTCGAAATAAGCCAGATGGACGGTCCGACGGCGGTCCACGCCGAGGCAGCCTTCCGACTGGTCTACGCCGACGCCTTCGCCGAGCCTCCCTACGACGAGACCGAGGAGGACGTCGCCGCCGCCTTCCGCCGCTTCCCGGTGCAGGCCGCCAAGCCCGGCTTCCTCGCCGCCCTGGCCCGCACGGAGACCGGCGAGCCGGTCGGCATGGCGTACGGCTTCGCGCTCGCCCACGACGCGGTGTGGTGGGACGAACTGACCACGCCCGTCCCCGCCGACGTGCGGCGCGAGGACGGGCGCCGCACCTTCGCCCTCATGGAACTGGCCGTACGCGGACCATGGCGCGGCCTCGGCATCGCCCGAAGCCTGCACACGGCCCTGCTCGAAGCCCTCCCCGCCGAGCGCGAGCGCGTCCTGCTGAACGTCCACCCCACGAGCGGAGCCGCGCCGGCCGCCTACCGGGCCTGGGGCTACCGCAAGGTCGCCGAGGCACGACCCCTGGGCCCGGGCACGGACCTCCGCGACGTGATGCTGCTCGACCTGCGCCGCTGACGGCGGGGCTCACTTGGGCGGCTCGGCCTGCTTCTGGACGGCTCGGGCCTTCTCCAGGAGCTCCTGGTAGGGGATCTCGGCCGTGGAGCCACGCACCACCGATAGGCCGTACCGCTCTATGAGCTTTTTGTTCGCCACGGGAGTCCTGGGATCCAAATCTATCCGCTTACGGGGTGGCGATACGTCCACGACGACGCGCGGCCATTGGCCTCTCTCCACCCTGAACAAGGTTATGCGCTGCGGACCGCGGGCCACGTTCAGTATTTCGCTGCTGTTCGAGACCTCGGACCGGTACATGTATTTCGCGCCGCGCGGAACCTTCTCCTTGCCGGCCAGCGCCTTGAGATCATCTCCCCCGATTCCGGAACTCGCGTATTCAGGAGGCACTCTCATCCTGTCCTTCCTGACCACGTACACCTCGGTCTGGGCCCTGACCGCTTCATACGTGCGGCTCTCAGGACCATCCACCTCAACGACCGCGTCCTGCGCGATTTCCTCTCCCGGATTCAGCACTCGACCCACCGGTGCGACGAAGTCGCCGTCGTAGAGCAGTTCGTCCTTCGATTCCTCTGGCGGCTTGGGAGCCTTTGCCCCCTTGGGAGCCGAACCCACCGGCTTGTCGGAGAGATTGCTCGCGGCCACGCCATGGACCCAGTACTTGCTGTCGAGGACGTAGACGGGAACCTCACCCTCGTTCTTGACATACAGATGAACCGTCACGAACAGCGGCCCCCCCTGCCTTTCCAGATTCGAGTCCTTGAACTCCGCCCCGCTCTCCACCAGCGGAGTCTTCACATAGGGGACGTAGATCTGCGAATACGCCAGGTTGGCACCGGCGAGGAGAGTTGAGATGATCGCCCCGATCGCGATCTTCCTGGGATTGTGAAGGCCCTTCCACGCCCGGGATTTGACGAGTTCGGCCAGAGCCAGCGAAGACCAGAGGGTCAGGGCCATACCGAACACGGTGTAGCCGGTGAAGCGCTCGCCGATCAGCAGCAGCAGGAGGGCGATGCCACTGAACAGGGCGATCAAGACTCCGGCCAGGACGACCACCCCCGAGTAACGCCATCGGCGCTTACCCCAGTAGTCGATACAGGCCAAGGCTGCGCAGAATTCCACCACTGATGCGACAAGGATGGTGAATCCCGCGATGCGTCCGCCGTAGGTCAGGGCATCCCCGCTGTCCGCCATTCCGATCCGGAAGAGCGGACATACGGTCGCGAGCAGGCCGACGAACACGAAGAAGCCGATCGTTCGCCGTCGCCACCCCCCTTTGTCCGGCCAGACAGTGCTGTCGCCGCCGAACCAGTGGATTTCGTGCTCTGGGTCCACACCGGCACGATCCAGGAATCTTTTGAGTTCCCAGGGAGACCAGGCCTTTCCCACGGTCTTGCCGTCGATCGTGACCTTCCGCAAGCCGAGGTCGTCAGGCGCCCCCACGGAAACCTCCCGCGTGTTCGCCATAACACCAGCCTGCCCCTTTAACGCTGGAAGCGCCTCTGGAGCGCCCGGGTGCGCCAACGGCGGCGCGGGGCGACGCTGGTACCGAGAGGAGCCCCCCATGCGCAGACGAATTCTCGGCTTCACCGCTGCCCTCGTACTGGCCGTTCTCGGTGCCGCGGCGCCCGCCGCACAAGCTGCCGCCCCGACCGTCACCGGACAGGAGTGTGAGAGCCAAGGCGGAACCGTGGAGTACGACTCGGCCACCGCCCTGGATACCTGCGTCGGCGGCAAGCAGGACGGCAAACCCATCACCAGCTGACCTCCCCGGCCAACCGGGGGTCAGCCGGCGGCGGTGCGCAGCAAGCGCACCAGGTCATCCGCGCCGTAGCCGAGCACCGGCCCCCGCTCGGCCGCCATCAGCAGCAACTGGCCGACGATTTCGGCACCCCAGCCGTCGGCACCGTCCGCCGACCACTCCCACAGCTTCTCGATGCCCAGGTCGTTCATGAGCAGCCCGTGCTCCTCGCGGATCTCCCGCACGGTCTCGGCGACCGCGTCCAGCAGCCGTGCCCCCGGCCGCTCGCAGCGCAGTCCGAAGTACCCGCCGACCTCCTCCACCGAACACCCCTGCGGCGGACGCGCCTTGAGCCCCTCGTAACGAACGTCCTCGAACTCCGGGCACTCCCCCACCGGACAGTGCAGCAGCGTGAACCGCTGCCACCCCGGCGGCGGGGGCGGCTGCGGCCGCCACGCCGTCAGCCCGAAGGCCTCCTGTACGAGCGCGGTCGCCTCGTCCGCCGTCTCCGCCGAGCGCTCCTCCCTCCGCGTGCCGTCGTCCCCGACGGCCGTCCACAGCCCGCCGCCGTCGCACCGCACCCGTACGGAGAGCCCCGCGCCCCCGCGCCTCCACGCGCCGCCGCCCAGGGCGGCCTCCAGCGCGTGCAGCTTCCAGCCGAGCTGGAACCCCCACTCCACCGCCTCGCTCACGGGTGCGCCCGCTCGTGGAGTACGGCGGCGAGCCGGAGCGCGGTGTCCAGGTTGCAGCGGCCGAGGTCGACCAACGGCAGGCCGTAGGTACCGGCGGCGGAGACCCGCTCCACGTCGAGCGAGGGGAACACCACCCCCACCCCTGCCAGGGACTCCTTCAGCTGCTGGACGGCCTCCTCGGCCGCCCGCACGCGCTCCTGTGGGGAGAGCACCATGACATGTCACCTTTCCACTCTGCGTATCCGACTTCGACACACAGCGTGGCGGCCCGCTCGCTAGCCTTTCAACGCGGACACCGCAACAACCGCATGCGTTGACCAGGGAGTTGCCATGCCAGGAAAGAACCTCGACCCCTCCTCCTCACCCCGCGCCCTCCTCGGCGCCGAACTCCGCGTGGCGCGCGAGCGCGCGGGCATGAGCCAGACCGAACTCGGCGAACCGCTCTTCGTGAGCGGCTCGTTCATAGGCCAACTGGAGGCGGGCACCCGCCGCATGCACATCGACTTCGCGCGGCAGATCGACGACATCCTCGGGACGAACGGCTTCTTCACGCGGAACTGCGGGGCGGCGGCCAAGTCCAAGTACCCGGATCACTTCGCGGCTGCCGCTGAGGCGGAGGCGCTGGCGAGGGAGATCCGCGAGTACGCGCCCCAGCTGATGCCCGGCCTGCTCCAGACGGAGGCCTACGCGCGGGAGGTCTTCCGGGCCGGACACCCGACCGCCCCGGAGGAGGTGATCGACGAACTGGTCACGAACCGACTGGCCCGAGCCGCCCTGCTCCGCGACCCAACAACGCCACTGTTTTGGTGCGTACTCGACGAGTCGGTTCTGCGCAGGTCCGGGGAAGATCCGGCGGTACTGGCGGAGGCGCTGCGCCACATCGCGAGGCTGATCCGATCGCACCGGATCATCGCGCAGGTGCTGCCGTTCAGCGCGGGCTTCCACGCGGCCATGGGCGGGTTCGTCCAGCTGCTCTCCTTTGAGGACGCGCCCCCTCTCGCCTACGTCCAAGGCATGGGCACGGGCCAGCTGTTCGACGATCCGGCCACCGTCACCCAGCACTCCCTGGCCTACGATCTCCTCACGGCCAACGCGCTGTCACCGCGCAAGTCCCTGGCCCTGATCGAATCGGTGGCGGAGGATTACGAACATGATCAGCACGCCTGAGTACGACCTGTCGGCGGCCACTTGGCACAAGTCCAGCTACAGCGATGCCAGCGGCGGTAGCTGCGTGGAGATGGCCACATGGCGCAAGTCCACCCACAGCGACGGCACCGGCGGCGACTGCCTCGAAGTCGCCGCCGGCCACCCCGACCTCGTCCCCGTCCGGGACTCCAAGCGGCCCGATGACGCCCACCTCGTGTTCGGCGCGACGGCTTGGAACTCCTTCCTCGCCACTCTCTGAGCACCCTCACCCATCCGGGCCAACCACGCGTCGCCACGGGCATGACGATTCGGTCGATCCGGAGGTGGGCTCACGGGGCCCCATGGTGTCGAGGAGGCGACGCGGAGTTCACAACGCAACTCACCAACCGAAGGTCGGGGCCACGTCGAAGATCGGGGGGAGGCTGCCGTCGTCGTCGAGGTTGACGAACGTCCTCCCGTGGAGGGCGAACGACTCGCCCAGCCGCAGGCCCCGCAGGACCGTCGACTCGCCGTCCGGCTTGCCGGTTCGCGGGTCGAGGTGCCAGAGGTGGTGGTACGCGCCCTCCGTGACCACGGCGATCCGCCCGGCCCGGCCGGCGGCCAGGGCCCGGACCCGCCAGTCGTCCTCGAAGGCCCGCGTCCACAGGTGGCGGCCGTCCTTCAGGGAGAACGCCGCCAGCAGCTCCCGCTTCTCCCGTTCCGGGACCGACGCGTACAGCACGTCGCCGACCACCAGCCACTCCGTCTCGCCCGTGGTCGGGACGTACGGCTCCTGCGACTGCGCGCGCACCCGGCCCGCCTCGTCGAACACCAGCAGGCGCCCGGCACCGACGGCGGCGGCCGGGGACGCCGACGCGATGCGCGGGGACTCGTACCCGACCGGCATCGGGTACCGCCAGGCGACGGCGCCGGTGCGGGCGCCGAGCGCGAACAGCTCGACTCCCGCGTCGGTCCGGGCCATGAGCAGGACGCGGTCCGCAGCCGCGGCGACCTCCATGGCGACGGCGCCCGCGGGAAGCGGGGAGCGCCACAGCTCGCCGCCTGTGACCAGGTCGTGGGCGAGTACGGCATCCGCCGTCGCGGTCACGGCCAGCGAGCCGCCCGCGGACGGCTTGCCGACGAGCTTCGGGACGTCCTTGGTCCAGAGCTGTTTGCCGGACGTGGCGTCCACCGCGACGAGGCGGTTGCCGCAGGTGCTCTTCGCGGTGGTCACGGTGAGCAGGCCGATGCCGGAGGGGGTGTCGCCGCTCATCGCGCACACCGCGCCGCCGGCCGGGGCGGGGATGCTCCAGCCGTGGCGGCCCTCCCCGTTGTAGCCGGTCACCACGTCTGCGCGGGCCCGGACCACGACCCCCGTGTCCGGGTGCCCCGCCCAGGAGCCGAGCGGCTTGTCCGCGCCCGGGCCGTCCGGGACCTGGTACGAGAAGAGGTCCATGTGCGGACCGCGCAGCCACGAGAAGCCGAGCCAGCCGGGCCCCAGGGCGACGAGGCCGACGGCGAGGGCCATGGTCCAGCCGATGCCGGAGCGGTACGCGCGGCGCTTCACCACGGACCACCACAATCCGCCCGCAGCCGCCCCGGCGAGCAGGGTCCACCACAGCAGCGAATCCAGCCCGCGCGGGCAGCCGCCGTAGTCGCACACGCCGTCGGACATGTCCACGACGTTCAACTTCGAGCACAGGACGGCGTACAGCACCGCGACCGCGCTGAACGCGCAGGCCGCGGCCAGCCGTACGTGGTTCCGGAGCCGCTCCACGAGCGGCGGTGGCGTGTCCATGATCCCCCTCGGCCCGCAGCCTAACCCCGATCGGGCTGCGGGCCGGGTTCATCAGGACCCTCCGACCATCAGAGACCACCAGTGAACAGCAGCCTGTTCGGGCTGCCCTCGCCGACGCCGGTCAGGACGTCCTTCGTGGACGCCTCCACCAGCCAGGCCGCGACCTCCGCCGGGGTCGCGCTCGGGTGTGCCTGCTTGTAGAGGGCGGCCACGCCCGTGACGTGCGGCGCGGCCATCGACGTGCCGTTGAGGGCCACGCTCCCGCCGCCGAGCTTCGCGGAGACGATGGCCTGGCCGGGGGCGTAGAGGGAGACGCACGGGCCGTGGTCGGAGAAGCCGGTCTGCTCGTCGGACTGGTCGGAGGCGGCGACCGCGACCACGCCCCCGGCGGACGCGGGCGAGAACGTGCACGCGTCCACCGAGGAGTTGCCCGCCGCGAAGACCGGCAGCACGCCCGCCTCGGCCAGGGCGGTCGCGGCGTTGTTCACCGTGGCCGAGCGGTCCCCGCCCAAGGAGCCGTTCAGCACCGCCGGCTGGTGGGCGTTCTTGGCGACCCAGTCCATGCCCGCGAGGACCCCCGACCACGAGCCCGAACCGTCGCAGCCGAGCACGCGGACGCTGACCAGGTTCACCTTGCGCGCCACCCCGAACGTCGCGCCGCCGACCGTGCCCGCCACGTGCGTGCCGTGGCCGGAGCAGTCCTGGCCCTGACGGCCGTCGCCGATCGCGTCGAAGCCGAACACGGCCCGGCCGCCGAACTCCTCGTGCGCGTAGTCGATGCCGCTGTCGAAGATGTACGCGGTCACGCCCGCGCCGTCGCCCACGGTGGTGAAGTCGTGGTCCAGCGGCAGGTTCCGCTGGTCGATCCGGTCCTGCCCCCAGGAGTTCGACGGCGCCCGAGCCTCCCCCGCCTCGACCGGCATCGGCACCTTCACCGAGGCGTCCTCCTCGACCGACTTCACCCCGGAGCTGCCCCGTACGACGGCCAGCTCGTCCGCCGTCAGCGGCACCGCGAAGCCGGTCATCGCCGACGTGTAGACGAACGACGGCTTCAGCCCCAGCTCCCGCGCGACCTTCGCCGCGTCGCGCCCCTCCTCCAGGGTCACGATGTACCGGCCCGGCACCGGGTCCGCCGCCGTCAGCAGCGGCGCCGGGGGCTCGGGGGCGACGGCGGAGGCCGGGCCCGCCGCGATCGGCGGCACGGCGAGGAGGGCGGCGGTGGCCAGGCGGGCGAACAGGCGCATGGACGGAACTCCCTGACGGGGTGGACGGGGCGAACGAGGTGGGCACGGGCGACGGGCCGGGACCGCTGCGACGGGTGCCGCGTCGGGCGCCACCCTCCCCTCCCATCGGCGGCCGCGTCGGCGCGGCTTGAACCGCCGCCCCCCCCCACCTGGCCGATCGCCCGCCGGGCCCTCACCCGTACGGACCGCGCGCACTCCCACCACGCCCGCGGGGCGCGTTGACCGGCCCCGCCGCAGGTGGTGGCCTCGCCGCATGAGCAACCCCCCGAGCCCGCGCCGCCGAGCACTGCCGACCGCGCTCCTCCTCGTACTGGTCGCCGCGGTCAGCGCCCTGCCCGCCGACGCCGCCGACGCCGACCCCGCACCCGCACCCGTGCCCACGTCCCGGGCAACAGCCCCGGCCGACCACCCCACGTACATCGTCACCGTGCGGCGCGGCCTCGACCCGGATGCCGTCGCGCGCGCCTACGGGATCACTCCCGTCCACGTCTTCCGCACCGCGATGAACGGCTTCGCCGCCCCCCTCTCCCCCGGACAGGTCAAGGCGCTTCGGGCGACGGACGCGCTCGTGGAGTCGGTCGAGCAGGACGGTTTCGCCTCCTCGGGCGGACCCGCCACCGCCTGACCCGGGCAAGGGCGCACGCCCCCCGCACGCCCCCCGAGGGCCGCCGTGCGCCCTTGCCCGGCATTTCGGGCGATCACTACGGTCACGCTGCGTACACGCGATACACACAGCGTCACCATTCGAGGAGATGTATGAACAAGGCTGCTTGGCGTTCGCTCGCGCTCGCCACCGTGCTGGCCGTCCTCCCTCTCGGTGCGACGGCGGCCGCCGAAGCGGAGGCGCCCGGACCCCTGTCCGCCGATGCCGTGGCGGCCATGACGCCGCAACAGCAGGGCCGGGTGCTGGAACCGCTCAGGGTCGTGGCCGACGCCGCGGCGCAGGTCGGCCGGAGCGCGTACGCGGACGTGTACACGCAGGTGGAGATGGCCGCCGACTACCGCTCGGTGAACGTCTACCTCACCGACACGACCCGCGCCGCGGCCTTCCTCGACGCGGTGCGCAGGGCCGGCCCGAAGGCCGACACGAAGCTGCTGAACGTACGCAAGAGCGCGAAGACGCTCCGGCAGCTCAGGAAGGAGATCACGGACTTCCGCACCCGCAAGGACCTGCCCTTCAAGATCCGGATGGCGGGCAGCACCGTCGACGGCGGTGCGATCGAGCTGACCGTCGACGACGCGAAGGCGGCACAGAAGTACCTCGCCGGTCCCGCCGTCGCGCAAGAACTCGCGGCGGCCCGCACCACCCCCATCCGCGTCCGCCAGTCGTCCCCCATGGTGCCGCTGAGCCGCTGGAACGACTCGGCGCCGTACTACGCGGGCGCCGCGCTCGGACCCGCCAACGGCTCCTTCGCCCACTGCACCAGCGGCATCCCGGCGCACAGCGCGACGGACAACCGCCAGTGGCTCGTCACCGCGGGCCACTGCTACGGGCTCGGCGAGACCGTCTTCACCGCCGGCGGCAACCGCGTCGGCACGGTCGGGGCCAAGCTGGACGACCTCGACTCGGCGTTCATCGAGACGGCGACGAGCCGCTACACGTGGGACGGCGTCGACGCACAGGGGTACACCCGCCGCCTCAACGGCGTGCGCAACGCGGTCGTCGGCGACTTCACCTGCCAGCTGGGCTACACCACCAAGGTGGCCTGCAACATCCGCACCGCGTACGCCGGCAGCGCCACCTGGGTCAACAACGGCGCCTATGTGTGGGGCAGCGCCAGCGACCCGAACCCCAGCCCCAGCCCCGTCATCGCCCGCCCCGGCGACAGCGGCGGGCCGGTGATCACCGTCAACGACCAGGACTCCCGGGAACTGAACGGCATGGTCGTCGCGGGATTCAACTGCGACGGCGTCGGCACGGATCGGGGCTGCCGGCAGATCGGCTGGATCGAAGTCGGCGACATCTTCTACCGGTTCAGCCTCCGCCTCGCGGACTGACGCCGACAACGCGTAAGGTCGGCCCGGTGACTGCCGGGTCGGCCTTGGGCCACACACGAGCGAGGCCCCCGGCCTCCGCATGACCACCGGGCGGGCCAGAGGCCCGCCACCCCCTCCACGTCTTCGCTTCGAAACCCGAAACCCGAGACCTGGAGAGCGACCACACCATGTCCGTCACACGTATCCAGCTCGACCACACGGTCGTCCACGCCACGGACCGGCAGCTGTCGGCCGAGTTCATCGCCGCCGTCCTGGGCCTGACGCCCGGCGCCCCCTTCGGCCCGTTCCTGCCCGTCGACCTCGGCAACGACGTCACGCTCGACTACTACCAGCAGCCCGCCGGCGAGCCGCTCCAGCCGCAGCACTACGCGTTCCTCGTACCCGACGAGCAGTTCGACGGCATGATCGCCCGGCTGGACGCGATCGGCGTCACCTACTACGCCGACCCCGGTCACTCCGAACCGGGCCGCGTCAACCGCCTCTTCGGCGGCCGCGGCGCGTACTTCGCCGACCCGGACGGCCACAACATGGAGATCATGACCCGCCCCTACGCCAGGCCCTGACGGGCTTGACTCTCGGGTAACCCGAGACGGCACAGTCGGAGCCGTGGACAGGAGAAACCTGCTGCCGATCGGGCAGTTCTCGCAGGCCGGTGGCCTCTCGGTCACCGCGCTCCGGCACTACGACGCCAGCGGCGTCCTGGTGCCAACGTTCGTCGATCCGGTGAGCGGCTACCGGTACTACCGGCGTGACCAGGTGCGTACGGCGCGCTCGATCAGGGCGCTGCGGCAACTGGACATCCCCGTCGAGGAGGTGCGCCGGCTGCTCGGCGGCGGCCAGGAGGAGCTGGTCGCCGCCCTGCGGGCCCATCTGTCGGCGGCCGAGCGGCGACTGGAGGTGCAGCGCTCCACGGTCCACAGCCTGTTGAGTCGACTGACCGAAGGAACAGAGATGACCCACCGCGTCACCATCCGCCAGGGCGCCGCCGAACGGATCCTCGTCCGCGGGGCGACCATCGACAACTCCGGGCTCGACGCGTTCCTCCGCGCCGCGTACCAGGAGATGTACGAGGTCGCCGGGCGCGGCCCGCTCGCCCTCACCGGGCCCGCGTTCGTCCGCTTCCACGGAGTGTGCGACGACGAGAACGAGACGCTCGTCGAGGCGTGCCTATCGTTCTGGGAGGACGGCGCGCAGCCCACGGACCTGCCCGAGGGCATGACCGTGCGCGAACTGCCCGAGACCACCCTGGCCTGCACGGAGGTCGAGGGAGCGGCCGCCGCGTTCCCGCAGATCCTCGGCGCGTACGACGCCGTCGCCGACTGGATCACCCGACACGACTTCGCGTTCGCGGGCCCGGTCCGGCTGGTCTACCGCCGCTGGACCGGGACACCGGACGCCCCCGACAACCGCATGGAAATAGCCTGGCCAATCGCCGAGCCGTGCGC
The DNA here is from genome assembly GCF_042889825.1 of Streptomyces sp. NPDC002467. Taxonomy (NCBI): domain Bacteria; kingdom Bacillati; phylum Actinomycetota; class Actinomycetes; order Kitasatosporales; family Streptomycetaceae; genus Streptomyces; species Streptomyces sp. NPDC002467. The sequence continues at coordinate 54,669 of NZ_JBIARJ010000013.1, read as the reverse complement.
GTAACACCCCCGCGCCGGCGGGGTCGGGCGTGCGGCGGGGCGCCCCCGCAGGACGTCGAACGCCGGTGCTCGGCGAGGCCGGCCCGTCCCTGACACCCCCGCGCCGTCGGGGTCGGGTGTGCGGCGGGGCGCCCCCGCAGGGCGTCGAACGAAACCCGCTCCACTTGCCGGTACCGCACCCCGTTCGACGCCCGAGGAGGTGCCCCGGCGCGCGCCCGGCCCCGACGGCCCCCCGTGCGGCCCGGCCAGGGGGGTGCCGCTGCGCGGAGCCGGTCCCCTACCCGCCCTTCCTCCCCCAGCTACCGCTGGGAGGTGCCCCCGGTTCCCCGGGGCTCCGCCCCGGACCCCGCGCCTCAAACGCCGGACGGGCTGGATCGCCCACCGGCTCCGGACCCCGCGTGGGGCTACGCCCCGGAGCCACCCCGCGCCGCTTCGATGAAGGCGCGGATCAGGTCCGGGGACTTCACCCCCCGCGAGGACTCGACGCCGCTGGACACGTCCACGCCCCACGCCCCGGTGACCTCCACGGCCTCCCGCACGTTGCCCGGGTTCAGGCCGCCCGCCAGCAGCCACCGCCCCTCGGGGGCGGTGAAGTCCGCCGCGCCCCAGTTCCACGGCTCGCCCGAGCCGGGGTCGGGGGCGTCGAGCAGCAGCAGGTCCTCCCCGTACTCACCGCACCGCGCCACCCGCGAAGCCGTGGCCCGCAGCAGGGTGCGCCCCTCGGCACCGGCACCGGCACCGGCGCGCAGCGCCGCGAAGTCCTCCGGGCCCTCCTCGCCGTGCAGCTGCACACCCCGCACGCCGCTCTCCTCGGCGAACCGGCGCACTTCGTCAACGGACTGCCCGCGGAACACCCCCACGGTCAGCACCCCCTCGGGCACCCTCGCCACCAGCTCCCGCGCCACGGCGGCGTCGACGGTCCGCGGACTGCCGGGCGCGAAGACGAACCCCACCGCATCGGCCCCGGCCGCCACGGCCACGTCGACGTCGTGGGCGGTCTTCAGGCCGCAGATCTTGACGAAGAGATCGCTCATGCCCCCAGTCAACCAAAGCCCCCGACCGGTGGTAATCCGTCTCGGTATCCGGGCACGACGAACACTGCGCCGCTAGCCTGGAACGGGGCTCACGCCCAATGCGCGGCAGGCCATACGAAGGACAACGGTGACGACCATGATCGAACGGGCCACACCGATAGAGCAGACGGCACCACCGACGTTCGAGACGCTCCTGCGCACCGTCGAGGAGATGGACACTCCAGACGGCTTCAAGGCCGAGCTCATCCGGGGGAAGATCGTCGTGTCACCGTGGTCCATGCGCCGCTACTACCGCCCCATGCGGGCACTGCGCAAGCAACTCGAGGCCCACGCCCCGGAAGGACACATCGCGGACATCGCGCCGTTCCTCTTCCAGTTCCCTGAAGCAGGACGTGCTTACGGCCCGGATCTCTACGTGGTCGACGAGTCCGGCTTCGAGGGCGAGGGGAGGCATCTGGACGCAGCGGCACTCTCCCTGGTGGCCGAGTTCACCTCGGTGTCCACCAAGGACGCCGACTGGCACGAGAAGCTGGAGGTGTACGGCCGACTCGTACCGGTCTACCTGGTCGTCGACATGCAGGACTCGGAGATCACCTGCTTCTGGGACCCCTCCCCGCACGGGTACCGCTCCCGCACGACGGTGTCCTTCGGCGAGCCCCTCCCCGTCCCGGCCCCCTTCGGATTCAAGATCGACACCACCGGCTTCTGACCCGCACGACGACCCCGTGAACCACAACGGGGCAGGGATCACGACCGGCGGCCCGGACGCCGCGCTCGACGCGCGTCTGAGCAAGGAACTGGACTCCTTCAACCAGGCGGCGACGCCGGGGCGCCCGCTGGGGCACGAAGCTGCCGGCCGCCGCCGAGCAGGAGGCGCGGGCGCGGGGCTGCGCGACGATCCTCGTCTCCTCGTTCACCTTCCGGGGCCCGGCCTTCCACGCCCGCCACCGCTACGGGGAAACGGCCCACGGCTGACGGCCGGCCCCAACCATCGGAAACGCCCGAGGGCGGTACCCCCTCCGTCAGGAAGGGGTACCGCCCTCGGTACGTGAAGAACAGCCGATCTACGGGGCCGGAGGCCGGCCCGGTGGATCAGAAGTCCATGTCGCCGCCCGGCATGCCGCCACCGGCAGCCGCGCCGGCCTTCTCGGGCTTGTCGGCGATGACGGCCTCGGTGGTGAGGAAGAGCGCGGCGATGGACGCCGCGTTCTGCAGCGCGGAGCGGGTGACCTTCGCCGGGTCGATGATGCCCTCGGCGATCATGTCGACGTACTCGCCGGTCGCGGCGTTCAGACCGTGGCCGACGGCCAGGTTGCGCACCTTCTCGACGACGACGCCGCCCTCGAGACCACCGTTGACGGCGATCTGCTTCAGCGGGGCCTCCAGCGCGAGCTTCACGGCGTTGGCGCCGGTCGCCTCGTCACCGTTGAGCTCCAGCTTCTCGAACACCGAGGAGGCCTGCAGCAGGGCCACGCCACCACCGGCGACGATGCCCTCCTCGACGGCCGCCTTCGCGTTGCGAACGGCGTCCTCGATGCGGTGCTTGCGCTCCTTGAGCTCGACCTCGGTCGCGGCACCGGCCTTGATGACGGCCACGCCGCCGGCCAGCTTCGCGAGGCGCTCCTGGAGCTTCTCGCGGTCGTAGTCCGAGTCGGAGTTCTCGATCTCGGCGCGGATCTGGTTCACGCGACCGGCGACCTGGTCGCTGTCACCGGCACCGTCGACGATGGTGGTCTCGTCCTTGGTGATGACGACCTTGCGGGCGCGGCCGAGCAGGTCGAGACCGGCGTTCTCCAGCTTGAGGCCGACCTCCTCGGAGATGACCGTGCCGCCCGTGAGGATGGCGATGTCACCGAGCATGGCCTTGCGACGGTCACCGAAGCCCGGGGCCTTGACGGCGACGGACTTGAAGGTGCCGCGGATCTTGTTGACGACCAGGGTCGACAGGGCCTCGCCCTCGACGTCCTCGGCGATGATCAGCAGCGGCTTGCCGGACTGCATGACCTTCTCCAGGAGCGGCAGCAGGTCCTTGACCGAGCCGATCTTGGAGTTGACGATCAGGATGTACGGGTCGTCGAGAGCCGACTCCATGCGCTCCATGTCGGTGGCGAAGTACGCCGAGATGTAGCCCTTGTCGAAGCGCATGCCCTCGGTGAGCTCCAGCTCCAGACCGAAGGTCTGGGACTCCTCGACGGTGATGACGCCTTCCTTGCCGACCTTGTCCATGGCCTCGGCGATGAGCTCGCCGATCTGGGTGTCGGCGGCGGAGATGGAGGCCGTGGAAGCGATCTGCTCCTTGGTCTCGACATCCTTCGCCTGGGCGAGCAGGGCGGCGGAGACGGCCTCGACGGCCTTCTCGATACCGCGCTTGAGGGCCATCGGGTTGGCACCGGCGGCCACGTTGCGCAGACCCTCGCGGACGAGCGCCTGGGCGAGGACGGTGGCGGTGGTCGTACCGTCGCCGGCGACGTCGTCCGTCTTCTTGGCGACTTCCTTGACCAGCTCGGCGCCGATCTTCTCGTACGGGTCCTCGAGCTCGATCTCCTTGGCGATGGAGACACCATCGTTGGTGATCGTGGGGGCGCCCCACTTCTTCTCAAGGACGACGTTGCGACCCTTGGGGCCAAGGGTGACCTTGACGGCGTCGGCGAGCTGGTTCATCCCACGCTCGAGGCCGCGACGGGCCTCCTCGTCGAACGCAATGATCTTGGCCATCTGAAGTGGTCCTCCCGGACAGCGGTGGATTGCTCCTGGACCGCGCCCGCGCCCGCGACGGACGGCCTGCGTGTCCGGCGGTTCCTTCCCGCCGGACCCTGCGGGCCTCACCGACCCGGTCCTCGTTCAGTAGCACTCTCAACCGGAGAGTGCTAACGCCAATGATTAGCACTCGACCCCTTCGAGTGCAAGCGGCTTGGGGTAAGACCGGGCGGACGACCCAAGGGACGTCAGGCGAACGCACGAGGGGCCCGCATCCCTCCTCGGATGCGGGCCCCTCGTGGTGCGTGCGCGTACGCGGGTGCGCGCGTACGTACGCGTCGTGTCGGTGGTCGATCGCTCCGGGACTCAGCCGAGTGCGAGCTTGACCATGTCCGCCTGCGGACCCTTCTGGCCCTGCGAGATCTCGAACTCGACCCGCTGACCCTCTTCAAGGGTGCGGTATCCGTCCATCTGGATGGCGCTGTAGTGGACGAACACATCCGCACCACCGTCGACCGCGATGAAGCCGTAGCCCTTCTCCGCGTTGAACCACTTGACGGTGCCCTGAGCCATGCCTAACTCCCCTATTACTGGCCCTTGCGCGGGAACGCACTTCGCGTTACCGGGTCAGAACTTGCGTCGGAACGCGTCGACCGAGGCTGAATGTATCTGCGCGGATGCTGTCTGCAACAGGTCAATCCGACGAGAAATCTGGACACCCAGATACATTGAAATGAAGTGAAAATTTGGCATATTCGAGGGCAACTCGGGCCTGACATATCTCGCCAAAGCCCCATACCGCACCCGCACATTGACCAGATGTCGACCCTCACGCGACCCGTTCATATGCGCCGGGCAAGAACCGCGGAGGGGACTTCCCCAACTCTACCGTGCCCAATCAAGCAGAATTGCCCCCTCCGCTTTCAGCGGAGGGGGCAATTCTATTTATGGAGATCCTGTCGGCAACCCGCCGGACAGCCGGTCCCGCAGCCGGTCAGCAGCCACCCGCGACGGCCGGGATGATCGAGACGCCCGCGCCGTCCGGCGTCGCCGCCTCCAGCCCGCCCTCGAAGCGCACGTCGTCGTCGTTCACGTAGACGTTCACGAAGCGACGGAGCTTGCCCTGGTCGTCCAGGACGCGCGCGGCGATGCCGGGGTGGTTCTTCTCCAGCGACTCGATGACCTCGGCGAGGGTCGCGCCCTCGGCCGTCACCTCGGCGGCGCCGGCGGTGTAGGTGCGCAGGATGGTGGGGATGCGGACGTTGACGCTCATGGCGCTACTGCCTTTCCGGTGCAGGGGGAGGGTCAGGCCAGGCCGGCGGCGCGGAACGCGTCCAGGCTCGGGCGGATGGTGGCGGTCTGGCCGCTGTCGGCGGCCACCGCCTCCAGGGTCTTGAGGCCGTCACCGGTGTTCAGGATCACGGTGGTCAGCGTCGGGTCGAGCAGCCCGTTCTCGATGAGCTTCTTCGTGACGCCGACGGTCACGCCGCCCGCGGTCTCGGCGAAGATGCCCTCGGACTGCGCGAGGATCTTGATGGCCTCGACGACCTGCTCGTCGTTGACGTCCTCGACCGCACCGCCGGTGCGGCGGGCGATGTCCAGGACGTACGGGCCGTCGGCCGGGTTGCCGATCGCCAGGGACTTGGCGATGGTGTTCGGCTTCTGCGGGCGGACCACGTCGTGGCCGGCCTTGAAGGCGGCGGACACCGGGGAGCAGCCCTCGGCCTGGGCACCGAAGATCTTGTACGGCTTGTCCTCGACGAGGCCGAGCTTGATCAGCTCCTGCAGACCCTTGTCGATCTTCGTCAGCTGGGAGCCGGACGCGATCGGGATGACGATCTGGTCGGGCAGCTGCCAGCCGAGCTGCTCGCAGATCTCGTACGCCAGGGTCTTGGAGCCCTCGCCGTAGTACGGGCGCAGGTTGACGTTGACGAAGCCCCAGCCCTCGCCCAGCGGGTCGCCGATGAGCTCGGAGCAGAAGCGGTTCACGTCGTCGTAGTTGCCCTCGATGCCGACCAGGTCGCCACCGTAGACACCGGCCATGACGACCTTGCCCTGCTCCAGGTCGTGCGGGATGAACACGCAGGAGCGGAAGCCGGCGCGGGCGGCCGCGGCGCCGACGGCACCGGCCAGGTTGCCCGTGGAGGAGCAGGAGAGCGTGGTGAAGCCGAACGCGCGGGCCGCCTCGACGGCGATGGCCACGACGCGGTCCTTGAAGGAGTGCGTCGGGTTGCCGGAGTCGTCCTTGACGTAGAGCTTGCCGGTGACGCCGAGCTCCTTGGCCAGGTTGGCCGCGTCGACGAGCTTGGTGAAGCCGGGGTTCAGGCTGGGCTTGGAGGCCACGTCCGCGGGGACGGGCAGCAGCGGCGCGTAGCGCCAGATGTTGTTCGGGCCGGCCTCGATCGCGGCGCGCAGGGCCTCCGGGTCACCGGTGGGAAGGTCGTAGGCGACTTCCAGCGGTCCGAAGCACTCGACGCACGCGAAGATGGGACCGAGCTCGAAGCGGGTGCCGCACTCGCGACAGGAGAGACCGTTGGCGGGTCCGAGGTCAACAGAGGTGGCGACAGTCTGTGCAGCCATGATGGCGAGGCCCTTTCTCCTCATCTTCCCCATGGCGCACTTCGCCATGAGACGGAATTGGCACCTTCCCTAGCCGGGGACCCCGCGGGATGCGTATCGCATCGCGAGAACCGACTGGAGGGTTGCCGGGGCTTCAACGGGCCGTGTCCCTCTGCCCCTCTGGATGAGCGGTATGGCACCGGCACACGCGCTCTATGGCGCGCCGGTGCGTTTGTTCGCGGGGACCCCCGGCATGCGGCGGTCCTTCGCGTTGTTCAAGACTGTAACCGAAGGTCCGGGCGGGTGAGACTGCTGTCCGAACCGCGAGATGGATCACATATCGCACCATAACGCCGAAACGCAGGGAGTGCTGAGGGTGCTGGAAGAGGTGGAGCGCTGGCTGGCAGACCGCTCCTGGTCAGCCGCCGACCGACCGCTCGACCAGCTGCTCGACCGGAAACGGGCGACGGGCACCACGGTCAGCGTGGTCCTGCCCGCGCTCGACGAGGAGCCGACGGTCGGGACGATCGTGGAGGTCATCCGGCGCGAGCTGATCGAGGGCCTGCCGGTCCCGCTGGTCGACGAACTGGTGGTCATCGACTCGGGCTCCAGCGACCGGACGGCCGAGGTCGCCGCCAAGGCCGGCGCCCGGGTGGTGCACCGCGACGACATCCTGCCGCGGATCCCGGCGCTGCCGGGCAAGGGCGAGGTGCTGTGGCGCTCGCTGCTGGCGACCAGCGGGGACATCGTCTGCTTCGTCGACGCCGACCTGCGGGACTTCTCGGCCACCTTCGTCTCCGGGATCGTCGGACCGCTCCTCACCGAACCGGACGTGCAGTTCGTCAAGGCGATGTACGACCGCCCCCTCGGGGACGCCCCCGGCCAGGGCGGCCGGGTCACGGAACTGGTGGCCCGCCCCCTCCTCAACCTGCACTGGCCGCAGCTGGCCGGTTTCGTGCAGCCGCTGGGCGGCGAGTACGCCGTGCGGCGCTCCCTGCTGGAACGCCTCCCCTTCCCCGTCGGGTACGGCGTCGAGCTGGGGCTGCTGGTGGACGCGCTGCACACGGTCGGGCTGGACGCGCTGGCCCAGGTCGACGTGGGCGTACGCGTGCACCGCCACCAGGACGGGCAGGCGCTCGGCCGGATGGCCGCGGCGATCTACCGCACGGCCCTGGTACGGCTCTCGCGCGGACACCTCGTACGTCCGGAGCTGACGCAGTTCGAGCGGGGCCCGGAGGGATTCGTCCCGCACACCCACCCGGTGGACACCGAGGAACGGCCGCCGATGCTGGGCGTCAAGGAGTACGCGCTGCGCCGCGTGGCGTGAGGCGGCGTGAGGCTGCGTGAGGTTTCGCATGGTTTGAGGGGGACCCGGCCGGGCTAGGTGTGCCGCATGGCTTCTCAGGTACTCGTCGCGGCGAACCGTGGCCCGCTGTCCTACGCCCTCGCCGCCGACGGCACGCTCAGCGCCCGGCGCGGCGGGGGCGGTCTCGTCTCCGGGCTCTCGGCGGCCCTCGCGGAGCAGCCGGAGGCCCTGTGGATCTGCGCGGCCCTGTCGGACGCGGACAGGGAGGCCGTCCGCCAGGGGGTCTCGGAGCCCGGCGTCCGCATGCTGGAGATCGACCCCACCGTCTACGACGACGCGTACAACGGCATCGCGAACTCGGTGCTGTGGTTCACCCACCACCACCTGTACGACGTCCCGCGCGAGCCGGTCTTCGACGCCGGGTTCCGCCGCCGCTGGGCTTCCTACGTCTCCTACAACCGCACCTTCGCGGCCGCGCTGGCCGAGGAGGCCGCCGAGGGGGCGTGCGTCCTGCTCCAGGACTACCACCTGGCCCTCGTCCCGGGGCAGTTGCGCGAGCTGCGGCCGGACCTGCGGATCGCGCACTTCACGCACACGCCGTGGGCCTCGCCGGAGTACCTGGACATGCTGCCGCAGGACATCCGCTCCGAGCTGACGTGGGGGATGCTCGGCGCGGACCGGCTCGGCTTCCACACCTGGTCCTGGGCGTCGGCCTTCATCGGCGGCGCGGAGACGGAGGACGAGATCGGCCTCGCGTGGGGCGCGCTGCCGGGCGGCGACCGCCGCCGCGGCGTCCAGCACCAGCGGTCGGGCTCGGCACTGCGCTTCACGGACGTGGACGTGTACCCCCTGGGCGTGGACGGCGACGACCTGCGGGCGCTCGCGCACCGGCCTGTGGTGGACGACAAGCTGGCGGGGCTGCGGGCCGAGGTCGGCGACCGGATGACGATCGTCCGGGTCGACCGCACGGAACTGTCGAAGAACATCCTGCGCGGCCTGCTGGCCTACCGGGAGCTGCTCACCGTCCACCCCGAGTGGCGGGGCCGGGTGGTCCACCTGGCGTCCGCGTACCCGTCCCGCCAGGACCTGGAGGTGTACCGGTCGTACACGGCATCGGTGACGGAACTGGCCGCCTCCGTCAACGCGGAATTCGGCACGGCGGACTGGCAGCCGGTGCTGGTGTCGGTCGAGGACGACTTCGCGCGCTCGCTGGCGGCGTACCGGATGGCGGACGTGGCACTGGTCAACCCGGTGCGGGACGGCATGAACCTCGTGGCGAAGGAAATCCCCGTGGTGTCGGAGGCGGGCTGCGCGCTGGTGCTGTCCACTGGCGCCGGTGCGTACGAGGAGCTCCGCCGCGATGCCCTGACGGTGAACCCGTACGACGTCTCGGAGACGGCCGCGGCGCTCCACCGTGCCCTGTCCATGCCGGCCGCGGAGCGCGCGGACCGCACGAAACGCCTGGCCGCCGCCGCGACGGCGCTCCCCCCGGCAGCCTGGTTCACAGCCCAGCTCCAGTCCCTCCAGCCCTGACCCCACGCCTCAAACGCCGGCGGGGCTGGATTTCGCTTCTGCCGTGCGCCCGGCACAGGCCGTTTTGCCCGCAGGGGCAATCTCAGCCCCGCCGGCGTTTGAGGCGCGGGGGTTCGGGGGCGGCGCCCCCGACGGCGGCGCCGCACCCGAGGGGGCCGGGGCGGAGCGCCCCGGGGAACGGAGGAAGGGCGGGGCGGGGAGCAGCTCCGCGCAGCGGGGCCCGGCTACGCGCGAACGGACCCGGCCAGCTCGGCCAGGAAGGCCGCCACGGCACCCGGTCCGGGCAGGACCAGGTCGGCGCGGGCGGCCAGCTCGGGGACCTCCGCCGAGCCGCTGGCGACCAGCAGCCCCGGCAAGCCCTCCGCCCGCCGCTTCTCGACCGCCGAGTACGCCGCCAGGTCCCCCAGGTCGTCCCCCGCGTACAGCACCGCCTCCGCGGACCGCTCCGCCAGGAACTCCGTCAGGGCGACGCCCTTGTCCATGCCCGGCGGCCGAAGCTCCAGCACCGCCCGCCCCGGCTCGACCATCAGCCCGTGCCGCGCCGCCAGCTCCGACAGCGGCTCCCGCAGGGCAGCGAAGGCCGCCGCCGGATCCGCGGCCCGCCGCGTGTGGACCGCCAGCGCCCGGCCCTTCTCCTCGATCCAGGTGCCGCGCCAGGCCCCGATGGAGTCCAGGAAGCCCGGCAGCTCGGCGCGTACCGCCGCCACCCCCGGGTGCTCGGCGGGGGCGTGGACTATGCCGGTGACGGCGTCCCACCGCTCGGCCCCGTAGTGGCCCAGCACGACGAGGTGCTCCAGGCCGGGTACGCCCGCGAAGCCCCCGTACCGTACGGCGACGCCGGCCGGCCGGCCGGTGATGACGGCGATCGAGTCGACCTCGGGGGCGAGTGCGGAGAGGGCCGGGACGGCCAGGGGGTGGGCGCGGGCCTGGTCCGGGTCCGGGACGATCTCGGCGAGGGTGCCGTCGAAGTCGAGGGCGACCACGGAACGGCGGGGTGCGCGGAGCAGGGCTTCGAGTCCCTCGCGTCCGGCTGCGGTGACGGGCATCGGCAGGTGGTGGTGCGGAGTGCTCCCCATACGGATGACCCTAATGGCCCACCCGGCCCCCGGCTACGGGGCCGCTACCGCCGGGCCCGCTGCGCCTCGCGGATGCGCCGCAGGCGGTTCACCGTGCCCGGGGCGTGGGCGAGGGCCCGCGGGTCGTCCATGAGGGTGTTGAGCAGCTGGTAGTACCGGACGGGCGTCATGCCGAGCCCTTCCCGTATGGCCCGTTCCTTGACCCCGGGCCCGGGCCAGGTCCGGCCTTCGTACGCGAGCACCGCGGCCTCGGTGGCCGTCAACTGCCCCTCGTCCGTCATACGGCCAGATTAACGCCGCCCACCGACACCCACGTGGGCCCCGGCCCCGGTTCCGGCGGCCGTATCCAGCCCCTCCGGCGTTTGAGGAGCGGGGTACGGGGCGGAGCCCCGGGCTTGGAGCCGCACACGGCCCGACCCGCCCGGCCCGTTTGGCCCGCGCAGCGTTACCGCGCGTCGGCCGCCCTCGCCGCCGTCGCGATCTCCTCCAGCACCTTCGCCGGCTGCCCGCCCGGCTGCACCGCGGTGCCGATCTTCTCCTTGATGTCCTCGCTGACGCCCGCCCAGGACTTCTTGCCGACGGGGTACAGCTTCGCGTTCGGCAGTGCGGCCAGGAAGGTCTTCAGCTGCGGCGCGGCGCCTCCCGTGCCGCCCTCCAGGGCCCGGTAGCCGCTCGTGGTGGCCGGCAGCAGGTCGTACTTGGCCGTGAAGGTCGTCACGTTCCGCGGCTCGTACACGTAGTCCAGGAACTTGCCGGATTCCCTGCGGTGCCCGTTCTTGAAGGCCATGATCCAGTCGGCGACGCCCATCGCCTGGGGGTCGGCCCCGTTCACCGTCGGCAGCGGCACCATCCCGAACCTGACGCCCTTCGCGGCGGCCTGCTTCAGCAGCGTCGGGTGGCCGTTGAGCATGCCGACCTCGCCGCGCGTGAAGGCGTCGAAGGCGGCCTGCCGGTCGAGCTTCCCCGGTTCGACGGGGCCCGTGAGGCCCTGGCCGACCATCTTGTCCCGGAGGAACTCCAGGGTCTTGACGTTGTCCGGGGAGTCGAGGGCGTACGCCTCCTCGTTGTCGGTGTAGCCGCCACCGCCCGCGAGGGTCCACATCATCGTCTCGGCCTGCGCCTCCTCGCGGCCCAGCGGCACCGCGAAGGGGGTGGGGACGCCCGCGGCCTTGAGCTTCTTGGCCGCCGCTTCCAGGTCGGCCCAGTTCTTCGGCTGCCAGGGCCCGGCCCCCGACTTCACGACGCCCGCGTCGGTCAGCAGCTTCTCGTTGTAGAAGAGCAGCCGGGTGCTGGACACGAAGGGCATCCCGTACTGGACGCGCTTGACCTTGCCCGCGTCGGCGAGGGGCGCGAGGAAGTCCGCCTCGGTGCGTACGGAGAGCAGCTCGTCGGCGGTGTAGAGCTTCCCGGCGGCCGCGTAGTCGGCGTAGGCGCCGATCTGGGCGATGTCGGGGGCCTTGCCGGCCTTGACCATGGCGGCGACCTTGGCGTCGACCTCCGACCAGGAGTAGACGTCGACCTCGACGTGCACGCCGGGGTTGGCCTTCTCGAAGCCGGTGGCGAGGTTCTTCCAGTAGGTCGCCGAGGAGTTCTGCGGATTGTCCCCGTAGTCGGCCGCCACGACCCGCAGGGTCACCTCGTTGTCCCCGGTGAGTCCCTCGACGGCTCCGCAGCCCGTCAGCGTCACGGCGGTCAGGCACAGCGCGGCGCCGGACGCGGCCAGGTTCGGAAAACGGCCCTTCACGGTTCTCGATCCACCCCTTTGTCGTTCGTACGATCCACGTAAGGTCTACACCACTTTGGCGGCTCCCTCACACCCACCCCCCACCCTCGGTCCCGGATTTGTATGGCCACTCAACAATCCCTCCCACTGGACTAGACCTTTCCCCGCCGAGCACGCGAGACTGTCCCTGTGAAACCCGTGAAACACGTCATCGCCCTCGATGTGGGCGGCACCGGGATGAAGGCCGCCCTGGTCGCCGCCGACGGCACGCTGCTGCACGAGGCCCGCCGCGCCACAGGCCGCGAGCGGGGCCCCGAAGCCGTCGTCGAGACGATCCAGGACTTCGCCGCCGAGCTCCTCGCCACCGGCCGCGAGCGCTTCGGCGAGCCCGCCTCGGCCGCCGGGGTCGCCGTGCCCGGCATCGTCGACGCCGACAACGGCATCGCCGTCTACGCGGCGAACCTCGGCTGGCGCGACGTACCGATGCGCGAACTGCTCGGCCGCCGCCTCGGCGGGATCCCCGTCGCCCTCGGCCACGACGTCCGCACGGGCGGACTCGCGGAAGGCCGCATCGGCGCCGGCCGCGGCGCCGACCGCTTCCTGTTCGTACCCCTCGGCACCGGCATCGCCGGGGCCATCGGCATCGCCGGCCGCATCGAGGCCGGCGCCCACGGATACGCGGGAGAGATCGGCCACATCGTGGTCCGACCCGGCGGCCCCGCGTGCGGCTGCGGCCAGTACGGCTGCCTGGAGACCCTCGCCTCCGCCTCCGCCGTCAGCCGCGCCTGGGCGGCCGCCTCCGGCGACCCCGACGCCGACGCCGCGGACTGCGCCAAGGCCGTCGAGTCCGGCGACGCCCGCGCCCACGAGGTGTGGCACGGCGCCGTCGGCGCGCTCGCCGACGGGCTCGTCACCGCGATCACCCTGCTGGACCCGCGCACGCTGATCATCGGTGGCGGGCTCGCGGAGGCGGGGGAAACCTTGTTCACACCACTACGGACGGCCGTCGAGGAGCGCGTGACGTTCCAGCGGCTGCCCCACATCGTCCCGGCGGCCCTCGGGGACACCGCCGGATGCCTGGGCGCAGGGCTGCTCGCCTGGGACCTACTCGCCACGGAGGTACCGGCCTGATGTCCGGAAGCGCACGCAGCACAGTCCTTTCCGGCGCCAGGGTGGTGCTGCCCACCGGCATCGTGGCGGGCGGCCGCGTCATCGTCGAGGGCGACCGGATCGCCGGGAGCGCGCACGAGGACACGCGGGTCGTCGACCTGTCCGGGCACTGGATCGTCCCCGGCTTCGTGGACACGCACAACCACGGCGGCGGCGGCGCCTCCTTCACCTCCGGCACCGCCGAAGAGGTCCTCCAGGGCGTACGGACCCACCGCGAGCACGGCACGACCACCCTGGTCGCCTCCACCGTCACCGGGGAACTCGACGAACTGGCCCGGCGCGCGGGGCTGCTCGCCGAGCTCACCCAGCAGGGCGAGATCGCGGGCGTCCACTTCGAGGGCCCGTTCATCAACGCCTGCCGCAAGGGCGCGCACAAGGCCGACCTGCTGCGCGACCCCGACCCGGCCGAGGTCCGCAAGCTCGTCGACGCCGCGCACGGCACGGCCCGCATGTTCACCCTCGCCACCGAACTGCCGGGCGGCCTGGACTCCGTACGGCTGCTGGCCGAGCACGGGGTCATCGCCGCGATCGGCCACACGGATTCCACGTACGACCAGACCCGCCAGGCCATCGACGCCGGCGCGACCGTCGCCACGCACCTGTACAACGCGATGCCCGGCATGGAACACCGCGCCCCGGGCCCCATCGCCGCGCTCCTGGAGGACGAGCGGGTCACCGTCGAGCTGATCAACGACGGTGTCCACCTGCACCCGGCCATGCTGGAACTGGCCTTCCACCACGCGGGCGCGCACCGGGTGGCGCTGATCACCGACGCGATGGACGCGGCCGGCTTCGGCGACGGCACCTACCACCTGGGCCCGCTGGAGGTCGAGGTCAAGGAGGGCGTGGCCCGGCTCGTGGAGGGCGGCTCCATCGCCGGCTCGACGCTGACCCTGGACACGGCGTTCAAGCGCTCGGTGACGGTCGACAAGCTGCCCGTGGAATCCGTGGTGCAGGCGATCTCCGCCAACCCGGCCAAGCTGATCGGCCTGTACGACGAGATCGGCTCGCTGGAGCCCGGCAAGTACGCGGACCTCGTCGTCCTGGACGCGGCCTTCGAGCTCAAGGGCGTCATGCGGCGCGGCGAATGGGTCGTCGATCCCGCCTCCTGAGCGGCGCCCTGACGGCCAAGCGGCTGTACGGAGGAAGGCGGTCGGCCCCGAGAACTGGGCCGACCGCCTTCTGTTTGGCATGATCCCGGCAGCAACAGACCCGGGGGTGCCCACATGATCCTGACCGTGACGCTCAACACCGCGCTCGATGTCACGTACCGCGTACCGCGGTTGCTGCCGCACGCCTCGCACCGGGTCACGGCCGTCACCGAACGCCCCGGCGGCAAGGGGCTCAACGTCGCCCGGGTGCTGGCCGCGCTCGGCCACGAGGTGACGGCCACGGGCTTCGCGGGCGGCCCGGTGGGCGCCGTCGTACGGGAGTTGCTGGCGGCCGCGGCCCCCTCGGTGACCGACGCCCTCGTGCCGTGCGCGGACACCACCCGCCGCACCGTGGCCGTGGTCGACGAGGCCTCCGGCGACACGACCCAGTTCAACGAGCCCGGCCCGCACGTCACTCCGGCGGAGTGGGCGCGGTTCCTGACCCGGTACGAGTCCCTGCTGGCCGGCGCCAAGGCGGTCGCCCTGTGCGGCAGCCTCCCGCCGGGCGTCCCCGTGGGCGCGTACGCGGTTCTCGTGCGCCAGGCCCGTGCGGCCGGGGTTCCGGTCCTCCTGGACACCAGCGGGGAGGCCCTGCGGCGCGGGGTCGCCGCGCGCCCGGAGATCATCAAGCCGAACGCCGCCGAGCTGGCCGAGCTCACCGGCTCCCGCGACCCGCTGCCCGCCGCCCGCGACGCCCGCCGCCGGGGCGCGCACGCGGTGGTCACCTCGCTGGGCCCGGACGGCCTGCTGGCCACCACCGCCGGCGGCACCTGGCAGGCGACCCCGCCCCGCGCCCTGGCGGGCAACCCCACCGGAGCGGGCGACTCCGTGGTCGCCGGCCTGCTGTCCGCACTGGTGGAGGGCCTGGACTGGCCGGAACGCCTGACCCGCGCGGTGGCCCTGTCGGCAGCCACGGTCCTCGCGCCGGTGGCGGGAGAGTTCGACCCCCGCACCTACGAGGAGGTGCGGCCGGCCGTCTCCGTCACCGACGCGAGCCGGGGCTGAACGGCCGTCAATGTCGAGCAAGCGCACCACCATTGACGAACCATCGAGTGCCCAAGCGCCGGTAAAGAAGATCTAAGATCAACAAGCTAATTGATCTTCGAACTCACAGGGCTGACCTCAGTGAAGCGATTCTTCCGCAACCTCCTTGTCACCACCTCCGGGATGGTGGCCATCACCGCGCTCGCCGCGGTCCCCGCGCAGGCCCAGACCATCTCGGGCGGCTCGTGCGGCGCCGGCTACGTCCAGCAGGACGCCTACCCCCTCGGCACCAGCTGGGGCGGCGCCACCGGTGCCGGCGTCCTGTTCCTCTACTACAACAGCTCCACCGGCAAGAACTGCGCGATCCTCCGCCGCGACGCCGGGTTCGTCGTCACCGACGGCATGAGCGTCATCCTGGAGAGCAGCGGCGGCGGGATCGACCTCGATGGTCAGCGCGCCTACACCCAGTACGCGGGCCCGGTCTGGGTTTCCGCCCGCGGCCAGTGCGTCAAGGTCTCCGGTGACGTCACGGGCTACTGGAAGGGCACGCCCTACGAAGAGGTGAAGCACACCGGCAACAGCGGCTGGGTCCACTGCGGCTAGAGGCCGGTGTGAAAACGGGGTCCGGCTCCACCGCGCGTGCGGTGGAGCCGGACCCCGATTCCGTGGCGACGGGCGGATGCCCCGCTCCGCCGCCGGCGGGTCAGCGCTTGATGTGACCCGAACCCAGCTCCAGCTGGTCGAAGACCACGTCGCACTGGTTTCCGGCCTCGCACGAGATCTTCAGCGCGTTCGGGCCCTTCTTGAGGGTGATCCACGCGTAGGTGCGCGTCCATCCCTTGTCCCAGGCACCGTCCGCCGCCTTGGCGAAGTTGGACAGGTTCAGCGACTGGTTCGGGCTCTGCCCGTTGACCGTCAGCGTCGCCTTGCCGTCCTTGCCGGGAACTCCGTAGTTGACGAACAGCGTGTAGTCGCCCGCCTCCGGTACCTCCACCGTCCAGGTGAGCGCCGCACCGGGCTGGTTGAAGCCGCCGACGTACTGGCCGTCCGAGCTCTTCGAACCCTGCACCGTGCTCTCCAGACGCGCGCCACCGCTCAGCGCCATCCCCGCGCCGGCCGCCTCGCCCTTGGGCAGCGGGGCCTGGGAGGGCTTGGGAGAGCCGCTCGCGGGCGCGCTCGACGGGTTCTGCGGGGCCGCGGACTGCTGGCCGCCGTTCGCCTCGTTCTTCCCGTTCTTGTTCTTGTCCTTCGGAGAGAAGATCACGGCCGCGCTGATGCCGATCACGACCGTGGCGACCACCGCGACGGCCGCGATCAGCAGACCGCGGCGGCTGGAGCCGCCACCGCCGCCGTGACCACCGTGCCCGCCGGAGTGCGACATCGTCTGCGTCTGGTGCTGAGGGGGCTGCTGCTGCGGCGGAACGCCGTAGCCGCCCGCCTGGAGCGCCTCCGGGGCCTGGTACTGCGCCTGGTAGCCGGGCTGCTGCTGCGCGGGCACGTGACCGCGCTGCGCTCCGGCGTTCCTGCGCTCGCCGACCGTCCGCACCTGGTGGTGCGAGGTACGGGGAACACCGGGCTGCGCGCCGGAAGGGCCACCCGCGGGTCCCGGGTAGCCGTATCCGCCGGCCTGACCGGGCGGGGTGGCTCCGGCGGCCTGGCCGTCCGCGTAGAGATAGCCGAACGGATCATCGTCCTCGGGCTGGTTCGCCCCACCGTGCGGTCCGTTGTTCGCGGGCGTCGTCATCGCAGGTCACTCCTTTCGACCCACGGGAGCCTACCCCGAACAGGTGCGCCCACGGGTGCCGGATCGCCTCAGCCCGCCCTGCGATGCGCCTTTGAGCGCGACCTCTTCTCGATGTACATGCGCTGGTCGGCCGAGCGCAGCACCTCCTCGGCGGACATCCCGCAGCCGGCCCAGCCGATGCCGAAACTCGCCCCCACACGCACCGCGCGGCCGTCCACCCGGATCGGCGGGATGATCGCGTTGCGCAGCCGGACGGCGAGGTCCGCGGCGTCCGCCGCGCCCAGTCCGTCCGCGAGGACGACGAATTCGTCACCACCCAGCCGGGCGACGGTGTCACCGTCCCTGACGCCCGTCGTGAGCCTGCGGGCCACCTCGATCAGGACGGCGTCGCCCGTGTGGTGCCCGAACCGGTCGTTGATCGACTTGAAGCCGTCGAGGTCGCAGAAGAGCACCGCGAGCCCCTTGGTCCCGTCGTCGATGTCGGTCGCGGGCGCCACCGTGTGCACGTGGTGGTCGTACGGGCCGTCCGGCGCGGCCAACGCCCCGGGGAACTCGAAGGGATCGGCCCCGGGCAGGCCGTCGGCGGGGTCGGGGCGGAAATCGGGCCGGAAGTCGGGCTGAAAGCCGTGCTCGCCCGCACCACCCCCCGCCTCGCCCCGCCCGTCGTAGGCGGCGTCCAGTGCCTCGATGGCACTGGCCCGTACGGACTGTGGCCTTCGGCACAGTCGCGCGGCGAGCCGGGCGCGCAGCTCCGCGCTGTTGGGCAGGCCGGTCAGCGAGTCGTGGCTGGCGCGGTGGGCGAGCTGGAGCTCGTGCCGCTTGCGCTCCTCGATGTCCTCGACGTGGGTGAGCAGGAAACGCGGCCCGTCGGCGGCGTCGGCGACCACGGAGTTGCGCAGCGAGACCCAGACGTACGTGCCGTCGCGGCGGCCGAGGCGCAGTTCGGCGCGGCCGCCCTCGGCGGAGGTCCGCAGCAGGGTCCCGATGTCCTCGGGGTGGACGAGGTCGGAGAAGGAGTACCGGCGCAGCACCGAGGCGGGCCGGCCGAGCAGTCGGCACAACGCGTCGTTGGTGCGCAGCAGCCGGCCGTGCTGGTCGCCGCCCATCTCGGCGATGGCCATGCCGCTGGGCGCGTACTCGAAGGCCTGCCGGAACGACTCTTCACTGGCCCGCAACGCCTGTTGTTCACGTTCCAGACGCACCAGGGCCCGCTGCATGTTCGCTCGGAGCCTTGCGTTGCTGATCGCGATCGCGGCCTGGAAGGCGTACATCTGGAGCGCCTCGCGGCCCCAGGCCCCGGGCCGGCGTCCGTTGCGGGGCCGGTCCACCGAGATGACACCCAGGAGTTCCCCGCCCGACGCGTACATCGGCGCGTACAGCCGGTCCTCGGGGTGCCACTCGTCCTCGAAGCGCGGGTCGGGGCCGTCGGTGTGCCACTGGGGGACGTCGTCCTCCAGGAGGATCCAGCCCTCGGTGTGCGGGATGAAGCGGAGGCCGTCCCAGTCCTCACCCATCGTCAGGCGGCGTTCCCAGGAGGAACGGGAGCCCACGCGGCCGGTGATGAGGGCTTCCGCGGAGGGGTCGCCGGCGAAGGCGGCGACGACGAGATCACCGTCGGGGCGTACGAGGTTGACGCAGGCGAGTTCGTAGCCGAGGCCCACGACGATGCCGTCCACGACGGTCTGCAGAGTGTCCGCCAGGCTCCTGGCCGTATTGAGCTCGGCCACCACCCGGTGCAGCTGCCGCAGGGTCGCAAGACGGACGTACGGCTCCGACTCGGTCTCCATTGCTCGCTCTCCCCGAGACCTCGACAGCAACTCCAGGTTTGTCATCGGCGTTTCGTTGCGGTGTCCCGTCCACTGAATCACAGTGAGCTGTGCGGCAGGTACACAGGGTCAACAAATCTTGCTCTCTGTGACTCAAGTCACATGAGATGCTCAACGGGCCGCGTGGAGAGCCGGAGGACCGGGAGCGCTCCCAGCCGTTCCCGGGGGCAAACATACGCCGCGGCCTAGGCCGGGAGACGGGGGCACGCCTCGGACCGGGGCCCGATGTGGGGACGAGGGCGCGAGATTAGCGTTCGACCGTGCCCAAGACGACCCCCGTACCCGCCCTTTCCCGCAGAAGCCCCCATCCTGAGGGGGTGAGCAACGACGAGTTCCGGGCCGCGATGTCCCGGCTGGCGGCGGGCGTATGCCTGATCACCGCACACGAGACCCCCCTGACGGCGGACGGCCCGCGCGGCGAGGACGTCGGCATGACGGCGACCGCCTTCATGTCCGTGTCCCTGGACCCGCCCCTGGTGCTGGTGAGCCTGCGCGAGGGCTCCCGGATGGACGACCTGCTGGCGGAGCAGCCGCTGTGGGCGGTCTCGGTCCTCGCCGACGACCAGCTCCAAGTCGCGGGCCGGTTCGCGATGAAGGGCCGGATCAGCGACCGGCTGCTGTTCGCGGACGTCCCGTACGTCCGGGGCGAGGCGTCCGGCGCCCCCCTGCTGACGGGGGCGCTGGCCACCCTGGAATGCCGTACGGAGAACCGCGTGGAGGCGGGCGACCACACCCTGGTCATCGGCCGCGTCCTGACGGCCACCCTCCCCAAACCGGACTCGGCCCCCCTGACCTACTTCCGAGGCCGCTACCGCCACCTGTCGCAGTAGGGGCAGATCCAGCCGCGCCGGCATCGAGCCGCACCGGCAAGGCAGCGCCGGCCAAATCCAGCCGGCCGGCGCTTGAGGCGCGGGGTCCGGGGCCGAGCCCCGATCTTGAGCCCGCAGGGGCTGACGGCCCGGGGGCCAAACCCAGCCCCGCCGGCGCTTGAGGCGCGGGTCCGGGGCCGAGCCCCGAAGGCCCGCCCCCGCCAGGGGCTACCAGTCCCGCCCGGTCCGCCCCCGCTTGGTCTCGGCCCGCGCCTTCTTCTCCCGCAGCCGCCGCTCGTTGATCCCGCGAGGGATCTTCGTGGCGCGCCGCGGCTTCGGCGGCGGCGCCGTCGCCTCGGCCAGCAGCGACGCCAGCCGCACCAGCGCCATCTCCCGGTTGCGGAACTGCGACCGGTGCTCGGAGGCCCGCACCGTCACCACCCCGTCGACCAGCCGCGAGGCCAGCCGCTCCAGCGCGCGCTCCTTCCACACCTCGGGCAGCGACTTCGTCGCACCCAGGTCGAAGAGGAGCTCCACACGCGAGTCGGAGGTGTTGACGTGCTGACCGCCCGGCCCGGAGGAACGCGAGAACCGCCAGGCGAGCTCCCCCTCGGGGAGCGCGACCGAACCGCGGATGACATAGGGACCAGGCATGCCCCTATGATCCGCGCCCGCCGCCGCCCCGTCACCCGCATTACGGCCGCGCACGCACCGTCACCACGAATTCACACGGGAACCCGCCCGCCCCCTCGTCGCGTTATAGGGGGCAGCGGTAATTTGGCCGCCGTACGTACGTGACGTGCGTGCATGTCGGATCAGAAGAGGAAAGGGACATCCATGGCTGTCAGCCTGTCCAAGGGCGGCAACGTCTCGCTCACCAAGGAGGCCCCCGGCCTCGCTGCCGTCACGGTCGGCCTGGGCTGGGACGTCCGCACGACCACCGGCGTGGACTTCGACCTCGACGCCTCCGCGATCGCGGTGAACCAGACCGGCAAGGTGGTCTCCGACGGCCACTTCGTCTTCTTCAACAACCGCTCCACCCCGGACCAGACCATCGTCCACACCGGTGACAACCGCACCGGCGAGGGCTCCGGCGACGACGAGTCCATCAACATCAACCTCGCCGGCCTGCCGGCCGACGTGGACAAGATCGTCTTCCCGGTCTCCATCTACGACGCCGAGAGCCGCAGCCAGAACTTCGGCCAGGTCCGCAACGCGTACATCCGCGTCGTGAACCAGGCCGGCGGCTCCGAGATCGCCCGCTACGACCTCTCCGAGGACGCGGCCACCGAGACCGCCATGGTCTTCGGCGAGCTCTACCGCAACGGCGCCGAGTGGAAGTTCCGCGCGGTCGGCCAGGGCTACGCCTCGGGCCTCACCGGCATCGCGCAGGACTTCGGCGTCAACGTCTGAGCCTGAGCGACCGCGCTCCGACGCGCCGCACGCGAAGCCCCCTCCCAGCCGTCCGGGGAGGGGGCTTCGCTACGGTGCGACAGGTGATCCTCCAACCGCTCGTCACCGTCGACGGCGCACTGCCCGGACCGGTCCTCACCGAGATCGCCGCCCTCTACGCGACGAACCACGCCTTCTTCGAGCTCAGCGGCGACTTCCCCGATCCGCACCGCATCACCGTCGAACAGGTCGCGACCGCCCTCGCCGACGAACTCGCCCACGACGGCGCCGAGGTGCTCCTGGCCCGCTCCGCCGGCCGCCTCGTCGGGCTCGCGGCCACCCTCGCCCACCACCCCGACCCGGCCTCCGGGGATCCGGACCCGTGGATCGGGCTGCTGCTCATCGACGCCACCGCGCACCGCGAGGGCTTCGGCCGCGCCGTGGCCGGCCTCGTCGAGGACCGCTTCCGGGCCGCCGGCCGCGCGGGCGTGCGGATCGCCGTACTCGACGACAACCCCAACGGCGCCGCCTTCTGGCGGTCGCAGGGCTACACCGCCCTGCGCCAGGCCCGGGACCGCGAACTGGGCCGCGCCTGCACGGTGATGCGCAAGCCCCTCCAGCGGGACCCGGACGGACTCACCGGGGCCGGCCCTCCCCGTACAGCCAGACGTCCCAGACCTTCTTCAGGTCGTGGCCCGTCCGCTTCTCGGCGTACGCGGTGAAATCGGCCGTGTTCGCGTTCCCGTGCCGGTGGTCGACGGCCCAACCGCGCAGCAGGTCGAAGAACTTCGCGTCCCCGACCTCCTGCCGGATCCGGTGCAGGACCATCGCGCCCCGGTAGTACACCGGGTTCCCCGAGATGTGCTCGGGCCCGGGCGGGGCGGCGGGCGGGAAGGCGTCCCAGTCGGTGGCCGCGTCGTCGTCCACGGAGGTGTCGCCGGCCAGGAAGGCCTCGAAGTGCTTCTGCGCGCTCACCCCGCCGTGGTCCTCGGCCCACAGCCACTCGGCATAGGTCGCGAAGCCCTCGTTGAGCCACATGTCCTTCCAGGACTTCGGCGACACCGAGTCCCCGAACCACTGGTGGGCCAACTCGTGCACCACGAGGTCCTCCTCGGCGGGCGCACCGGAGAAGACGGGCCTGGTCTGGGTCTCCAGCGCGTACGTCAACGTGCCCTTCGGCAGCACGATCGCGCCGGTCGTGCCGAACGGGTAGGGCCCGAACCGGCCGCTGCCCCACTCCACGATCTCCGGCAGCCGCGCCAGCACACCCGCGCTCGCGGCCGCCTCGCCCGGGGCCACCGCGTTGTAGACGGGGACGCCCGACGGCGTCTTCGTGGTCGTCACCTTGTACGGGCCCACGACCGCGGTCGCCAGATAGCTCGCCATCGGCTCCGGGCTGTGCCAGGCGAACTCGGTCCGCCCGTCGCCGGTCTCGGTGCGGGAGCGCAACTCCCCGTTGGACACGGCCTCGTAGCCGTGCGGGACGGTGAGCGTGATGTCGTACGTGGCCTTGTCGCTCGGGTGGTGGTTGCCGGGGAACCAGGCCATCGACCCGACCGGCTCGCCGACGCCGACGGCACCGCCGGGCGTGGTGATCCACCCCTCCTTGGAGGAGTCCGCGTCCACGATGGCCTTGGGCCTTCCGCCGTAGTCGACCTCGACGCGGAAGACCTCGCCCTTCTTCAGGTCCTCGGCCGGCCGCACCGTCAGCTCGTTGCCGGCCCGGTTGTGGCGGGCCGGCTCGCCCTGCACGGTCACGCTCTCGACCGTCAGACCGCTGAGGTCGAGGTTGAAGGAGCTGAGCCCCTGCTCCGCGCGGGCCGTGATGACGGCCGTGCCGTCCAGCCGGCCGTCGGCGGGGTCGTAGTCCAGGTCCAGCGCGTAGTGGTCGACGTCGTATCCGCCATTGCCGGCCTTGGGGAAGTACGGGTCCCGCAGCCCGGACGCACCCGGCCGCCCCTGCACCGTGCCACCCGTACACCCCGCGGTGAGGGCGATCAGGGCTGCGACGGCAGGGGCGGCGAGGCGGATGAGCGCGCGGTGTTCCACACGCCCGATCCTAAGTCTCCGACCGACTTGTCCTACTTCTTGGCCGGCACTCGTCCACTACTTGTCCTGCTTCTTCTCTACTTACTTCGAAAGGCTGTCGGCGCCGGCCTTGGCGAACTTCTCGTCCAGGTCGCCGCTCGGGGCGCCGGCCACGCCGATGCCGGCGACCGGGGCGCCGTTCGCCTGGACCGGGACGCCGCCACCGAGGAAGAGGGTGCCGGGGATGTCCTTCAGGTTCGGGGCCTGGGCGAGACGGCCCGCGAGCACCGAGGTCGGGGCGTTCCACGACACGGCCGTGAAGGCCTTGCGCTGGGCCGACTCGTAGGACTGCGGGCCGGCGCCGTCGCCGCGCAGGGTGACGATGGTGTTGCCGTTGCGGTCCACCACCGCGACCGTGACCTTCTGGTTCTCGGACTGCGCGGCCTTCAGCGTTGCCTGGGCGGCGCGGGTGGCGGCGTCGATGGTGAGGTGCGTGGTGGTGGTGAAGTTCTTGTCGTCGCCGTCGTCCTTCTTCTTCGCGGCGGCGGCCGGGGCGGACTCCGGGGCGGGGGTGGCACTGGCGCTGACGGCACCGAAGGTCCCGGCGCCCAGGGCGATGGCGAGGGCGGTACCGGTGAGAACGCGGGTGCGGGTGTTCATCTCTACTCCTGAGTGCGGTGACGCGGTGACGGCAAGGGGGCGGTCGGCGAGCGGGCCCGCGGTGCTGTGGGGCCCGGCTCCTTCCCTGCTACAAGCCTGGGCCCGAACCCCCCGCCACCCCGTCCCCGTACCGGCTCCGCCCGCCCACCGCACCGGCTGACCCGAGGGTCAACCGATCGGCTGATGCGCACCCGCTCCACGGCGGTATTGGCTGGTCACGCACCTGCACGCCCTCACCGATCCAGCCCCGCCGGCTTCGGCCCCGTCCCCGCCGGGGACGCATCCGGCCCCGCCGGCGTTCGAGGCGCGGGGGTCCGGGGGCAGCGCACCCGGCAACGGAGCCGCACCCACCCACCGACACCGGCCGAACCCAGCCCCTCCGGCGTCTGAGGAGCGGGGTCCGGGGCGGAGCCCCCGGCAACGGAGCCGCACCCGCCGACCGGCAGCGGCACCGCCACCACCCCGCGCCGCAGGCACCCGCACCCGACAATGGAACACAGCCCCCCAACCCAGGAGCACGCCGTGACCCCCGCCCGCAACCCGGACTCCCGAACCCTGGCCACGGTCGCGCACACCGCGTTCTTCCTGCTCCTCGGCGCCTCCCTGGCCCGATTCCTCCTCCGCCACCCCGGCGACCCCCGCACCCCGTGGATCATCGCCCTCAGCATCACCCTGGCCCTGCTCTACGTACTCGGCCCGGCCCTCGGCATCCGGGACGCCGCGCCCACCCCCCGCCGCCTCGTCTGGCTCGGGCTCGTCGTCGCCACCTGGGTGGTCCTGGTCGTCCTCGCGCCGAGCTTCGCCTGGTGCGCCGTACCCCTCTTCTTCACGGCCCTCCGCACCCTCCCCCCGCGCGCCGCGATCGTCCTCGTCGCCCTCCTCACCACCTTCGTCGTCATCGCGCAGCTCCAGCTCGCGAAGGCCTTCGACCCCAACCTGCTCCTCGCGCCGCCCGCCGTCGCCGCCCTCGCCACCGCCGTCTTCGTCCACATGGAACGCCAGACGCAGGCCCAGCGCGCACTCATCGACGACCTGATCCGCACCCGCCGGGAGCTGGCCGCCACCGAACGCCGCGAAGGCACCCTCGCCGAACGGCAGCGCCTCTCCATGGAGATCCACGACACCCTGGCCCAGAACCTCTCCAGCCAGCAGATGCTGCTCCAGGCCGCCGACCGCACCTGGGACACCGACCCCGCCACCGCCCGCGCGCACGTCCGTACCGCCACCGGGATCGCCGCGCACGGCCTCGCCGAGGCCCGCCGGCTGGTCCACGACCTGGCCCCCTCCGAGCTCGCCGACGGCGCCGGCCTCGCCGACGCCCTGCGCGCCCTGGACGCCGGTCCGGAGATCGAGGTCCGCTTCCACCTCGAAGGCAGCCCGACCGCCCTCCCGGACCGCGTCCAGTCCGCCCTGCTGCGCATAGCGCAAGGGGCCCTCGCCAACATCCGCGAACACTCCGGCGCCCGTACGGCCGCCCTCACCCTCACCTACCTCGGCGACCAGGTCGTCCTGGACATCGCCGACGACGGCCACGGCTTCACCGAGCCCGAGCCGTCGGCCGCCACCACCACCGGCACCCCGCAACGCGGCCACGGCCTCCCCGCCATGCGGGCCCGCGTCCGCCAGCTGGGCGGCACCCTCACCATCGAATCCACGCCGGGCGAGGGCACCGTCCTCTCCGCCTCAGTCCCCCTGGAGCCCACCGGATGACAACGATCCTCCTCTGCGACGACCACGTCGTCGTCCGCGCCGGACTCCTCGCCCTCCTGGGCAGCGAACCGGACATCGAAGTCCTCGGCGAAGCTGGCAGCGGCGAGGAGGCCGTCGCGCTGGCCGCGAAGCTCCGGCCCGACGTGGTCCTCATGGACCTCCAGCTCGGCGAGGGCATCGACGGGGTGGAGGCCACCCGCCGGATCACATCCGCCCCCAACCCCCCTCACGTCCTGGTCCTCACCACCTACGACACGGACGCGGACATCACCCGCGCGATCGGGGCGGGCGCCACCGGCTACCTCCTCAAGGCGGAACGCCCGGAAGAACTCTTCGCCGCCATCCACTCCGCCGCCCAGGGCCGCACCACGCTCTCCGCACCGGTCGCCAGCCGCGTGATGGCCCACATGCGCGGCAGCCGCCCGACCCTCACCGACCGCGAGCTGGACATCCTGGGCCAACTGGCCCGCGGCCTCGGCAACCGCGAGATCGCCCGGGCGCTCTTCATCAGCGAGGCCACGGTCAAGACGCACCTGGGCCGCATCTACGACAAGCTCGGCGTCGACACCCGCGCGGGCGCGGTATCGGTCGCCAAGGAACAACGCCTCCTCTCCTCTTGAACGCAGCCCTCGCACTGCTCGACGCCGGGGCGCCCCACAGGCTTCGGGCCGCTGCGCCGAACTCCGTCCGGCGGCCGGGGAGCCCGCCGGTGGAGGACCTCGCCGGTCGGGGTGAGCACCGCACCGGACCCCGTGACACCATCGGGTACGTGCTCGACATCGGCTACTCCCTCTCCCGGCGCTTCCCGGACCCCCCGCAGACCGACTACCGCTCTGCGGACGTCCACACCCTGCGGCACGACCTGTTCTGCGGGGACGTCTACCTCGCGGACACCGTCAAGGACCGGGAGGTGTCCACAGCCTGGGGATGGGTACCCGTACTCGACTTCGCCTGGGCCCTGTGCGACATCGTCGAGCAGCTCGACCAGGACCCGCGCGGCAGCCGCGCCTCCCGCAGGCAGTACGCCGAACTCGACTTCACCGAATCCACGGACCGGATGCTGTTCGAGCGGCGCTTCGGCTGGGTCGACATCGAGGCGGACTGGATGCCGCCGGAGGAAGACCCCCTCACCTTCAGCCACCGCCTGCTGCGGCGCGAGGCCCGCGACTTCCTCCACGACCTCGTGGCGGACCTGATCGACATGCACGAGGGCCTGGCCGACAACCCGGCGATCTGGACCCTCCAGGCCAAGTTCCCCCGCGTCCCGGCCTGACCCAACCTCGCCGGCGGGCAACCTCAGCCCCACCGGCACTTGAGGCCCGGGCATTTCAGCCTCGCCGGCGTTTGAGGCGCGGGGTCCGGGGCGGAGCCCCGACTCCAGCCCGTCCGGCGTTTGAGGACCGGGGGTCCGGGGCGGAGCCCCCGCCGGGTCCGGGCGGAGCCCGGGGAACGGTGGAAGGGCGGGTAGGGGACGGCCCCGCGCAGCGGCACCCCCGCCCGAGCCGGACCGCAGGATGGGCCGTCGGGGCCGGGCGCGCGCCGGGGCACCTCCTCGGGCGTCGAACCCAATGCCGCACCGGCAACACGAGCGGGTTTCGTTCGACGCCCTGCGGGGGCGCCCCACCGCACACCCGACCCCGACGGCACGGCGGTACGGGTGGCCGTCGGAACTACGAAAGCACCCGGAGCCCCAGATGGGCCGCCATCGCCGGTGCCAGGTCGAGCAGCTGCGCCGGGCTGATCACCGCCCCCGCCAACGCATCCACCCCCCGCCCGATCGACAGCTCCGCGACCCCCCGCAGGTCGACGTCCGTCATCCGCACCCCGCCGAAGTCCACCCCCCGCACGACGCAGTCGCGGAACTCCACCCGCTCCAGCACCGCGCCCCCGAAATCCGGCTCCACGAGCACGCACCCCTCGAAGACCACGTCCTTGAGCCGCGCCGTCCGCAGGTTCAGATAGTCGATCTTGCCGCCCCGCACCAGCACCCGCTCCAGCACCGACCCGTACATCTGGACCCCGCCCAGCCGCGCGTCCACCAGTTCCACGTCCCGGAACGAGGCCCCCGCCAGGTCCGTGCCCACCCCCCGGACCCCTTCCAGCACCGAGTCCAGGAACCGCGCCTTCGCCAGCCCCGTCCCGTCCAGCGCGCACCGCCGCAGCGCGCAGTCCATGAAGCGGGCCCCCACGCCCTCCTGCCCCGCCAGGTCGAGATCCGTGAACTCCAGCCCGTCGTAGTCCCCGTCCGGCTCCAGCTCACCGCCCTCCCACACCACCGGCTCCGGCAGCCGCACCTCCGGCCGTCGTGCCGCCTTCACCGTCCGCTGCTGCTGTCCGTTCCGCGCCATGCCCCCATCGTCACGCACCCCACCGACAATCCCTTGACCTCGACCACGCTTCAGGTACGAGGCTTGCCGCATGCACGCCATCCGCCTCCACGCCTTCGGCCCCGCCGAGAACCTCTCCTACGAGCCCGCCGACACCCCCCGCCCCGGCCCCGGCCAGGTCCGCATCGCGGTGGCCGCCGCCGGGGCGCACCTCCTCGACACCGCGCTGCGCGAGGGCGTCCAGGGCCCCGCCCCCGCCCTCCCCGAGCTCCCCACGATCCCCGGCCGGGAGGTCTCCGGCACCGTCGACGCCCTCGGCGACGGCACCGATCCCGCCTGGCTCGGCAAGGCCGTCGTCACCCACCTCGGCTTCGCCCCCGGCGGCTACGCCGAGTACGCCGTCGCCGACGCCGACCGGCTCCACGAGGTACCCGCCGGACTCGACCCCGCCGCGGCCGTCGCCATGATCGGGACCGGCCGCACCACCCTCGGGATCCTCCAGTTCGCCGAACTCGGCCCGGGCGCGACCGCCCTCGTCACCGCCGCCGCCGGAGGCATCGGCACGCTGCTCGTCCAGTACGCGAAGAACGCGGGCGCCGCCGTCATCGCCCTCGCCGGCGGCCCCGCCAAGACCGCCCTGGCCGCCGCGAACGGCGCCGACCTCGCCCTCGACTACACCGCCCCCGACTGGTCCGATGCCGTCCGTGCGGCGTACCCCGCCGGGGCCACCGTCCTCTTCGACTCCGTCGGCGGCGAAACCGCCCGCACCGCCCTCGGCCTGCTCGCCCCCGGCGCCCGGCACCTCGTCTTCGGCTGGTCCGGCGGCCCGACCCCGCTCACCGACGCCGACCGCGCCGAAATCACCGCCCGCGGCATCACCGCCCCGAGCGTCCTCGGCCCCGCCATGCTCCGGCGCGTCGGCGCCCCCGACCCCCTGCGCGTACTGGAGACCCGCGCCCTCGCCGAGGCCGCCGCCGGCCGTCTGCGCCCGGCCCTGACCCGCTTCCCCCTCGCCGAGGCCGCGGCCGCCCACCGCGCCCTGGAGAACCGCGCCACCACCGGCAAGGTCGTACTGGAACCCTGAACCCCTACGAACCCAGCTCCGCCAGGGCCCCGTCCGTCAGCCGGTACACCGTCCACTCGTCCATGGGCACCGCCCCGAGCGAGCGGTAGAAGTCGATGGCGGGCGAGTTCCAGTCGAGCACCGACCACTCCAGCCGCTCGTACCCGCGCTCCACGCAGATCCGCGCCAACTCCCGTAGCAGCGCCTTCCCGTGGCCGCCCCCGCGCACGCCGGGGCGGACGTACAGGTCCTCCAGGTAGATGCCGTGCACACCGCGCCACGTCGAGAAGTTCAGGAACCACATCGCGAAGCCGGCGACCTCGCCGTCCTCCGACTCCGCTATGTGCGCGAACACCGCCGGCCGTTCCCCGAACAGCGCCTCCCGCAACTGCTCCTCGGTCGCCCGCGCCTCGTGCGGCACCTTCTCGTACGCGGCGAGCTCGCGGATCATCGCGTGGATGACGGGAACATCACCGATCACAGCAGTACGAATCATCCCCGCACCCTAGACCGCCCTACGGCCCCCGCCACCCCGCCCACATCGACCATCCGGCCACCCCTCAGCCCCCAAGGCACGACAATCCGTCCCTGGACACCCCCTCGAAACGGGGTGTACCAACTCCCCCATGACGATCAACGGCGGCATTTCCTTCTGGTACGCGACCGACCACACCACCTCCACCACCCCACCCCGGCCGCCCCTGACCGCCAACGCGACCGCCGACGTCGTCATCGTCGGCGGCGGCTACACCGGCCTGTGGACCGCCTATTACCTCAAGTCCTCCGCCCCCGACCTGCGCGTCACCGTCCTGGAGCAGAAGTTCTGCGGCTACGGCGCCTCCGGCCGCAACGGCGGCTGGCTCTACAACGGCATCGCGGGCCGCGACCGGTACGCCGCCCTCCACGGCCGGCCGGCCGCCCAGCGCCTCCAGCAGGCCATGAACGACACCGTCACCGAGGTCATCGACGTCACCGCCAAGGAAGGCGTCGACGCCGACATCCACCGCGGCGGCGTCCTCGAAGTCGCCCGCACTCCCGCCCAACTGGGCCGCCTCAAGGCCTTCCACACCGCCGAACTCTCCTTCGGCGAGACCGACCGCGAGCTGTACGACGCCACGGAGACCCGCGGCCGCATCAACATCGCCGACGCCGTCGGCTCCAGCTGGACCCCGCACGGCGCCCGCATCCACCCCCTCAAGCTGGTCAAGGGCCTGGCCGCGGCCTGCGAAAGGCTCGGCGTCGTCATCCACGAGTCGACCCCCGTCACGCGGATCGAACCGCGCAGGGCCGTCACCCCCTACGGCACGGTCCGTGCCCCGTACGTCCTGCGCTGCACCGAGGGCTTCACCGCGGCCCTCAAGGGCCAGAAGCGCTCCTGGCTCCCGATGAACTCCTCGATGATCGTCACGGCTCCCCTCCCGGACTCCGTGTGGTCCCAGCTCAACTGGGCCGACAGCCCCCTCCTCGGCGACATGGCCCACGCCTACATGTACGCCCAGCGCACCGCCGACGACCGCATCGCGATCGGTGGTCGCGGCGTCCCGTACCGCTTCGGCTCCCGCACCGACAACGACGGTCGCACCCAGCCCGCCACCATCGAGTCCCTCACGACCCTCCTGACGACCTTCTTCCCGCAGCTCGCCGGGACGGAGATCACCCACGCCTGGTCGGGCGTCCTCGGCGTCCCCCGCGACTGGTGCGCCACCGTCACCCTGGACTCCACCAGCGGCCTCGGCTGGGCGGGCGGCTACGTCGGCTCGGGCGTGGCCACCGCCAACCTGGCGGCCCGCACCCTGCGCGACCTGGTCCTGGGCGAACCCACCGCCCTCACGACGCTCCCCTGGGTGAACCACCGCGTCCGCCGCTGGGAACCGGAACCCTTCCGCTGGCTCGGCGTCCAGGCCCTGTACGCCGCCTACCGCGAGGCGGACCGCCAGGAGACGGCCACCCACCGCCCCACGACAACCCCCCTGGCCCGCCTGGCCGACCGCATCTCGGGCCGGCACTGACATGACGACGGAAGGCCCCGGGTGATCACCCGGGGCCTTCCGTTTCCGTACGAATTCCCTTGGCCGTCAAGCTTCTGACCTGGGATGGAGCCCCCTGTCGGATTCGAACCGACGACCTACGCATTACAAGTGCGGCGCTCTGGCCGGACTGAGCTAAGGGGGCACGACACCCACCCGCTAACCCGCCACGTGTGGAGCCGTCATCACTCTACACAGCGCTCGATTCCCGGAGCCATCACATTGATCCCGCACCCGTGACCCCTCACGCATGCGTTCGTTGAACGTACTGATGTGCCGTTCCGAAGATCAGATCGTGGGAGGGGAGATGACAGACCGGGTAACGGGGGAGGAAGCCCAGCGCATCAAACGCGAACTCCTCGGCGTGGGCGACCGGACCAAACACCAAGCCCGGAAAGCCGCACCACTGAAGGGGCTGGTCAGAGAGCCGGGCACGCAGCAACGCGTCTATCGCTTCCGCTTCTATCCGACCCCCGACCAGGCGGCCCAGCTCACCCAGACCTTCGGCGCCTGCCGCTGGGTCTACAACGAGGGCCTCGCCCTCCGCGCCAAGGCCTGGGAGGAACACAAGGTCTCACTCGGCTTCGCAGAAACCTGCCGGGCCCTGACCGGCTGGAAGCGGGTGCCGGAGACGGCGTGGCTGAAGGAGACCTCGTCGACCGTCCTCCAACAGGCCCTGCGGCACCTCGACTCCGCGTTCACGCGGTTCTTCAAAGGTTCGGCGAAGTACCCGCAGCGGAAGTCCAAGCACCGGTCGAAGGACTCGGCGACCTACGTCCGCACCGGCTTCCGCTGGGTCGAGGAGCCGACGCGTCCCGGCACAGCGACGGTCCTGCTCGCCAAACAGACGACCCCGCTGGATGTGCGCTGGTCGCGTGCGCTTCCTCCGGGGCAGTTGCCGGTGAAGCTGACCGTGACCCGGGACAGGGCCGGCCGGTTCTTCCTCTCCGTACTGGTGGAAGAGGTGATCGTCCCGCTCCCCGAGGTGTTCCGGCAAGACAGCCAGGAGCCGAAAGCGGTGGGCCTGGACCTCGGGCTCGCGACACTGGTGACCATGGACGACGGGGAGAAGCTCCCCCATCCGCGGCTCCTGGCGAAATACGAGAAGCAGCTCTCGTCCCTTCAGCGAGATCTGCACCGGAAGAAGAAGGGTTCGAAGAACCGGGGGAAGGTGCGGGACCGGATCGCCCGCCTGTACGCCTCGATCGGTGATGTCCGTCGTGATCTGCTGGACCAGTTCACGACCCGCCTCGTGCACGAGAACCAAGTGCTCGTGGTGGAGGACCTGCCGGTCGTCAATCTCCTGCGGCGGGCGACGGGCAAGGGGCGTCGCCGCAAGGCCGCGCTGAACCGGTCGATCATCGACGCGGCCTGGGGTGAGCTGTTGCGCCAACTCCGCTACAAATGCGCGTGGTACGGGCGGACGCTGGTGATCGTGGACCGGTACTTCCCGTCGACCCGGCGCTGCTCCGCGTGCCACGCGAAGGGGCCGAAGCTCGATGTGTCGGTCCGTGAGTGGACCTGCGCGGAGTGCGGGGCGGCTCACGACCGCGACACGAACGCGGCCGTGAACCTCCGGGACGAGGGGATGAGGCTGTACTGGACGGTGGCGCTGGCGCTGCCGCCGGGGCGCGTGCCGCCGCCTGTGATCAAGGCTTCGGAGCTGCTGGATCTCGTGCCGGCGGCATAGCGATGTGCAGTACGGACCGACGGGCCGTCGGCCGCAATGCCTGTGGAGCTTGCGTAGGACCGACCAGGCGCGACCCCGAGGGTCGTGTCGGGCCGGCAGCAGGCGTCGAAGCAGGAAGCACTGCTCGTGAGTGCAGTGAGGCCTGGTAGTGCCGTGGAGAAAAGCGGTGGCTTTGCCAGGCACAGGTCAAAAGTACGTTGCTCTGCCTGTCTCCGGACAAAGGCACGTGCTCTGTCCCCTAGCCGTCAACGCACCAACGGGTACCCGATCCCGTCCATCGCCGCCGCCACGGCGCCCGCCTCCGCCTCCGGGGCCAGGGCCTTGACCACCGCCTCCGTGAGCGGTCGCAGCCCGAACACGTGCCGGACCGCGTCGAGGTCGAGCTCCCGCTCGTAGTAGTCGGCCGCCCAGTCCGCGTACGCCTCCGGGGTGCCCGCCGCCAGGACGTCGAAGAGGTGGCCCGTGCCGTCGGCCCCCTCCTCGGGGAGTTCCACCGGGCCCGCCCGCCAGGCGGTGTCCGCCGTCTCCCGCCAGAAGACGACCGTGGCCACCTGCACGCCGTCGTCGCAGAAGGCGGGCTCGTCGAGGAGCGGTCGGAAGACCTCCGGCAGGGTGTCGACGAGGCCGGGCCACAGCTCCATGTCCTCGTTCGTGTAAGGGCTCATCCAGGACTCGTGGTCGAAGCCTCGACCGAAGACCCCGTCGGTCGTGAAGAGGATGGCGTACTCGTCGCCCGAGCCGTTGTTCATGAGTGCGGCCTCGGTGCCCGGGGCCCACGCCGGGTCGTAGTCGAAGTAGCGGCCGTACCGGCTACCCATCAGCACCTCCAGGGCCGCCATCGCCCGGCAGCGGTCGCGCAGGGTCGGGACGTCGGGGAGGACGCGGATCAGTTCGTGGACGTCACGGGGACGCGGGGTGGCGGTCATGCGCGCCATCCAAGCAGCCGCCTCCGACAGATCGCACAGAGTTCGAAGTCACGACCGTGCGGGTGCTGACAGCGGGTGGATCGCCGGGTAGCGTCGGGCGGAGTCCGCCCACTGGACTAGACCCATCTTCCTTCCACTCGGATCGTCCGGCACGTTCCTGCCGGTAGAAGGGATTCATCACCATGGCTTCTGTCACTTTCGACAAGGCGACCCGGCTCTACCCCGGCGGCGAAAAGCCCGCCGTGGACCAGCTGGAGCTGGAGATCGCGGACGGCGAGTTCCTCGTCCTCGTCGGTCCGTCCGGCTGCGGCAAGTCCACCTCGCTGCGCATGCTCGCCGGCCTGGAGGACGTCAACGGCGGCGCCATCCGCATCGGCGACCGCGACGTCACGCACCTGCCGCCCAAGGACCGGGACATCGCGATGGTGTTCCAGAACTACGCGCTCTACCCGCACATGTCCGTCGCCGACAACATGGGCTTCGCGCTCAAGATCGCCGGTGAGGACAAGGCCACCATCCGCCGCAAGGTGGAGGACGCGGCGAAGATGCTCGACCTGACCCAGTACCTCGATCGCAAGCCCAAGGCGCTCTCCGGCGGTCAGCGCCAGCGCGTCGCCATGGGCCGGGCCATCGTGCGCAAGCCGCAGGTGTTCCTCATGGACGAGCCGCTGTCGAACCTGGACGCCAAGCTCCGCGTGTCCACCCGCACCCAGATCGCCGCGCTCCAGCGCGACCTCGGCATCACGACCGTGTACGTGACGCACGACCAGGTCGAGGCCATGACCATGGGCGACCGGGTGGCCGTGCTCAAGGACGGTCTGCTCCAGCAGGTCGACACCCCGCGCAACATGTACGACCGCCCCGCGAACCTCTTCGTCGCCGGCTTCATCGGCTCCCCGGCCATGAACCTGGTCGAGGTCCCGATCGCCGACGGCGGCGTGAAGTTCGGCGACAGCGTCGTCCCGGTGTCGCGCGAGGCGCTGTCCGCCGCGGCCGACGCGGGCGACCGCACCGTCACGGTCGGCGTGCGCCCGGAGCACTTCGACATCGGCACCGAGGGCGGTCTCAGCATCGTCGTGAACGTCGTCGAGGAACTCGGCGCCGACGGCTACGTCTACGGCTCCGCCAAGTCCGCCACGGACGCGGGTTCGCAGGACATCGTGGTCCGCGTGAACGGCCGCCAGGTGCCGGAGAAGGGCTCGACGCTGCACGTGGTGCCGCGGCCCGGCGAGATCCACGTGTTCTCGACCTCGTCCGGCGAGCGGCTCTCCGACTGACCTGCCGGCAAAGCGAGATCGGAGGGGCGTCCCGTCAAGGGGCGCCCCTTTTCGTGGCATTCGACCCCGGCACGTCAACCCATAAATCGAAAAGCCACGTCGAACCATCCCCCGACCGAGTGACTAAATGTCGCCAAATCCTCACCGAGCGCTACTCTCGCCCTCGTGACCCACACTGCCCGCCGAATCGGCCGTTCCCTCGCCCTGGTCCTGCCCGTCGTCCTGGTCCTGTCCGGGACGCTCGCGGTCACGATGGTCCCCTGGGCGGACAATTCCTCCTCCCAGATCCTGACCGCCTCCGCCGAGGGCGTCTCCGCCCCCGCGAAGCCGCGCGCCGCGCACGAGGTGCTGCGCGACGACCTCGTCGGCCAGTTGCAGCGGGGCAAGGCGCCGGGTGACGTACTCACCGACCTCCAGCAGGAGGTGAACAGGCGGCCGTCGCTCGCCGAGCACTGCGTCGGAATCGCGCGGGCGCTGGGACGGGCCGCCGTCGAGGCGTACGGACCGACCAAGGCGCAGTCCTTCGCGCGGCCCGTGTGCGACACCTCGTACGCGACCGGCGTCGCCTCCATGGGCTGAGGCGGACCGCCTCCCTACGCTGGCCCCCATGAACGAAACCCCCCGATCCGCCTCCCCCGCAGCCGCGTTGCCCGCCGCACCCACCCAGGCAGTCGTCCTGGCGGGCGGCCAGGGTTCGCGGCTGCGGCCGTATACGGACGACCGGCCGAAGCCGATGGTCGAGATCCCGGGCACGGGGGTGCCGATCATCGGCCATCAACTGGCCTGGCTGGCCTCGGAGGGCGTCACGGACGCCGTGGTGTCCTGCGGGCACCTCGCCGAGGTGCTCCAGGAGTGGCTGGCCGGGGCCCGGTTGCCGCTGCGCGTGACGACGGTGGTGGAGGAGGAGCCGCTGGGCCGGGGCGGCGGCCTCAAGTACGCGGCCAAGCACCTGCCGCACCCGGACCGGGCCTGGTACGCGACGAATGGGGACATCTGGACCCGGTTCTCGCTGCGCGAGATGGCCGCCTTCCACGAGGAGCGCGGCGCGACGGCGACCCTGGCACTGGCCCGGCCGCGGATCCCGTGGGGAGTGGTGGAGACGAACGAGTTCGGGCAGGTCCTGGACTTCATCGAGGCGCCGCCGTCGCCGTACCCGGTCAATGCGGGCGTGTACGTCTTCGGGCCCGAATTCGCCTCGCTGCTACCCGACTTGGGGGACCACGAGCGGACGACGTTCCCGCGCCTGGCGCGCGAGCGGCGGCTGGCGGGCTTCCCGCTGCCGCAGGGGGCCTACTGGCGGGCGATCGACACCGCGAAGGACCTCACCGAGGCGGCAAGGGAGTTGGCGTCCCAGACCGCGCCCTGAGGCCCGGTACGACCCGCCCGCATGGCCCGCAGCACGCCCCCCACCGTACGGCTCGCCGCACAGCCCGCCGTACAACCCCCGTACGCCCCTGTACGGCCCCCGGCACGAACCCCGCGGCACGCGGAGGGGCCCGGCGCCTCCCGTGCGCCGGGCCCCTCGTTCGTACGCGACCGCCCGGCTCAGCCGATGAGGCCGCCGATCAGGTTGGCCGGCTGCTTGCTGGGCGCGCCCGCGCCGTTCGCGCTGCTCCCCGAGCCGGCCGGGGCCTTCGGCGAGGTCGACTGGCGGGGGGTGCTGCGCGGGGTCGACTTGCCGGTGGTGCCCTTCGTCGCGCTGGGCGACTGCGAGCCCGTCCCGGCGGTCTCGCGGGCGGGGCCGCCCGAGGCGCTCGCCCCGGGCTTCGCGGAGGGCCCGGTGGCCGTGGCGGACGGCTGCGGCTTGCCGGACTTCGGCTGCTGCGACGGCTGCTGCCGCGCCGGCGCCTGCGGCAGCGGCTGGCCGGGGAGGTAGTTGGTCGGGGCCTGACCCGGGCCGGGCACGGTGACCACGGTGCTGGAGCGGACCGCGCCGCCGAGGAGGGAACCGACGAGCAGCGTGAGCCCGCAGACGACGGTGGCCATGACCGCCCCGCGCCGCAGGACGCGCCGCCGCAGCTGCCAGATCTCGGAGCGGGGGCCGAGGGTGCGCCAGGCCTCCCCGGCGAGGCGTCCGTCGAGGGAGTAGACGGGCGCGCCCGCGATGATCAGCGGGCTCCAGGCGGCGAGGTAGATGATGTCGGGCGCGTCGTAGGCGGGGACGGTCTTCCAGCTCACCGTCATCAGGAGCGCGGCGGAGAGCAGCGCGCCGATGCAGGCGGCGAAGCGCTGCCACAGGCCGAAGACGGTCAGGACGCCGACGATGACCTGGAGGAAGGCCACGGTGAGCCCGGCGCCGACGGGGTGGGCGAGGGCGAAGTCGCGCAGCGGCTCGGCCAGCGCCCAGGGGTGCAGGGTGCGCAGCCAGGTGACCATGGAGCCGCGCTCGCCGCCGTCGAAGTAGACGGGGTCGCACAGCTTGCCCATGCCGGCGTAGATGGAGATGAAGCCGAGGAAGCAGCGCAGCGGGAGCAGGACGACGCCGAGGTTCATGCGGCGGCCCGGGTAGTACGAGGCCTGGCCGCGGGAGTCGGCGGCGGCGCGTCGGCCTTCCGTGCCCTGGTCGAGGCCCCCGCCGGCGTGCGCGGGCTCGTACGGCAGGTCCCGTACGGGGGCCATCGTGCGGGTCTCGTCCGGATCGCCGTAGCTGCGCTGACCGATGACGGTCGGCGTGGCGAGGGTGTCGTCGGCGAGGTCGTGGGCGAGGTCGATGCGCGGGATGACCTGGGTGGCTCCGCCGTCGTAGTCGCCGCCGTACTCGTCGCGGCCGCGCCCGGCCTCGCGTACGGCCTGGAGGAGTCCGCCCATGGCGGCGGAGTCGCCGGGGGCCGACCTGCCGCTCCAGACGACGGGGGCCCGGCGGCGGGTGGCCCCGGCGGCAGCGACCACGGCACCGCCGAGGACGGGTGCGCGGGAGGGGGCGTTCGCGGGCTTGGAACGCGCGCTCGTGCTCGGTGCGAGCCGCACGCGGAAGCTGGCGTGGTTGACGATGACCTGTGCGGGGTCGCACGGCACCTTGACCATGCTCAGCGCCGGCTGGTCGTCGAACCCTGACGTTCTGGTGTCCACACTCATCTAACCGAGTGATCAGTGTTTAGGACACTGCCTTGACAGCAGGGATGTGTCCGAGGCCCGTCAAGATCAAGCCACCCCGCCCGAAACGGGCGGGGTGGCACGCTCACGGGTCACTTTCCGTGAGCCAAGTGGATCAACGCGGGGATCGACGCGCGGATCGACGCGGAGATCAGGTGCGCGGGGTCGTGGCGCGGCGGCGGGCCGCCTCGTAGAGGACGACGCCCGCGGCGACACCGGCGTTCAGCGACTCGGCGCCACCCGGCATCGGGATGCGGACGAGGAAGTCGCAGTTCTCGCCGACGAGGCGGCCGAGGCCCTTGCCCTCGGAACCGACGACGATGACGACCGGGCCGGCGAGCGCCTCCAGGTCCTGCACCTCGTGCGTGCCCTCGGCGGCGAGGCCGACGATGGTGATGCCGGCCTTCTTGTAGTCCTGGAGGGCGCGGGTCAGGTTGGTGACGCGGGAGACCGGGGTGCGGGCGGCGGTGCCGGCGGAGGTCTTCCAGGCACCGGCGGTCATGCCGGCGGCGCGGCGCTCGGGGATGACCACGCCGTGGCCGCCGAAGGCGGAGACGGAGCGGACGATCGCGCCGAGGTTGCGCGGGTCGGTGACGCCGTCGAGGGCGACGATGAGGGGGTCCTCGCCGTTGTCGTGGGCGGCGTCGGTGAGGTCCTCGGGGTGCGCGTACTCGTACGGCGGGACCTGGAGGACCAGGCCCTGGTGGTTGAGCCCGTTGGTCATGCGGTCGAGCTCGGGGCGCGGGGCTTCCATCAGGTTGATGTTGCCGCGCTCGCCAGCGAGGCGCAGGGCCTCGCGGACGCGCTCGTCGTTGTCGATGAACTGCTGGACGTACAGGGTGGTGGCGGGTACGCCGTCGCGCAGGGCCTCGAAGACCGGGTTGCGGCCGACGACCATCTCGCTCGTGCCCTTGGGGCCGCCGCGGCGCGGGGCCGGGCGGCGCTTGGCGGCCTGGCGGGCCATGGCGTTGGCGATCCGGTTGGCCTTGTGCTTCTTGCGGTCCTCGGCCTTGGGGGTGGGGCCCTTGCCCTCCAGGCCCTTGCGCCGCTGGCCACCGCTGCCGACCGTGGCGCCCTTCTTGTTGGACGTGCGGCGGTTCCTGCGCTGGCTGTTCCCGGCCATGACTTCTACCTGTTTCGTCTGGTGCTGCGATATGTACGTATGAAGAGTGTGCCGCCCGGAGTGCCGGGCGGCACAGCAGGCTGAGCTGCCCGGCTCAGCGGGGTCCGAGTGTCCAGCGCGGTCCGGTCGGGCTGTCCTCGATGACGAGGCCCGACTGCTGGAGCTGGTCGCGGATGGCGTCGGCGGTGGCCCAGTCCTTGCGGGCGCGGGCGGACTCGCGCTGTTCCAGGACGAGGCGCACGAGGGTGTCCACGGCGCCGTGGAGGTCCTCGCCTCGGTCGGTCTCGTCGGCCCAGTGCGGGTCGAGCGGGTCCAGGCCGAGGACGCGCAGCATGGCCCGCACCTCGGACAGGCGCGCGATGGCCTCGTCCTTGTCGTCGGCCGCCAGCGCGCTGTTGCCCTGGCGGACGGTGGTGTGGACGATGGCGAGCGCCTGCGGGACCCCGAGGTCGTCGTCCATGGCCTCGGCGAAGGCGGGCGGGACCTCGGCGGCGGGCTCGACGGGCGAGCCGGCCTTCTCGATGACGCGCTGGTAGAAGCCCTCGATGCGCGCGAACGCGGACTCGGCCTCGCGCAGGGCCTCCTCGCTGTACTCGATCATCGACCGGTAGTGCGGGGTGCCGAGGTAGTAGCGCAGCACGATGGGACGCCACTGCTTGACCATCTCGGAGACGAGGACCGAGTTCCCGAGGGACTTGGACATCTTCTCGCCGGACATGGTCACCCAGGCGTTGTGCACCCAGTAGTTGGCGAACTCGTCACCGAAGGCCTTGGCCTGGGCGATCTCGTTCTCGTGGTGCGGGAAGATCAGGTCGAGTCCGCCGCCGTGGATGTCGAAGGCCTCGCCGAGGTACTTGTGCGCCATCGCGGAGCATTCGAGGTGCCAGCCGGGACGGCCGCGGCCCCAGGGGGTCTCCCAGGAGGGCTCGCCCGGCTTGACGGACTTCCACATGGCGAAGTCGCGCGGGTCGCGCTTGCCGGTCTCGCCCGTCGACTCCGGCTGGCGGATGTTGTCGAGCTCCTGGCGGGAGAGCGAGAGGTAGCCGGGGAAGGACTTCACGTCGAAGTAGACGTTGCCCTCGGACTCGTAGGCGTGGCCGCGCTCGATGAGGCCGCGCATCATCTCGACCATCTCGGTGACGTGGCCGGTGGCGCGGGGCTCGTAGGTGGGCGGCAGGCAGCCGAGGGCGGTGTAGCCGTCATTGAAGGCCCGCTCGTTCTCGTAGCCGATGGACCACCAGGGGCGCCGCTGCTCGGCGGACTTCGCGATGATCTTGTCGTCGATGTCCGTGACGTTGCGGATGAAGGTGACGTCGTAGCCCCGGTACTCGAACCAGCGGCGCATCATGTCGAAGTTGAGGCCCGACCGGATGTGCCCGATGTGCGGGGCCGCCTGGACGGTGGCGCCACAGAGGTAGATCGAGACGCAGCCCTCGGTGAGCGGGACGAAGTCGCGGATCTGCCGGGCGCTGGTGTCGTACAGGCGAATAGTCACGGCATCCAGGGTAGTGCGCGCATAGCAGTGCCCCGCGACCCTTTGGGGCCCCGGGGCACCTTTGTTGCCGAAGATGTGTCGTCTCCGGCG
Organism: Streptomyces sp. NPDC002467; assembly: GCF_042889825.1. NCBI lineage: Bacteria > Bacillati > Actinomycetota > Actinomycetes > Kitasatosporales > Streptomycetaceae > Streptomyces > Streptomyces sp. NPDC002467. The sequence continues at coordinate 14,156 of NZ_JBIARJ010000013.1, read as the reverse complement.
GTTTTCAGTCCCGGTTCGTCCGGTACACGAGGGCGGTCGCGATGGCGGCGAGCCCTTCGGCACGTCCGGTCAGGCCCAGTCCGTCGGTGGTGGTGCCGGAGACGGAGACGGGGGCGCCCGCCGCGGCGGCGAGCGCCTTCTGCGCCTCTTCGCGCCGCTTGCCGATCTTCGGGCGTACTCCGATGACCTGGATCGCGATGTTGCCGATCTCGAAGCCCTCGGCGCGGACGATGCGGGCGGCCTCCGCCAGGAGGGTGACGCCGGCGGCTCCGGACCACTCGGGGCGGGAGGTGCCGAAGTGCGCGCCGAGGTCGCCGACGCCGGCGGCGGAGAACAGCGCGTCGCAGGCGGCGTGCGCGGCGACGTCCCCGTCGGAGTGGCCGGCGAGGCCGTCCTCGCCCTCCCACAGCAGGCCGGCGCACCACAGTTCGCGGCCGGTCTCGAAGGCGTGCACGTCGGTGCCGATGCCGACGAGCGGGATCAGCGGCAGGTCAGTAGACATCGGTGGCCCTCCTGCGGGCGAGTACGGCCTCGGCGAGGACCAGGTCGAGCGGGCGGGTGACCTTGAAGGCCTCTTCGTGGCCGGGCACGACCAGGACGGTGGTGCCGAGCCGCTCGACCATGCCCGCGTCGTCGGTGGCGCCTTCGCCGGCGACGGCGATCTCGTCGTGCGCGCGCAGCAGCGTGGCGACGTCGAAGCCCTGCGGGGTCTGTACGGCGCGCAGCCGGGCCCGCTCGGGCGTGGCGACGACCGGCTCCGGCTCGCCGGGCTTGCCGGGCTCGACCTCCTTGACGGTGTCGGCGAGCGGCAGGGCGGGGACCACGGCGGCGGCGCCCCGGTGCACGGCCTCGACGACGGAGTCCACGGTGTCGACGGGGACGAGCGGGCGGGCCGCGTCGTGGATGAGGACGGAGGTGATGTCCGAGGGGAGCGCGCGCAGGCCGGCCCGTACGGAATCCTGGCGGGTCTCCCCGCCGGGGACGACGAGGACCTCGGTCCGCTCCGGCAGGGCGTGCTCGCCGAGCAGGAGGCGCACCTCCTCGGCCCCGTCGGACGGGGCGACGACCACCACGAGGGAGATCGCGCGCGAGCGGGCCATCGCGCGGACGGCGTGGACGAGCATCGGGGTGCCGCCGAGGGCCCGCAGGGCCTTGGGGGCGCCGGGGCCGAGGCGTACGCCCCGGCCGGCGGCCGGGATCACCGCGGCGGTGCGGTGGGGGCGCGTTTCGTCAGACATCAGTAGCTCCGAGCCAGGTTTGTGACTTCGGCCGACATGGGTATGGCCTGAAGCGTGCCGGGTGCGACGCCCCTCGCCCCTTCCGTGACGACCGGTCGAGCAGGCTGCCCGGACCCGGCACGCCATCGAGGTGGTGGGTCCTGAAACGGTAGATCACCGTGGATCACGGTAGATCGAAAAGGGCATGGATACAGACATGCCGCAGCGCCCGGCAACAGGCCTCTCGCGGAGGAGAGACCGTGTCATCGGGCACCGCGGCACAACTGTGTACACCCGGTTTCGAAGAACGTGATGTACGGGCCTCGCGTCAGGACGCGAGCACCTCGTCGAGGAGGGCCTCGGCCTTGTCCTCGTTCGTGTTCTCAGCGAGCGCGAGCTCGCTCACCAGGATCTGACGCGCCTTCGCGAGCATGCGCTTCTCGCCCGCGGAAAGCCCGCGCTCACGCTCACGACGCCACAGGTCACGCACCACTTCGGCGACCTTGATGACATCGCCAGAAGCGAGCTTCTCCAGATTTGCCTTGTAGCGCCGGGACCAGTTCGTCGGCTCTTCTGCGTACGGTGCGCGGAGCACCTCGAAGACCCGGTCCAGCCCGTCCTGGCCGACTACGTCGCGAACACCGACGAACTCTGCATTGTCCGCAGGCACGCGAACCGTCAGGTCGCCCTGAGCGACCTTGAGCACCAAGTAGGTCTTGTCCACGCCTTTGATCTGACGAGTCTCAATGGCCTCGATCAGCGCGGCCCCGTGATGGGGATAGACCACGGTGTCGCCAACCTTGAACGTCATGTGACAGGTACCCCTTCCGTGGCTATCCAGGGTAACACGAGAACTGACTGTTATGAATGGCGTTTTCGCAGGTCAGGGCACATCTCGGGGCTTGACAACAGCGACAGGAACGTGCTGCGAAGGGCTTCTGGAAGGGGGTATTCGCAGGTCGGGGGCGCTGTGCGGACCAGCCGAAAGGGCCACGCTACACCTCCCCGACGCGGCCACCAGTGTGACGTACGTCCCGTTTTGCCGGTTTGCGAGCCGGGAAACCGAACTACTCCGTTCGACTGGCGGACGTCCGCACGGATCGGTTCCGGACCAATCCTGAATTGATCACGAAGTGCCGTTCGCAGGAATCTCGGAATTTGATCACCGGGTGCCGAGCCGGGTTATGCGCAGGCCGTACGGGACTCCACATGATCGACACGTGAAGCCCGGATGAAGCGGGGGGTGAAGCGGGTGATCAAGCCGGGCATCGAGCGGACATCGGGCGGAGATCGGGCGGAGATCGGGCGGAGATCGGGCGACGCTTGGACCGGCGCATGATCGGCGAGCGGAATGGAAGATCGCGGCACGCGTGTGAGGGCGGGCGCCGCCCTGCGGAGGGTCGGGTGCGGGGCCAGGGTGGCGGCTCGGTAACCTGAGCCCGCTGACACACCCTTAGAGCGGCTTTACCTCGGCCGTTCCAAGGCCCCACCCTTCCGTTCCGTACGTCCAAGGAGATGCCGCCGCCGTGAGCCGCAGCCTTCGACGCGGCGCCCTCGCCGCCACCGCCGTCGTGTTCTCGATCGCCTCGCTGGCAGCCTGCGGCGCAGGCCAGGACGCGCAGACCCTCCAGATCAAGCCGGACAACGCCGCCACCACCAAGGGCGTCATCAAGATCCAGAACGCTCTGATCATCCAGGGCGACAAGGAGAAGAAGGGCCCGGCCGCCATCTCGGCGACGGTCTTCAACTCCGGCAAGACGGAGCAGACCCTCGACGCCATCACCCTCCCGGGTGGCAAGGGCAAGGTCACCCTGAAGGGTGCCGAGGGCTCCGGCAAGGTCACCGTGCCGGCCGGCGGGTCCGTCGTCCTGGGCGGCAAGGGCAACCCCTCCGCCGTGATCGAGGAAGGCGCCGAGGCCGCCAAGCTCGGCGAGAACCAGCGGGTCGTCTTCCAGCTCAGCCGCACGGGTGACGTCGCGCTCGGCGCCTTCGTGGTGCCCGCCACCGGCATGTACGCCGCCTGGGGCCCCACCGCGGTCCCGGGCACCCTCCCGGTCCCCGGCGCCACCCCCTCGGGCACCCCGTCCGGCACGCCGTCCGGTACCCCCTCGGGCACGCCGTCGGGCACCCCCTCCGGTACCCCTTCGGGCGCTGCCTCGGGCACGCCGTCCGGCACCCCGTCCGGCACGGCCTCGCACGCCGCCGGCCACTGAGGCGCGTAGCCGCGTAGCCACGTACGCAAACGGGAAGGGCCCCGACCGCACGATGCGGCCGGGGCCCTTCCCGTTCGTCAGGGCGTGTCGTCGGCTCACGGCTCGAACTTGTAGCCCAGGCCGCGCACCGTGACCAGATAGCGCGGCGCGCCCGGGTCCGGCTCGAGCCCCTCCCACGTGCGCCCCTCGCACGGCGAGGCCCCGGGGGGCCTCACCGGCTTCGAGCCGCTGCGCCGGCCTCCGACCGGCCTCGGCACAGCGGCAGCGCCGTCGGCCTACGGCTCGAACTTGTAGCCCAGGCCGCGCACCGTGACCAGGTAGCGCGGCGCGCCCGGGTCCGGCTCGATCTTGGCGCGGAGGCGCTTGACGTGGACGTCGAGGGTCTTGGTGTCGCCGACGTAGTCCGCGCCCCAGACCCGGTCGATCAGCTGCATGCGGGTCAGCACGCGGCCCGCGTTGCGCAGGAGCATCTCCAGCAGGTCGAACTCCTTCAGCGGGAGGTCCACCTTGGCGCCGGCGACGGTGACCACGTGGCGGTCGACGTCCATGCGGACCGGGCCGGCCTCCAGGGCTGCCGGGGTGACCTCCTCCGGCTCGCCCCGGCGGCGCAGGACCGCTCGGATGCGGGCGACCAGCTCGCGCGAGGAGAAGGGCTTCGTGACGTAGTCGTCGGCTCCTATCTCCAGCCCGACGACCTTGTCGATCTCGCTGTCCTTGGCGGTCACCATGATCACGGGCACGTTGGAGCGGCCGCGCAGCTGCCGGCAGACCTCCGTACCCGGCAGGCCGGGGAGCATCAGGTCGAGGAGGACGAGGTCGGCGCCGTTGCGCTCGAACTCGTCGAGCCCGTCGGGCCCGGTCGCCGCGATGGCGACCTCGAAGCCCTCCTTGCGGAGCATGTAGGACAGGGCGTCGCTGAAGGATTCCTCATCCTCGACGACGAGCACTCGGGTCACGGAAGGTCCTCCGGGGCAGGTGTGGCTGGAGCGGTTTGCGGGGCTGTCGGGGTCAGGCGGGGGTCGGGTGCGTCCGGCGGTCCGGCGCCGGGGACTGCGCGGCCGCTTCGGGGAGCCTCAGGGTGAAGGTGGATCCCTGGCCCTCCGAGCTCCATACCGACACCTCCCCGCCGTGCGAGGCGGCGACGTGCTTCACGATCGCAAGGCCCAGGCCGGTGCCTCCCGTGGCGCGGGAGCGGGCCGGGTCCACGCGGTAGAAGCGCTCGAAGATGCGCTCGCGGTCCTTTTCCGGGATGCCGATGCCCTGGTCGGTCACGGCGATCTCGATCAAGTCTCCCCCGGGGGCCGTCACCCTGCGTCCGGCTATGCCGACGCGGGTGCGGGCGGGGCTGTAGTTGACGGCGTTCTCGACCAGATTCCCGAGGGCTGCCGCGAGCTGGCCGCGGTTGCCCCAGACGCGCAGGTCGGCGGTGCCGCCCGCGGCCATGGTGATCTGCTTCGAGGACGCCGTGTGGCGGCAGCGGTCTATGGCCTCGGCCACGAGGGTGTCCACGCGGACGGGCTCGGCGTCCTCCAGCGGGTCGTCGTTCTGGACCCGGGAGAGGTCGATGAGCTCCTGGACGAGGTTGATCAGGCGGGTGGCCTCGATCTGCATGCGGCCCGCGAAACGGCTGACCGCCTCGGGGTCGTCCGCGGCGTCCATGACGGCCTCGGAGAGCAGGGAGATCGCGCCCACCGGGGTCTTCAGCTCGTGCGAGACGTTGGCGACGAAGTCACGGCGTACGGCCTCGATGCGACGGGCCTCGGTGAGGTCCTCGACCAGCAGCAGTACGAGGCGCGAGCCCAGCGGGGCGACGCGCGCCGAGACGGCGAGGGCCTCGCCGCGGCCGGTGCCGCGCCGGGGCAGGTCGAGCTCGACCTGGCGTATCTCCCCGTCACGGCGGGTGTCACGGGCCATGTGCAGCATGGGCTCCACGGCGAGCTTGCCGCCGCGGACCAGCCCGAGCGCGTACGCCGCCGAACTCGCCTTGACCACCGCGTCGCCCTCGTCGAGCACCACCGCCGAGGACCGCAGCACGGACAGGACCGTGTCCACGCCGGGCGGCAGGACCGCGTTGATGTCGGGGCGCATGGAGCTCCGGGTGGGGCGGGCCTGGTCGCGCTCGCTCCAGCGGAACGCCAGCATCGCGATCACACCGGTGCAAAGACCGGCGATCGCTGCAGCTGCGGCGACCGCCGCGTTCACGTCCATGGATCCAGGTTAAGCAGGCCCGACGACACTTCCACAGCCGTTCGGGTGGCACCTCGAACAGTCGTCGCCCAGAGTTCACCCTGGCGACGGGGTTGATTCATTTGTGATGCCGGAGTCGGACGCGTTTGCGGTTCAACGTGAAAACGTGAGGCCCGGACATGGATTCCCGGGCACCGGAACACCGGCAGTAGAGCTGTTTCAGTAGGTCGAGAGAGGGACACGAGACATGCGCGACGCGTACCACGAGGAACTGGACTCGATCGGAGAAGGCCTCGTCGAGATGGCCCGGCTCGTCGGTTCCGCGATCGGGCGGGCCACGACGTCCATGCTCGACGCGGACCTGAAGCTCGCCGAGAGCGTCATCGCGTCCGACCAGAAGGTCGACGACCTCCAGCACGACCTGGAGGCGCGGGCCATCGCCCTGCTGGCCCGCCAGCAGCCGGTCGCCACCGACCTGCGCATCGTCGTGACCTCGCTGCGCATGAGCGCCGACCTGGAGCGCAGCGGCGACCTGGCCCAGCACGTCGCGAAGCTCGCCCGGCTGCGCTTCCCGGACAGGGCGGTGCCGCGGGACCTGCACGCCACGATCCTGGAGATGGGTCAGCTGGCGCAGCGCCTGATGGCGAAGGCGGCCGAGGTCATCATCACGAAGGACGTCGACCTGGCGCTCCAGCTGGAGCAGGACGACGACGAGATGGACCAGCTGCACCGCACGCTCTTCCAGCACCTGATGGACGACCGCTGGAAGCACGGCATCGAGACGGCGGTCGACGTGACCCTGCTGGGCCGCTACTACGAGCGGTTCGCGGACCACGCGGTGTCGGTGGCCAAGCGCGTGGTCTATCTGGTGACGGGCGAGCACGCGGACGAACTCCAGCAGCCGACGATCGTCGACGGCGTCTGACGGAGTCCGGCGGGGGTACTCGCGTCCGTCCCTCCCTGCGCCAATGCGCCGTTGACGCGCCGGTGTGGCTGGGCATGAATGAGGCGAAGGCACACGACATCCCGTTCGTCGCCAGCGAGGAGGATCCATGCCCGATTCCCCCGTCCCCATCACCCCGGAGCAGGAGCAGCCGCCGAAGCCGGAGCCGCTGCGGCTCCCTCTCCTGGCGGCCTGCGGCTGCGGCTCCGGCTGCGGCTGCGGCTGCCAGTCCGGCGCCCCCTGCCAGTGCGGCGGCTGACCGCCGCCCGTGCGAACGCACGCGAGGGCCCCGTCCGTTTCCGCGGACGGGGCCCTCTCGCTTTCGGTGGTCGAAGGAACGACCGCGACTACGGGGCGACGTCGATGCGCGCGGCACCACCCGGCAGGACGGGGGCGGCCTGGATGGTCCGCTTCGGGGCGGCCGGGGCGACCGGGGCGACGCCCGGGGTGGCCGGCGCGGCCGGGGCGGCGGCGGGGGCGGCGACGGGGGCCGCGAGCGACGCCAGGAGCGGCTCGGCCTGCGTGAGGGTGGTCGTACCGCCGTTGTTGACGACGACCGCCGGGTTGCTCAGGACCCGGGAGACGTTGAGGTCCGAGATGTTCAGGTTGTCGATGAGGTCGAGCAGCGGGTCGGCCTGCGCCGCGGGGGCGCCACCGGCCAGCAGGACTACGCCGGCGAGGGCGCCGACCGCGGAGAATCGATTGATCTTCATGCCGGGGAAACGCCGGAATTCGGCCGCCGGTCACCGCTACCGCGCCGCAGTCGCCCGTTCGGCCGCACCGATCCCCCCGTCCGGCCCCCGTACCGCACCCACGTGCGTCAAGCCCCCGACCCGCGGGTGAAACCGCAGGTCGAGAGCTCGTTCACGGCTGTGGGTTACTTCTTGCCCTGGTTCTTGACGGCCTCGATGGCGGCTGCGGCGGCCTCCGGGTCGAGGTAGGTGCCGCCCGGGTTGAGGGGCTTGAAGTCGGCGTCCAGCTCGTAGGAGAGCGGGATGCCGGTCGGGATGTTCAGGCCCGCGATGTCGGCGTCGGAGATGCCGTCGAGGTGCTTGACCAGGGCGCGCAGCGAGTTGCCGTGCGCGGCGACCAGGACGGTGTGGCCGTCGAGCAGGTCCGGGACGATCGAGTCGTACCAGTACGGGAGCATGCGGACGACGACGTCCTTGAGGCACTCCGTGCGCGGGCGCAGCTCCGGCGGGATCGACGCGTAGCGCGGGTCCCCGGACTGCGAGAACTCCGTACCGTCCTCGAGGGCCGGCGGCGGGGTGTCGTACGAGCGGCGCCACAGCATGAACTGCTCCTCGCCGAACTCGGCGAGGGTCTGGGCCTTGTCCTTGCCTTGGAGGGCGCCGTAGTGGCGCTCGTTCAGGCGCCAGGAACGGTGGACCGGGATCCAGTGGCGGTCGGCGGCCTCCAGCGCGAGCTGGGAGGTGCGGATCGCGCGCTTCTGGAGGGAGGTGTGGACCACGTCGGGGAGCAGACCGGCGTCCTTGAGCAGCTCACCGCCCCGGACCGCCTCCTTCTCGCCCTTCTCGTTGAGATTGACGTCCACCCAGCCGGTGAACAGGTTCTTCGCGTTCCACTCGCTCTCGCCGTGGCGGAGGAGGATCAGCTTGTACGGTGCGTCGGCCATGCGTACGAGCCTAATGGACGTTCGCGGGCGCCCGCTCGCCCCGTCCGGCGGCCCCCGATTGACGGTCCGCGTCAATTGAGTGGCGCCCGCAGACCCCCGCTCGTAACGTGCGTTCAGCCCAATCGGCACTTACTTCCCCGGGGGGATTCCTTATGTCCGTTGCCAGCCTCAGACGGGCCGTCCGGGAGAGCGTGTCGGGTCTGCCGAAGGAGTTCTGGTGGCTGTGGGCGAGCACCCTGGTCAACCGGCTCGGGGCCTTCGTCGCCACCTTCATGGCCTTGTACCTGACCCTGGACAGGGGCTACTCGGCCTCCTTCGCGGGACTTGTGGTCGCCCTCCACGGGCTCGGCGGGGTGATTTCGTCCCTCGTCGCCGGCGTGATGACCGACCGGCTCGGCCGGCGGCCGACGATGCTGGCCGCCAACGTGTCGACCGCCCTGTCGGTGGCGGTGCTGGGCTTCATGGAGCACCCCGCGGCCATCGCCGCGGTGGCCCTGCTGGTCGGCATGGCCTCGAACGCCTCCCGGCCGGCGGTGCAGGCGATGATGGCCGACATCGTGCGGCCCGAGGACCGGGTGCGGGCGTTCGCACTGAACTACTGGGCGATCAACCTGGGCTTCGCCGTCTCCTCGACCGTCGCGGGTTTCATCGCCGAGTACAGCTACCTGGCCGGCTTCCTCGGCGAGGCGGCGCTGACGCTGGTCTGCGCGCTCCTCGTCTACCTGAAGCTGCCCGAGTCGCGCCCCGTGAAGGACGACGCGACCACGGCGGCCGCGGAGCCCGCGGCCGGGCTCGGCGCGGTGCTGCGCGACGCGCGGTTCATGGGGGTCGTCGGGCTGTCGTTCCTGATCTCGCTGATCTTCATGCAGGGCTCGTTCGGCCTGCCGCTGGCGATGGGGACCGCGGGCTTCTCGACCGGCGACTACGGCCTGGTCATCGCGGTGAACGGCGTGATGATCGTGCTGCTCCAGATCCCGGTGACGCGGTTCATCGAGCACCGGGACCCGCAGAAGCTGCTGGTGGTCTCCGCCCTGCTCGCGGGATACGGGTTCGGGCTGACGGCCTTCGGCGGGTCCGTCGGGGCGCTCGCGCTGACGGTGTCCGTGTGGACGCTGGCCGAGATCATCAACTCGCCGACCCAGATGGGCCTGGTCGTGCAGCTGTCGCCGGTGCACGCGCGGGGCCGCTACCAGGGCATGTACACGCTGTCCTGGGCAGTGGCCTCGCTGGTCGCACCGCTGCTGGCAGGGTGGGTCATCGACCGGTACGGGGCGCAGTGGCTGTGGGGGACGACCGCGGTCCTGGGCACGGTCGCGGGACTCGGGTACTGGCTGCTGATGCGGAACCTGCCGCGGGCTCGGCCGGACGGGGAAGCCGAGGCCGGGGCCGTGGCCCCTGCCGGGTCCGGGTCCGGTGACGAGCCTTCGGCCGGGGCCGGGGCCCCTGCCGTGCCGGGGTCCGCGTCGCTGCCCGCCACCGCCGAGGCCTAGGCGGGGCCGTGGCGGGACGCGTCAGGGCGTCGGCTGCGTCAGGTGTTTGAAGGCGTCGAGGTTGAAGGTCGGTTCGCCGCGGGACACGCGCCACTCGTACTCGCGGCGGATCGCGCTCGCGAAACCCAGCTCCAGCAGGGTGTTGAAGGCTCCGTCGGCCGCCTCCAGGACGGTGCCCAGCAGGCGGTCCAGGTCCTCCGGGTTGACCACCGACAGCGGCAGCCGGCCCGTGAGGTAGACGTCCCCGAGGCGGTCCACCGCGTAGCTCAGCCCGTACAGCTTGAGGTTGCGCTCCAGCAGCCAGCGGTGGACGCCGGCCTCGTTCTCGTCGGGGTGGCGGATCACGAAGGCGTTGACCGACAGGGAGTGCCGGCCGACCCGCAGCGAGCAGGTCGTGCTCAGCTTGCGGGTCCCGGGGAGCTGGACGACGTACGAGCCCGGCTCGGGGCTCTCCCAGCTCAGCTCCGCGCCGGTCAGGGCGCTCTCGACGATCGCGGTGATCTCGGCGGTGTCAGCCATGGTGGGAGCGTACGCGACGGCGGTGATCGTGCATCGCTGCCGTGTACACGTCGGCCGTGGCGCTCGCGGCCGTGTCCCAGCCGAAGAACTGCGCGTGCCGGGCGGCCTGCCCGCCCATCCGGTCGGTGAGCTCCGGCTCGTCGATGAAGCGCCGCAGCTGCCGCGCGTAGTCCACCGGGTCGTGGCCGGGCACGAGGATGCCGGTGACCCCGTCGTCGACGGCGACGGGCAGACCGCCGACCGCGGCGGCGAGCACCGGGGTGCCGGTGGCCTGGGCCTCTATCGCGACGAGCCCGAAGGACTCGTTGTAGGAGGGCATGACCAGCACGGACGCGGCCCGGAACCAGTCCGCGAGGCCGTCTTGGGCGACGGGCGGGTGGAAGTGCACGAGGTCGGCGATGCCGAGCTTGGCGGCAAGCTTCTGCAGCCCCTCCGGCTTCGCCAGACCGCTCCCGCTCGGTCCGCCGACGACGGGGACGAAGAGTCGGCGGCGCAGCGAGGGGTCCCGGTCGACCAGGACGGCGACGGCCCGCAGCAGTATGTCGGGGGCCTTCAGGGGCTGGATCCGGCCGGCGAAGAGCGGGATGACGGCGTCCTGCGGCAGGCCGAGGCGGGCCCGGGCGGCGGCGCGGCCGTCGCCGACGGTGAAGCGGTCGAGGTTCACGCCGGGGTGGACGACGGCCACCTTGGCGGGGTCGGCCTCGTAGTGCCGTACGAGCTCGTCGGCCTCCTCGGCGGTGTTCGCGATGAGGCGGTCGGCGGCGGCCACGATCTGGGTCTCGCCTATGACGCGGGCGGCGGGCTCGGGGGTGTCGCCCTCGGCGAGCGCGGCGTTCTTGACCTTCGCCATGGTGTGCATGGCGTGCACGAGCGGCACGCCCCAGCGTTCGGCGGCGAGCCAGCCGACGTGGCCGGAGAGCCAGTAGTGGGAGTGGACGAGGTCGTAGTAGCCGGGGCGGTGGCCGGCCCAGGCCTGCATCACGCCGTGGGTGAAGGCGCACAGCTGGGCCGGGAGCTCCTCCTTGGCGAGGCCTTCGTACGGTCCCGCGTCCACGTGCCGTACGAGGACCCCGGGGGCCAGCTCGACCACGGGCGGCAGCCCGCCGGTGGTGGCCCGGGTGAAGATCTCCACCTCGATGTTGATCGCCGCGAGGCGTCGGGCCAGCTCCACGATGTACACGTTCATCCCGCCGGCGTCGCCGGTACCGGGCTGGTGAAGCGGTGAGGTGTGCACGCTGAGCATGGCGACGCGGCGCGGCTTGCGGTGGCCTCCGACGGCGGCCGGCAGGCGCAGCCGCGGCTCGTGGCGGCCCGCGCGGGCGGCGAGGCGGCCGCCGATACTGCCGCCGATGCGGGACACGTACTGGCTCAAGGGAGCAGTTCCTCTCGCTCGGACGACGACGCTCGGACTGATCGGCTGGCGGGCATGCTGACGGGAGCGCACGAGGCGCCCTTCAAGGAGTGCAACCCGGATGGCGGTCCCGCGCATTCCGGGATGGCCGGGGAATCCGCGATTTTTCTTGCGGACGGCATGGCGCTCCCGTGCCGAAGACCGGTTTTCCCGTGGTGAGGGCGCTCCGCTTAACCTCGGCTCATGGCCTCCCGCAGCACTCCGTCCCCCTCGCCCAGCCATGGCTCCGGCCGGAAGCCCGGCCGCCCCGTGGGCACGGTGACGCGCGGGACGACCAATCCGAACCGCCTGCGGCGGATGGACCGCTGGATGGCGGCCGCGCACGGGGCGGCACTGCGGCGGGCGGACGCGCCGGTCGCCGTCGACCTGGGTTACGGGGCCGCGCCGTGGACGGCGGTCGAGCTGCTGGCGCGGCTGCGGGAGGCGGCGCCCCGGGTGCGGGTGGTCGGCATCGAGATCGAGCCGGCGCGGGTCGCGGGCGCGAAGCCGTACGAGCGGGAGGGCCTCAGCTTCCGGCACGGCGGCTTCGAGGTGCCGCTGGACGGCGGGGAACGCCCGGCGCTGATCCGCGCGGCGAACGTGCTGCGCCAGTACGACGAGGAGCAGGTCGCGGAGGTCTGGGCGCGGCTGTGCGCGCGGCTGGCGCCGGACGGGTTGCTGGTGGAGGGCACCTGCGACGAGATCGGGCGGCGGCACGTGTGGGTGGCGCTGGGCCCGGAGGGTCCGCGGACGGTGACGTTCGCGACCCGGCTGGGCTCCCTGGAGCGGCCCTCGGACCTGGCGGAGCGGCTGCCGAAGGCGCTGATCCACCGGAACGTGCCGGGCGAGCCGGTGCACTCCTTCCTGCGCGACTTCGACCGGGCCTGGGCGGCGGCGGCCCCGTACGCCTCCTACGGCGCGCGGCAGCGCTGGATCCGGACGGCGCGGGACCTGGCCGTCGACTGGCCGCTGGCGGACGGTCCGGGGCGGTGGCGGCAGGGGGAACTGACGGTGCGTTGGGAGGCCCTGCGCCCGGTGGGGTGAATACGGCGGGCCGGGGAACCGGTGATCCGGGTGGCCCGTTGAGTCGTCAGGGGTGGTGGGGCTGAAATGAATACGGCCTGATCCGGCCGGTCATCCACAAGGGTGTTGGAATTCACCGACTCGTGACACCATCCCGAGGGCGATGACAAGTTACTGATGGATAGTCAGTTATGGAGTCTGGGGGGACCATGGGGGCCGTGAGGCAACGGCGTGGCGCGAGCGCTCTCGTACTGCTGTGCGCGATGGCGATATTGACCGCGCCCGGTCTTGCGACGGGGATGGCGCACGCGACGCCGGCCGCACCCGCCGCGCCTGCCGCGCCCGCACCGGAGCCGGGGGTCAAATCCCTGGAGCAGGTCCACAAGGAGATAGAGGACCTGTACCACCAGGCGGGGGCCGCCACCGACGCCTACAACCAGGCGGAGGCCGAGACCAAGGCCCAGTCGGAGAAGATCGTCGAGCTCGCCAACCTGATCCAGGCCGGGCAGTCGAAGATCGACACCCTCAAGAGCCGCGCGGGCGCCGCCGCCCGCGCCCAGTACCGCTCGGGCGGCCTGCCGCCGGGCGCACAGCTGGCGTTGAGCGGGAGCCCGACGCAGTTCCTGGACGGGGCGGGCCGGTTGCGGCAGGGCGAAAAGGCCACCTCCAGCATGCTCTCCGAACTGGACAGCACCCAAAACGACTTGAAGCGGTACGCGGCGGACGCGAGCGCGCGCTGGGCCGTCCTGGAGGAGAACCGGGTCAAGCAGGAAGCCGCCAAGAAGGAGATCGAGGCGAAGATCAAGGCGGCGGAGGAGCTGGAGAGCAAGCTGAAGGCCGAGGAGAAGGCCCGGCTGATCCAGCTCGAACAGGAAGCGCAGTACAAGGCGCAGACGGCGTGGCTGTCGACGGGCGCGCTGAAGGACATCAACGGCACGGCGACGGACGCGGGCAAGCGGGCGGTGCAGTTCGCCACCGCGCAGATCGGCAAGCCGTACCTCTGGGGCGCCGAGGGCCCGGGCTCGTACGACTGCTCCGGGCTGACCTCGCAGGCCTGGCGGGCGGCGGGCAAGGGCATCCCGCGGACCTCGCAGGAGCAGCTGCGGCTGCTGCCGAAGGTTCCGCTGAAGGACATGCGGCCCGGTGACCTGATCATCTACTTCGACGACGCGAGCCACGTCGCGATGTACATCGGCGACGGCGCGATGGTCCACGCCCCCCGCCCCGGCCGCAACATCACGATCGCGGGCGCGGGCTCGATGCCGATCAAGGCGGTGGTCCGGCCCGACGCGTAGCCCTTGGGCGGGCGGCCGCGGGGGTTCACTGCCCTGCGGGCAGGCGGCTTCGACCCTGTCCGCCGGGGGCCACCCGTCACCCCTACGGCGCTCCGCGCCCGCGCCTCAATCGCCGGCGGGGCTGAGTATCAGCCCGTCCGGCGTTTGAGGGGTCCGGGGCGGAGCCCCGGGGAACGGTGGAAGGGCGGGTAGGGGACCGGCTCCGCGCAGCGGCACCCCCGCCCCCGCCGGGCCGCACGGGGG